>SVKQ01000001.1 GCA_015068325.1 Oscillospiraceae bacterium | reverse complement strand
TGTGCCGCGCCGCCGCCGTCAGGCTGTAGCTGGCCGTCTTCCCGCTGGCCGCGCTCACCGCCGTCCATGTCCCGGTGGAGCTGGTGCGGTAATACCACTGGTACGTCAGATTATCGCCCGTCGCCGCCACCGTGAACTTGGCCGTCTTCCCCTCGTTCACCGTCGCGTTCTTCGGCTGCGTCGTGATCACCGGCTTCGCCACCACCGTCAGCGTCCGGATGCCGGTGTACACATGCCCCGCCGCGTTCTTCACCAGGCAACGGTACTGATATCCGTTGTGCCGCGCCGCCGCCGTCAGGCTGTAGCTGGCCGTCTTCCCGCTGGCCGCGCTCACCGCCGTCCATG
Source organism: Oscillospiraceae bacterium (assembly GCA_015068325.1). GTDB lineage: Bacteria > Bacillota > Clostridia > Oscillospirales > Oscillospiraceae > Vescimonas. The sequence goes on along the minus strand of SVKQ01000001.1, from coordinate 104,277 downwards.
TCCCGGTGGAGCTGGTGCGGTAATACCACTGGTACGTCAGATTATCGCCCCTCGCCGATACCGTGAACGTGGCCGTCTTTCCCTCGTTCACCGTCACGCTCACAGGCTCCGCCGTGATCTCCGGCGCTGCCGCGCCGGTCGAGCCATCCGCCATCTCCAGCCTCTCGATCTCGTCGACCCAGGTCCAGAAGGGGCCCGCCGCCGGCAGGGTATCCTCCGCCAGCCGCTCGGCGGAGAAGCACAGGCCGCCCCCGATCCGCTGATAGGCGGGCAGCATCACGGCCCAGTCGCGGATAATGTCCAGGCACCGGCCGTACAGCGCCTTGCGCTCGCCCGTATCGAAGACAGAGCGGGCCTCCAGGATCTTCTGATCCAGCTCCGCGTCGGCAATGGAGAACATATACTGGCTGCCGCCGGGCGCATTGCCGCCCCCCACGCCGCTGTAGTAGATCTGATACAGGTCGGGATCCTGCACGGCGCCAAAGGCCGCGGCCCACAGCTGGGCCTGCTGGGTGTCCAGAGCCTCCCACAGCTGTGCGCTGCCGGTCAGGTCGTTGACGGCCAGGGTCAGGCCGATGGTCTCCAGCGCGGCGGCCGCCTCTGTGGAAAAGCCGTAGATGGGGTGGTCGCCGTCGCCGCCGCCGGGGATCAGGACCTCATAGCGCAGGGAGGCGCCCTCCGGTGCGGCGGTCAGCCGGCCGTCCTCCACGGTGTAGCCGGCCGCCTCGAAGAACCCCCGCGCCGCCGCCAGCGCGGCGTCGTGCCGCTGCGCGTCGGTCATGCCGTCGGTGTAGATGGGCGCGCCGTTCACATCGGTGGAGAAGGCCGCCTCATAGCTGCTGTCGCCGGGCCGGGGCGCAGCCCAGGAGACGTCGGGATAGTCGATCACCTTGGCCCGGCCGCCGTAGTAGCTGTCGATGCCCTCCTGCCGGTAGGCCGCCAGCACGGTGGCGATGCCCTTGCGCAGGTTTTTGGAGGCCGCGCTGCCCGGCTCGCCGCCCACGCTGACCCGGTCGGCGTTGATGCCCACGTAGCCGTAGCCGGTGTTGTCGATGAGCCGGGTGATGATCCGGTCGCCGCTGAGCTCGCCGTTGCTGTTGGCGGCGCGGACGTCGTCCATGGCGGTGCCGTACATGGGAGCCTCATAGAGGTCGATGGTACCGGTGACGATGTCGCCGGCCGACCAGCTGCCCGCCGTCAGCGTGATACCGGAGATCTTAGGCGCGCCGCGGTAGTAGCCGCTGTTGGCAGCCAGGACCGCCGACGCCCCGTCTGCGGAGACGAACCGGTAAGCACCGGCGCCCAGCGGCGCGGCGTTTTTGGCCTGCACGCCGCTCAGGTCGCCCTTGTCGAAGCCGAAGCGGTCGCTGTCATAGTCGTATTTGGCGGTATCGCCGTAGTAGTGCAGGGGCGCGATGCAGATCTGCAGCCCCAGCAGGTCGGCAGGCTGGGGATCCTCCAGCACCACCTGCACGCCGTAGTCACCCGTTTTACGGATGCCGCTGATGCCGGCGGCGGATGTCCCGTGGGTGATGAGTGTGCCATAGTCATCATAGGTAGGGAACAGATCATACAGGCCGGAGCCGACGCTCTCCACTTTGAACAGGTCGGCGATCTGGTCGCCGTAGGCCTCCTCCAGCGCGGCGGCAAAGTCTTCGATATCCGCGCCCTCGTCCAGGCTGTAGCCCCACATCCCGGCGGCGGAGGCCACGTCCGCAGCGTCGTAGTTCGCCACGCAGTAGTCCACGATCTCCTGGGCCAGCGCAGCGGCGGCAGCGTCGTACTCGGTCCAGAAGGCCGTCTGCACGTCCGCCGTCCAGTAGGTGAAATCGGTGTTGTCACGGCCGGCCCGGACCAGCAGATTTCTCAGGGGGTCCATGCCGGTGCGATACTCACTCAGGCCCCGGATGGGCGCATTGCAGAAGCCGCTGCCGCCGTCATAGGCGGGGTCGGCCAGCACGTACATGCTGAAAATCACGTCGTCCGCCGTGACGGGTACGCCGTCGGAGAAGGTCAGATCCTGCCGCAGCGTGAAGTCGCAGGTCACGCTGCCGTCACCGTTGTCGGTGACGGTCAGATCCGCCGGTCCGTAGTAGGTATAGGGCTCCCCGCCGTAGGTGACGGTCTCGCCGCCGGCGGCGTGGAAGACGACGGCGCCCATCCGGTCGGTGGTCAGCAGCGGGATCTGGGTCAGGCCGGTCACCCACTGCCCCATGGTGAAGTCCGAGGGGTAAAAGGGCGAGAACTCGCGGGTGCCGCTGTCCACGCCCACCGTCAGCGAGGCGCTCTCCGCTCCGCCGGCGGGCAGCGCCGCGCTGCCGACCTGCGCCGTCACGGAGAGGCCCTTGCTCCAGGCGTAGTCGGTCAGGTCAAAGTCATAGATGACGTCCAGGTCCACCGTGAGGGGATAGGCCTCATCCTCGCTGAAGCCTGCCGCCGTCCGATAGGTGAAGCACAGCAGCTGTGTGCCGGCCGGCACATGCAGGTCGTCGGCACAGTCCGCTATGAACTTTCTGGTGTCCGGGTTGCACATCACGCTGAGAATGCCGGAGTCGCAGGACACGAACTCAAAGGCCTCCTCGTCATAGGCAAAGGTGCCGGACAGTCCGCCCAGATTCAGCTCACGGTCCGCCACCAGCGCCGCAGTCACCGTGTCGCCGGTGCGCTCGCAGGTCAGGCTGACGCCCGTTTCGGCGGCGTCGGCCGTCCGCACGCCCCCCGCCAGGGACAGCGCCATCACAAGGGCCAGCAAAGCAGCCGCCGCTCTTCTCAAATACCTCATATCGTCCTCTCCTTCGCTCCCGCGCCGGACGGCCCGTCCGGGATCCGCCCGCAGGTATTTGTACGGCACAGGTTATACGGTACATATTATAACGGGCGGTCCCGCCACCGTCAAGGAAGAAGATGGAAGTTTTGCCCTCCCCGCCTGCGGTTCAGCCTGGCTTTTGTCAGCTATCGGAATAAGTTATACCAATTTTGAAAGATTATGTTTGTAATTTCGCAAACCCGATGCTATAATACTTCAGATACAAAAGCTGCCCGGTGGGAGACAGACCCGGCCGCTCCGCGCTCCGGAACAGGCGCGCTGCGGCCCGCTCCCGGCAGACATAAGGAGGAAAACTATGGAGAATTACTTTTTCATCGGCTTTGCGGGGGCGCTCATCGCGCTGGTATTCGCCGCGCTGCAGCGGCGTAAGGTCATGTCCTTCTCCGAGGGCAACGAGACCATGCAGAAGATCGCGGCCTCCATCCGGGAGGGCGCCAACGCCTATCTGAAGCACCAGTACACCACCGTGTTCAAGGTCTTCGCGGTGGTGTTTGTGCTGCTGCTCATCATGGCCTTCGCCACCGACGGGCAGATGCTGTCCAAGTTCACGCCCTTCGCCTTCATCACCGGCGGCGTGTGGTCCATGCTCTCCGGCTACATCGGCATGAAGATCGCCACCAACTCCAACGCCCGCACGGCCCAGGCCGCCAGCGAGAGCCTGAACCGCGGTCTGCGGGTGGCCTTCTCCTCCGGCTCGGTCATGGGCTTCACGGTGGTGGGTCTGGGCATCCTGGACATCACGCTGTGGTTCTTCCTGCTGCGCTACGCCTTCGGCGTCACCGATCCCACCGCCATCGGCAACGTGATGGTGATGAATGGCATGGGCGCCAGCTTCATGGCCCTGTTCGCCCGCGTGGGCGGCGGCATCTACACCAAGGCGGCCGACGTGGGCGCCGATCTGGTGGGCAAGGTGGAGGCCGGCATCCCGGAGGATGACCCCCGCAACCCCGCCACCATCGCCGACAACGTGGGCGACAACGTGGGCGACGTGGCCGGCATGGGCGCCGACCTCTACGAGTCCTACGTGGGCTCCATCCTGGCCACCTTCGCCCTGGGCGCCGCCGGCGGCTACGGCTTCGCCGGCATGCTGCTGCCCATGGCGCTGGCCGTGTGCGGCATCGTCTGCTCCATCATCGGCTCCTTCCTGGTCAAGACGAGGGAGGACGCCACCCAGGAGAGCCTGCTGCGCAGCCTGCGCACCGGCACCTACACCGCCGCCGGCCTCAGCGCCGTGCTGGCCGCGCCGCTGACCTACTTCATCGTGGGCAACTGGGGCGTGTACGTGGCCATCGTATGCGGCCTGGTGGGCGGCTGCGCCATCGGCTACTTCACCGAGTACTACACCTCCGACACCTATAAGCCCACCCAGCAGCTGGCCGACGCGTCCGAGACCGGCTCGGCCACCATCATCATCGGCGGCATCTCCCTGGGTCTGCGCTCCACGCTGACCTCCATCCTCATCGTGGCGGCCGCCGTGCTCATCAGCTACTTTGCCGCCGGCGGCTCCGTCACCATCGTGGACGGCTCCGGCTCCTTCACCGAGTCCTTCAACCGCGGCCTGTACGGCATCGGCATCGCCGGCGTGGGCATGCTGTCCACCCTGGGCATCACCCTGGCCACCGACGCCTACGGCCCCGTGGCCGACAACGCCGGCGGCATCGCCGAGATGAGCCTGATGCCCGAGTCCGTCCGCCAGCGCACCGACGCGCTGGATTCCCTGGGCAACACCACCGCCGCCACCGGCAAGGGCTTCGCCATCGGCTCGGCCTCCCTGACGGCGCTGGCGCTGCTGGTGTCCTACGTGAACATCGTGCAGGAGCGCACCGCCGAGACGCTGAACTTCACCCTGACCAGCCCCTCCGTGCTGGTGGGTCTGTTCATCGGCGCCATGCTGACGTTCGTGTTCTCCGCCTTCACCATGAGCGCCGTGCAGAAGGCGGCCCAGTCCGTGGTGGTGGAGGTCCGCCGCCAGTTCCGGGAGATCGAGGGCATCATGGAGTTCGAGGCCGATCCCGACTACGCCTCCTGCGTGGCGCTGTGCACCAAGGGCGCCCTGCACGAGATGGTGGCCCCGGCCATCCTGGCCATCGTGGTGCCGCTGATCACCGGCCTGATCCTGGGTCCCACCGGCGTGGTGGGTCTGCTGGGCGGCGTGTCCGTCACCGGCTTTGCCATGGCGGTGTTCATGTCCAACGCCGGCGGCGCCTGGGACAACGCCAAGAAGTACATCGAGGCCGGCCACCACGGCGGCAAGGGCAGCCGGCAGCACAAGGCGGCCGTGGTGGGCGATACCGTGGGCGACCCCTTCAAGGACACCTCCGGCCCCAGCCTGAACATCCTCATCAAGCTCTGCTCCACCGTGTCCATCGTGTTCTCCGGGCTGATCCTCAGCTGGAACCTCATCAGCCTGCTGTAAGCACCCCTCTACATATCATGACAGGAGGAATAACGGATTTATGGAACTGAAAAATTTTGACGAGCTGCTGGCGCTGGCGCCCCATCCGGAGCGTCCCCTGCGCCTGGTCCTGGCCGGTGCCGACAATGACGAGATGCTCAAGGGCGTGTTCCGCGCCCAGGAGACCGGCCTCATCGATCCCATCCTGGTCAGCAAAAAGGGCCGCGTGCCCGAGCGGCTGGAGGCCTTGGGTCTGACCGACCGCCCCCACACCCTCATCGAGATCGAGCCGGGCCACAGCGTGGCCGGCGCCGCCATCGACGCCATCCGGCTGGACCACGGCGACATCCTCATGCGCGGCAGCATCCTGGCCCACGACTTCCTGGCCCCCGTCATGGACCGGAACACCGGCCTGCGGGACGGCGACCGCATCATGAGCCATGTGACGCTGGCCTCCCTGCCCGAGTACCCCAAGCTGATCGCCCTGGCCGACATGGCGGTCATCATCAGCCCCGACATCAGCCGGAAAAAGGCCATCATCCGCAACACGGTGGAGCTGTTCAACGCCCTGGGCTACGAGCGGCCCAAGCTGGCCCTGATGAGCCTGGTGGAAAAGGGCACCTTCCGCATGCAGGACACCGTGGAGGCCCAGAGCCTGGTGTATGAGCAGAGCCGTCTCCCCTTTGCCGATTGCGAGCTGTGGGGTCCCATCTCCTACGACCTGATCATCAGCCCCGAGGCGGCGAAGATGAAGAAGTACGAATGCCCCTGGACCGGCGGCGGCTTCGACGGCATCATCGCCCCGGAGCTGACCACCGCCAACACGCTGGTGAAGAGCTGGCTCATCCACGCCCACTCCCCTGTGTGCGGCGCCGTGATGGGTGCCCGGGTGCCCATCGCCCTCACCAGCCGCTTCGCCACCGCTGAAAAGAGCTATCTCTCCGTGGTGCTGTGCGCCATCCTGCACGAGTACTACAAGAAAAAGCGGGGCGAATAACCCCCCCTGCACAAAACGCGCCCCCGGCGGATGGTCCGCCGGGGGCGTTCTTTTTACTTGTCCGGCGCCTTACGCCCGCAGCCGCTCCAGCAGGCCGGCCTTCTCCAGCGCCGGCCGCAGCGCCGTGTACAGGATGGGCGCGGCGATCATGGCCGCCACGGCGTTGATGGCCGAGGCGGGGAACTTGGCCATCACCGTGGCCCACACCGCGTCCGGCGGGAAGCCGTAGACGAACCGCTGGTAGACGTAGGTCTTGCACATGTACAGCGCCACGTAGGTCCACGCGCCCACCACCGCCGCCGCGATGTTCCAGGCGTGGTGCCCGGCCTGCCGGCCCCGGGCGAAGGCGATGCGTCCGCAGACCCAGGCCATGGCGAACTTGCTGACAAAGGTGATGAGGATCTGGATCACGTCGTAGCCGCCGGGCGTCAGGTCGTAGATGGCCGAGCCCAGCCCCGCCGCCAGGCCGCCGGCCAGCGGCCCCATCAGCAGCCCGCTCACCAGGCAGATGGCGTTGGCGAAGTGGACCTTGGACCCCAGCAGCGGAAAGCGGAAGAAGGTGACCACATACACCAGCGCCGCCAGGATGGCGACAAAGGCGATCTTATGCAGCGTAAATCTCTTGCTCATATATCCGGCCTCCCATCGGGGCCCGCGCCCCGTGCTATGGGCCATCATACGCCGGAGCTGATCGCTCCGCCATAACCAGTTTCGGATTATTTGATAAGGTCAGATACCGCGCCCCGCCGGCGTGCCCCGCACAAAAAGCCCCCGGCGGACCGGTCCGCCGGGGGCTCCTCCAACGCTTGACGCGCCGTCACAGATACGCCACCTCGTCACCCTGCTGCACGGCGTAGTGCTGCTTGGGGGGAGACACCTTGCCCCTGCGCCGCACCAGCACGATGTCCACGCCGTACTCCTTCTCGATCTCCTCCACCGACTTGCCGATCCAGGCGCTGTCCATGGTGATGGTGATGGCGGTCAGCTCCCGGGCCAGCTGGGGCGTCTCCTGCTGCATCTTGGTGTACTGCTCCACAAAGCCGGCGCTGATGATGCCGGTGGGGATGGCCACCACGCCCACCCCCAGGAAGGAGATGATGATGGCCATGGCCCGGCCCATGACGGTGACGGGATAGATGTCGCCGTAGCCCACCGTCAGCATGGTGCTGACGCTCCACCAGATGCCGCTGAGAGCGTTGCGGAAGGCCTCCGGCTGGGCCTCGTGCTCGGCGCTGTACATGAACAGGGACGAGGCCAGCATCAGGATCAGGATGATGAACACGGAGGAGGCGATCTGGTTGCGCTTCTCATACAGCACCGACTTGATGACGTTGAAGGAGTCGTACTGGGTGTTGATGCGGAACAGGTGGAAGATGCGCACCACCCGCAGCATGCGGAACACCACGAAGCCGCTGAGGAAGAAGAAGGGCAGGATGGTCAGCAGGTCGATGATGCCGTCGTAGGACCGCAGGAAGCGCCACACGGCGCGGCCGCGGCTCTCGCCGGGGAACAGGTATTCCGCCGTCCAGATCCGCAGGCCGTACTCCACGCAGAACACCGCCACGGTGACGGTCTCCACCGTCTCGAACAGGCCCCGCCAGGCGGCCAGAGAGTCAAAGGTCTCCAGGAACATGGCGGCGATGTTCAGCAGGATCACAGCCACCAGAAAGATGTCGAAGGCCCGGCTGGGCAGATCCTCCTGGTTGCCGATCTGGATGATGTCAAAGATGCGCCGCTTGACGCTGTTGTGCTTCATACTGCCGCCCCTCCGGTGTGCAAAACTGTTCTCTGCCCCTATTATATACCCTTCGCCGCTCCCGTCAAGCCTCCCCCGCCCCCTGCAAAATGTCTGTACAACCGGCGGTGTTTCTGCTATAATAAGGCAGTAACCACTTTCTGGAAGGAGCATCCCCATGACCGATTACAACGAGCTGTGCCGGCAGCTGGAGGGCCTCATCGGCGGCGTGCCGCACCTGATCGCCAACCTGGCCAACGCCTCGGCCCTGCTGTGGGAGCATCTGGCGGACATCAACTGGGCCGGCTTCTATCTTCTGCAGGGCGACACGCTGGTGCTGGGCCCCTTCCAGGGCCGGCCCGCCTGCATCGAGATCGGCCCCGGCCGGGGCGTGTGCGGCGCGGCGGTACAGAGCGGCCGGACCCAGCTGGTGCCGGACGTCCACGCCTTCCCCGGCCACATCGCCTGCGACGCCGCCTCCCGGTCCGAGGTGGTGGTGCCCCTCCGGTCCGGCGGGCGCATTGTGGCCGTGCTGGACATCGACAGTCCCCTGCCCGGCCGCTTCACCGAGGACGACCGGTCCGGGCTGGAGCGCTTCGCCGCCGCGGCGGAGCGGGCGCTGGCGGACCTGTGGTAAAAAATGCGTACAGAACAATTGATTGATACAGGAGGTAACCCCATGGCTGATCATCCCATCCTTCCCCGCGAGCAGGTGCCCCAGGAACTGACCTGGAACCTGCTGGATCTGTTCCCCGGCGGCGACGCGGCCTGGCTGACCGAGTACGAGTCTCTCAAGGCCCTGCCCGCGCAGATCGCCGCCTTCCGCGGCACGCTTGGCCGCAGCGCCGAGGATCTGCTGCGCTTCTTCCGGGTCCAGGACGACGTGTCCGTCCGGCTGGAGCGGCTGTACACCTACGCCAACTGCAAGGGCGACGAGGACACCGGCAACGGCACGTATCAGGACATGCGCGCCAAGGCCGTGGCCACTGTGGTGGCCATCCAGAGCGCCGCCGCCTTTGCCACCCCGGAGATCATGTCCATCGACGAGGACACGCTGAACCTGTTCTACGCGGCCCAGCCCTCGCTGGAGACGTACCGCCGCAGCATCTATCAGATCCGCCGGCGGAAGGAGCACATCCTCTCCCCGGCCGAGGAGCGGCTGCTGGCCGCCGCCGGCGAGATGGCCGATTCCCCCGACCGCATCAGCTCCACTCTGCGGAACGCCGACATGACCTATCCCGACGTGACCGACGGCGCCGGCCGGACCCACCAGCTGACCGACGGCACCTTCGTGCCGCTGCTGACGTCCGACGACCGGGTGCTGCGCAGGAACGCCTTCGACGCCTACTACCGGCGGATGGGCGAGTTCAAAAACACCGTGGCCTCCACGCTGGACGCCCAGTTCAAGCAGCTCAAGTTCTTTGCCGACGCCCGGGGCTACGGCTCCACCATCGAGGCCTCGCTGGACGCCACCGAGGTGCCGGTGCCGGTGTATCTGAACCTGATCGACGCGGTCCACAACAACCTGGACAAGATGTACCGCTACGTGGCCCTGCGCAAGAAGATGCTGGGCGTGGACGAGCTGCACATGTACGACGTGTACACCCCCATCGTCGCCGACGCGGACGCGGCCATCACCTTCGACCAGGCCAAGGAGACAGTGCTGGAGGCGCTGGCCGTGCTGGGCGAGGACTACACCGCCCTGCTCCGGGAGGGCTTTGCCAACCGCTGGATCGACGTGTATGAGAACGTGGGCAAGCGGGGCGGCGCCTACTCCACCGGCAGCGGCGCGCCACACCCCTACGTGCTGCTGAACCACAAGGACAATCTGGACTGCCAGTTCACCCTGGCCCACGAGATGGGCCACGCGCTGCACAGCTATCACTCCACGAAGCACCAGCCCACCAACACCGCCGACTACGTGATCTTTGTGGCGGAGGTGGCCTCCACCTGCAACGAGGTGCTGCTGATGCGCCACCTGCTGGGCAAAACCACCGACAGGCGGCAGCGGGCCTACCTCATCAACCACTTCCTGGATCAGTTCAAGGGCACCGTGTACCGCCAGACCATGTTCGCCGAGTTCGAGCTGCAGATGGGCCGCATGATCGAGAGCGGCGAGGCCCTGACGGCCGACGCCCTCAGCGAGAAGTACCACGCCCTGAACAAGCTGTACTTCGGCCCGGACATGGTATCCGACGAGGGCATCGCCCTGGAGTGGACCCGCATCCCCCACTTCTTCTACAACTACTATGTGTTCCAGTACGCCACCGGCTTCAGCGCCGCGGTGGCCATCGCCAACCGGATCCTGACGCTGGGCGCGCCGGCGGTGGCGGACTACAAGCGGTTCCTCTCCGGCGGCAGCAGCACCGACCCCATCAGCCTGCTGAAGATCGCCGGCGTGGACATGTCCACCCCCGACCCGGTCAACAGCGCCCTGGCCCTGTTCGGCGACCTGGTGGACGAGCTGGAGAGCCTGCTCTGATCCGCCCAAAGCCGCCGCCCCACACCACACAACAAAGGAGACTTCCGTCTATGGTTCCCTTCGACACCGACTACTGCCTGCAGCAGTTCCAGAACCTGCTGGCCATCGACAGCACCACCGGCCAGTTCCGCGCCGTGCAGGACTACGTGGCCGCCGAGGTGCAGCGCCTGGGCTTCGAGTGCCGCACCCTCCACAAGGGCGGCGTCATCGCCGATCTGGGCGGCACCGGCAACGCGCTGGCCGTGACGGTCCATCTGGACGACATCGGCCTGATGGTCCGCCGGATCAACGCCGACGGCACGCTGAACGTGTGCCCTGTGGGCGGTCTGTACCCCTTCTACACCGTCACCGAGAACGTCCGCGTCTACACCCGCGGCGGCCGGATCTATACCGGCGCCGTCTGCCGCACGCCCAACTCCATCCACGTGACGGAGGAGGAGCTGCGCTCTGCGGCGCCGGACTGGCGCACCAACGTGTGCGTGGTGCTGGACGAGCCCGTCTCCTCCGCCGCCGACACCCGCGCCCTGGGCGTCGAGACCGGCGACATGATCGCGCTGGAGCCCCGTTTTGTCCGCGCCGGGGGCTATCTCAAGTCCCGCTTCGTAGACGACAAGGCCTGCGCCGCCGTGCTGCTGACGGCTATGAAGCACCTGGCGGACAACCGCCTGACCCCCGCCCGCCAGGTATACGCCTACTTCTCCGTGTACGAGGAGATCGGCCACGGCGGTGCCTGGCTGCCGGAGGACGTGCGGGACGTCCTGGCGGTGGACATCGCTCCCACCGGGCCGGACCAGACCTCCGACGAGCGGAAGGTGTCCATCTTCGCCAAGGACTCCCGCTATCCCTACCACTGGGAGATGACCAACGAGCTGCGGGACGCCGCCATCGCCGCCGGCGTTGACTACGTGATGGACATCTTCACCCCCCACTACGGCACCGACGCCGACGTGGCGCTGGCCGCCGGGCACGACGTGCGCCACGGGGCCATCGGCCCCGGCACCGCCAACAGCCACGGCTACGAGCGCACCCACATCGACGGTCTGCGCAACACCTGCGCCCTGCTGCTCTCTTACATGGGCGTGTAAAAAAAGGAGGTATTCCCATGGAACGCACCCTCACCGTCCGGGGCGAGGCGCGCCTGTCCCTGCCGCCCGACCAGGCGGTCGTCACCATGACGCTGGAATCCCGCCACACGGAGTACGACGCCGCCATGGCGCGTGCCGACGGCGACATCGAGTCGCTGCGGGGCGCCCTGGCCGCCGCCGGCTTCGACCGGGACGACCTGAAGACCACCGATTTCCGCGTCTCCCCCGAGTACGACTACACCCACGACGAGCAGGGCAACAGCCGCCGGGTGTTCCGGGGCTGGACCTGCGGCCACACCCTGTCGCTGACGCTGGACTGGAGCGCCGCCCGCCTGAGTGCCGTGCTGGGCGCCGTGGCCTCCGCCCAGGCCGACCCGGAGCTGAACGTGGCCTTCACCGTCCGCGACCGGGCATCCGTCTCCGACGCGCTGCTGCGGGATGCCGCCGCGGACGCCCGCCGCCGGGCGGAGGCCCTGGCCGGGGCCTCCGGCGTGACGCTGGGCGCGCTGGTGCGGGTCGTCTGCCGCCGGAGCGACGAGTCCTTCCGCTCCCCCGCCAACCTGGCCGGCGGCATGGTGCGCCTGGCCAAGGCCGCCCCGGAGCTGACCCCCGCGGACGTGGAGGTCAGCGACAGCGCCGTCTTCGTCTGGGAGATCTTGTAAATATTTCATCACAGGAGGTCCTTCACATGTCCAGGGTACTGCTCATCAACGGCAGCCCCCACAAGGCGGGCTGCACCTACACCGCTCTGCGGGAGGTGGCCGACACGCTGGAGAAGAACGGCGTGGCCACCGAGATCTATCACATCGGCGTCAAGCCCATCGCCGGCTGCATCGCCTGCGGCCACTGCGACACCGCCGGGGCCTGCGCCTTCGACGACGGCGTCAACGAAATCGCCGCCCGGCTGGACCAGTTCGACGGCATCGTGGTGGGCTCCCCCGTGTACTACGCCGGCCCCGCCGGACAGCTGTGCGCCTTTCTGGACCGGCTGTTCTACTCCGCCGGCGGCAAAATGGCCGGCAAGCTGGCCGCCGCGGTGGTCTCCTGCCGCCGGGGCGGGTCCACCGCCGCCTTTGACCGGCTGAACAAATACTTCACCATCAGCCGCATGTGCGTGGTGGGCTCCCAGTACTGGAACCAGGTCCATGGCTACACCCCCGACGACGTGCGCCGGGACGGCGAGGGTCTGCAGACCATGCGCACGCTGGGACAGAACATGGCCTGGCTGCTGCGCTGCATCGAGGCTGGCCGCGCCGCCGGTGTGGCCCCGCCCGTGCCCGAGCCCCGCATCTCCACCAATTTCCACTCCGTTCAGGAGTAACGGCGGCAACAGAAAAAGAGCCCTGCGGACGGATCACGTCTGCAGGGCTCCTTTTTCGCGTTTTCTCACAGCAGCGGCAGCAGGAAGCGGATGACCAGCTGCGCCGCCAGCACGCCGGCCACGGCGCCCGCCGCCACGGTCAGCAGGCTCCGGCGGCGCCAGGCCAGCACCGCCGCCACCGCCACGCCCGCCGCCGCGGTGACCGCGCTGCCGGTGGCGTACAGCACCGCCGGCACCGTCATCACCGTCAGCACGGCGTAGGGGATGTAGTAGAGGAACGACAGCACGAAGCGGTTCCCGATCCGCCGCTTCACCAGCACCAGCGGCAGCATGCGGATGAGATACGTCACCCCCGCCGCCACCAGCAGGTACAGCCAGAAGGATCCCTCACGCACGCTTCTCCGCCTCCTCCCCCTCCGGCGCCTCCACCGGCGCGATCACCGCCATGACGGCGCTGGCCGCCACGGCACACAGGATGACGGCGAAGCCCTGGGGGATGGCCGACAGCGGCGGCAGCCAGCGACACAGACAGCTGAGGACCGCCGCGATCAGCACGCATGCCGCCACGGACCGCCTGTCCCGGGCCGCCGGGATCACGATGGCCATGAACATGCCGTAGATGGCGATGCCCAGCGCGGCGGTCAGCAGCGGCGGCAGCACCTCGCCGGCCGCGGCGCCCGCCAGCGTGCCCAGGCTCCAGCCCAGAAAGGGCAGCAGGATCAGGCCGTACAGATAGGGAGCGCCCACCGGCTCCGGCCGGGACACCGCCACGGCGAACACCTCGTCGGTGTTGCCGAAGGCCGCCAGCAGCCGCCGGGGCGTGGTCATGGATGCGTCCAGCCGCTGGGACAGCGACACCGACATCAGGGCGTAGCGCAGGTTGATGACCAGCTGCGAGGCCGCCAGCTCCGCCAGCGAGCCGCCGCCGGTCATGATGGGCACCGCCGCCAGCTGTCCGGCGGAGGTCAGGTTGGTCATGGACACCAGCGCGGCCTCCCACACCCGCAGGCCGCTGCCCACGGCGAAAATGCCGAAGGCGAACGCCACGGACAGGTAGCCCAGGCAGATGGGCAGTCCGTCCGCCAGGCCCCGCGCAAAATCAGACTTCTTCTTCATACGTGTTCTCTCTCGTCGAATGATTCGCCGCTGAAGCGGCGGATGCTGCTATTATAGCACGATTTCGCCGTCTGGCAACCCCGCCGTGCGCGGACAGGGGCGGGCGCCGCGGCGCCCGCCCCTGCTTTTCTCTGCCTTTCGCGCCCGCTCAGGCGATGCGCGCCAGCACCACGGTCCGCCCATCCACGCTCATGCGCACGTCGAGGCCTCCGTCCGTCCGGCGCTGCTGCATCTCGATCACATCCCCCTCGTAGCACGAGGCCTTGAAGTGGATCTCCAGCTCGCCTGCGTCCAGCGCGTCCCACCCAGCGGTGGAAAAGGCCCCCGCCAGCGCCCGCACATAGGCCACGTTGTTCATGTGGCCGCCGATGTCGATGTCGGTGGAGCACACCGTGTGGCGTGCGAAGACGTCGACGCCGTCAAAGTCATCCCGCAGCCGGGCGAAGGGCTCCGGCCACACGGTGTCGGTCCGCATCTCCACGCCGGCGGGATAGATCTCCCCGGTCGGGTGCAGCTTCCCCGTCTCCGTGTTGACCACGGTCCACTCGGTCTTGCCCAGGGCCAGCACCTCCTCCCCCGTCCGCAGCCGGTAATCCCGGCTGCAGCGGATCCGCTCGGCCGGCTCCGGCCACGTCTCCGCCTCCACCGGCTCGCTCATGGCGGGACGGCGCAGGAAGCGCACCTTCGTCTTCACCGTCAGCCAGAACAGATGACGGGGCGACAGATCCGCCATGCCGATGCCCAGGTCGTTGGCGTGGTCGGTGGCCATGTCCATGAACAGGGCAAAGGTATCCGGTACGCTGAGCCGGGCCGTGTGGTCACAGCGGCTGGCCGGGATCAGCAGTTTTTCCTTCCTTGTGTTCTCCATGCTTCTCATGCTCCGTTTCATAATCCAGCACCTGGCGGAACTGCGTCTCATACAGCTCCCGGTAGGTGCCCTCTTTCTCCAACAGCTCCTCGTGTGTGCCCTCCTCTGCAATGACGCCGTCCTTTACCACCAGGATGCGGTCGGCCTTCAGGATGGTGGAGAGCCTGTGGGCAATGACGATGCTGGTGCGCCCCTCCATCAGCACCTCCAGCGCATCCTGGATGGCACTCTCGGAGATGGAGTCCAGCGCCGAGGTGGCCTCGTCCAGGATCAGGATCTTCGGGTCCTTCAGGATCACCCGGGCGATGGACAGGCGCTGCTTCTCGCCGCCGGAGAGCTTCAGTCCCCGGTTGCCCACCACCGTCTCGTAGCCGTCCGGCTGGGCGGCGATGAACTCGTGCAGGTTGGCGATGGTGCAGGCCCGCTCGATGTCGGCCTGGGTGGCGCGCTCGTTGGCATAGAGCAGGTTTTCCCGGATGGTGCCGTTGAAGAGATACGTCTCCTGGGTCACCACGCCGATTTGTCCGCGCAGATAGCTCAGGTCGAACTCCCGCACGTCCACCCCCGCCAGGCGCACCGCGCCGCCGCACACGTCGTACAGCCGCGGGATCAGGTTCACCACCGTGGACTTGCCGGAGCCGGAGCCCCCCACGATGGCGTACATCTTCCCGCCGGGCACGGTGAAGTGGATGTCCCGCAGCAGCTCCTTCTCCGGGTCGTAGGAGAAGACCACATGGTCGTAGACGATGTCCGCGTTGGTCACGTCGGGCTTCTTCCCGTTCTCCGGCGAGGTGATGGGGTTGGGCATGTCGAAGTAGTCGAAGATGCGGGTGAACAGGGCCAGGGACCGGGTGAAGTCCACGTGGATGTTCAGCAGCGACTCGATGGGCCGGTACAGCCGGTTCACCAGCGCCACCGTGGCGGTGATGGTGCCCACCGTCAGGGCCGTGTCGGCCCGGGCGATGATGAACCATCCGCCGGCGAAGTAGATCAGCAGCGGGCCGATCTGGGTGAACATGCCCATCAGCACGTGGAACCACTTGCCGCTGCGCTGCTCCTTCAGCTGCAGCGCGGTGACCTCGCCGTTGACCCTGACGAACTTGTCGTACTCCTGCTTCTCCCTGGTGAACAGCTTCACCAGCAGCGACCCGCTGACCGACAGCGTCTCGTTGACCAGCTGGTTCATCTCGTCGTTCTTGGCCTGGCTGTCGCTGAGGATCTTCCACCGGGTGCGGCCCACGCTGCGGGTGGGCAGGATCAGCAGCGGGATCACCACGATGCCCACCAGCGCCAGGCGCCAGCTCATGGTGAACAGCGCCGCCAGCGTGGTCACCACCACGGCGACGTTGCTGACGATGCTGCTGAGCGTGCCGGAGATCACCGAGCTGACGCCGCTGATGTCGGTGTTCATGCGGGTGATGATGTCGCCCTGCTTCTCCGAGGTGAAGAAAGCGTGGGGCATGTGCTGCAGATGGTCGTACATCTGGTTCTTCATGTCGAAGATGATCCTCTGGGAGATCCAGGCGTTGATGTAGCTCTCCAGCACGCCGATGATCTGCGAGGCGGCCAGCGTCACAAAGGCCAGGAGCAGCAGCCGGATCAGCAGCTGCATGTTGCGGCCCACCAGCGCCTCGTCCACGATGCGCCCGGTGATGATGCTGGGCAGCAGGCCCACCACCGACGAGAGCAAAATCGCCGCGAACACCAGCAGGAACTGGAACCAGTAGGGCTTCAGGTAGGACAGGATGCGCCGGATCAGCGCGGCGGATATCTTGGGCTGGTTCTGCTTCTCCTCATCGGTCAGAAAACCGCGGGGGCCGAACCCCCTTCCAAGAGGCGGCATAGCCTCACTCCCTTCCAGCTTCTGTCAATTTGCCACGGTTCTATTGTACCCCCTGGCATCGCTTCCCGTCAAGGGACGGCCCTCTTTTTTCCCGCCGGCGCCGTCATGCCGCTTGTGTTTTCGCCCCGTCCTGTGGTATAATACCGCCATCGACACAGGCCCGGAGGCGCATCGTATGGCGGAACTGACAGGGAACATGAGCGGAAAAAAGGTCGAATACATCGAGCTGATCTACGACCTGATCTTCGTCTATCTCCTGGGGCGCAGCAACGCCCTGCTCCACAGCGCGGAGGGCGGCTTCCCCGGCGGCGGCGCCTGGTTCACCTACCTGATCTCCACGCTGGTCATCCTGCAGGTGTGGTACTTCAGCTCCCTGTACATCAACCGCTGCGGCACCAACGGCGTGTGGGACCACCTGTTCCTGTTCGTCAACATGTACCTGCTCTACTACCTGGCGGACGGGACCCGCCTGGACTGGGACGGCCACTTCATCCGCTACAACGCGGCCTGGGGCCTGCTCCTGGTGAACCACGCGCTGGCCTATCTCCGGCAGCTGCGCCGGGGAACGCGGCCGGTGTGGGAGCAGGCACATCTGCGCTGCCACTTCTTCCTGCTGCTGGGGCAGGCGGTCGTCGTCTTCGCGGCGATCCCCTTGTACGGGGCGGTGCATTTCCCGCTGTCCTGGCTGTCGCTGCTGCTGGGCTTCGCGGCCTCCTTCTTCACCCACTGGCTCGACCGGCTGGTGCCGGTGGAGCCCGAGCACCTGACTGAGCGGGTGATGCTGCTGGTGGTCTTCACCTTCGGCGAGAGCATCGTCAGCCTGGCCGGCTACTTCACCGGCCCCTTCGGCGTCAACACGCTGTACTTCTCCCTGACGGGCTTCCTCATCGTGGCGGGTCTCCTCGTCAGCTACGGCTACCTCTATAACCACGTCATCGACCGGGAGCGGACCGATCTGGGCAACGGCTACATGCTGCTCCACATCGTGGTGATCGTCGCGCTGAACAACATCACTGTGGCGCTGGAGTTCATGCGTGAGCCGGAGGTGGACGACGTGGGCAAGAACGTGCTCATCGTCGCGTCCTTCCTGCTGTACTATATCTTCCTGTCCCTCATCGCTCACTACGCCAAGCGGCAGATGCGGGGGGTGCTGCGCTCCTTCCTGGGCTGGCTCCTGCTGTCGTTGCTCTTTGCGGCGGCCATGGCGCTGACCTATCGAAACGGCCGGCTCAGCATCGGCATCTCCGTCCTGTACGTCTATGCCATGTTCGCCATGCTCGTCCTGCGCCGGCGCCGCGCCCTTCGGGACGAGGCGGCAGCCGGATGAATACACAGTCAAACAAGTGCGCCCCGGGGCGCCCCATCTGATAAGGAGGAATCATCATGCGCACACCAAACCCCATGGCCGGAGGCGACGGCAGCCGGTACGTCCCCTATGAACAGCGCACGGGCGGCAGCTCCGTGGTGTTCTTCACCCGCGACCTGTCCGAGGCGGGCCTGCAGAAGGTCTATGACCGCGTCGGCTCCGTGCTGACGGGCCGGGTGGCCGTCAAGCTGCACACCGGCGAGGCCGAGGGTCCCAACATCCTGCCCCGCCCCTGGGTGAAGGAGCTGCTGGCCTCCCGCCTGCCGGAGGCCGTCATCGTGGAGACCAACACCTATTACGAGGGCAGCCGCTACACCACCGAGGAGCACCGCAGGACGCTGGCCGTCAACGGCTGGGACTTCTGCCCCGTGGACATCACCGACGCCGACGGCGTGGCCGCGCTGCCGGTGCGCGGCGGCAAGTGGTTTGACGAGATGCACGTGGGCAAGGGTCTGCTGGACTACGACTCGCTGCTAGTGCTGACCCATTTCAAGGGCCACATGATGGGCGGCTTCGGCGGCAGCAACAAGAACATCGGCATCGGCTGCGCCGACGGGCGCATCGGCAAGAAGGAGATCCACACCTATCCCAACTCCGACAACATGTGGAGCATCGCCGAGGACGAGCTGATGGAGCGCATCAGCGAGAGCACCAAGTCCGTGGTGGACCACTTCGCGCCCCGCATCTGCTTCATCAACACCATGCGCAACATGTCCGTCTCCTGCGACTGCGAGGGCCCCGAGGCCGAGCCGGTGGTGACGCCGGACGTGGGCATCCTGGCCTCGCTGGACATCCTGGCGGTGGACAATGCCTGCGTCGACCTGCTCTACAACCTGCCCCAGGGCGCCGGCGAGACGCTGATCGAGCGGATCGTCAGCCGCCACGGTCTGCGCCAGCTCAGCTACATGAAGGAGCTGGGCCTGGGCAACGACCGCTATACGCTCATCGACGTGGACAACGGCGACGCCGTCATCACCGCCGCGGACGCCGTCAGGGACGTGCAGCCCGGCTGGGTGCCCGACCGCTACAACACCTTCTGGGGCCGCAACCGCCGCCGGTGAGCCGCCCCCTTATGCGCAGCAAGTGCGCCCCGACAGGATCCTGTCGGGGCGCACTCTTTTTGTGTGTCAAGAGCAGCGCTCCGCCGCCCTTACGCCTCCACCTTGGGCAGCCGGGCCCGGAAGGCGGCCAGCTCCTCGTCGGTGGGGATATAGTCGTCCATCTTGCCGTCGTGGAACTTCTCGTAGGCCACCAGGTCGAAGTAGCCGGTGCCGGTCAGGCCGAAGACGATGGTCTTCTCCTCGCCGGTCTCCCTGCACCGGAGCGCCTCGTCGATGGCCGCGCGGATGGCGTGGCTGCTCTCCGGCGCCGGCAGGATGCCCTCCACCCGGGCAAACAGCTCCGCCGCCCGGAACACGTCGGTCTGCTTCACGGCCACAGCCTCCATCAGCCCGTCGTCATAAAGCCGGCTCAGCACCGGGCTCATGCCGTGGTAGCGCAGGCCGCCGGCGTGGTTGGGGGCGGGGATGAAGTCGCTGCCCAAGGTATACATTTTGGCCAGCGGGCACACCATGCCCGTGTCGCAGAAGTCGTAGGCGTACACGCCCCGGGTGAAGCTGGGGCAGGAGGCCGGTTCCACGGCGATGATGCGGTAATCCGCCTCGCCCCGGAGCTTTTCGCCCATGAAGGGGGCGATCAGGCCGCCCAGATTGCTGCCGCCGCCGGCGCAGCCGATGATCACGTCGGCCTTGACGCCGTACTTGTCCAGCGCGGCCTTGGTCTCCAGACCGATGACGCTCTGGTGCAGCAGCACCTGATTGAGCACGCTGCCCAGCACATAGCGGTAGCCGGGGGTGGACACGGCGGTCTCCACCGCCTCAGAGATGGCGCAGCCCAGGGAGCCGGTGGTGCCGGGATGCTGGGCCAGGATCTGCCGGCCTACCTGCGTGGTGTCGGAGGGCGAGGGCGTCACCGAGGCGCCGTAGGTGCGCATCACCTCCCGGCGGAAGGGCTTCTGCTCGTAGCTGACCTTGACCATGTAGACCTTGCAGTCCAGGTCGAAGTAGGAACAGGCCATGCTGAGGGCGGTGCCCCACTGGCCGGCGCCGGTCTCGGTGGTCACGCCCTTGAGTCCCTGCTTTTTGGCGTAGTAGGCCTGGGCCACGGCGGAGTTGAGCTTGTGGCTGCCGCTGGTGTTGTTGCCCTCGAACTTGTAGTAGATCTTCGCCGGGGTGCCCAGCTTCTCCTCCAGGCAGTAGGCCCGCACCAGGGGCGACGGGCGGTACATCCGGTAGAAGCTGCGGATCTCCTCCGGGATGGGGATAAACGGGGTGTCGTTGTCCAGCTCCTGGGCCACCAGCTCCTCGCAGAACACGCCGGAGAGCTCCTCCGCCGTCATGGGCTGCAGCGTGCCGGGGTTCAGCAGCGGCGCCGGCTTGTTGGCCATGTCCGCCCGGAGATTGTACCAGCTGCGTGGCATCTCCGCCTCCTCCAGGTAGATCTTGTAGGGGATGTTGTCGTTTTTCATGGTAAAGGCTCCTTTCCTGTCGGGGCGAAAAAAACACGATCCCGCCCCAGTCGTTTTCTCGCTGGGACAGGATCGTTCAAATCCTGCGGTGCCACCCGGCTTGGCGCGCACAGACGCGCCCACTTTGCGCATACCTTCATATGCCGGCCTTTGTTCACGGAGAGCCATCTCCGTCTCGCATACTGGGGCCTGCGCCCGTTCCGCTCGCCCTCGGAAGTCCATTCCCCCGCGCGTTTTTCGCCGCGTTTCCACCGTCGGCGGCTCTCTTGAGAAAAAGGGACGCGGGGTACTTGCTCTTCTTCAACGGTTTAACTCACTATAGCACGGGCATCTCCCCGTGTCAACCATCATTTTCTCCATATTTGCGCCGGTCGGCCCTTCCGTTTTTTGGCAAAAACTCACTCCGCCGCCAGATCCACCACCGTGGGCGTGTGGCCCGCCGCCGCCGCGTAGCGCAGCAGCTCCGGCTGCGCCATGCGCACCGTGGAGGTGTTGCGGCCCGGATGGCCGCAGTACCACTCCTCCGCCAGCAGCTCCCGGTCGATCACCAGGCGCACCGCGCCCTCCCCGTCGAACAGCAGCTCCAGCGCCGAGGCGGAGCCCGGCGCGCAGCGCAGATACCGCTCCATATGCTCCGGCCCCGCAAAGGACAGGCGGGAGCAGCCCAGCTCCGCCGACAGGTACTTGGTCCGGAAGGGCTTGTCCCCCGGCATCAGCAGCAGGTAGAAGTCGGTCTGCTGCCGGTTGCACAGGAACAGGTCCTTGCAGATCCGCCCGCCCAGCACGCCCTCAATGGCGCGGCAGGCCTCCATGGTGTCCGCCGGGTCGTGGTCCACCCTGTCAAAGGCGATGCCCAGCGCCTCCAGCCGATCGTAGATGGCTTCCTCCTGGTCGCTCCGCCGCCGGGCGGGCCGCCCGCCGCGGCGCACCGGGTCGATGTACATGGTCCTCCCCTCCCTCTCCGGCCCATTATACGCCGCCTTCCCGGTTTTTTCCAGTCTCCGGCGGCGGAAATTTTCCCCCTTGCCAGCCGCGGCGGCGCCGTGTACAATGGTGCCAGCCCGATCGGAAAAGGAGACCGCCCATGGCCCACATCATCGAGATCACCGATTTTCGCGCCCCGGAGCTGGACGCCTACGCCCGGCTGACGGAGCGCCAGCTGCTGGGCCGGGACATACACGCCCAGCCCCTCTTCATCGCCGAGAGCCCCAACGTGATCCTGCGGGCGCTGGACGCCGGCTATGAGCCGCAGTCGCTGCTGATGGAGCGCCGCCACATCGAGGGCCAGGCCCGTGCGGTGGTGGAACGCTGTCAGAATATTCCCCTTTACACCGCGCCGCTGGACGTGCTGACGCAGCTCACCGGCTACCCGCTGACCCGGGGCGTGCTGTGCGCCATGCGCCGCCGGCCGCTGCCGCAGCCGGAGGCGATCCTCGCCCCCGCCCGGCGCATCGCCGTGCTGGAAAACGTCATGAACCCCACCAACATCGGCGCCATCTTCCGCTCCGCCGCCGCCCTGGGCATGGACGCGGTGGTGCTGACCCCCTCCTGCTGCGACCCGCTGTACCGCCGCTCGGTGCGGGTCAGCATGGGCACCGTGTTCCAGATCCCCTGGACCTTCCTGGGCGAGAGCTGCGGCGACTGGCCCCACCCGGGTCTGGAGCGGCTGCGGGACATGGGCTTCGCCACCGCCGCCATGGCTCTGCGGCAGGAGTCCCTCTCCGTGGACGATCCCCGTCTGGCGGCGGAGGAGCGGCTGGCCGTGGTGCTGGGCAGCGAGGGCGACGGCCTCAGCGACGGCACCATCGCCCAATGCGACTACACCGTGCGCATCCCCATGTCCCACGGGGTGGACTCGCTGAACGTGGCGGCGGCCAGCGCGGTGGCCTTCTGGCAGCTGGGCCGGCGTTGAGCCCGCAGCCGGCAAAAGAAAAGAGGGCGCCCCGGGGCGCCCTCCGTAAAAAAGGTGCTTTGAACGTAAGTATGCTCCCGCCTGCACCTCATCCGACCTCGCATCACTCGGCCGCCTGTCTCGCTGCGACCCGGTCACGCCGCGGCTCTGACATGCCGGCGGCATATCATGCACTCCCGCGGCGCCGCTTCGCTTCCCTCAGGAGAATGCTTTTCTTTCCTCGAGGTATCTCAGCAAAACCGGCATATGTCAGAGCATAGTCAATCTGCTTTTCAGCAGTGGGATTCCCTCTTCCATCCACCATCGGTTATCAACACCGCCGGAGCTCATTCCCCCATGAGCAAACTGCTCTATTACGGCAAAATCCATATACTCGTCGGTCAGAACCTTGCCCGAAAGCGAAAAGTATTCCTCTTTTATCCACTTTTCCAGTTCGTCAGGAGAAATAATATCCATATTCTCCGCGAGCTTTTTTAAGTAATCCCAGAAATACGGATCGCCTCTGAATCCCCATCTTTCTGGTTTTTCTTCAAATATTTTTGACAGTTTCATATCTTTGCTCCTCGTCAGATCCCGGTTTATCAGGGCCATCTATTTCTTTGTAAAACCGGAAATTACCGCCTTTTTTGCATACGAAATACTAGCAGATGACGTCCCTTGCGCTTCATTCTTTAGTTCAGCCCGTCCCCCCAGAACGCAACAGCGGCCTTTATCATCTCCTGTATTTCGCCTTTATGTTCTTCAAACTGTACGGATAATCTGTCATTCTCGGTGTCGGACAATGTTTCATCCGGTATGAACTCTCCCTGGTTATTCGTCATGACCCATACGCTGTCCGTTTCTTCATATATGGTCACTCGGCACTGCGGCTGAGAAAACATCTGCGGCCATATAAACATATCGACGTGAGGTATGTTCTTCTCTGTCAGGTTCCCGTTTTCATCCGCAATGAAGGAGGCAGCGTCTTCCTTATCCTTCTCTACGATATACAGAAATCCAGATTGAAATGACAGGTAACCCGGCATTTTCAGATGAAACAGATACTCTCCGTCCGTATAAATGTATCTGGGCCTTTCGGAATCATCACTCCGCTGCATCTGTGCCGCCATCCTCTTGTACGGCAAATACTTGAATCCATACCAAAACAAATTGACCCCGCCGAAGATTACGAGAAGCAAGAGCAGTATGGCTGCGATGCGTTTTGCAACCGGTTTATGCTGCATTCTATCATCCTCCCAAATCCTGACTGGTTGGGATGATTATACCACCCATATACGGCACGGTCAATTACATAAAACGATACGACCGATTCTATTGTGTGACTCTCCAAACGCCGGAAGGAGGCACTTCCTTATGAAGTGCCTCCTTCATGACATTCTCTTATATGTAAAGCTAATATTCTTTACACCAGCTCTTCTTCCTTGGGGTTGGGGCCGTACTGGTTGTCGCCCGGCTGGCTGTCCTGGCAGAACCAGACCAGCACCAGGATCCATCCCACCAGGGGGATCAGGCAACACAGGAACATGGCGCCGGAGCGGCCCGTGTCGTGGAGCCGCCGCCAGATCAGCGCCAGGCCGGGCACCAGGACCGCCACGCCGAACAGGGCCGTCAGACCGTTCATCAGCCCGCTCATCAGGCTGCTGTGCAGCCCGGCGGCCAAGGACTCCAGCACGATGCTGACGGCCACCACGCACAGGTTGAACCACCAGAATTCGCTGCGCCGGGCCCGGCCGGAAAAGTTGGCATAGTTGTGGATGGCGCTGGTCACCGCCTCCTGCAGATTCATATCACATCTCTCCTTGCACACAAATTGCCCGCTGCGTCCGCGGGCGCGGTACAGCTCCGCTGCCGCCATGGTACCACATGCGGTTCCCCGGCGCAAGCGTGTTTTCACCAAAAAGCCTTGTCAGCGCCGCAAAAAGGGGGTATGATGGCCCCAGCCGGATCCGATCCGGTCGGAGGGAGGTCTTTCCATGGCGGAGGAATGTCTGATCTGCGGCGCACCGCTGGTCTATCTGGACCGCGAGGAGCCCATGGTGTGCGCCGTCTGCGGCCGGGAGCTGCGCAGCCGGAGCCGCTGCGTCCGCGGCCACTACGTGTGCGACGAGTGCCATACCCGTGGCATGGATGCGGCGGTGGGTCTGTGTCTGGCGGAGACATCCCGGGACCCTGTCGCCATTCTGGAGCGCCTCATGTCCCAGCCCTTCTGCCACATGCACGGCCCGGAACACCACGTGCTGGTGGGCGCGGCGCTGCTGACAGCCTGCCATAACACCGGCGGTCTGCCGGAGCTGGAGGAGGCCCTGCGGGAGATGCACCAGCGCGGCAGCCAGGTCCCCGGCGGTGCCTGCGGCTTCTGGGGCGCCTGCGGCGCCGGCATCAGCGCCGGCACCGCCGTGGCCATCCTCTCCGGCTCCACGCCGCTGGCGGAGCGTGCCTTCGGCCTGGCCAACCGCATGACCGCCGCCGCCTTGGAGTGCATCGGCGCGGTGGGCGGGCCCCGCTGCTGCAAACGGGACTCCTATCTGTCGCTGCTGGCGGCGGTGGACTTCATCCGCGCGCACTTCGGCCTGCCGCTGGAGCGAACGGAGCCCGTCTGCTCCCGCTGCGCCCAAAACGCCCAGTGCATCGGCCGCCGCTGTCCCTTCTCCCCGGCTGGCCGCCGGGCGTGACTCGCACATGCGTCCCGATCAAAATGCCGCCCCCATCCCGGGGGCGGCATTTTCCGTTCTTCTCTTGCGTTTCGCTGCTTCAGCGGCAGATCAGCCCATGCGGCGGGCCACCTCGTCCCACACCTCCATCAGATGGGACGACTCCGCAGGCTGGTGCGTGGTGTAGCCATACTTCTCGTGCTCACGCACCTTGCGGATGGCGAAGGGGATCCGCCCCTCCCGCACCGACTGCTTCAGGAA
Organism: Oscillospiraceae bacterium; assembly: GCA_015068325.1. Lineage (GTDB taxonomy): Bacteria > Bacillota > Clostridia > Oscillospirales > Oscillospiraceae > Vescimonas. The sequence continues at coordinate 78,891 of SVKQ01000001.1, read as the reverse complement.
AATGGTGATCGCTGTGGTCAGATCCAATCCGAATTCGGCAAACAGAGCCTGTGCCTCTTTCTTCAGATCCTCATCCAGACTGATGTTCGTGCTGACCTTTGACATAACAGGCACCTCCCAGCGCTTTCCACAAAAACTCCGGCCTTGCGGCCTCTTTGATTTGGTACCTTCGTTATACCACCCTTTCCCCTGTTTGTCAACATGTTATGCGCATAATACGCATAAATTTTTTCATTTTTTTTCGGTCCCGGCCGGTTTGCGGCCCGCCAGCAGCTCCCGGTACACGTCCCGGTAGTAGTTCCGGCCGTCGCTCTGCAGCAGCTGCTCCAGCTGCCGGCACAGCACCCCGTCGGTCAGATACGCCGTCACCGGGGGTGAGAAGCGGCCCCGCGCCCCATCCAGCATGCCGCGCACCAAGGCGTCCATGTCGCTGTCGTACCGCTCCACCATATGGGCGGCGACGGCGGCCACGTCCGTCATCTGGCGGCAGGGCGACGCGGTGCGCACATAGGTGTCGGGATATCCGCCGCCGCCGTACCAGCTGTGGTGGCCCAGGGCCACGTCGGCAAAATCCGCCGTAGAGCTGCGCCGCCGCAAATCGTCATAGCCGGACACGGTGTGGAGCTGGTAGATCTGAAACTCGTTTTCGAACAGATTGCGGCTGCCCATGGTGCGGCCGATGTTCATCTTGATGAGGCCGAAGTCGTGGTAGAGGCCGCAGTCGCCGGCGTAGGCCAGCAGCGCCTGCTTCTTCTCCTCCCCCTGCAGAGGCGCCAGGAAGGGGATGTCGTCGAAGAAATCCGGCTCCCTGGCGAAGATGGCGGCACAGATGCAGCGCATCATGTCGCCGGTGCGGCGGGAGCGGATGTACAGCTCGCCGGCAAAGCGCTGCATTATCCGGGTGGTCAGCTCCCGGTAGGGCGGCACGCCCTCCATCTCGAAATAGTCGGAGACGACCAGGTCGATCAGGTAATAGAAGAAGTCGTCGAACTGCTCCGCCGGGTACTGCAGCAGCACCTGCTGCATCTTTCGGTAGGCCCCGTTCAGGAAGTGCACCCGCTTCTCCTCCCGCTGCAGCGCCGGGTTGGCCTGCATCAGCCGGCCGTAGTAGATGGGCAGCTGCACGTTGCCGTACAGGCCCGACACATCGTACTGGTCATAGGGGGCCCGGCCGATCAGATCCTCCAGCCGGTCCAGCGTGGTCTTCAGGTCCACGTAACCGCAGTTGTATTCCATCTCATAGTAGGGCCACAGCCAGCGTACGCTGGGGTTGTCGGCGCCCTCCTCCGGCTTGAACACCTCGTAGCAGGAGTCCAGCACGGCGGCCAGCTCGTCCCGGCTCAGGTTCCCCCGGGACAGCTCCGACCGGTTGGCACTCATCTGCTGGTGGGTGCCCCGCAGAAAGGCGTCCCAGGGCAAGCCCGGCGCCAGAGCACGGTAGTGCTCGTCCTGCAGGATACGAAGCGTCCTGGCGCTGGCGGCGATGCGCCGCTTGTGCTCCGGGGCGCACAGGGCGATGTTGGCAAAGGCGCGGATGATGTAGCCCCGGGTCTCCTCGCTGTCGATCTCATCGTAGTAGCGGATGTAGGAGGACGCCTCGGTGAACACCATCTCGTTGTGAAAGGCCAGCGCGGCGGCGCCGGGCGCCTCCACACCGTTGACCAGCCGCCGCAGGTAGTACAGGCCCATGCCCAGCTTGTACAGCTCCTTGATGACCCCCTCCCGGCTGTGCTGCACCCGGTAGAGGCTCAGCAGCGCGTCGTGGATGACCACGTATATGCCGCAGTCCAGATTGGTGCGCCAGTCCATCAGCGCGCCGGCAAACTCCTCCAGCGCGGCGATGACCTCCTCCGATGCGCCGTACAGACCGTCCAGCGCCGGGAACAGGTGGTCCTGCAGCAGGGCCAGGTTCTCCGCGCGCAGGGCATCCCGCCGGGCCCTGGCCTGCTGCCGCCCGGCGTACCAGCCCTCGAACCCGGCCTCCGCGCCGCTGTAGAGGTCGAAGAGCGCGGCGATCTGCCGGGTGTTGTCGATATATCGCTCCTGATAGGGCAGCATCCCGCGGTCCCCCCCTCTCTTTGGTGTGTGCCGGCCGCCATCAGCGCACGGCGGCGCGCAGCGTCTGCATCAGCAGGTTCATATCGATGGGCTTGGCGATGTGGCCGTCCATGCCGGCGGCCCGGGCCCGGGCGATGTCCTCGGCGAAGGTGTTGGCGGTCATGGCGTAGATGGGCACCTCCGCCCCGTCGGCCCGGCCGCAGGAGCGGATCTCCCGGGTGGCGGCGTAGCCGTCCAGCACCGGCATCTGCACGTCCATCAGGATCACGTCGTACCACCCCTCCGGCGCGGCGCAGAAGCGCTCCACCGCCTGGCGCCCGTTCTCAGCGGTGTCGATGTGGGCGCCGGTCACGCCCAGCAGCTCCCGGGCGATCTCCATGTTGATGGCGTTGTCCTCCACCAGCAGGATCCGCCGGTCGGTCAGGTCGGGCCAGGTCTCCTGGCCCTCGTCGCCGCCGACCTCCTGCAGCGCCCGGTTGAGGCCGTTGAGCAGGGATTTGCGGAAGAAGGGCAACGGGATGAAGCAGCGGATGCCGCTGCGGCCCGCCTGGTATTCGATCTCCTCCCAGTTGTCGTCGCTGACCAGGATCAGCGTCAGATCCGGGTGGGATTTGTGCAGGTAGCCGGCGATGTCGTACAAAGGCTGGCCGTCCTCCCGCTCCCGGCCGATGATGGCGGCGTGGTAGGCCCGGCCCCGGAAGTCCGCGTCGGTCAGCGCCTCCAGCGCCCCGGCGGCGCTGGAGACCAGCGTGCAGTCCACGCTGTACTCGCCCAGATAGCGGGTATAGTCGGAGCGCAGCCGCTCGTCCGCCTCGATGATCAGCAGCCGCCTGTCCGTCAGGGCGGCGGTATCGATCTGCTGCTGCTCATAGGCCAGCGGCACGGTGATGGTCACGGTAGTGCCCTCTCCCGACCGGCTCTCGACGCCGATTCGGCCGCCCATGGCGTCCACCAGCTGCTTGACGATGCTCATGCCCAGACCGGTGCCCTCCACTTTGGTGATGGTGGAGCTGTTGACCCGCTCAAAGGGCTCGAAGATCCGCTCCAGGAACTGCTCGCTCATGCCGATGCCGTTGTCGCTGCAGCGGAAGCACAGCCGGCAGCGGCCGCCGGAGAGCTGCTCCCACACCCGCAGGTCGATCTGCCCGCCGGCGGGGGTGTATTTCACCGCATTGCTGATGATGTTCACGTAGATCTGCCGCAGCCGCAGCACGTCGCCGTACAGGCTCTCGGCCCCGATGTCCTCCGCCTCCAGACGCAGGGCGTGGCCCTTCTGCGCCGCCTGAGGCCGGACGATGGTCATGGTGTCATGGAGCAGGTCGGACAGGGAGAACCGCTCCTCCGCCAGCTGCAGCCGGCCGGAGCTGATGCGGGACATGTCCAGCACGTCGTTGATGAGGCTCAGCAGGTGGCCGCTGGCCGTCTCGATCTTGTTGAGGGCGTCGATCACCCGGTTCTTCTCGTCGATGTGCTTCTTGGCCAGGGCGGTCATGCCCACGATGGCGTTCATGGGGGTGCGGATGTCGTGGGACATGTTGCTCAAAAAGGTCTCCTTGGCCACATTAGCAGCCTTGGCCTCCTGCAGCTGCTCCCGCAGGGCGCGGATCTCCTCCGCCTCGCCGCAGATGCACAGCTGCGCGCCGCCGGAGAGCGGCACGACCTGCGATATCTGCGTTTCGTCGAAGCCCTCCGTCCGGCAGCGGACGACGCCCTCGCTGTCCCGCAGTGCGTATTCTCTGCCCATGGTGTCACGCTCCTTTGCCCGCCGGGGCCCCGCCCCGCCGCTGTTCCGTATTTAATATATTTTATGTAAAAAGCTGCCTGTTGTCAACCGTGCCCCGCCATGGCCGCGGCACAAAAAACGCGGGGCACCGCCCTCTCCGGCAGCGCCCCGCGCCAGGTACCCTGCGTTTTTTACGAGCCCTCCGGCACCCGGCGGGCCACCTGCATCCAATAGTGCTCCTGCGCCGTGTCCAGCGCCACCTCCGTGACGCCGCCGTCCGGGTCGAAGCCGAAGTTACTATCCAGCAGCGTCACATACTCCGTGCCGCGGATCGCGGCCCGCTGGCCGCTGAAGGTCAGGTTGGAACCCAGCTGCGTGGCCATGTCATAGCCGTGGCGGTTCCAGTTCCGTCCGCCGCCGGGATAGTCGTAGCTGGCCTCCTTCACGGCGGACACGACGATCTCCGCGCTGCCTCCGGCGGGGATGGTCACCTCAAAGGCGCTGTACAGCACCCGGCCCATGACAAAGGCCTCGAACATGTCCTCCAGCCGTCCGTCGTCATAGCGGCCGAAGCCGTCCGTGCCGTCCAGCAGTCCGCACCGCAGCAGATAGTCAGAGATATATCCCTTCTGCTGCTCCCCGGTCAGGGCGGTGTCTCCCGCCGGCAGCAGCTCCCGCAGCTCGTCGGACTGGGCCACGATCTCTGTGAGCACCTGGTCCATCGTCACCTCCCGCCGCTCCACGGCTGCGGTGACGGCAAAGGGCTTCGGCGTGCTGCCGCCGCCGTAGTAATAGCCCTCCACGGCGTAATCCGCGATGTCGTCCCCCAGCAGGATCACGTACATGGGCCGCGCCCTGCCGCCGTCGGTGCCGATGGCGCCGTTGAGCAGGCTGCACCGGCCATTCTCCCGGTCCCAGCTGCCGCCGTTGCTGCCGAAGGTGAACACGGCCGTCCGGTCATAGTTGATGTCAAAGCTGAAATACACCGCCCCGCCGGTGCCGGGGTCCCCCTCCGGCAGCACATAGTCGTCCAGCCGGTAAACGGTGACGCGCTGCGTCAGCACCGGCAGCGGCGCAAAGGCCGCGTCCTGATAGGCGGCGCCGGAGAGCAGTGTCCGGTAGTCATCCCAGACCGCGCCGGTAAAGTTGATCCGCCGCATGGCCTCCGCCTCTGCCCCGTCACCCACGGCGCCGGCGGGCCCGACGTACAGTGTGGTATCCACCGCCGCGCCGTCCACGGTGACGGCCGCCGTGCCCCGCTCCGTGCCCCGCAGGTCGCCCGCCTCGGGATAGAGCAGCGTCAGCGTCCTGTCGGTGTCCGTGGTATTGGTGAGCACGTAGCGGTCGGTGACGCCGGTCTCGCTGCGGAAGTGCTCATACGTCTCCCCCGCCTCGGTGACCGTCTCGCCCCGATAGGGGGAGAAGTCGAACTCCACCGTCCGCTCCGCCGTGATGCCGGCGGCGTCGCCCCGCACCGTCAGCGGCAGGACGGGGCCTGTGTAGTGCATGTATACGGCAGCCTTCCCGTCGCCGCCGGTGCTGTTGCCTTGCGCGGCGCCCATGTGCAGATGGGGCAGGATCAGCGCGCCGCCCCCCACCACCAGCGCCAGCGCGGCCGCCAGGGCGCCCCAGCGCATCCACCGCCGCCAGCGGGTGCTTGGCTGCGCCGCCTCCAGCACCAGCGTGTCCGGCAGGGCGGTGATGCCGTCATACAGATCCATGGTGTTCATACCGAAAAACCTCCTTCCTCCAGGGCGTCCCGCAGGGCCAGGCGCAGCTTCCGCATCCGCTGCGCCGTCCGGTTGGCATTCTCGCCCCGCTCCGCCGCCAGGGTCTTCACGCTCTCGCCGTACCAGTAGCGCCGCAGGAACAGCACCCGGTCCTCCCGGGGCAGCCCCTGCAGCCAGGCGGCGATCCGCTCCGTCAGCAGCGTCCGCTCCAGCGCCTGCTCCGTGCTCTCCCGCCCGGGCAGACAGTCCTCCAGCTCCGAGAGCATCACGTCCAGTCCGGCATAGCGCTTTTGGGCGTGCTCTCTTCGCCACCGGCCGATGGAGAGATTGCGGACGATGCGTCCCAGGAAGGCCCGCAGATCCGCCGGGCGCTGGGGCGGCATGGCGTTCCAGGCGGCGTGATAGCCGTCGTTGACGCACTCCTCCGCGTCCTGCGGCAGCGTCAGGATGTTCCGCGCCACCCGCCGGCAGAAGGTACCGTACTTCCGGTCCGTCTGCCGGATCGCCTCCTCATCCCGCGCAAAATACAGCGCGATGATCGCCAGGTCGTCCATCTCTCTCCCCCCTTCGCGTCCGCTGTAAAAGGCCTTTCACCTGTATAGTAGCAAAAAACACCGCCCCCGTGTGGCTTTTTCCGATTTTTTTACAAAAAAACCGCCGCGGATCCCCCGCAGCGGTTTTCATCGGCTGTTTCCGCCTTTACGGGCGGTTGGTCCACCGGTTCATGGGCCGGGGCTCGTAGTGCAGCGAGGCCAGATATGCCTCGTCCATCTCCAGACCCAGACCCGGCCCCTCCGGGATGCGGATGTGTCCGTCCTCCACCCGCAGCTGGTTTTTGCACAGCTTGTCGCCCAGCTGCCAGTACCAGGGGAAGGTCTCCAGCATGTCCAGGTTGGGCATGGTGCAGGCGGCGTGCACGCTGGCCGAGGCGGCCACAGTGGAGCTGTTGCAGTTGTGGGGCCCCACCTGGATATACTCGCTCTCGGCCATGGCGGCGATCTCCTTCAGCTCCAGGATGCCGCCCACCACACTCACGTCGGGGTTGATGATGTCCGCCGCGCCCCGGCGGAACAGGTCCCGGAAGGCCCGCTTGCCGAACATGGCCTCGCCGGCCACGATGGGCAGCGACGTGGTGCGCCGCAGGTCGGCCAGCGCATCCAGATTGTCCGGCGCGATGGGCTCCTCATACCAGGTCACGTCGCAGGCCTCGATCCGTTTGGCGATCCGGCGGATGGCGCCCAGGTCGATCTCCCGCCACACGTCGATCATCAGCCGGTACTCCCGTCCCAGGCCCTCCCGCACGGCGGAGATGTGCTCCACGATCTCATCCTCGTCCCGCATGAAGTCGAAGGGGTACAGCTTCACGGCCCGGTAGCCGAAGCGTCCGCTCAGCTCCCGCACCATCTCAACCTCCTCCCGGGGTGTGCGCAGCCATCCGGAGCCCAGGTTCAGATACACGGGCACCCGGTCCCGCACGGCGCCGCCCAGCAGCTTCCACACCGGCACTCCCAGGGACTTGCCGAAGATGTCCCACATGGCGATCTCGATGCCGCTGGCGGCACAGATCAGGTCGATGCCGGGCCTCCGCTCGCCGAACAGGTGATAGGCCCAGTACTGGAAGCGCTTGATGGCCGTGGGATCCGCGCCGATGAGATAGCGCCGCATCTCCTGCACGTGGGTGGCCGTGGCCTGCTCCCGGTCGGCCAGGGTGTAGCACTCGCCCCAGCCGTCGATGCCGCCGTCCGTCTCGATCTTGACGAACAGCAGCGCCTTGGTGCCGCTCCAGTTGTACTCGTTCTGCGCCGCCGGCACCGCAGGGACCAGATAGGTCTTTACGTCTGTGATCTTCAGCTCTGCCATGGATATCGCCTCACTTTTCCATATTCTCCCTGTATTATACCGCCTGCGCCCGCCGGCCGCAATCCCCTTCCGCCAAATGACGGAAATCAGTCGTCGTTTTTTCAGCCGCCGTTTTTTCCTCTTGCGTCCCGGCGATTTTGTGGTATGATATAGCAAGATATCGCAGTAAAGCACGAAAGGAAGTCTGCATCTATGGAAGCAAAACGGATCGTGGTCAAGGTGGGCACCTCTACCCTGCTGCGGCCGGGCGGCGGCGTGAACCTGCGGGAGATGGAGCTGCTGGCCCGGGTGCTGTCCGACCTGAGGAACATGGGGCATCAGGTGATCCTGGTGTCCTCCGGCGCCATCGGCGTGGGGTCCGGCAAGCTGGGGCTGCGGGAGCGCCCGTCGGACCTGCGGGGCAAGCAGGCGGCGGCCGCCGTGGGCCAGTGCGAGCTGATGCACCTGTACGACAAGTTTTTCGGGGAGTATGGCCGGACCGTGGCCCAGATCCTGCTGACCGACGAGGACGTGGACCATCCCGTCCGGGCCCAGCACCTGTCCGGCACCTTCGAGGCGCTGCTGGACCTGGGCTGCATCCCCGTGGTCAATGAAAACGACTCCGTCTCCTCCAGCGAGATCGAGACGGGCCAGCGGAAGGTGCTGGGCGACAACGACACCCTGTCGGCCATCGTGGCGGGGCTGTGCCGGGCGGATCTGCTGGTGCTGCTCAGCGACATCGACGGGCTCTATGACGCCGACCCCCGACGCCATCCCGACGCCCGCCTGATCCGCCGGGTCACGGCCATTACCCCGGAGATCGAGGCCCTGGCCGGCGGCGGCGGCAGCCAGTGGGGCACCGGAGGCATGGCCACCAAGCTCTCTGCCGCCCGGTACGCCACCGCCCGGGGCATCGAGATGGTCATCGCCAACTCCGCCGACCCCGCCATCCTGTACGACATCGCCGCCGGACGCGACGCGGGCACCCGCTTCACCGCCGCGCCGGGCGCAGAAGAGGTGAACAGAGCATGACAAAGCTGGAGACGCAGGCCGCCGCGGTAAAGGCGGCCTCCCGCGTGCTGGCCGTGGCCGGCACGGAGCGGAAGAACGCGGTGCTGCTGGCCGCCGCCGACGCGCTGACGGAGCGCCGGGATGAGTGGCTGGCGGCCAACGCGGCGGACCTGGCGGCAGCCCGGACCGCCGGCATGCGCGATGCGCTGCTGGACCGGCTGGCGCTGGATGAAAAGCGCATCGCCGCCGTGGCCGAGGGAGTGCGCCAGGTGGCGGCCCTGCCCGACCCGGTGGGCGCCGTGGTGCGGGACGTGGTGCGCCCCAACGGGCTGCACCTGGTGCAGCGCCGGGTGCCGCTGGGCGTGGCCGGCATCATCTATGAAGCCCGCCCCAACGTAACGGTGGACGCCGCCGCGCTGTGTCTGAAGGCGGGTAACGCCGTGCTGCTGCGGGGCGGCAAGGAGGCCATCCGCTCCAACCTGGCCGTCACCGCCATTCTGCGGGACGCGCTGACCGCCGCCGGCCTGCCTGCCGACTGCGTGGCGCTGGTGGAGGACACCGACCGCCGCAGCGCCGCGGAGATGATGGAGCTGACCGACTATCTGGACGTGCTGATCCCCCGGGGCGGCGCGGGGCTGATCCGTTCCGTCACCGCCGCCTCCCGCGTGCCGGTGATCCGCACCGGCGAGGGCGTGTGCCACATCTACGTCACCGCCTCCGCCGATCTGGACATGGCCGCCCGCATCCTCTACAACGCCAAGTGCTCCCGCCCCTCGGTGTGCAACGCCGCCGAGTGCGTGCTGGTGGACAAGCCGGTGGCCGAGGCCTTTTTCAACGCGGCCCTGCCGCTGCTGGACAGCAAGCACGTGGAGCTGCGCGGCGACGCCAAGCTCTGCAACATTCTGGGCACCCGCTGCAGGGAGGCATCGGAGGCGGACTGGGACGCCGAGTTCGGCGACTACATCCTGGCCGCCAAGACCGTCAGCGGCCCGGACGAGGCCCTGGCCTTCATCGCCGCCCACGGCACCGGCCACTCGGAGGCCATCATCACCTCCGATGCGGCCCTGGCGGAGCGCTTCCTAAACGAGGTGGACGCGGCGGCGGTGTACGTGAACGCCTCCACCCGCTTCACCGACGGCTTCGAGTTCGGCCTGGGCGCGGAGATCGGCATCTCCACCCAGAAGCTCCACGCCCGGGGCCCTATGGGGCTGGAGGAGCTGTGCTCCACCAAGTGGTGCGTCTACGGCACCGGCCAGGTCCGGGAATGACCGTGCCGCAGCCATGACCGGCCGTTCTGCCTGCCCCCGGCGGCAAACGGCACCGCAGCATCACACAGCCCCGGGAAGCATCCGCTTCCCGGGGCTGTGCTCTGTTTTTTCACCGGACGCTCCACCGCGTCAGTAGCCGAATATCTGCGCGGCCCGCTGCATGTTCTCCCGGATGGCGACGCCGAAGGGGCAGCGCGTCTCACACGCGCCGCACCCGATGCACTCGCCGGCATGGTGAGGCAGGACCCGGTAGTGCTCGCGCACGGTCTCCGGCACCTCTCCCTGCGCCTCGGCCAGGTGCAGGAACTTCGTGACGTCCGCCACGCTGATCTCCATAGGGCAGGGTGCGCAGTGGCTGCAGTACATGCAGTGCCCCTCCCAACGGATGCGCGGGAAGGACGCCAGCGCGGCGGCGTAGTCCCGCTCCGCTTCACCCGCCTCGCAGTAGGCGGCGCTCTCCTCCAGCTGCTCTACCGAGTGCGCGCCCGCGAGCACGACCGAGACCGCCGGCCGGGACAGCGCATAGGCGATACACTGGTTCGCCGTCAGCGCCACGCCCGCCGGGGACAGCTCCGCCCGCAGGAGGTCGCCGCCTCCGAAGGCCTTCATCACCGTGATGCCGACGCCGCGGCGCTGGCAGACCTCGTACAGTCTCTGCCGGTCCGGATCCATGTTGGTCAGCATCCGGTCATAGGCGCTCTCGCTCCACAGCTGCTCCACGTCCTCATCCGCGGGCTGCAGATCATAGCAGGGGTTGACGGAGAACATCAGCACCTCGATGCCCCCCTCGACGACGGCCCGCTCCGCCACCAGCGGATTGTGGCTCGACAGCCCGATGTGGCGGATCCGGCCCTCCCGCTTCAGCTCCCGCGCGTAGTCCAGGATCCCGTTGTGCACGATCGACTCCCAGTCGGACATCGCGTCGCAATAGTGGATCATGCCGACGTCCACATAGTCCGTATCCAGCAGCGTCAGCATCTCCTCAAAGCCCTTTTTCGTCTCCTCCAGGTCCCGTGTGCGGCAGTACTGCCCGTTTTCCCAGATGGAGCACAGATGTGCCTGGATGAGGAACCTGTCCCTGCGTCCCCGCAGCGCCCTGCCGATGGCGGTGCGCAGCTGCGGGTTGGATGTATACAGGTCGAAATAGTTGATGCCCAGCCGTTCAGCCGCATCCAGCAGCTTCCCGGCCATCCGGCCGTCCTCCTCCAGCATGCCCTCGCAGCCCACGCCAATGACGCTGACCGACAGACCGGTGTCTCCTAATGTGCGATATTCCATAGTCATCTCTCCCATATCTCCGCCGCGTTCCGCAGCGGCGCCCGGGCCGGCACACGCCGCCCCGTATTTGCCTCATTATATACGAATACCCGCCGGATGACAAGCCTCCGGCCGCCGTTGCTTTTCCCACCCCGCCGTGGTATCATGGCAGCAGGACGCTACCCGGGAAAGGAGCTGATACCCGTGGCAGATCTGACCTTCCGCCCTATGACGGCGCCGGAGATCGCATCCTGGTACCGCCTGGAGCTCTCAGAGGCCTTTGCGGAAAACGAGCGCAAGCCGCTGCCGGACATCCTGGCGCTGGTCGCCGCGGGCCGGTATGAGCCGTGGGGTCTCTTCGCCGGCGGGCGTATGGTGGGATATGCCGCTCTCTGGCGGTGTAAAGGTATTCCCCTTGTCTTGCTGGACTATCTGGGCGTCAGCGCCGCCCTGCGCAGCGGCGGCCTGGGCAGCATGATCCTGGCACGGCTGCGGGAGGGCGGCTTCCCCATCGTCACCGAGTCGGAGTTGCCGGTGCCGGGGGACAGCGACAGCGAAAACGCCCTCCGCCTCCGTCGCATCGGCTTTTACCGGCGCAACGGCTTCGCCCCCGCCTATGAGATGGCCACCTGCGGCATGCGCTGGCAGGCGCTGCTGGCGGGTGCCGACGGTCTGGACCCGGCCGACGTCATGGCCTGGCACCGGGCTCTCTACGGCCCGGAGCGCACCGACGTGCGTATCCCGCTGGGCCCGGACGAAACGCCGGAGCCGCCCTACTGGATGGTGTGAGTATGGCTTTGCAAAAGAGGACGTAAAGCATTTTTGCTTCACGTCCTCTTTTCATGTGTCGTTCTTTCGCCGCGCTCCGGTCACTCCGTCAGCAGCCATTGCCGCCCGTCGGACAGCTCCAGCAGCGAGCCGCGGAACTGCTCCAGGACCGCGCCGTCCGGCATGCGCCGCACCACGACCTCCTCCCGGTAGTCCGGATCCTCATACCAGCGGCTGAAGTAGAGCTTCTCCCCATCCCGGAAGCAGAAGGTCTCCTCGGCGTGGATGGCGAAGTCCGCCCGCTCCGGCCACAGCACCTGAAAGCGTCCCGCGGTCTGCCGTGTCAGCATCAGGGGTGCCGTGTGGGGCATCAGGTTGTAGCAGTCCTCGATCTCCGCCAGCGGCAGCACGGCGACAGGCGTCGCCGCGTCGGCGCCGTCGTCACAGCGCAGCAGCCGGATTTCCCCGGCGGGGAAGTCTGCCAGCAGGATCACCGGCGCGCCGTCCCAGGCGGGCAGGCCGAAGTACTGTCCCTCCCGGGCCGTCACCGGCTCCGCCACCCGGCCGTCCGGCCAGTGGACAAGGATCAGCCGGTTCTGCCGGATGCGGTGTCCGCTCCGGTACAGCTCCTCGGCCTCGTACAGGTCGCCGGAGGTGTAATCCGTGCCCCAGTACCACTCGCCGCTCCCTGACAGCGGCGCCAGGTATCCGATGCCGCCCGTCCGTATCCTCTTCACGCCGTCGTGCTCCATGCCGTCTCTCCTCCCCGTCCGCTGCCGCCGGTCTTTGTGCGGCGCTGAGTCAAATATAGAACGCGTTCCCGCTCTTGTCAATCCGTTCGCTTCCGAATGAACAAAATTCACATCGCTCGCGGCATTGACAGTTCCGCTCCTATGTAGTACGCTTTTGTTGGATTTTAACGGCGTATGAGGTGACGATATGAGCATGGAGAGCGAACTCTTTTCCAACTATCTCATCCTGCAGGACGCTCTGCTCACCTACGGTTTCCAGCCCCTCGGCGACCGGCTGGTGTTCGTAAAGCCTCTGCCGGAGGACCATTTTGAGATCATCCTCGAATACGACGGCGCGCTCCGGGGCAGGATCATGGATCTGGCCGCCGGCGAGGAATATATCAATTACCGCAGAGAGGGCGCCACGGGCTACAGTGCGGGGATCCGGCAGAAGTTCACCGATCTCCTGCTGGACATCCGGGAAACGTGCTGCCGGAACCAGTATTTCCGATCTCCCCAGGCGCGGCGGATCAACGAGTCTATCGGCGAGGCATTTGGCGGACAGCCGGAGTTCCTCTGGGCGAAATTCCCGTCCTACGCGGTGTTCCGGCAGAAGGACAGCAGGAAGTGGTACGCCCTGATGGGCGAGGTGCCGCGATACAAGCTGGATCCCGCATCGGGCGACCGCGCGGACGTGGAAATCATCAACGTCAAGGTGAACAGCGACCACATCAAGGACATCCTCGCGCAGAGGGGTTACTATCCGGCCTTCCACATGAACAAAAAGTGCTGGGTATCGATCATCCTTGACGATACGCTGCCCGACGAGGAGATCCTGGCGAGGATCGCCGGAAGCTGCGCGAGCATATAGCGGAGGAGACGGACATGGGACATTGTGACCGGGTATTTGCCACTGACCGGGACAGAACGTACCACGATGGAGAGTGGGGCGTTCCCGTCCACGATGACGACCGGCAGATGTTTGAGCATCTGACGCTGGAATGCCTGCAGTGTGGGCTTTCGTGGGGCCTGATGATGAAAAAGCGGGAGATCTTCCGCCGGTGCTTTGCGAATTTCGACTATGACCAGATTGCCGCTTACGGTGAAGCAGATGTGGAGCGCATCCTGCACACCGAGGGAATGCTGAAGTCCGAGCGCAAGGTACGGGCCATCATCCACAATGCCCGGTGCTATCAGAAGATCCGGGAGGAATTCGGCTCCTTCTGCAGCTACCTCTGGCGCTGCACCGACGGCAGGACCATCCTGTACGACGGCCACGCGGAGGGCCGAGTGCCTGTCAGCAATGGGCTGTCCGACAGGATCAGCCGGGATCTGAAGCGGCGCGGGTTCAAATTCGTTGGCGCAGTGACGATCTATTCCCACCTGCAGGCGTGCGGCCTCATCAACGACCACGCGGGCGACTGTCCCTGCTTCCGCAGGATCAACGCGGCATATCCGACCGTCCGGATGAAGCCGGATCGGGAGGTCATGTGACCCCGCCGCCGGCCGGAGCACGCAGGCGCCGTGACAGCTGCACAATGGAGCAGGGATATATCAGCCGGTCCAGGCCGGATAGCAATGAGCGAAAGCCGCTCCTCTCCCTGACAGAGGTAGAAGCGGCCCTCAAAGACAGGGCGGTCGACGTTTCGGGGGGGCCATGCACGGATGCATCGATCTGCCGGAAGACGAATTGCTTCCGCTCAAGTATCTTCTGAACAAAGCACTCGTCCGAATAGACGCGGAATAAAAAAGGAGGCCCCGCTATGAAAAATACGCTCAGCACACTGATCAAATGCGCCGTCGTTGTCTGCGGCGTCCTGCTGATCATCCACCGCCGGGTGATCGCCGCCTGCCTCACCGGCAGCCCGATGCCGGAGGTCCCGGAGTGGCACAAAAAGTGCTTTCCCTGCCTCGGCAAAAAAGACGCCGAATAAGGAGGAAAAGAGGCGCTGTTTATGAAGTACAGAGAATCGGCCTTTGACATTCTGTACCTGCAGTTTGCCATCATCAGCGGCTGCGTGATCCTGCGCAGAGCGCAGAACAAAGCGGAGCGGCACATGGGCCTTGCGGCGCTGATATTGGGCTGCGGAGATGCGTTCCACCTGGTTCCCCGCGTGCTGAACTACTTTGCGGATGCGGATCTCACTGCTGCCCTGGGCATCGGCAAGCTGGTCACATCCATTACGATGACCGTGTTCTATCTTCTGCTGTATGATATCTGGCTGAAGCACTACCGGGCACAGGAGAACAGAAGGGTGACATATCTCGTATGGATCCTGGCATCCATACGCGTCGCGTTGTGTCTGTTCCCGCAAAACGGATGGATGGCGAACAGCAGCGACATGACCTGGGGCATCATACGGAACGTGCCCTTTGTACTTCTCGGGGCGGAGGTCTGCCGGCTGTATTTCCGGAAGCGGGGCGACGACCCGGTCTTTCGCCTCGTGTGGCTGTATATCCTGCTGTCGTTCCTGTTCTATCTCCCGGTGGCAGTCGGGGCGGGGCTTGTTCCCATGCTGGGCATGCTGATGCTGCCCAAAACCATATGCTATATCCTGCTGATCACAGTCTTTTTGCGTTCTGTCGCGGGAAATGTGCCGCGCACCATAAAAATGAAGGAGGAAAACCGATGATCATCCAGGCGGTCAAATTCAGAAAAGACGGGTTTTATACCCAGCCCTTCGCCTTCGGCGGCGAGGAGGGCACGGACCGGTTCGACCACAATATCCGCTACCGCGGCAGTCTGCAGAACTATCTCATCGACACCGGCGACGAGGTGATCCTGGTAGACACCGGCCTGCCCGCCGGCACGCCGGAGGAGCAGCCCGATGAGACCAGCGCGGCCTATACCGGCCGGGACATCTGCAGCTACATGGACGCTCTTGCCGCCCTGGGCTACCGGCCGGAGCAGGTGACGAAGATCCTGCTGACCCACCGGCACAGCGACCATTCCGGCGAGCTGCGCTCTTTCCCCCGCGCGAAGATCTATGTCAACGCCGACGAGCTGTCCGCTGCCGAGCTGCAGGGCATCGGCAATATCGTTCCCGTTGCGTTTACGGACGGCCCCTACTACAACTTCCCGGAGAGCCAGAAGATCTGCGACGGCATCACCTTCATCAGGGCCAAGGGCCACACCAACGGCAACAGCATCATCATCGTGGAAAACGACGGCCTTTTCTATATGTTCCACGGCGACATCACCTATGTGGATGAGGCGATGTATGCCGACAAGCTGTCCGTTGTGTATGACGATCTGCCCGCCGCCCGCGAGACCCAGAACAGAGTGCGCGAGTTTATTCGCAATCATCCGACGGTCTACTGTGGCACGCATACGCCGCAGGGCTACGAGAATCTGGAGGCAAAGCGCGTGATGGATCTGGACCATCCGGTGGAGACGGTGTTCCCGGAGGTGGACTTCACCGCCCGGGAGTCGTCCGGCAAGTACGTCTGCTCCATCTGCGGCTATGTCTACGACCCCGCCGAGCACGACGGCGTGGCCTTCGATGAGCTGCCTGACGACTGGAAGTGCCCCCGCTGCCGGCAGCCCAAGGAAAAGTTCAACCGGGCGTAAGCGATGGAAAAGATCGGGCAGACGACATCGAAGGAGAGAAATATGCACAGGAAAATCATCGCCGTCAACGCGGGCCCCAGGATGGGCTGGAACACAGAGACGCTGCTCTCCGAGGCGTCCCGGGGCGCGGAGGCCGCCGGCGCCGCCGTGGAGCGGTTCGATCTGTTCCGTCTGGAGAAGTACACCGGCTGCATCTCCTGCTTCGGCTGCAAGAGGGAGACGCACAAGGGTCACTGCATCTGCCGCGACGGCCTGATGCCGGTGCTGGACGCCATCCGGGAATCGGACGGTCTGATTATCGGCTCGCCCAACTATCTCGGAGAGCTGACCGCCTCTTTCCGGGCCCTCTACGAGCGGCTCATTTTCCAGAACCTGACCTACAATCTGGAGACGCCCTGCTGCAACGAGCGCCCCATCCCGGTGCTGCTCCTCATGACCAGCAACGCGCCGGACACGGCCTATCTGGGGCTGCTGCAGAACTATCAGCAGACGCTGTCCCGCTTTGTGGGGCCCACCCGGATCTTTGTCAGCGGCAACACGCTCCAGCTCAGGGACTACAGCAAAACCGACTGGGAGTGGTCGCTGTTCGACCCGGAGGCCAAGAAAGCGCGCCATGAGACGGTCTTCCCCCAGGAGCGGCAAAAGGTATACGATATGGGAATGGCGCTGGCGCGATAAGCACATGAACGAAACGAAACCTCCTTTGCACGACCGTGCAAAGGAGGTTTTGCTGTGCTGTCGGGCGGGATCCGTCTCACGCGGCATCGCCGCCGGCATGGGTCTTATCGCTTCTCAAACTGAGGCTTCCAGCCGGCGAACTGCCTGAGCTGCTCGTCCGTGCGGTGATAGTACCGCTCGCCCCTGTCCAGCTTGGTGATCTCCGCCATCTCGTCGCCGGTCAGCGTGAAATCGAGGATATCCAGGTTGTCGCGGATATGCGCCACGTTCTTGCTGCCGGGGATGACCGCAAAGCCCATCTGGGTGTGCCAGCGCAGGATGATCTGGGCGGGCGTCTTGCCGTACTTCCGGCCCAGCTCCGCGAAGACCGGCTCGTTGATCAGCGCCTTGTCGCCGTGTCCCAGGGGGTACCAGCTCATGAGCCGGATGCCGTACTTGTCCAGCGTCCTGCGCAGCTCCGTCTGGGTAAAATAGGGGTGGGCCTCCACCTGGATGAACTGGGGTGCAATCTCCCACCTGGTCTCCAGCTCCGCGATATACTTGCCCTCGAAGTTGGAGATGCCGATGCTCTTCGCCTTGCCCTCTCTGTATGCTCTTTCCAGCTGACGGTACCCGGCCAGCCAGTTGCCTGCGGGCTGGTGGATGTAGAGCAGATCCACATAATCCACGCCAAGGCGCTCCAGCGTCTCGTCCACGGCGTTGGGATTCTCATACTCGCTGGGCCACAGCTTGGTGGAGAGGAACACGTCCTCCCGCTTGACGCCGCTTTCCTTCATGCCGCGGCCCACGGCCCGCTCATTGACGTAGGCGTTGGCGGTGTCTACCAGAGAGTAGCCCATCTTCAGGGCTTCCCGGACACTGTTCTCCGCCTCGGCAGGAGAGAGCATGAAAGTGCCGATGCCCACCACCGGGCAGTTGATGCCGTTGTTCAGCGTGATGTATTCCATATTTTCCTCCTCACAGCAGGCCGCCCGCAGAGAGCCAGCGCTTCACACTTTCCGCGGAATCAGCGGCTCTGCTGCCGGTGATGGAGAGGCCGGCCTTCACCGCCGCACCGGGGCAGGTACGTTGGATGTCCCGCTCGCTGCTGCCCATACCGCTGCCCTCGTTGGTGCACAGGGGCAGGATCGTCTTGCCGGAGAAATCAAAGGCCTCCAGGAAGGTGAACACCGCCATGGGCATCGTGCCCCAGTAGTTGGGGTATGCCAGCACAACGGTGTCGTACCCGTCAATGGACGCCGGCAGAGACACCAGCTCCGGTCTGGCCTTGGCCCGGAGATCCCGCTTGGCCTCCTCGATGCAGGTCATGTAGACGGGAGAATAGGGGGTCGTCATCTTGATCCTGAAGGTGTCCGCGTCGATCAGCTCCTGCATGATACTGCAGACGATCTCCGTGTTGCCCACCTTCACGTAGCGCATGGCGCCGCCGAAATAGTTTTCATCCGCCCGGGAGAAGTATGCGATCAAAGTCCTGGCCATGGTGCTGCCCTCCAAATCTTTTTGTTGTCCCCATTATATCGCCCAACTATTGCAAAGTCCAATCGAAATCATATATAATCAATTAAAATATTAAATAATTCGGAGGCTGCTATGACGACCAAACAGATCGATTACTGCATCGAGCTGGCCCGGACGCTGAACTTCAGCCGGGCCGCCGACAACCTGTTCGTGAGCCAGCCGACTTTCTCCTATCAGATCCGGCTGCTGGAGGAGGAGGTGGGCTTTTCCCTTTTTGACCGCAGCGGCAAAGGCGTCTCCCTGACGCCGGCGGGGAGCCAGTTCGTCACGTTTCTCTCCGGCATGCGGGAGGACCTGAAGCGCGCCATCGAGCAGGGGCAGAATTTCAGCGCCAAATACCGGGACAGCATCTCCATCAGCCTGATGGTGCGGCAGGCGGTGTACTTTCTGCCGGAGGCCATGCGCCTGTTTGCCGAATCCCATCCGGACGTGCAGATCACGCCAAAGTTCCAGTACGAAAACGGCATGGATGGCTTTTTGAAAGACGAAACAGATATTCTCTTCTCTCTCAAGGAGCACACCCGCCAGATCCCGGGCATCGTCGTACACGACCTGTTTACCAGCCACATCTACCTCATCACACAGCGGGACGATCCGCTGGCTGAAAAGGACCGGATCACCGAGGCCGATCTCCAAGGCAGAACACTGATGGTGGGCGGCGGCTCCCCCGCCGCGCTGAGGGCGGTCCAGCACCGGCTGATCTCCACCGGGAGGATCGGCTACTTCAACAGCCCCGACCATGATACCACGCTCACCAACGTGGCCGCCGGCCGCGGCATCTGCCTGGCGCCGGGCTTTCTGAACGACCACAGCGGCCAGTTCGCCTGGATCCCGTTCGACTGCAGGGAGAGCTTTTCGTGCGTCCTGTGTACCAATAAGGATGACAGCCGGCCGTCCCTCCGGGCTTTCCTCGCGGTGCTGAAGAAGCTCTATCGCGACGCCGTGGCCTTCCCGCTGTAGCGGACCGCGGCAGACAAAGAGAAGGACCCGGTCGTGCAAGGCCAGAGCCTTGCACGACCGGGTCTCTCATCAGCGGAGTCTGACTCCACCGCGCTTTGTTTTCTTTGATCCGGCTCAGATCACGACGATATGATCCGTATGGGAGTACTGGACTCCAGGTTTTTCGCCGCATGCTGTTCTGCCGCAGTCGGCGGGAGGGCCTCGTTGGGGCGGTATATGGCCCTCTCAAAGCCTGTATACGTCCGGACGCCGGTTGGAAAGTCCCCCCACCTTGGCGCGGACGGAGGATTGATATTCCATGTCCATCGCTGCGTATAAGATGCAATCCCCCTCCCGGGCGACAGAAACAGGCGTACCCCAGGGGCTCACAACTCTGCTCCGTCCAAAGGGATGCTCTGTCTCCAAGTCCCCGTACTGGTTGCAGGCAACAACCCAAGTGAGATTTTGAAGCGCCATGGCATCCACCAAAAGATCCCAGTGATCTGTACGCGGCGGCAGCAGATTTCCACATGGAAAGCAGGCAGGGACAAACAGTATTTCCGCACCGGCCAGCACCATGCTTCGCGCGAGTTCCGGAAAGCGGCAATCATAGCACACCTGTATTCCGACCCGGCCAAAGTCAGTATCAAAAACGCATATCGTATCACCCGCATCCACATTGTCCGATTCTCTTGCACCGAGAGCGTCCATCAAATGTACTTTTTCATATTTTGCTACGATATTGCCCTGACGGTTGATAAAGCAGACTGAGTTCTTTACCTTGTTGTGAACGGTCTTTTCTATGATGCTGCCCGGAATGATATTGACATCAAGCTCTCGTGCCAGGGCGGAAAAGACATCCGTATAGGGCCCCGGGATTTCTTGCGCGCATGCGCGGCTCTCTTCGGGGGAATGCGGAAAAAAGCTGTTCGCCTCCGGGAGGATAATCACGTCAAGGCCTTCATACATTTGTGCCGCCTGGCGGACCATGGCTGCCGAGGCGGAGAGATTGTGCTCAAAGCTGCCAGAACTGCACCTCTGGCACAGAGCAACGCGGACAAGACTCTTTGTCATGACAAACTGCTCCTTTGCTGTACATCACTATTTCATGAGACCGGGCAGCCATGTGGTGAAAAACGGGATATACGTAATGGCAAGCAAACCAGCGACCAGAGGCGGAAAGAACGGTTTGATCCCCTCAATCACCTTTTCCAGCGGAAGGCCGGATATGGATGACATGATAAACAGGCCAAGCCCAACCGGCGGGGTTGCCGTGCCGATCATGATGTTGATCGTCATAATGACACCCAATGTCAGCAAATCGACCTGCAGCGCCACCGCGATCGGCACGAGGATAGGAACCATGATGAGTTGTATGGACGTTCCATCCATAAAGCACCCCAGCAACAGCAGAAAGATATTGATCAGGCAGAGGATGACGACCCGCCCGACGGGGAGAGACAGCACAGCGTCTGCCAACAGCTGCGGGATACGCTGGGCGGAGATGATCCAGCCAATGACAGAACCACAGCCGATCAAAAAGAGTATCAGCGCGGATGATTTTACTGTGTCCGTGATTGCCTTCCAAAGGACTTTCCAGGTCAATTCCCGGTAGATCAGCCCGACAAAAAGGGCGTATACTACGCCGACGATGCCGGCTTCCGTGGCCGTGGCAATGCCGCTTGTTATGACTACAACAAGGAGCACCGGGGTGATGAGGGCAAAAAACCCTTGACAGAAGGTTTTCCAGAGACGCCGACCGCTAAAAGGCGTGGGGTCCGGTACCTGGATCTTTCCCTTTGAACAAAGGAACGCGCAGGTTATCATCAATGCCGCGGCAATCAGAATGCCGGGAAGTATTCCTGCGATAAATAGCTTCCCCGGGGAAACGGACGTGAGGGATGCAAAGATCAGGAACGTGACACTGGGCGGAATGATCGGCCCCAAAACAGAAGAAGCCAACGTGATTCCCACGGTAAACGGCATGTCGTATCCTCTTTTTTTCATCGCGTCGATTTCAACCAGGCCAAGGCCGGCGGCATCTGCGGCGGATGTACCGGAGATGCCGGCAAAAATAAGAGACGAAAGGATATTCACCTGGGCCAATCCGCCTCGCAAATGCCCCACCAATGCGTCTGCAAAATCGAAGATGCGCCGTGTGATGCCGCCGCTGTTCATGATGTTGCCCAGGAGAATAAAGAACGGCACAGCAATCAATGTATAGTTGCTGATTCCGCCGGAAAAGATGCTGGGGATGATCACAGGATCCAGCCCGGATAAGAGAATTGCCGCCAGCGCCGAAGCACACATGGCTATGGTGACAGGTACGCCCAATACCACGAGAACAACCAGCAAAATGAACAAGATGGCAGCGATCATGTCTGTGCCTCCTTCCACAAGGAGTTATTCAGAAGCAATTCAATCATAAATTTGACATTGCAGGCTAAAATGCTGAAAAAGCTGATGAGAAGCGGCAGACTGCGCAGACGGAGCGGGATGTATGCGACCATGGTTGTGCTTCCTGCCTGCCGGTCAAAGAGAACGGCTGCGTAATATAACGCGACAAGGAGGAACGCGATGCTGAGAAGATAGACAAAAAGCTCCACCGCAAGACGAATCCGTTGGGGCAGCTTTCTTACAAAAAAGCTGACAACCATGTCACCGCGGTCATAGGTGATTTTGCTGAACCCACACAGGGCGAGCCAAAGCATCATAACGGTGCTGACCTCTTGAATCCAGATAAAGGAGCGGTTAAACAGGATCCGCTGTGATATCTCTGCAATGTCCAGCAGAATGACCGCTGCCAGAAGCAAACCGGCAAGAAACCCTTGGGCACTCACAAAGGCCCCAAGCAATTTGTCAAATGTTTTCATGGCAGATTCTCCCTATGGGCGGCGCTTGAAAGCGGAAGAGGCATTCCCGAGGCACCGGGGAAACCGGAGAGGGCCTTTATGGAAGCCATGCATCGGCAACTGCCTGCGGAATGGTGCCATTGGCAACCTGCTCACGGTAATAGCCGTTTTCTTCCAGCGCATCATGCAAGGGAGAAATATCAAAATCATCCATAAAAACGGCACCCTTCCCGGAAACCGAGCTGATGATCTCCTGAATGACGGCCTCTATGGCCTCATTGGAGTAGGCGGCGGTGTCGTCAGCGGCTCGAACCAGTGCGTCTTGCTGTTCTGCCGTCAGACTATTGAACTTGTCCAGGTTCATCACAACGGTAATCTCCTGTGGATAGATATCAAATTTGCAGATATATGGCGCCTGTTCATAAAAGGCCATGGACTCCACATTGGAGATCGGACAAATGACCGCTTCGACGGTGCCCTGCTGCAAAGCACTGTATGTATCCGTATAGGCAATTACCAGGGGGTTCATCCCAACGCCGTCCATGGCGGCCATGAAAGCGGCGGAATCGTGCGTGCGAAGACGGAGTCCCTTGAGATCATCAGGGGTTTCGATGGGTTTTGTACTGCACATAACGTAATAGGGACCGCGCATCCATGTCCTGCTTCTGCTGATCAGTGTCAGCCCGGCTGCGTTGAGATCTGCCTCCTGCGCAGCGCCAAACTCGCCCTGCATAAGTGCGGAAAACTCCTCCCAGCTTGGAATGAGGAATGGCACAGAGGTCCAGGCTGTCTTGTCAGTATAGCCTGAGTAATAGGAGATCCCTTCGGCATACATGTCGATGGTACCGAGGGTCATGTTTGTGACCGTGGTCGTGCTGTCGCCAAGCTGCTCGCTGGGATACACTTGAACGAGTACGGAGCCGTTTGTATATTCGTTGACAAGATCCGCAAAATGCTGGTATGTTTTCCCTTCAAAGCTGTCTTCAGGCATCTTTGTAGCAAGCATGAGGGTGATGACTTCCGTCTCTTGATTGCCGGAGAGGTTGGAATTCTCATTGTTGTGATTGACGTTCCCGTTGCGGTTTTCTCCGCATGCGGCCAATGAAACGGCTAATGACAGTGCCAGAATACAGAAAAGCAGTTTTTTCATGACTCATTCTCCTTTCGTTCTTTTTTGACATGAAAAGCGATTTACAGGAACCGGGACATCGTATGAATGACAGGGTAAAAATCGGACATCGTTTTTCCTTTTGTGATCAATTCATTGCACAGGTCAAGCTCAGCCCTGGTTGCCTCTTCCGCCTTGGACAAAAGCTCCTCAAGATGCTCACCGGGTATGACAATCACGCCGTCAGCGTTGCCGTAAATCAAATCGCCCGGATTTACGATCACCCCACCGCATATGATGGGGATGTTCATTTGTCCCTCGACTCCGTGGATCAGTGTTGTAAAGGCCGAGACGCCCCGGCAAAAAACAGGAAATCCTTTTTCTGCGATCCCCAGGGAATCTGTCGCCATGCCGTCAATTACGATCCCGCCAAGATGCCGCAGCTGTGCACTCAGAGCAACTACGTCTCCGCAGCAGGCGCGATTCCGGTCGCCGCCGCGGTCAACAACGATAACAGAGCCCTCCTCGGCGTGCAGGATCGCATAATACAGCATCGCATTGTCGTTTCCGGTAATACGAACCGTCACCGCAGGCCCCAGGCAACGCATTTGAGGGGAGATCGGCTTAATGGCAGCATCCATATATCCATTTCCGATATAGTGGCCAATCTGCGCAGGGTCGACCTGATGGATGCGCTCGCGCAGTTCCATAGACAATTTCACTTTACGTACCTCCCAGACACTTTGCTGAATAGCTTACGCCGATCCCTGCCTTTTACCGGGGTCGGTTCTCGTGCAGCGTACCGATCAACGGCTTTCCGATCTGTTTGGGAACACCGCAGCGAAGGACCATGTCAATGCTGCAGGGGATGCAGGATTGACATACTTCCACATCACCCTGGAGGGAGAGGTAGAGGAAGGCGTCCGCCGCATCCAAGCCATATTGCTGCATCAACAGCTCCTGCATGACCTGTGTGGTCAGCTGGAGCGCTTCCGGATACGTTTTTCCGTGACCGATCACATACCATTTGTCAGGTG
This sequence comes from Oscillospiraceae bacterium, assembly GCA_015068325.1. Taxonomy (GTDB): domain Bacteria; phylum Bacillota; class Clostridia; order Oscillospirales; family Oscillospiraceae; genus Vescimonas. Next base: position 54,803 of record SVKQ01000001.1, on the reverse strand, counting down.
TCTCCAGCACGGGCAGGCGCAGGTTCACCTGCTTGATCACCGTCAGGCGGAGTGTGACAAGCGCAGGCACTTCAAGTCCCGTTCCGCACAGTTCCCCATCTCCCATCACGGCATGGACATCGCCCAAGAGGAATAGTCCGCCCTCCAAAAAAACAGGGCAGTATACGGAGGCGCCTTTTCTGATATGCTTGCAGTCCATGTTGCCGCCATGGTCACCGACCCACCCTGTGGGGACGGGTTGGATCGGTGTGCAGCCAATGACACCGACCATCGGGTCGGTGAAAAAGCGCAGGCCTTGGAAGTCAACAAACCCTTCTCTGTTTTCAAGGAAAATGGTGCGCGGCTCACATGTATTGCAGAGCGGGCCGCACGCAGGGACAGTGCAGGTGACCCCGGGGCCGAGTGGTATGATATCCAAAATATCTGCGCGTACAGCATCGCCAGGTTCGGCGCTGATGACATAGATCGGTCCAACCGCGGGATTGGTGTGTGACAAATTCAACTCATTGACCTTTTGTCCAGCCTTGACCTGACCGCCAAAGCAATCTTGTGTCTGCATTGTAATCAGCGTACCGGATGGGATTTTTGCAATCGCATGATGGGCGGGGTCAAATTCATAAACGCTCTGCGTAAAAAACATGGGGCCCTCCTTTCCGCACCTCAAATCCGTGCGCTTGTCTGCAAAAATAGGTCGAGTACGGCACCGAGTATGATACCTAGTTTCATTTTATAGGCTTTTTACATGCAAATGCAAGTTAAAAAGCGGCACCGTTTGAAATTCGTAATTAGTAACAAAATAAGCCGCAGGGATATGTGATATATCACATATCCCTGCGGCTTATTGTCGATATTACGTGTATTAGACGTTGTCCGCGTCTCGAGGATAGGGTGTTGACTTATTCAAAGAGGCGCGTTAATATGCAAGTGAGATTGATCGCCAAGGAGTTATTGCATGAATCAAGATAATGTGAAGGAGCGCGTACTTGCTGCGTCCTCTGCGCTTTTTGAAAAGCAGGGCTTTTCCAACACATCACTGGAGCAAATCCTGGCAGAGGCGAAATGCTCCAAAAGCGCATTCTATCATGTGTTTGAAAGCAAGGATGAGTTGGCAGCCGCCTGGTTTGCCGACAGCGTTTACGCGGAGTGGTTTGCGGGCATGCAGAGCCGGAAAGAACTGTCTGCTGTCGATAAACTGCGTGAATTTAACGATGTGTTCCTTCGTCTGACGGAGCAGACTTTTGATGTCAGTCGTGCGGCCGCCTTATGCCGGCACCAGGTCTCTTCGGTCAAGCGGAACTATTATTTGGACAGCGCCCGGCCTTATAACCGAATCATTTGCAGCTTGATTTTGGAGGGGCAGAAGCGCGGCGAGATCCGTGGGGATGTTTCTCACGTGGAGTTAGCCAAAGTGTACTGCCTGCTCCACCGCGGGCTGGTTTTTGACTGGTGTCTCTCCGAGGGGGCATACTCCTTGCTGGAGTTTGGAAGGCGGGCGACCGATCTTTGCCTGCGCGGATTTCTTCCTTTGGAGCGCGGCAAACGGAACTGAACTGTTCTTGCTTTTGGCGGGGATGCGGCAAGGCAAGGTGCCATTCCTCTGCGTGATGCTGTTCTCCTGCTGTCATCTCCTTCCGCGCAGCTTTCCCGACACGCGGAAAAATGTACAGCAAATCATACCGCTCCTGTAACTGTCACGGAGGTATTTCTGCTGCCAAAGGCCGATTGCCGCTGCGCCATCCAGCCATGCAGACAGGCCCTTAGTTTCATCCCCCTTTTCATCGCAGCACAAAGAGAAAAGGCCGGCAATTCTGATAGAATTGCCGGCCTTTTGTATGAAAGGGCGCGTAAAAGTGTACCATGGCATAGAAAGAGCGCGTAAAAGTGTACCATGGCATAGAAAGAGCGCCTAAAAGTGTACCATGGCATAGAAAGAGCGCCTAAAAGTGTACCAGAGCAGAACCCCGCAAACAGGAATTTGCCCTTATACTTTTTAATGCCTATCATAACTGCCCAACTGCCTACACACAATATATTGGCAGTCATCTTTCATCGACATTTCCACCGCTTTCCTCAACGCTTTCTTGTGTGAGGCGAAATATACCGGGTGCAGTGCTTCATCAAAGCCTTGATCTTTGCGAACTTCATGGCTGATCAGTTTCCGTTCTCCCCATGATTGGATCGTATACTCAAAAGGCTCATCTCTGATAATGACGAAACACCCTGCTTTATCATCGTTTTCCATCTCCGGATTGGAGAATATGACTTCGCCGTGCTTGATAACATCATATCGCAGATAGCTGCTGATCACCCAGCCATATCCCTGCAAATCATTCCACGGATCAATCTGATCAGATTCTTCCTTTGAGCACAAATAGGTATACCTATTTTCGGCACACCAGTAATAGTTTTTTCGCGCTTGACTCAAACAAGGCTGTCTTATCATTCGGATAATCCCAATATTCCATGCCACATTTCTCCTCTATAAACGCCGATTTGAATTCCCCAAAATCATAGGCATCCGCCAGTGATTATAGGGCGTTAATGAAATCCTCTGAAACCGTTGAAAACAAAGGATTTTCCGCAATCTGCTCACCGAAGCCCTTTATTAAATGTTACACCGTTTCTATAACGCTCGCGCTGCTCATAAGGGCAAAAGCAAGGGCAAGAAAAACCCATAACAGGACATAACAAGGTGTGACAATCGGGAGCCTGTGACATATGTGCGAATACATCAACGGAGCTATTATACAGGAGGATTTCAACACGGAAGAGTATATTTTCGATAAAAGCAACGGTTTATGGTACGAACTGCAGGGTGATTATTACATCCCCTGCCTGACAGTACCGGTTCAAGATGAAAAGCCCATCGGCATTTGGGGACAGCGGTACCTGCGGTACATCAAGACGGAGCGAAAAGCCCTGTACATAGAGCTTTTGACCGGCGGCAGACTGAATACCTATCTTGCCGATATCAACGAGCAAGCAACGGAGCAAATGCTCCTGCTGACAAAGCAAATGGCCGAGCGTGAGGGGGTCACTGAACAGCTCAAAGCACAGGATCAAATGCTGTGGGTGCAGCGGATGAACAACATCCGGGACAGGGCAATAGAGATTGTAAATCACGAGTTAATCTACGCATAAGGTAACGGGCGGCGGGGAGCAATCCCCGCCGCTGTCACTTGCAACAAGCCTTAAAACACGATACTTGGCCTTGGCTGGTACAGCGCGGTCATTGTGTAAATGTGCCGTATCTGGCAACTGCTTCATCTATCGTTATTTCGCCCGTTCCGACAAGATAACCGGCCAGCCTCAACTGGATGACAGCATCATCCGACAATCCGAAAACTTCCGGCGACAGGATTCGGGATTCCGGAACAGCCCCCAATGCGGCGTACAGGCTGTTAAAAGACAGATCCTTTGTCGGCGATATCAGCCCCTTATTCTGCGCCATCTCGTTCAGCTCCCGCGGCGTGATCAGAAAACGCATAAATTCGTTGGCCATGTCCAAATTTGAACTGTCTTTGTTGACAGAGAACTGCAGATTCGGCATATCAAGGAAATATGCTCCGTCATCCGACATGGGAACAGGGGCGAAGGTGTATGTAAAGGGGTTGGCAATAAATGCCTCAGAACGGCTTTCCCGCTTCTTTGTTCCGGACACTGCGTCACCGGAGCAGAGCATCATGGGTACGTCCCCTTCAAAGAAGCGAAGAATCACAGCGTCATAGTTGTTTTCAATCTCCGCACACGCATCAAGCTCTACGCAGCCGTCGTTTAGGAACTGTACGAGCTTCTCAAGGGCGGGCCGCATATACTCGCCGGCTGATGCTTCAAGCGCATTGAGCTTTTTAACAGCCTCTTCATCGTGCGCAACTGTTCCGCAGAAGTACGGATAAAGCGTCAAGGTAAAAAGCGAAGTCGTCTCCTGCTGGGAGAAGCCCATCATCGGGTTTTCATAGCCCTTTTCATGAAACGCATCACACACCGCCACCAGTTCCTGATAGCTTGTAGGAACGCTCAGGCCCTCTTTTTCAAAAAGGCTGTTGTTCACGAGCATGCCGTAGGTGTTTGAGAAAACCGGGACCATCGGAAGCGCACCGTCATCTGTATTCAAAAGTATATTGCCGCGGATGCAGCCCAGATCAAGACCCAGCGCGGGATCGGACAAGTCTTCGGCATGGTCGATGGACGCCTTATATTGCTCCCGGCCATACATCCAAGAGTAATTGACGTAGATATCGGGGGCGCCGGTTCCGTTCAGGACCATTCCGATCATGTTGTTATAGTCATCAATTTTTGTAAATACAAGCTCCACATTGGGATAATATTCATTAAAACGGTCAAACTCAGCTTCCAGCGCCTCAAAATTGTTGTAGCCGCCGGCAACGCTGATATGGCAACTGACGGAAGTATCCAGAGCCGGACGGAACCCATCCTTCGCCTCCGAATCCTGCGTCTTTGCGCCGCATGCGGCCAGACCCAGGATCATCAGCGCTGCCAAAAACATACACATCGTTTTTTTCATGATTTCCCTTTTCCTTCCTTGATTCTTCGGATCTCCTTGATAACCAGCTTGATATCAACGGGCTTTGCAATATGGCCGTTCATTCCGGCATCCAGGCATTCCGTGACGTTTTCGGAGAATGCGTCTGCCGTCATCGCTACAATCGGGATAGAGGCCGCCCAAGGATTTTCCAGTTTCCGGATTGCCCTAGTCGCGTCAAGCCCATTCATCTCCGGCATCTGTATATCCATGAAGATCAGTTCATAACTGCCCTCCGCAGCCGCGCGCATCCGCTCCACACAGAGGCGGCCGTTTTCCGCCCGCTCGGTGGTGATTCCAAACATGGAAAGCATAGCGGATATGATTTCCCAGTTGATGTCGTTATCCTCTGCCACCAGGATATGCAGCCCCTGCAAATCGGAATAATCATCCTCCGGCTCCTGGGAAACGGACTTCTTCCCGATCAGCTCGTTGATCTTATCATAGAGCGTAGAGCGGAAAAGAGGTTTGCTGACGAAGCCGTTCGCGCCTGCCGCTTTTGCCCGGTCCTCAATGTCCGACCAGTCATAAGCGGAGATCAGCAGGATCGGGATATTCTCATCCACCTCCGCGCGGATCCGGCGGATTGTCTCAACGCCGTCTATCTCCGGCATTTTCCAGTCCACGATGACTACGCCGTAATCCCGCCCGGAAAGATGCCTGTGCTGGACCATTCCGAGCGCCTCCAGGCCGCTCTGCGCCTTCTCCACTGAAGCGCCAAGAGACACCAGAATATCAGCAGCCGCCTGGAGCAGGATCTCATCATCATCAACGAGCAGCACGTCAATAGGATCAAGCTTCATGTCATCCCGCTGTCTGTCAGCTACGGGGATATCCAGTACGACGGTGAAGGTCGTCCCCTTGCCCTGCTCGCTCTGGCAGTCGATCGTGCCGCCAAGCAGATCGACCATCTGCTTTGTAATAGCCAGACCAAGACCAGTCCCCTGAATGCTGTTGACACGGCTGTCGATCTGGCGCGAGAAGGGCTGATACATAGTCGTCATGAATTCCGGGCTCATACCGATGCCCGTATCTGCTACAATATAGCTCAGCCGTATGCAACCGGGTATGGCGCTCTTTTCCTCGCGCATATCTACGGTGACACGCCCGCTGGGTTCCGTGTACTTGATGGCGTTGGAGAGGATATTGATATAAATCTGATTCAGACGAAGCTGGTCTGTGTATAAATATTCCTTTTCTATCTGATTGATGTGGAATCTGAAATCAATGTTCTTTTCCTTGATCATCGGCTGCGAGATATTGACAAGGTTTTCAACCGTTTCCACAATGGAGAATGTCAAAGGACTCAACTTCAGCTTTCCGCTTTCTACCTTCGATATATCCAAAATATCGTTGATCAGCGTCAGCAGATGATTGCTGGCCAGGCTGATTTTCCGAAGACTCTCACCCGTCGACTCAACATCCCCGAGATTCTTCTCGGCAATTGTCGTAAGGCCTATGATGGCATTCATGGGCGTGCGGATGTCGTGAGACATGGTGGAGAGAAAATCGGTCTTTGCTTTACTTGCGGATTCCGCCTCCCGTGCCGCAGCCTGAAATCGCTTGTTAAGGTAGATCATATAGTGCAGGTCAAGCAGGAAAAGAATCAGAAGACCGGCAGAAATGACTCCGACCAGCAGCCAGTTTTCTGCATCCACATGGAGATCCTTCGCCGGCACGAAACCCAACAGTGTCCAACCGGAAGTTGCCGAGATCGGTGTGAAGGCAAGTATGCATTCCTGCCCGTGAGAGTTGAGCATCGGAACGGAACCGGTCGATGAAGTGATCCTGTCGAACAATTTATCTGACGATTCGGGATCTGTCGGATTATATGATTTGTAGAACTCAAAAAAGCTGGAATTCTTGAAGCTGTGTCCTTTCAGGATGTAATCCCCGTTGGCGTCGATCATGGAAAGCTCAGCATTCACCAGCTCTGTCTGCGGGAAAACCCATTTCTGTTCCAGCTCAGAGATGGGAATAACGCGCAGCAGGACAGCAGCCTCGGGAGAATCGCTTTCCAGGTTATTCAGCATAACAAGGTTGCAGAAAGCCAGTGACTGCTCGCCGTTCATCGGATTGGTGTACGCGCGGGTGATGTTGATTGACGTTCCGATTTCATTGATCCAATCCACGTTCTCCAGGAGAGCTATCTGCTTGTAGGAAACAGCATAGTCATCAAGCGTGCCTTGTTTCGGGCGCGTGGAGAGACCCGTGAAGCTTTCGAGAGAAATCAGATGTGCCGAGGCGTTTTCAAGCACATGGGAGGCCCGGATAAACGCAGCCGCCTCTTCCATTGTCATGTGCTCACTGTTGATATAGCGCGCCCAAACATCGCAGATCTGCTGCTCGCCTTCCAGATAATTCTCTGTCACCTTCTCCATGGTGACCATTGTGCTCTCAAAGTGTTCTATTTGTCTCCGGTATGAATCGGTGGTTTCAAAACGGGAGTAGAGAACAACGAAGATCAGTATAGCAGCTATAATGATCACGTTGACAATAATAGTGAGAATCTTTTTCATGCGTGAATGCTCCCTATGGCTTCTATTGTTCTTCATGAATCAGCAACGAGTTTTGCAGTATGATTTGGTATTGCCGTCTTAAGGCGCTTCATTTGAGTTCTTACAGTTTTCGTATTTCTGCAAATAATCGGGTGTTGAATCCACATGGTATTGTCGTTTTCTTGTATGCCATTTTACTTGTTTCAATTGCGCAAATAAATTCCTACAATAAACTATTTTATTGTACCACAAGAAGCGTTGACATTCCAGTAGTTTCTATGTTTTTACTAGCATCTCTATAACAATTTTAATTAACCCATTGTAATTTCATTTCAAATGAGTCAACAACGCCCTGCAAGCCGCAAACTTGCAGGGCGTTTCTCTCAAAAAGCACTTTGATTAGAGCCAAGAAGACGCTCGGCGAATAGTTATGGAAAACTTGAATGGACTGAATATTTGTGGTATACTACCTAAAATGACTATAGAAATAGTGGTGCTTCGTCATGAGTAAAACAAAAACAAACGATCAATTTCTCCTTGAACTTAAGGAAATTAACCCTCGGATAACACCTGAAGAACCCTACACTAATAACCATACTAAAATTTTGTGTCACTGTAAGGCTTGCGGAAATTCTTGGTATGCAAGACCAAATTCATTACTACGAGGATATGGCTGTCCTTATTGCGCAGGTAATATTAAAAAGAACAATTCTGATTTTGTGAAAGAATTAGCTCAAATTAATTCTGATATTGAGCCATTAGAAAAATACAAAGGAAACAAGGGAACAATTCTTTGTCGTTGTAAAATATGCGGCAATGAATGGAAAGTATCTCCTAACAATTTATTAAGTAAAGGACATAAATGTCCTCGTTGTAGTCGTCAAAAAAGGGGAATTGATAGAAGAAAATCAAATGAGGAGTTCTCTGAAGCTCTCTCACTTATCAATCCTAATATAACACCATTAGAACCATATATAACAAGTCAGCATAAAATCAAATGCAAATGTAATATCTGCGGATACGTTTGGTCTGCCACACCAAATAACTTGTTGGATAAAGGAAGTCGTTGCCCCAATTGTAGTCATGCTTCTACATCTATCGTCGAACAAGTATTGATAGGTAGTTTTTCTACCGCTCTTGGAAAATCCGAGGTAAAGTCAAGAGATAAAGAAACCATAGGTAAAGAGTTGGATATTTTTATACCAAACCTGGATTTTGCAATTGAGTTCGGAGCATGGTATTGGCATAAAGATAGGTTGGCAAATGACAATGAAAAACAGCGCTTATGCAATGAAAAGGATATTTATCTTTTAACAATCTTCGAAGATTGTCCAGAAGGTATTTCAGAGCAGTTAGAAGGACATTACAAACTGTTCAACACTGAAATTAGCTCTGAGGGTGATTATCATTCAATCAAAGACCTCATAAAAAGTATTTGTTTATACTTCAATATTCCTTTTGAGGTCATTTCACAGAATTGGGACAGCATTATAAAAAGCGCTATAGAAAATGCGCAAAAAAGAGACGATGCTGAATTCCGAACTCTTCTAAATGATGTAAATCCTTCAGTTGAAATTTTAGAGGCATATGAGAGATCGGAGGTTAAGCTACTCTGTAAATGTAAGGTGTGCGGACACGAGTGGAAAGCTCTGCCGACGAGTTTACTAAGAGGTCATGCTTGCCCTAAATGTGCAAGAAAAACTACTGCTTTTAAAAGAACCCTCACTAACGAAGAATTTGTGTCACGATTATCTATAATAAGTGAGGATGTCATTCCTTTAGAGCCTTATGTCAGAGGGGACATATCAATAAGGTGCAAATGTAGAAGATGTGGTAATGAGTGGTCGACAAAGGCTCATAATCTATTATCGGGGCGTGGATGTCCTAAATGTGCAAGGGCTCATACGACTGCATTGCAAAGCAAGCCGATACGGTGTGTTGAAACAGGCATATGCTATGATTCTATAGCAGACGTATATCGGAAAACAGGAATATCTAATGCCCATAAATGTGCAAAAGGGTATCAAAAGACAGCAGGCGGATTTCATTGGGAATATATAGACGAATGAAATCGATTACTATGGAGTAATTATCATGAAAGATATTAACAAAAATACAACATGGAAAGAACTCAGGTTTTTCTTCTGCTGATTTGGTTCAAGTGCTCTTGATATCCTTGAATATCAAGGCTTTTAAGGCAGAAAAAAGGATTGCTATCTTGTTAAAATAGCAATCCTATGATGGCGGAGGCGGTGGGATTCGAACCCACGAGACCTTGCGGTCTACCTGATTTCGAGTCAGGCCCGTTATGACCACTTCGATACACCTCCGTATCTCCCATGCTCTCCCGCTCCAGAAAGTGCAGGAAAAACAGGCAAGAACGATATGAAATTTTGAATTCGTAGGACCTGCGGCGGAGCGTGCGAAGCAAGGCGGACCTGGCGGATGCACCGGCCAGAGGAGCCGGATCTTTCGCGTGATCCCCGCCGCCGCGATTGCTTCCATACCGCCCCTTATACCGATCCGCCCTTGACAAACGGCCCGCGGACGCATACGCTGTGGGTGGAGGGATGCGTATGAAGATCTATCTGCCCGACCCCATCGACGGCTTTGCCCGTTATGTCGACACGCTGGCGGAGCTGGGCGCCTGGGTGCAGACCGACGATCCGGACGGCTGCGCCGGACTGCTGCTGCCAGGCGGCGGCGACATCCATCCCCGACACTACGGCCAGGACGACCGCGGCTGCGCGGACATCGACGAGGCGCGGGACGCCCGCGAGCTGACCGCGCTGGAGCGCTTTGCCTCCGCCGGACGCCCCGTGCTGGGCATCTGCCGCGGAGCACAGCTGATCAACGTCTTCTTCGGCGGCACGCTGCACCAGGACATCCCCGACCACAGCCAAATCAACGGTGAGGACCGCATCCACGGCTCCCGCACCGACGACCCGCTTCTGCGGGAGCTCTACGGAGAGCGCTTCCCTGTCAACAGCTCCCATCACCAGGCCGTGGACCGCCTCGGCAGCGGTCTGCGCGCCGTGCAGTGGGCGGAGGACGGCACCGTGGAGGCCATCTGCCACGATACCCTGCCCGTTTTTGCCGTGCAGTGGCATCCGGAGCGGCTGCGCCGGCCCACCGACGGCAAGCGTCTGCTGGTGCGGTGGCTGGCGTCGCTCCGTTGAGACGGCCGCCCTCTCACGCCGAATCATCATACCACATTTTGCTGCCTGTTGCAACCGTGTTTTTTCTCCCGGAGGGTTCCGGTGCCGCCGCGAAAAACCGCGAAAAAATGCGCAAATGTGCCTTGACAAACCCGCCTCTTTCCACTATACTGCTTACGGTACTTTAAGGTCGGTCCCGTGAGGCCGCCAAGGACCGCGCATGCGCCGGGCCCATGCCCTGCGTTCGTCTTGCTGCGCTCCCTGGCGGAGAGCAGCTTTTTCTTTTGTCTGCAGAAAGGAGCACGCCATGAAACGTCAGTCCCGCCGCAACCGCATCGCCGCCGCGTGGGGCCGCGCTGTTTCCGTCTCCGCCGACCGTTCCCCCGTCCGTCCCGTTTTTCTCCGGCTCCGCTGATGCCATGGCATCGCGGGCCGTTTTTTTACGCCGGTCAATACGCCGCTGCGTGCGGCATGATGATACAGGAGGATATCGAACCATGGGAAAAGACGTCATCGTCGCCTGCGACTTCGCCACCGCGGAGCACACCTACGCATTTCTGGACAAGTTCACCGATGAGAAGCCCTTCGTGAAGATCGGCATGGAGCTGTTCTTCGCCACCGGCCCCTCCATCGTCCGCGAGATCAAGGCCCGGGGCCACAAGATCTTCCTGGACCTGAAGATGCACGACATCCCCAACACCGTCCGCAGCTCCGCCGCCGTGCTGGCCGGGCTGGACGTGGACATCTGCAACCTGCACGCCGCCGGCGGCATGGACATGATGCGCGGTGCCATGGAGGGTCTGGTCCGGCCCGACGGCACCCGCCCCCTGATGATCGCCGTGACCCAGCTGACCTCCATCGACCAGACCCGCATGCAGAACGAGCTGCTGATCGCCCGCCCGCTGGACGAGGTGGTGCTGCAGTACGCCGCCAACGCCAAGGCCGCCGGGCTGGACGGTGTGGTCTGCTCCCCGCTGGAGGCCGGCCGCGTCCACGACACCTGCGGCGCCGGCTTCCTGACTGTCACCCCCGGCATCCGCTTCAGTGAGGCCGACCGCGGCGACCAGCAGCGCGTCACCACCCCCGCCCGCGCCCGTGAGCTGGGCTCGGACTACATCGTGGTGGGCCGCCCCATCACCAAGTCGGGCGATCCCGTGGCCGCCTACCGCCGCTGCATGGCGGACTTCGTGGGCTGATCCATGGGTTGGCATACCATCCTCTTCGACCTGGACGGCACGCTGACCGATCCCCGGGTAGGCATTACCACCGCCGCCTCCACGGCGCTGGCGCCCTTCGGCGTCCACGAGCCGCCGGAAAAGCTGACCTGGCTCATCGGTCCGCCGCTGTATGAGGCCTTTCAGGACCGCTTCGGCCTGTCGCCGGCCCAGTCTGACGAGGCCGTCCGCCTGTTCCGGGACTACTACGACCACCGCGGCTGGCAGGAAAACGAGCCCTATCCGGGCGTGGCCGACATGCTCTCCGCCCTCCGCGCCGCCGGCAAGCGTCTGCTGGTGGCCACCACCAAGCCGGAGGAGATGGCGGTGCGCATCCTGCACCACTTCGGACTGGCGGAGCACCTGTCCGTCATCTGCGGCGCGCCGCCCGCGCCGCCGGAGGCCGCCCACAAGGATCGCATCATCCGCAACGCCCTGCGCCGCGCCGGGATCACAGATCTGTCCGGTGCCGTCATGGTGGGTGACCGCCGCCACGATGTGGAGGGTGCCCGCCGGGTGGGTCTGACCGCTGTGGGCGTGCTGTACGGCTACGGCAGCCGCGCCGAGCTGGAGCAGGCCGGGGCCCGCCGCATCACCGAAACTGTGCAGAGCCTCACGGCCCTGCTGATGGAATGATAAGGAGGATATGAACATGAAAGAGCGCATTGCAAAGGACCTGCTCTCCATCGGCGCCGTCTTTCTGCGGCCCGAGGAGCCCTTCACCTGGGCCAGCGGCATCAAGAGCCCCATCTACTGCGACAACCGCCTGACCCTCACCGCCCCCGCCGTCCGCAGCGACATTGAAAACGGCTTGGCAGAGCTGATCCGCACCCTGTATCCGGACGTGGAGGTGCTGATGGGCACGTCCACCGCCGGCATCGCCCACGCGGCCATCACCGGCCACATTCTGGGCCTGCCCATGGGCTATGTCCGCAGCGGCAACAAGGACCACGGCCGCCAGAACCGCATCGAGGGCCGGCTGGAGCCGGGCCAGAAAGTGGTGGTGGTGGAGGATCTCATCTCCACCGGCGGCAGCGTGCTGGAGGTGGTCAGCGCCCTGCGGGAAGCCGGCGCCGACGTGCTTGGCATCGTCAGCATCTTCACCTATGGCATGGCCAAGGGCCTGCGCCGCATGGCCGAGGCCGGCGTGGAGAACCACTCCCTCACCGACTTCGACACCGTCACCCGCGTGGCCGCCGCCGAGGGCTATATCCGCCCCGAGGATGTGGAGCGGCTCATCGCCTTCCGCAACGATCCCTCCGACGAGAGCTGGATCACCGCCAGATAAGCGCACGAAGCAGCGCGCCGCGCAACGGGATACCACACGGAAATACGAGAAATGCCGCCCCCGGGCGGCATTTCTCATTTCGAACTTCCCTTCGACCAGAAAAGCGACCACCCCACAGGGGTGGTCGCTTTTCTGGTGCCCCGTCGGGGATTCGAACCCCGGACACCCTGCTTAAAAGGCAGGTGCTCTACCGACTGAGCTAACGGAGCGGATATGCAAAAGGGGCACGGCCCCGGAGCGTTCTGGCAGGGATGGCTGGACTCGAACCAGCGGATGAGGGAGTCAAAGTCCCTTGCCTTACCACTTGGCTACACCCCTGTGTGGAGATAGGGAAACAGGGATCGGGATCACTCCCAATCCCTGATTTCCGCTGTGGGGTGGGTAAAGGGACTCGAACCCTCGACACCCGGAACCACAATCCGGTGCTCTAACCAACTGAGCTACACCCACCATACGTCCGCACGGGCAGCTGACGGTTCGCCGCGGGACCGGAGAGAAATGGCACGCCAAGAGGGACTCGAACCCCCGGCCCACAGCTTAGAAGGCTGTTGCTCTATCCAACTGAGCTATTGGCGCATAGATAAACAGTTGGAGCGGGTGACGGGAATCGAACCCGCATCCCCAGCTTGGAAGGCTGGTGCCCTGGCCATTGTGCTACACCCGCACAGCGCCCTCCGCAGAAATCGTCAGCTTTGATAGGATACCACAGTTTCGCTCCGTTGTCAACGACTTTGCGCCACAATTTTCCGCCGCTCCATGCAGTCCGGTTTGCCGGGCCTCCAAAAATTTTTCTCTCCCCTGCGATAAAACGCCTCCCTGCCGCGTTTTACTGATAGAGCACACAACGCGAAAGGAGTGGATCCCATGGAGCGCACCACACCGGCCTTTGCCGCCGTGTTCAACCGCTGCGAAAAGAAGTATCTCATGCCGGAGACCGTGTATCAGCGGCTCCGCCAGCGCCTCAAGCCCTATATGGAGCAGGACGCCTACGGCCTGCACACCATCTGCAACATCTACTACGACACCCCTGACAACCTGCTGATCCGGCGCTCCATCGAAAAGCCGCTTTACAAGGAAAAGCTGCGCCTGCGCAGCTACGGCGTTCCCGCGCCGGACTCCGCCGTCTACCTGGAGATCAAGAAGAAGTACGGCGACATCGTCAACAAGCGCCGCATCCAGTTGACGCTGCAGGACGCCTACCTCTATCTGGATCAGGGCGTACGTCCCGCCGAGGACAGCCAGATCCTCCGGGAGCTGGACTTTTTTCTGGCCCGCTATCCCCTGCACCGCAGCATCTGCATCGCCTATGACCGCGTGGCGCTGTTCGCTCGGCAGGATCCGGAGTTCCGCGTCACCTTCGACCGGAACATCCGCAGCCGCCGCACCCGCATGGGGCTGGAGAACGGCGACGCCGGCCGGCCGCTGCTGCCCCATGGCTGGTATCTGATGGAGACCAAGATCCTGGGCGCCACGCCGCTGTGGTTCGTCCGCATCCTGTCGGACCTGCGGATCTATCCCGTCTCCTTCTCCAAATACGGAAGCATTTACAAAAAGGAGCTGGGCTCCACGGAGCTGGAGGCGCTGCTGAGCCGCGGGCCGGATGAACAGACAGAGAACAGGAGGAAAATCGTATGCTGACAAGTATTTCCCACGACGGTGTTTTTGACATTGCCACCGTGCTGCCCATCATGGGCACCGCCGTGGCTTTGGGGCTGCTCATCGCCCTGCTCTACCGTCTGGTGGAGGGTCGCAGCGGCAAGTTCCAGCTGGTGCTGGCGGTCCTGCCCCTGTTGGTGAGCTGCGTCATCATGATCGTCAACGGCAACCTGGGCGTCTCGGTGGCGGTGTTGGGTGCCTTCGGTCTGGTGCGCTTCCGCAGCGCCGCCGGCACGGCCGCTGAGATCGGCTTCCTTTTCTTCTCCATGGCGGTGGGTCTGGCTGCCGGCATGGGCTTTTTGACGCTGGCCGTGCTGATCGCCGTGGCTGTATCACTGGTACTGCTGCTGCTGCAGAGGCTGGGGCTGGACCGCACCGCCTCCCGCCAGCGCCAGCTCCGCGTCACCATCCCCGAGGATCTGAGCTACAACGGTCTCTTTGACGATCTGTTTCAGGCCTATACCCGCTCCGCCCGGCTGGAGCGGGTCAAGACCACCAATATGGGCACCATGTACGAGCTGTCCTATCTGGTAGAGCTGCGCGACCCGGCCGCGGAAAAGGACTTCATCGACCAGCTTCGCTGCCGCAACGGCAACCTGACTGTCATTCTGGGGCTTGTGCAGCAGGAAAAAAACGTACTATAATGGGCATGGAAAGTATTCTGACATGGCAGCGAGGTGAGGACCATATGCTGACTTTCTCCGCCGTGGACTACGCCAGCCCGCCCCGGCGCGCGGCTGTTCCCATCGACGAAACACTGTTCTGTAAGATCGCCCTGGGTGACGGAGCTGCCTTCAGCGCCCTGTATGAGCAGACGGCGGATGCCGTGTTCGCCTTCGCCCTGTCCCTGCTGCGCAACCGCTCCGACGCCGAGGACGCCATGCAGGAGACCTTTTTGAAGATCCGCTCCGCTGCCCATCTCTATCAGCCCCGGGGCAAACCCATGGCCTGGGTGCTGACCATCACGCGGAACGTGTGCATGATGCGTTTCCGCCGTCAGCAGCACTACGCCGCTGTCAGCGCCGAGGAGCTGGGCCGGCCCGCGGAGCTGGACGGCATCAGAGACCGGGAGGACCGCATCGTGCTGGAGTCCGCTCTGGCCCACCTGCCCCCGGAGGAGTATCAGATCATCGTGCTCCACGCCGTGTCGGGCCTAAAGCATCGGGAGATCGCCCAAATCCTGCAGCTGCCGCTGTCCACTGTGCTGAGCAAGTACAGCCGCGGTCTCGGCAAGCTGCGCCGTCAGTTGGAGGGAGCACTATGAGCTACATGACAAACGCAAAACTGGAACAGCACATCCGGGACGGCGCCCGCGCTCTGACTCCCCATGAGGCCGAGGCCGTCTGGTCCCGCCCGGTGGAACAGGCCTCCGGCGACGAGTGGTATCTCGACGGCATCGCTCCGCAGAAGCAGAAGAAGCCTTCTGTTCCTCTGATCCGTGCGCTGGCCGCCGCGGCCGCCTGTCTGGCCCTGTGCGTGCTGTCGCTGACCCTGTTCGCCCGTCGCCCCGCCGCCACCGTCTATCTGGACGTGAACCCCGGCGTCCAGCTGCAGATTGACCGGCAGGAACGTGTTCTGCGGGCCGCCGCCGAAAATGCCGACGGCCAGCTGATCCTGGAGGGCATGGACCTGCGACGCGCCGACCTGAACACGGCCCTCAACGCCATCCTGGGCTCCATGGTCCGCCACGGCTATCTCACCCGGGGCCGCAGCGTCGTCCTCCTGTCGGTGGACAGCCGCGATCCCCAGCGGGCCCAGTCGCTCAGCACCCGCCTCTCCCGGGAGCTGGACGGCTGTCTCACCTCCCTGGTGGGCTCCGGCGCCGTTCTGGGTCAGACCATCCATGACGACGACGCGCTGGAGGATCTGGCGGAGGCCTACGGCATCAGCCCCGGCAAGGCGGCCCTGCTGCAAAAGCTGGTGGACGCCCATCCCGCGTTGGACTACACAGATCTGGCCGCTCTGAGCATGAGCGACCTGGCACGCCAGCTGAAAGACATGGGCATCGACCTGGGGGACTATTCCGACTACCGCAGCGCCGGCTGGGATGACGACGACCTGAACGACCTCATCGACGATCTCATCGACGATCTGGAGGACTGGGCCGACGACCGTGATGACGACGCCGCCGATGACCGGGACGATGACAGCCTGGACAATGACCGGAACGACCGGGATGGACGCAGCGACCGCGATGACGAGGACGACGAGGACCACGACATCGATGAGGACGACGAGGACAATGATCTCGACGTCGACGATGACGACGACCGGGACGAACGGGATGACGATTGATCCCTGCCCATGACATGTCGGAGCAGCCGGGTGAGAGGATGCCTCTTCCCCTCTCCGCCCGGCTGCTCCGTCCACCGGAGGAGAGCGGCCGCCCTGCCAGAGTAGGCAGGGCGGCCGCTCTCCCCTTTTTACTTCAGCAGCTGGCCCCAGGTCTGGGTGCCCACCACGCCGTCCACGGTCAGCCCGCGGTTTTTCTGATAGGCCACCACGGCGGCATAGGTCTTGCTGCCGAAGCCGCCATCCACCGCCAGACCGGCGTTGAAATAAGCGTTCAGCAGGATCTGGGCCGTCTTCACATAGCCGGACTGCATCCCCTTGCGCAGAACAGGCAGCGTCACCGTACACACCTCCTTCTGCGCGGCGCTCTCCGTCGCGAAGCCGTTTTTCCCCTCCCGCCGGATCCGGGCCGGGTAGTCGATCAGCAGATAGTCCTGGTCGCACACCACGCCCGCCACCTTGTTGCTGCGCAGCAGGTTCGTCTCCCCGCCGAACTGCCACATCCCGAAGCAGCTCTCCGGTGTGAAGCGGCAGCTTTTGGACCAGGAGGCCACCCAGTGGGGGTATTGCATCAACTCACCGTCGTAGAGATATGCGTCGAAATAGTACTTGGAGCTGTAGATACCGGGCAGCATGTCCTTCTCCTCCAGCGCGGCGCACCAGGCCTTTACGACGTCCGTCAGCTTCCGTTTGCCCAGGGCCAGCATGGCCTTGTGCTCCACGTCCATATAGACCGGCAGGGCGAACTGCCGGCCCTGCAGACAGCGGTCGTAGAAGTAGTCCGCCTCCCGCCGGGCCTCCTCTGCCGTCAGCGCCCGGCTGAACCAGTAGCAGCCCACCGGCAGGTCCAGCGCCGCGGCCTTGCGGTAGTTGTCGGCGAAGCGCCGGTCCACATAGAGCCCGTCGTCCCCGCCGCCGCCCTTGAGGACGGCAAACTGCACCCCCTCGGCCACGGCTTTTTCAAAGTTGAAATCCCCCTGCCAGGTAGACACGTCGATGCCGAATTTCCTCATGCGCCGCGCTCCTCCGTCCCGTCCACCTCCGGCAGGCCCGCCACGCTGGTCAGCAGGGACAGGATCCCCGCCAGCAGCGAGGCGCTGGCCACCGTCGGCCAGTGCACGTCGCTCATCACGGCGCCCACACCGATCAGCGAGGCCGCCGCCTGGGCCACGGTGCGCACGGCCCGTACGGCCGCCGCTCTCCACCATCGTTTGCTCATCGTTCCTCTCTTTCCCCCGCGGATAGGCCGCGGGTCCCTCTGTTGTATCCCACCCCTCCAGCGTATGTGTCCGGCGGGGCGACGGTGCCTCATGAGAGCACCTGCCACTTCTGCACCTCGGCGTAGATCCGGTCGATGAAGCTGTTGCCCTTCAGCGCCTTGTAGGCCCGGTACGCCAGATTGAAGTTCTCCAGCTCATACTGGCGGATAGCGCCGCTCTCCCGGTTGCGGTAATAGGTCCGCAGCATACTGCTGCGCAGCAGGCACTTCTGCCCGTCCCGCAGCGCCCTGAAGCCTGTGAACCGCTCCCGTGCCGGTTTCACCAGCAGCACCACCGCCGCCGCCATCGCCGTGGCACAGGAGCAGATCTCCGACAGGAGCCTCAGCTCGTCCATGTTCCTCACCCCCCTTCGGCCCTCTACTCTTACCCCCGTCAGGGCCGTTCGTGAGCCCCCCTGTTGCCCGTTCCCGGCCAACGGCCAAAAATTTTCCCTACCCGGTTGACAGGCGAGGTTTACTGTGTTAAACTTGTCCCGACAGATGGGTTTAATTGATTCGACCTTTTGGGTATAAGGAGGGGTGTCCCATGCCGACACCGAAAATCTTTGAGAGCGAGTACCGCTTCTGCCTGATCCTGTGGGAGCACGAGCCGGTGAACAGCACCGAGCTGGTGCGGCTGTGCCGGGAAAGGCTGGGCTGGTCCAAGGCCACCACCTACACGGTGATCCGCCGCCTGGCGGAGCGGGGCGTGGTGAAGAACGAGTGCGCCACCGTCACCGCCCTGGTCAGCAAGGAGGAGGCCCAGGCCGCCGAGCTGGACGGGCTGGTGGAGCGCACCTTCGAGGGGTCGCTGCCGGCCTTCGTGGCGGCCTTTGCCCGCCGGGAAAAGCTCACCGAGGCGGAGGTGGAGGCGCTGCGCCGTCTGATCGACAGCCATGAGGGAGGTGCATCCGAATGAACACCGTATTTCTGGGCTTTGTGAACCGGGCCGTGACCGCCGGCTGGCTGGTGCTGGCGGTGGTCGTCCTGCGGCTGCTGCTGCGCAGGGCGCCCCGGTGGATCCACTGCACCCTGTGGGGCGTGGTGGCCGCGCGGCTGGCGCTGCCCTTCTCCATTCCCAGCAGCTTCAGTCTGGTGCCCAGCGCCCAGACCATCGTGCCCGGCTCCCTCCACGCCGCCCGTCCGGTCATCGAGACCGGCATCCCGGCGGTGAACACGCAGGTGGAGCAGTATCTCCAGAGCGTCTATTACGAGGGCGTCACCGTGCCGGCGGGCACGGCGGCCCACACGGCGGATCTGCTGGCGGTCATCTGGATCACCGGTGCCGCCCTGCTGGGGCTCTACTGCCTGGGCACGTACCTGCACCTGCGCTTCCGTCTGCGCACCGCCGTCCGCTCGCCGGACGGTCTGTGGCAGAGCGAGTGGGTGGACTCCCCCTTCGTGCTGGGACTGCTGCGTCCCCGCATCTACGTGCCCTTCCGCATGGACGGCGACACGCTGGCCCAGGTGGCGGCCCACGAGCGCGCCCACATCGCCCGGGGCGACCACGTGTGGAAGGTGCTGGCCTTCGTGCTGCTGGCCCTCCACTGGTTCCAGCCGCTGCTGTGGGCCGCCTATATCCTCTTCTGCCGCGATATGGAGTACGCCTGCGACCAGCGGGTGCTCCGCGCGCTGGATGACGAGGGCCGCCGACGCTACTCCGCGGCGCTGCTGCACTGCGCCGCGCCCCGCCGCACCGCCGCCGTGTGCCCCGTGGCCTTCGGCGAGCTGCGGGTGGGCCAGCGGATCAAGGGCGCCCTCCACTACAAAAAGCCCGCCTTCTGGCTGGTGCTGCTGGCGGTGCTGGCGTTGGTGGTGACGGCTGTCTGCTTCCTGACCGATCCGCCGGTGAAGGACGGTCCCCACTGGCTGCGCACCCGCACTTCCTGGCGGCTGAGCGACGCGGAGCTGTTGGTCTACTACAGCGGCTCCGGCGGCGCTGCCTACTATGCCCGCGCGCTGGATCAGCAGCAGCAGCGGACGCTGAGTGCCCTGCTGCGGCAGCTGGATACCGATCAGCTGACCGAAGGCGGCTTCCGGATCGAGGCACCGGAGGGCTGCAGTCTCTACTTCCCCGAGGGGATCTATCTCTCTCTGCCGGAGGGTAGCGAGGATCAGGTGGAGCTGTCGTATGAGGGGCAGCTGACGCTGATCCGCAGTCGGGAGCTGGCCGACTGTCTCCGCGCCGTCCTGCCCGCCGAAGCGCTGACCTGGCACCAGCCCCGCTACGGGAACGACAAAATGCCCCCTTTCCTGATGCTGGCACCGGAGCTGGGCTGCGACGCCGTGGACATCAGCTACTTCAGCGGCACCCTGAACCGGGGCACACCGCCCCTCACGCAGATGGACACCACCAACGGCAGCGGGTCCACCGTCGCGGGCCGCGCCGCCGTCCTCTCCGGCTCCCGGATCATCTGGACGCCGCCCGCCTGGGACAGCGCGACACCGCGCCGCAGTGCCGTCACCTTCACCCTGTATCTGCAGGGCGGCGAACGGGACGGCCAGTCGCTGGAAATCGATGTGCAGGGCACTCCCACCTACTGGGGCGAGACGCAAAACGGCATGGATTACCACATCGTGGTGCTGCACAACTCCTTCCCCCTGACGGCCGCGCTGGATGGCAACACCCTGCTCCTGCGGGACGAGACCTATGCCGGCGGCGAGTACCCGGAGAACATGCGCCATGAGGGTCACTATTACGAGGACGGGTATGATGTCCTGCGCTTCGACGTGGACGGCGACGGCGTCACGGAGACCTGCTCTCTGGGCTTCGGTCCCACCTCCGGTCTGTTCACCTTTACCATGGCCGCCCGGGTGGACGGCCAGATAAAGTACGTCGGCATCTTCCACAGCGACTGGTACGACCTGCGCTTCACGGAGCAGCACGGCCATCCCCAGGTGCTGGGCGTGACCCAGACCGGCGCGGAGCACTTTTTCGACATCGCCGTTCGGAACGGACAGCTGGTCCTCAGCGAAGACGGCGAGGAGCTGAACTCCATCTCCTCCCTCACGGAGCAGGACGCCCGCTCCGCGCTGACCGGCAGCGAATGGGAGCTTCCCTGACAGCCCGCCCGATGCGCATACGGGCCAATCAGACAGGTACACAAAGAGGACCCCGCGGGCCGAAAACGGTCCGCGGGGTCCTCTTTTTATTGTCCTGTCCCGGCGCCGGTGCGGTCAGTCGTCCTGCTCCCGCTGCGCCTTGTAGCCGTTTCCCCAGGTCTGCATGGCGTCCAGGATCGGACGCATGCTCTCGCCCAGCTCCGACAGGGCGTACTCCACCCGGGGCGGGACCTCCGGGTAGACGGTGCGGGTGATGATCCCGTCCGCCTCCATCTGGCGCAGGCTGTCGGTCAGCACCTTCTGGCTGATGCCCTCCAGGCTCTTGTGCAGTTCGTTGAACCGCCACGGACGGCCCAGCAGATTGCGGATGATGAGCAGCTTCCACTTGTTCCCGATCAGCTGCACGGTGGTGGCCACCGGGCAATCCGGCAATTCTTCCCTCGTCAACATGCCTGTACCCTCCGTTACTTTCCAAAAGAATGTTACATTCGTCAGTATACCGCACATGCGGCCGTCTGGCAAGACAGTTACTTTTTTATAACCCACGCATAAAAAAGTGCGTACTTGTGCGCCCGCCGGACGCCCGTATAATGAAATATGCAGAGAGGACATCTCTTTGACAACCGTAAAGGAGGATATGACCATGGCACTTTCTGATCTGTTCGGATGGGGCAAGAAGAAGGATGAGGAGACCGCTCCCGCCACTGCCTGCGGTGCTGCCGACAAGCCCGCCGAGGCCCCCGCTGCCTGCGGTGCTGCCGAGGCTCCCGCTGCCTGCGGCGCGGCCGACAAGTAAGCCCTTCTCCCGGCGGAGGCTCTCCGCCGGGACAACAAAATGATCCGGCCTGGCCGGTTATGGATAAAAGGACGAAGGCAATGAAACCGTATTTCTCTTTTCAATGGCATATCACAGATGAATGTGACCAGCGGTGCAGGCACTGCTATATCTTCTCCGGGGATCCCTGCCGGAAGCTGGACAGCATGACCTGGCAGCAGATGGAGGACACTTTCTACAACTGTTTGGACTTCTGCGCGGTCTACGACCGTCTGCCCTATTTCTATCTCACCGGCGGCGACCCGATCCTGCACACGGATTTCTGGCGGCTGCTGGAACTGTTTCATGCGCATGAGATCCCCTTCACGATCATGGGCAACCCCTTTCATTTGAACGACCAGGTCTGCCGTGAGCTGAAGTTTTTCGGTTGTCAGAAATATCAGCTCTCGCTGGACGGCCTGCGGGAGACCCACGACTGGTTCCGCAAGCCCGGCAGCTTTGACTGCACGCTGGAGAAGATCGGCTGCATCAACCGGGCCGGCATCCGCAGCGTCATCATGACCACGGTATCCAAGCAGAACTATATGGAAGTGCCCGGCATCATCGACGCCGTGGCAGAGGCCGGCGCCAACATCTTCGCCTTCTCCCGGTACGTTCCCTCCGGCGGCGAGTTGGACACTTCCATGACGCCGCAGGAGTACCGGAACCTGCTGGCCATTTGCGATCAGAAATTCCGGGAGTACGAGGCAGAGGGCTGCGGCACCTATTTCAGCAAAAAAGACCATCTCTGGACGCTGTACGAGTATGAGACCGGGGCATTCCAGCTCCCGGCCTACACCTGCGACGGCATGATCTACGGCGGCTGCAACTGCGGCAACTGCCACATTACGATCCTCCCCACCGGCGATATCTACGCCTGCCGCCGCGCAGCGGAGAGCAAGGTCGGAAACATCTTTGAGGACCGCCTCGCGGATGTTTGGATCACCGGCATGGAAGCCTATCGCAAGTATGATGCGTTCTCCAAGTGCTCCCGCTGTAAACTGAAACAATTCTGCCGCGGCTGTCCCGCCGTGGCAAAAGGCTATACCGGCGATTTTTACGGCGATGACCCGCAGTGCTGGGCCAGCGAGGAAACCGGTCTGCTGACGCCGAAAACGGAGGAAATAAAAGATGAAGGCTGTATTGCTTAACAGGATTACAGAAGGTAAGGACGTCGTTCTGTCCGAAGTTCCGACCCCCGAAGTCCGTCCCGGCTGGGTACTGGTACGGGTCAAGGCCTTCGGGCTGAACCATTCCGAAAAGCTGCTGCGGCTGCATGAGATCCGGGCCGACTACATCCGGAAGCCAATCATCCCCGGTATCGAATGTGTCGGCGAGATCGCCGACCCCTCCGACAGCGGCCTAGCCGCCGGGCAGAAAGTTGTCGCGCTGATGGGCGGCATGGGCCGTTCCTTCCACGGCAGCTACGCCGAATATGCGCTGCTGCCCCGCCGGATCGTGTTCCCGGTGGAGAGCGGCCTGCCCTGGGAGGTGCTGGGCGCGGTGCCGGAAACCTGGTTCACGGCGTGGGGCTCGCTGTTCGAGTGCCTGCGCCTGACCGCAGACGATACGCTGTTGATCCGCGGCGCCACCTGTGCGCTGGGCTATGCCGCGATACAGATCGCAAAAGCGCTTGGCAGCCGCGTGATCGCCACGACACATCGGGAGAGCAAGCTGGCGCTGATCGCGGAAGCGGATGAAGCCGTGCTCGACGACGGCAAGTTGACCGGCAAAGTACATGGCATTACAAAAGCCCTTGATTTGATCGGTCCCCGCGATCTGAAGGACACGCTCACCTCCGTGGAAAAGGGCGGTATCGTCTGCCAGACGGGTCTGCTGGGCGGCGTTTATGCGCTGAACGGGTTTGACCCCATCAAGGACATCCCCAACGGCGTCTATCTTACCGGCTTCTTCTCCAACTACCCCACCCAGACGATCATGGATGAGATCTTCGCCTTCCTGCGGGAAAAGAGGCTTGTCCCCGCCGTCGGCAGGGTGTATGATCTGGAGGAGATACCGTGTGCCGCAGCCGCCCAGGACGCGGGCGGTGTCAACGGCAAGATCGTGATAAGGGTGGATCGACATGAACCAGGCTGAGAGACGAATTTTCCTGATCCAGGAGCTCCTGCGGGAGGAGCCCCGCTTCGGCCGCATCGCCGTGCCGGATGACCGGCAGGGACAGAAGGATCTGCTGCGCTCGCTGATGAACGTGCGCCCGCCCCGCCCCATCGGCAGCGAGTTTGCCGCTGTGCAGGACGCATATCTGCAGGAGGCCATCGCCGAAAAGGGCGTGACAGAGCTGTCGGACCTGACCCCTGTGGAGCCGGGCTTCTACCTGTGGCGCGGCGACATCACCACGCTGCGCTGCGGTGCCATCGTCAACGCTGCCAACAGCGGCATGACCGGCTGCTACCAGCCTTGCCACAACTGCATCGACAACTGCATCCACACCTACGCGGGGATCCAGCTGCGCAGCGCCTGCGCGGAGCTCATGGAGGCGCAGGGATACGAGGAGCCCACCGGCCAGGCCAAGATCACGCCCGCCTACAACCTGCCCTGCCGGTATGTGCTCCACACCGTGGGGCCCATCGTCGGCGGCGGGACGGCGACGGCGGAGCAGGAGACGCAGCTGGCCTCCTGTTACCGCGCCTGTTTGGCGCTGGCGGCGGAGCACAATGTGAAAAGCGTCGCCTTCTGCTGTATCTCCACCGGCGTGTTCGGCTTTCCCCGGCGGCGGGCGGCGGAAATCGCCGTGGAGACGGTTCGGGCCTGCCGGGCAGAACACAACCATTCGATCGAGGTGATCTTCAATGTTTTCAGCGAAACCGATGAACAGATCTACCGGGCCATCCTCGGATAAGATCGATCAGCTGCGTCAGGCACTGGCAGCGTCCGACGCGATGGTCATCGGTGCCGGTGCCGGGCTCTCCACCTCCGCCGGCTATGTGTACAGCGGAGAGCGGTTCCAGCGGTATTTTTCCGATTTTGCCGCCAAATACAGCTTTCGGGACATGTACAGCGGCGGCTTCTATCCCTTCTCCACCCCGGAGGAGCTGTGGGCCTACTGGAGCCGCTATATCTTCATCAACCGCTACACCGACCCGCCCAGGCCCGTCTATCGGGAACTGCTGGCGCTGGTGCAGGACAGGGATTATTTCGTCCTCACCACCAACGTGGACCACTGCTTCCAGAAGGCCGGCTTCGACAAGAAGCGCCTCTTCTACACTCAAGGCGACTACGGCCTGTGGCAGTGCAGCGAGCCCTGCCACCGGAAGACCTACGACAACGAGTCAGCCGTCCGGCAGATGGTCATGGCCCAGGGCTTCACCGTGGGAGACAACGGCGCACTGACGGTCCCGGAGGGTGCGCAGCTCCGGATGACAGTGCCCACGGAGTTGGTCCCCCGATGTCCCGTCTGCAGCAAGCCCATGCGCATGAATCTGCGCTCCGACGACACCTTTGCAGAGGACGAGGGCTGGCACGCCGCCGCGGAGCGCTATGCCGACTTCCTGCGCACCCGGGGCGGCCGGGTGCTGTATCTGGAACTGGGCGTGGGCTATAACACCCCCGGCATCATCAAGTACCCCTTTTGGCAGATGACGGCCCGGAATCCAGAGGCTACCTACGCCTGCCTCAACTACGGTGACGCGGCCTGCCCCTCCGCCATCGCGGACCGGTCCATCTGCATTGATGGCGACATCGGCCAAATCATCCGGGACCTGCAGTGACCGCATCATCGGGAAAGACACAAAAAAAAGACGGCCCCCAAGGGAGGCACTTCGTAAGGAAGTTGCCTCCCTTGGGGCTTTTGTAATCAGCCAGAGTGATTGAATTGCAGGAATCAATCAAATTTGGAGGATTACATCATGGAAAAACACATCTACGACGAAAAGAACGGACTTTGGTATGAGCTGCAAGGCAATTATTTCGTTCCATGTTTGAAGCTGCCCGCTGAAGAACAAAGGCCCATCGGCGCTTGGGGTCAGCGGCATCTGCGGTATCTCCGGCAGCACCGTAAGGCGCTGTACACGGAGCTGCTGACCTCCGGCACGCTGAACGCTTATCTTGCCGATCTGAACGAGCAAGCCGAGACAATGTTTCTTGAGCTGGTTAAGCAGATGGCGGCCCGTGAAGGCGTCACAGAACAACTTAAGGTCCAGGATCAAATGCTGTGGCTACAGCGGATGAACAACATTCGGAATCGAGCTATGGAGGTTGTGAACAACGATCTGATTTATGCATAATGTACCGGGCGGTAGGGAGAAATCTCCACCGCCCTATTTTATACCATAATATGACGCATCCGTCATGTTTTGCTTTGGCAGGGGTGTCCTTGCATTTCACCTGCAATTATTTACCTCTTAGCGCCAAACAGATGACAAACGATATTTACCCGATTATACTGTTCTCATCTAAGTTGATGTGCACTCAACAAGAAAGGGGATCTCTTATGCAGGTCAAGATTGAAGTCTCGCCGGAGCACACGCCTCCGCGGGCGGTCATTTATACGGATCGAATAACCCCGGAGATACAACGGGCTTTGGACATATTGCAGGCAAAGGACACCCCTGTCCTGGCGGAGCGTGACGGACGTACGTTCCTTCTTTCAGAGCAGGAGGTCTACATGATCCGGGTAGTGGGCGGGGAAACAAAGCTCTATACGAAAAAGGAAGAGTTCAGGACGCGAAAACGCTTGTATGAAGTATTGGATCAGGTGGGCAGCGGCTTCATGCAGATATCCAAATCCTGCGCCGTCAACCTTTCTTATGTACAAAGCGTGGAAGCTAGTTTCGGGGGAAGTCTGCTCCTGAAAATGAGAAACGGGCTGTCTGATTACGTTTCCCGAAAGTACTTGCCTGATCTTAAAAACTATTTGGGATTATAGGAGGAATCATGATGAAGAAGAAAGATAGTATCGTATTTTTAGTCCAGCGTACCAAAACAACGGTGGCGATCTCCTCTTTCCTGTTTCTGCTCGGCTCCTTGATTGCCGATCTGAACATGGGCGGCGTCTATTCCGCTTCCGGTTATTCCGTCACCAAAATGGCTCTCGGCAGCTTGGGGATCGGCCTCGGATTCGGCCTTCCTTGTATCATTTACACCAACGAAAAGCTAAGCCGTTCCGTGCAGATTGCGATTCACATGGTGACTGGCTGCGCGATCATGTTGACAATCGCTTTTCTCGTCGGCTGGATCCCGACAGATAAAGGCCTGCTTCCTGCGCTTCTGGCGGTTGTTTCCATGCTCTTGACGGCATTTGTCATTTCAGTTTTTTCCTATCGCCGGCAAAAGAATCTGGCAGAAAGAATAAACCGGGAGTTAGAATTGAGGCGACAATAGGATACAGCGCTTCATTCGTTGCGGCTTACGAGGTGGTATGATTGTACTTGAGCATTGATTTTCAAGGAGATATCATGTATAATTGTTTTGCGAATCCATGAAAGGAGCGTAAACCAATGATTAATAGAGTGGTTATCGCTGATTAACTGAATAAAGGCGCAGAGCATGACTGAGGGGTATACCCCTCTGGGTTAGTGCGCCGTTTTTGAGTAACTTTCGGATAGTGGGAACCGCAGGACGCAGCCACGACGGGAGCTGCTTCGCTGCGGTATTTTTGCGCCAATTTTCAGCAGTCGACGCCATACAGGAACGATCCCATATCAAATATTCATGTTCAAGGAGAAAACCCAATTATGATAATTAAACTGGAACCGATCAATGATAATAACAGAGAAGCCGTTCTGGCTCTTTCCGTGCGGGAGGATCAGCCCTTCGTCGCCCCGAACGACGTCTCACTGCGGCAGGCGGACGAGGCGAACGCGGAGCAGGCCGGCGTGGCCCGGCCCTTTGCCATCTATGCAGATGAGAAGCTGGTGGGCTTCTGCATGTTCGCATTCAATCCGGAAGAAGAGGATGAGGACGACCGCTACTGGCTCTGGCGCTTCATGGTCGACAAGAACGAGCAGGGCAAGGGTTACGGCCAGGCCGCCCTGCAGGAGATCATCAAATACTTCAAAGAAAACGGCGCGGACCGGCTTTTCCTCTCCACCGAGCCGGAGAACGAGCTGGGCCTGCACGTTTATCATAAAGCGGGCTTCCGGGAGACCGGCATCATCGATGGCGATGAGGCTGTGCTGATGCGGATGCTCAAAGGCCCCAACCGGATCATCAAGAATGTCTATGGCGTCGATGTGGATAAGGCCATGCGCATCAAGGGCAAAAGGGGCTACGGCGTCAGCATTGCCGTCCAGGCCGGAGACGGTGATTTCCTCACCTACTGTGCCGGCAGCGGACGCTATGGCGAGGACTTCCCGGTGAACCCGGATATGCTGTTCCAGGCGGGTTCCGTATCGAAACCCATGTTTGCGCTGACCCTCCTGCGGTACGTGGACAAGGGGCTCATCGACCTTGACGCGGATATCTCGGGCGTGGTGCCGGAATTCGTCAAGAAGGGCCCCGTGACCTTTGCCGCCCTGCTCAGCCACACGGCGGGCTACAACCTGCACGGCTTCCCCGGCTACCGTGCGGATCACGAGCCGCTCTCGCTCGAAGACGTGCTGAACGGCAAGGGCGTCACGCCGAAGCTCAGAAGGATTCGTCCTTACGGCAAACAGCACATGTACTCCGGCGGCGGCATCACCCTGGCCGAGCTTGCGTTTACACGCATTACGGGGACCGCGCTCCGCGAGGCCTTCCAGAAGGAGGTCGCCGAGCCTTTGGGCCTTCAGCGCACCGGCTTTTTCCAGCCGCTGGACGAAGAGCTGGTTTCCAACGCAGCGTTCGGCTTCAGGCTGGCGCAGAAGGAGGATCCCGCCCACGGTTACCATTACTATCCCGAGCACGCCGCTGCCGGTCTGTGGACGACGCCCACAGAGCTTGTCAAGATCGGCCTTGCCCTCTCCAGGAGCTACCGCCGGGGCGGCTTCCTCAAAAAGAAGACCGCGCGGCGCATGATGACGCCGGTGCTGGACGGCTACGGGCTCTGCCTCGACGTTTGGGAATCGGAAGCCCGCAAAGACAGCGTGGCCGGCCACGGCGGAGAGAACTGGGGTTTTCTGACCAGCTGGGTCTTTTCCCGCAAGAAAGACATCTGCGTTGCCGTGATGTACAACAACGTCACGGAAGCAGCCGACGAAGCGATGAACAACATCGCCTGTGAAATTTACAAAAACGCGAAAGAATAGAGGGGAAATACACCGATTTTACAGAATCTTTGATTATTCAATCGGAAAGGAGATCGCTTTTATGACCAGAAAGTATGTGAACGCTCAGTAGTCTGAGCTTAAATACTTCACAATTCTATAAGCTCAGACGGTTCCTAAAGGATATTTGGGAGGAACGTATGAGCAAAAACATACCGGGCAGGAGACTGTCCGGAGCAAAAAACAGCACGATCCGGCAGGAGGTCGAAAAAGCAAACGGGATCCGTGTGTTTCATCGTTGTGGAGGTTGTGGAAAAAAGCAGGAGTTTCTCAATTCCGGCAAATTCAGAGTAAACGCCAACGGGAACAACGTCGATGTGTGGTTGATCTACAGATGCAGAAAATGCAAGCATTCCTGGAACCTCACCATCTATGAACGGACAAAGCCCGGAAAGATCCCAGCCGAATTGTTTGAAGCATTTCAAACGAATGATGCGGAGACTGCCGCAGCTTACGGCAGGGATATCGACTTCCTGAAGAAAAACAACGCAGAAATAAAATAGCCCATGTCAGGCTGTCCGTTCGCCGATCAGTCTGACACAGAACAGCGGCGGGGAGCGCTCCCCGCCGCCGGAATAAGAGGAAATGAAAAATGGAATACAAAATCGAGGATCTGACAAAAGAAGAGGCCGCCTATATCGGCGGGAAGATCAATGAAATTGTGCCCCGCGAGGTGGATGCGGACGAGGAAGAATTCGTCCTCAAGGTCGAGAACGAAGCCGGCGAGATCGTCGGCGGATGTATTGCGGAAGCCTACGAATACCGCTGGTCGAGAATGTTCCTTGACACGCTTTGGGTGGATGAACGCTATCGGCATCACGGGCTCGGCTCTATGATCATCCGCGAAGTCGAGCGCATCGCGAGAGAGAAAGGCTGTCGGGTCGTGACGCTCGGAACCGCCAGTTATATGGCAAGACCCTTCTATGAAAAACACGGCTACACGGTTTTCACGACGCTGAAAAAGGCAAACGGCTATATCAGTTATTCCCTGGTCAAATATCTTGACAGGGAAACGCCGGAATATGTGCCGTCGGACAACAGCGGCGCCCGGTTCAGGGTCTCGCTCGGCAGCAGGGACGACGCGGACGTTATCGAAAACGGCATTCGGACATACAGCGAAGCCTATGAGCCGGAATACGAGAGCGTTGATTTTTACAAGAAGCTTGTGGACAAAGACGGCAGGTTCATTGCCGGCGTGATGGCGGACGTGGACAAGGGCGGAAACGGCTTTGTTGACGCACTGTTTGTGGAAGAGCCGCTCAGGCGTCAGGGTCTGGGCACGTATTTTATGCAGGAAGTGGAAAAACTGGCAAAGGAAAACGGCGCTTCCATGATTTTGACAAATGCGGGCGACTGGAACGTCGATTTCTTCAAAAAGAACGGCTATCTGCTCAGAGGCGAGCTCAAGGACGTGCCGAAAGGCCACGATTGCTACGAGCTCTACAAGAATATCTGAAGCAAAGCAGCAGTCATTTTATTCACGCTGTTGTCCCAAGGCATGTGGAGTGCGTGACATGGATAACAAAGAAACAGACAAATCGCAAATGAATGGAAGCATGAAAGATATGAATCAATTGCATTTGGAAAAGATCACTTATCTCAACTGGCACGACGTAGAAGATCTTCGTTTGACGAAAGAACAGAAGAATTATCTGCCTGACAATGTCAGCAATCTTGCCCTGGCAGGCGTAATCCGCGAAGCAGGCTTTCATGTTTTTACTTTTGGGATCTATTTGGGAGAAAAGCCGATTGGGTTCGTGATGATCGGATATGATATCCCACTTGATCCGGAAGATGACCTGAATGAAAAATACTGGTTTACAAGGGACAGCTACTTTATTTGGCGTTTTATGATAGACAAACGCTATCAGAGAAAAGGCTACGGCAAGCAAGCGCTGGAACTCATACTCGATTTCATCCGCTCCGGCCCATGCCGAAAGGCAAAATATGCCTGGCTGTGCCATGCGAATGAGAATGAAGTCGCTCGCAGGATGTATGCGGGATTTGGCTTTGAAGAGGTTCCCGAAGCTTATGATGAGGACGACGGCGAAATGCCCGCTGTGTTGAAACTGTGAGACAAATCAGTATTTGTGGAGGTCAAACATATGATCCAGAACGCCGGCCTGCATTCCCCTTTAGAAAAGGAATGCCTGGAAACCATCTGCGAGACGGTAATGAAATGGCTCGACGGCTTTGCGTTCACGGGGATCGAGTGAGTCGGCAAATCCAGCAGGAAAAAAACATAATATGAATCAATGTGATACATACGGAGGACAAAGAATGGTAATTGGAATCATCGGAGAAAACTGCAGCGGGAAATCCACGCTTGCAGAAGCAATCCAGAAAGATATCCACGCGGAAATAGTCACCGGCAAGGACTATCTGCGGATGGCGAAGTCCGAAAGCGAGGCGGCCGCCCTGTTCCGAAAAAAGCTTGCGGACGCCGTTTCGGGAACCAACATCATTTATGTGATATCTGAGCCGGAGCAGATCAAGCTCTTACCGGACGGCGCTGTCAGAATCCTTGTGTACGCTGATATCGAGACCATCAAAGAGCGCTTCAAGGCAAGAATGCACGGAAACCTGCCTGCGCCGGTGGCACAGATGCTGGAGAGAAAACACGGTATTTTTGACGGAGAAGTCTATGACTATCGCTTTGACGGCGTGAACGGGGATGCTGCCGCCCTGTGCATCGAACTCGCCTGCAAAAAGTTGTGAGAGCATGGGGTGGAAAAACATATGATGCATTCTACTCTCCATATTTTTCCTTGACAATTTTCGCATCCTTGGTATAATAACCCATGCTCCTCTCTGGGGAGCACACAACTGAATATCTGAGAAGCACAGATTATGCGTGGCTCATGCCACGGGTTGCGGCGCGCCTGAGCTGCCGCTAACGCTTCGGCTGCTACCAAACGCCGACGCTGTCCGCCTGTTTTCAGCCTGTTGACAGGACGGTGTACAAACAGGCTTCGACTTGTCACAAAGCCGATTTACATGACTTCTTGCTTTGAAAGGATATTTCTATCCTTTCGGCAGGGGGCTCATGTAAATCGGCTTTTTTCTATTTGCCAGAAAAAAGCGAAAAAAGTTTCTGGCATTTTCCCGAAAAAGTTCCAAGAGGGATAGTAGAGGGAACTGCCTCAAAGGAAAACTGAATGACCGTCCGAACAGGATATGACCGTGCCATGACTCCCCTCCGAAAAATGGGGTCCCCGCAAAATCGAAGATTTTGCGGGGAGAGGAGGCGCAGCGGAATGAGCGAGACCTGCCGTTTACGGCGGGGCGAGTGATATGAAGCTTGTGTCGACGAAGCGCAGCGACGCTCCGGTGAGACTCCGGGGCAGGAACGATGTTCGGAGAGAACGTCGAAAGAGATCGGCTGGGGGCAGGGATACCCCTGTCCACAGTTATAACGAGCATCGGATTTTGCCCCCCCCAAAATCCAGATCCACAGCCTCCCGGTCTGTGGACCTTCTCAGGGCGTGCCGCCCTATGACCCTGCAAAGAACAAGTATTTTAACTCAAGGAGATGATGATTATGAAAAATGAAACGGTCCGTATTCGGATACGACTGACCGAAGAAGAGAAAGAAAAACTGGAACGGGACGCCGCCCTCTGCGGCCTCTCCCAGGCGGAGTATATCCGCCAAGTCTGTAAGGGCAAGAAACCGATGCCGCAGCCCGGTCCTGACTTTTGGGACCTGCTGGAGGAGATATATCACGTCCACGACAGCCTGCAAAAATGTGTGCGCTTTCTTCCCGAAACCGCCGAGGAGTGCCGCCGGATCGAGGCGCTGATCCTCACCCTCATGGAGGTGGCGTAATGGCAACCACAAAGCTATGGCACATCAAAGGCCGACTGAAAGACCTCCTGGCCTATGTGGAGAACCCGGAAAAGACCATGGCGGAAAAGCCGGACCTCCAGCCCCTGTGGGACGTGCTCTCCTACGTCCAGCGTCCCGCCGCCACCAAGCAGGGCGAATACGTCACCGCCATCAACTGCCTCAAGGAGATCGCCTTGCAGCAGATGATCCAGACCAAGAAGCGGTTTGGCAAGGAGGACAAGTATATCGCCTGGCACGGCTATCAGAGCTTCAAGCCCGGCGAGGTGACGCCGGAGCTCTGCCACGAGATCGGGGTGAGACTGGCAAAGGAGATGTGGGGCGACCGCTTCCAGATCATCGTGACCACCCACCTGGATAAGGACCACCTGCACAACCACTTCTGTTTCAATTCCGTGTCTTTCCGGGACGGCGGCAAGTACAACTACTCCAAGGTGGAGCAGCGGCGGCTGCGGGACCTCTCCGACAGCCTGTGCCGGGAATACGGCCTCTCGGTGATAAAGAATCCGCACAAGGCCCCGTCCCGGCAGGTCTGGCTGGATGAAAAGGCCGGAAAACCAACCCGGTACAACGTCTACCGGGAGGACGTACACGAGGCGATTATCTACAGCCGAAATCCCCGGCTTATGGAAGCATACCTCCGGCGCAAGGGATATATCACCGACTTCACCGGGAAGTACTGGAAGCTCCGATTGCCGCAGTATGAGCACTTCACCCGGCTGGACACACTGGATGAGCGGTGGACGCCGCAGGAGATCTCCCGATATATGGGTGGTGCCGCCTCCTTTGGGAGCAGACCCGCACGGATCGACTATCCAAGGCAGATGCCGCAGGAGCTGCACGACTGGTTCAAGCCCTTTGTGAGGACGAGCCATATCTACCGGCAGTATCTCCACTACTGCTATCTGCTGGGTATTCTGCCCAGGAATACGGATTACAAACCCACCAGCCCGTATCTGAAGGAGGACCTAAAGAAGCTGGACACCTTCACCGAACAGGTGCGGTATATGGGCAAATACCGCATTGAGACGCTGGAGGATCTGTATGCCGACAGGAAGCAGCTTGCAACGGAATTGGAGACATTGACCGACCAGCGGCGAAAGCTGCAAAACAAAATCCACAGAGCAACGCCAGAGGTAAAGGTTACCCTGCGGGAGGAAAAAGCCAATGTCACCGCCCGGATCACCGAGCTGCGGAAACGGCTGAAGTTGAACGAGGGGATCGAGGAGCGTTCCCTCCAAATGAAAGAAAAGACCGATCTGCTCTATGCCAACGAGTACCGGGCCCAAGAGGAGCAGCAGAGAAAGAAATACGGAAGGGAGCGTGACGCAAGATGAAATACGACAACGAATCAAAGAAAAGCCCCGAGCTTGAACAGGCGATCCGGGAGATCACAGACCTACTCGCCGCCATGACAAGGGAACAGCGGCTGGCGTGGTTCAAGAGGACCATGTACGCCGAGCCGCTGGCCTTCATCCGGGAGATCGACGGCACGGTATACGCCGTGAGATCCCATTTCCAGCCGGACGCCGGTGAGAACATCACCCAAAAGGTCGGACGGATCCTGTCAAAATCATCACTTTAAAGCATTGAAGTCAACTGCCGGATATGATATACTTGCCTTACCTGCAAGACGATCATATCTGGCTGTGGAAAGGAGATTTATGAGTAAACAGTCAGATAGCAAAATCACGGCCCTGTACTGCCGCCTGTCCCGTGACGATGAACAGGAAGGTCTGTCGGGGTCCATCAAGAATCAAAAATCCATCTTACAGAAATACGCAGATGACAACCATTTCCCGAATCCCAGGTTCTTCGTAGACGACGGCTGGTCCGGCGTCACCTTCGCAAGACCGGCATTCACAGAGATCATGGAGCTGGCTGAGAAAGGCATGATCGGCACGCTGATTGTAAAAGATCATTCCCGCCTGGGCCGTAACCGTCTGATCGTGGGACAGCTTTTGGAGGAGGAGTTCGACCGGCTGGGCGTGCGGTATATCGCCATCATGGACAACATCGACACAGCCAAGGGGATCAGCGATCTGGTGCCGATGCAGGACTTGTTCAATGAGTGGCACGCCAAGAACACGAGCCAGAAGGTACGTAACGTCTTCCGAAACAAGGGCATGTCCGGCGCACCGCTGACCACCAACCCGCCCTACGGCTACAGGAAAGGTCCGGAGAGCACGAAGCAGAACGTACAGTGGATCGTGGACGAGACAGCGGCGGAAACTGTCAGACAGATCTTCGCCTGGTGCGTGGAGGGCTTGGGTCCAACGCAGATCGCCAAACGCTTGAAAGCGGCAAACGTGATGACGCCCACTGAGCATTGGAGCTCTACAGGAAAGAAATGCAGCAAGCCGCCTGTTGTCCCGCACAACTGGTGCTCGGCTACGGTAGCGGACATTCTCTCCAAACAGGAATACTGCGGCGATACGATCAACTTCCGGTATACGACCCGTTCCTTCAAGAACAAGAAGAAGATCGACAGACCGCAGGAGGAGTGGAAGGTCTTCCCGGATACCCACCCGGCGATCATCGACCGTGAGACGTTCCGGCTGGTGCAGGAGCTTCGGCAACATCGACGCAGACCGACGAAAACCGGGATTGTCAGCCCGTTCTCCGGCCTCCTGTACTGTGCCGACTGCGGGGAGAAGCTGTATTATGGAGCCACCAACAATTACAAGCGTGAGCAGGCGTTTTTCTTCTGTTCCTCCTACCGCAAATCAACCGAAAGCTGTACAGCTCATTTCATCCGTGAGAAGGTTGTCTTTGAGCTGGTGCTGGAGAGTATGCAGCGAGTACTCAAAAACGTGCAGATCTTCGAGAAAGAGTTTGCACGGAAGCAGATGGCGTGCTACAGCGAGGACAAGAAGAAGGAGCTTGCGGAAAAGCGCCGGGAGCTGAACAAAGCCAAGCGCCGCATTACCGAGATCGACGGACTGATCCAGAAGCTCTACGAGGACAACGCCAAGGGCAAGCTCTCCGATGACCGCTATGCCACGCTGTCCATGGCCTACGAGGAGGAGCAGCAGAAGCTGAAAGCCGCCCTCCCTGAAATGCAGACCTATCTGGAAACCGAGACGCACAAAACGGAGAATCTGCAGCGTTTCATCGACAAGGTGAAGCAGCTCACAGAGATCAAGGAGCTGACGCCGGAGCTGATCCACGAATTCATTGACAGGATCGTAGTCTATGCTCCAAAGTACCTTAACGGGAAGCGATACCAGGTGGTGGACGTCTACTACAGCGGCGTTGGCATTCTCCGGGAGCTCAGTCCCGAGGAAATGGAAGAAGCGTTCCAGAATCGCCTTGCCAAGCAGGCGCAGGGCAAAGAAATACCGGCGTAACCATAAGGGCACGCCGATACCACATCAAAACAATATTCAATTCAGATACAAGAGCCGCCTTGGGGCACCTTCCTTACGGAGGGTGCCCCAAGGCCGTCTTTTTCCTGTCCGTATGCCGTGTCCGCTGCCGGTCGGCGCGGGGCGATGCACATCGGTACACAGCGGCACCGCCGCGGCATGGGCGAAGATCACTCCACGTCCTTCCCCGCCCCGTCCGCCAGCACCGCGGCCAGCGTCTGCAGCATTTTATCCATATCCAGCGGTTTGGCGATGTGGGCCTGCATGCCGGACTCCATGGCGGCCTGCTCGTCCTCCTTGAAGGCGTTGGCCGTCAGCGCCACGATGGGGACGGCGGCCAGCGCCCTGTCGTCCAGCGCGCGGATAGCCCGGGTGGCCTCGTAGCCGTCCATCACCGGCATCTGGATGTCCATCAGGATCGCGTCGTAATAGCCGGGCGTTGAGGCCGCCACCTTGTCCACGGCCTCCCGTCCGTTCTCCGCTGTCTCCAGTACGAAGCCGGCCTGGGACAGCAGCATGGTGGCGATCTCCCGGTTGATCTCGTTGTCCTCCACCAGCAGGAGGCGCCTGCCGGTGAAATCCGGCTCGGCGGGTGCGGTGTCAGCAGACGTTTCCTGCCGGGCGGCCTCGTACACCTCGCGCTCCTCCGCCAGCTGGAAGGCCAGGCGGATGATGAACTCCGTGCCGGCGCCGGGGGAGGTGATCACCTCGATGGTGCCGTCCATCAGGTCGACCAGGCTCTTGGTGATGGCCAGGCCCAGGCCGGTGCCCTCGATGCCGCTCACCGTGGAGGTGCGCTCCCGCTCAAAGGCGCGGAACATTTTCTCGACGAACTCCCGGGACATGCCGATGCCGCTGTCCTGCACGCGGATCTCATAGGAGCCGCGGTCCCTCTCCCCGGTGCCGATCTCCCAGACGGAGGCAGCGATGGTGCCGCCTGCCGGAGTGAACTTATAGGCGTTGCCGACGATATTCAGCAGGACACGGCTCACGCTCTTTCTGTCGCACCACACGTACCGGTGGCGCACTTGGGAGGTCTGCGCCGAGAAATCCAGCTCCTTGTCGCGCATCTGCTGGGCAAAAATGTCCCGCACCTCGTCAAAAACGCCGCACCGGTCCGTCGGCTCGTAGGTCAGCTCGCTCTTACCGCTCTCGATGCGGCTCATCTCCAGCACGTCGTTGATCAGCGTCAGCAGGTGCTTGCTGGAGGTGTCGATCTTGGTGAGATAACGCCCGATCTCCGGCGACTCGTTCTCCTGCAGCGCCAGATTCGTGTAGCCGATGATGGCGTTCATGGGCGTGCGGATGTCGTGGGACATGTTGAACAGGAACCGGCTCTTGGCCAAGTTGCTCTCCACCGCCCGGATCTTCTCACGCTCCAGCTCCTCGTGGCGCCGGCGCACCAGGTTCTGGATATACAGCATCACGGCCAGTCCCACGAAGACCACGATCAGCAGCACGACGCCATCCCGCCCCAGGATGGCGCGCGCCGCCTCCACGGTGCCGCTCCCCGACAGGAGCTTGCCCAGCCACATGAGGATGGCGTACAGCAGCAGCGCAAACAGCACCACACCGGAGGTGGAGATGCCGCTGTACTCCGACAGGGCTCTGTGGGTCACCGTGCGCCAGTAGAACACGAAGCCTAACAGGCACCACAGCGACAGCAGCAGGAAGGATGCGGCGCTCATGGCCTCGATGGCCGCCAGCCTCGGCACCAGCTGCACGATGGCAAAGGCCACCGTGATGACCGTACCGATCAGGCCGGTGAGGGCGACGCGGCGGTTCTCCTCCGCCCGGGCCAGCCGATATGCCGCAGCGGAGGTGTAGCCAAAGCCCACGATGGCGCCGAAGGAGGTCAGCTCCACGAACCAGTTCAGTGCGTTCCGGCCCAGGAAGGCGATGACGATGGAGATGCCCATGATGAAGAGGATGCTGTGCTTTGTGGCGGAGAATTTCTCCGACAGGATGCGGTCTTCTGCCATGGTGGACAGCACCCGCGTGGTGGCCCGGCAGGCGCCGATCATACCGGTCAGAATAGCTGCCAGGGCGGTGACGCCCATAAGGATCAGGCCCGGCCGGCCCATGATGGCCTGCGCCGCGTAAAAGGTGGGTACAGACGCCACGCCGAAGGCATCGTCCAGTCTGTCAAAATAGGCGCCCCAGGAGCCGTATCCGTCCGGCACCGCCGCCACGCTGACCAGAGACAGCGCGGCGTAGACCAGCCCGCTCAGCAGGATCGCCGACGCCATGATCCGCTTCGACCGCCCCACGGGGAAAGCGAAGTGGGCCGTCTCCATGGAGATCACATCGAAGCCCACGAAGGCCCACGGCGCCAGCAGCACGATGGAGAACACCACGTAGGACGGGTGCAGGCCGTTCAGGCCAAAGCCCCCCGTCATCGTTCCCAGCCGCACATGGGGCAGACACACCGCCGCTATCACCGCCACGCCGGCCAGCAGCGCCAAGGCCAGCACCGTGTGGAACCGCTGCAGGAAGGGCTTGGCGCAGATGAACAGCACACCGATCACCGCCAGCGCCGCCACAGACACGGCCACCTCGGCCAGATAGATCTCGTTGCCGGCCACGGTATAGTGCAGACCCCGCTGCAGCACGCCGCCGCACACGGTCCGTATGACCACGAACAGCGCCGTGCCGTTGAGGAACACGATGGTCAGATAGGACAGGCACAGAAACTAGGAGCACAGAAAGGCGTGATCCCGGCCGAAGGCCTCCTTGGTATAGGCGTATACGCCGCCGATGCCTGGCCGACGAGCCATCAGATAGGCGTAGTTGGACCCGATGACCAGCATGATGGCGGTGCTGATTGCCATGGCGATCAGCGTGCCGACAGGGCCGGCGATGGGCAGAAAGGTAGTGCCGGGCATGACGAAAGCGCCCCAGCCGACGATGCAGCCGAAGGCGATGGCCCACACGTCTATGGTCGAGTAGTATCGGGCGAAGCCGCCGCTCCTGTCGGGTCGATCCATCCGCTTCTCCTCCCTGATGCTCTGCTGCCGCGCCGTCCCGCAGCGGGACGGCGCGGCGTGTGTTGCTTATTCGTAGATGCAGCAGCCGCAGCCCCCGGCGTCCTTCACCCGGTACAGGGCGGAGTCGGCGTCCCGGAAAATGTCCGCCTTCGGATTCTGCCGGTCGGAAAAGGCCACGCCGACGCTGAGGGACGCCTTCGGCAGCCCGTCCTCCGGGTTCTGCAGCAGCTCGTTGGCATGGGCGATCTTGTTGAGCACCAGCTGTCCCATGGAGCTGTTCACGCGAGTCATGATGACCACGAACTCATCGCCGCCGTACCGGCAGAGGATATCCACCGAGCGGAAGCTTTGGCGCAGGATCTCCGCCACCCGCTGCAGGATCTTGTCGCCCACGGCGTGGCCGTAGGTGTCGTTGACCTTCTTGAATTTATCCACATCCACGATCAGCAGGGCGATGTGCTCGTCCGTGTTGCGGATGAACATCTCATAGGCGCTGCGGTTGTAGAGGCCGGTCAGCGTATCGTGAGAGGCCTCATAGGTGAGCTGCGAGTGGGTCCGCTGGTTCTCCTCCAGGATCTCGTTGTAGGTGGCCGTGACGAAACGCAGCTCGGCGGCGCCGGTGGGCGATACGCTCCGGTGTCCCCGCATGCCCTTCACCATCCGGGTCAGCGGCTTGCGCACCTGGCCGCTGATGAAAATCACCAGCACCAGCACGATCAGCAGCAGCACCACCGTCAGCGTCGTCTGGAGCTGCAGCAGGCGGTTCAGGTCGCCGGCGGCGTCCTCCGGCTGGAGGAGGTGATCAGGTCGGCCGTACAGGCTCTCACGTTCTCCTTGATCAGCCCCTTGGCGTCCATGTACTGCTCGCCGAACACCAGCTCCCGGGCCTTGGCGCGCTGCTCCTCCGCCGTCAGCGCCCGCTCCTCCGGACTCAGCGCGATGGTGGCCACCTCCTCCGGCACCGCCCTGTCGGGGATGCCGCTGGCCACCTGCACCAGGCGCATGGCCAGATATTCCCGCTCCACCAGTTGGTTGGAGTAGTCCAGCGCGGTCGCCAGCCGCTCATAGGCGCCGCCGGCATTGCCCCTCAGCAGCTTCTGGAGCTGCTCCAGCGCGTTGTCCCGGCGCCGTGTCACCTCGACCTCCTCAAAGAAGTCGTTCAGATACTGTACCTCGCCGGTGATGACGAAACAGCGCACCCGGTCGGTCAGATAGTCGGAGGCGGACTCCAGCTCACCGGCGGCCAGATTGGCCGACATGTAGCGGTCACTGGAATCCTCCATGCGCTGATAGCCCTTTGTGATCATCGCGTTGGAGAGGATCAGCGCCGCCGCCGCCAGGAACGCCAGCACCACGAAGATATAGCTGATGGTCCACAGGGGGATGCCGCCCAGGTTCTTCTCCGCCGCCGCAGCCCGGATCTCCTCCCGGGACTCCTCCCGCGGCGGGGCCTGCTCCTCCGTTCCGGCTGCGGCCGCGGCGGCCGCAGCCGCCTCCTGCTCCGCCCGGGCCCGGAGGAACGGCTCGAACGCGCCGGCAGGCACCGGCTTGGAGAAGTAGTAGCCCTGCACGATGTCGCAGCCCAACTCCCGCAGCACGGACAGCTGCATCTCCGTCTCCACGCCCTCGGCGATCACCGGCACGTGCAGATGTCCGGCAATGTCGATGATGACCTCCAGCATGCGGGTATCCTTGCCGTCCCTGAATGCGTTGCGGATGAACTGCATGTCCAGCTTCAGCGCGTCGATGGGCAGGTTGGAGATCATGTTCAGCGAGGAGTAGCCGGTGCCGAAGTCATCCATCTCGATCTGGAAGCCCAGCGCCCGCAGCTCCTCCACCGTGGTGATGATCTGCGCGGAATCCTGGGTATAGGCCGACTCAGTGATCTCCAGCAGGAACTCGCCGGGCCCCAGCCCGTTCTCCTCCACGCATCGCTGCAGCGTACCGATCAGATCGGGATCGTACATATCGATGCGGGAGACATTGACGGACACCGGCAGTGCAAAGCCGAACTGCTCTTTCCAGGCGCGGATCTGCGCCGCGGCGGTCTGCCACACGTAGCGGTCCAGCCGCTGGATCAGGCCGTTGTCCTCAAAGAGGGGGATGAACACACCGGGGCTGATGAGGCCCAGCGTGGGGTGCTGCCAGCGCACCAGCGCCTCGGCGCTGGCCAGGACGGGGCTCTCCTGCCGCACGTTGAATTTGGGCTGGTAGAACACCGTGAATTGCTTTTCCTCGATAGCCCGCTGGAAGTCCTCGATCAGCTGCTCGGCGTAGAGCTCCTGCTCGTGGAGCCGATCGTCGTACAGTCCGATGGTCCTGGTGAAGCTGGATCGCACCGTGTCGGCGGCCATCTTGGCCCGGTCAAAGCGCCGCTCGATGTCCATCGTCTTGTCCACATTGGCGTATACGCCCATGCGCAGGCGCACCCGGTTGTTCACCGAATCGTCACCCGTCAGACCCACGGAGGCGTTCTCCAGAATGGCCTTGTAGTCCTTGCCATGGGGGCAATAGACCATAAAGGTATCCGCCTCCCGCCGGCACACGATGCCGCCGGTGTCCTGCACCATCGCCCGCACCTTTTCTCCGATGCGGCGCAGCACCTCGTCGCCGTAACCGTTGCCAAAGCGCTCGTTGATCATGTGGAAGTGGTTCACATCCACGATGATGGCGTCCATCTCCAGGTCCCGGTGGTGCTGGTCGAACTGCTCGGCGTAGCGGTAGAAGTACTCCCGGTTGTAGAGTCCCGTCAGCGGGTCACGCTCCGTGGACTGGATGATTTCCCGGTCCTCGGACAACTCGATGGTGCGCAGCACCCGGGCCAGGATGACGCCGGTCTGGGGATACGGCTTGGGGATGAAGTCCGCCGCACCCAGGTCCAAGCTCTCGATCTCCGCCTCCTGGTCCGCCGTCAGCACGATCACGGGGATCTGCCGCATCGTCTGATCGGCCTTCAGCACCTTCAGCACCTCAATGCCGGACATGACCGGCATCATCAGGTCCAGCAGGATCAGCGAGAGCATGTCCCGGTTCTCCCGGACCTGCGCCAGCGCCTCGGCGCCGTCGGCGGCATAGATCACCTCATAGTCCTCCTCCAGTGCCAGCCCCAGCAGCTCCCGGTTGATGAGCTCGTCATCCACCACCAGCACCAGCCGCTTGCCGTTTGCCGAGTGGAATTTCTCATGGCTCTTCAGCATCCGCTCTACCTCCGTTTTCTGTATCTGTTCCGTTTCCGGCGGCGATCGTCTCTCTGCCGGGGCCGCTTTCACCGCAGCGCCGTTCGGCGCCGTCACATATCGCGCGCTCGATTTGTTTCAGTATACCATGCAGCGCGGCTGTTTTCAACGAAAAAGGCGCCGTCAGCCGCCAGATTGTGGGAAAATATCCTCTTTTTACCGCCTGTTTGCGGTCTCCGGGGCATCCAATATCCACAGAGGACTGCCCCGGCCGGGAAGTCCCGCACTCACGGGCCGGGCAAAGCGGGGTGCGCTTCTCCCTGCACCCCGGCCCGCCCGGCCCCGTATCGGTCAAATAACGCCACGGCGGCCGCTCTTTTTCGCTCTTTTTCCCGAAAGGCCTTGTCACGTCCCCGCATTTTCAGTATAATAAGGCCCGGACTTTTGAGAAAAAAGAGGGGCGCCTTATGACTCTGCGCGAACTGGAGATAGGCAAGAGCGCACGGATCTGCTCCGTGGGGGGCGACGGCGCTCTGCGGCAGCATTTTCTGGATATGGGCGTCATCCCGGGCACGGAGGTGACGCTGGTAAAGTACGCCCCCATGGGCGATCCCATGGAGCTGCTGATCCACGGCTACGAGCTGACGCTCCGGCTGGCGGATGCCGCCCAGATCGGGATCGAGGAGATCCCCGCTCAGGCAAAGCCGGGACCGGCCGGGCAGAAGCCCCGGAAAAACGAGCACCCGGGTCTGGGCGAGGGCGGCCGTTTCCATCCGAAGGGCACCGGCGATCCCCTGCCGGAGGGCACCACGCTGACCTTTGCTCTGGTGGGCAATCAGAACTGCGGCAAGACCACCCTGTTCAACCAGCTCACCGGCGCGAATCAGCACGTGGGCAATTTCCCCGGGGTCACGGTGGACCGGAAGGACGGCCGGATCAAGGGCCATCCCGAGACGCTGGTGACGGATCTGCCGGGCATCTACTCCATGTCGCCCTACAGCAGCGAGGAGATCGTATCCCGCAACTTCGTACTGAACGAAAAGCCCCGGGCCATCATCAACATCGTGGACGCCACCAATATTGAGCGAAACCTGTACCTGACCATGCAGCTGCTGGAGATGAACGTGCCCATGGTGGTGGCGCTGAACATGATGGACGAGGTCGCCGCCAATGGCGGTGCCATCGACATCAACGCCATGGAGGCGCTGCTGGGCGTCCCGGTGGTGCCCATCTCCGCCGCCAAAAACTTCGGTGTGGACGAGCTGATGGACCACGCGCTGCATATCGCCCGGTATCAGGAGCGCCCGCTGCGGCAGGATTTCTGCGACGAGAGCGACCACGGCGGCGCCGTGCACCGCTGCCTCCACGGCATCATCCATCTGATCGAGGACCATGCCCGCCGGGCCGGGCTGCCGGTGCGCTTTGCCGCCAGCAAGGTCACCGAGGGGGA
Organism: Oscillospiraceae bacterium; assembly: GCA_015068325.1. Taxonomy (GTDB): domain Bacteria; phylum Bacillota; class Clostridia; order Oscillospirales; family Oscillospiraceae; genus Vescimonas. Next base: position 10,992 of record SVKQ01000001.1, on the reverse strand, counting down.
CCGGCTCATCCTGGACCAGCTGGCGCTGGACCGGAACGAGGAGGAGATGATCGAGCACATCATCCTTCAGATGGAGGCCGAGCGCGGTCTGGACCGCGGCGCTGCCATCGCGGACATGCGCTTTGCCTTCATCCAGAAGGTCTGCCGCCAGACGGTGACGCGCCCCCGGGAGAGCCGGGAGCGCCTGCGCAGCGAGCGGATCGACCGGATCCTGACGGGAAAGTACACGGCTATCCCGGCCTTTATTGCCATCATGGGCGTGGTGTTCTGGCTCACCTTCAACGTAATCGGCGCCTTTTTGCAGGACGCCCTGGCCGCCGGCATCGATGCTCTCACCGCGGCGGCGGACAAGCTGCTGACTGTCGCCCACGTCAACGCAACGCTCCGCAGCCTCATCGTGGACGGCATCTTCGTGGGCGTGGGCAGCGTGCTGAGCTTTCTGCCCATCATCGTGACGCTGTTTTTCTTTCTCTCCCTGCTGGAAGACAGCGGTTACATCGCCCGGGTGGCCTTTATCATGGACAAGCTGCTGCGGAAGATCGGTCTCTCCGGCCGCAGCATCGTGCCCCTGCTGATCGGCTTTGGCTGCACGGTGCCCGCCGTCATGGCCACCCGCACCCTGCCCAGCGAACGGGACCGGAAAATGACCATCCTGCTGACGCCCTTCATGAGCTGCTCGGCCAAGGTGCCCATCTACGGTTTCTTTGTCAGCGCCTTTTTCCCCGGCCACGGCGCCCTCATCATGATCGGCCTGTATCTGCTGAGCATCGTCATCGGTGTTCTGGTGTCCTTTCTGTTCAAAGGCACGCTGTTCCGGGGCGAGGCTGTCCCCTTTGTCATGGAGCTGCCCAACTACCGCCTCCCCGGCGCTGCGAATGTGGCGCGGCTCCTGTGGGACAAGGCCAGGGACTTTTTGCAGCGGGCCTTCTCCGTGATCTTCCTCGCCACCATCGTGGTCTGGCTGCTGCAGAGCTTCGACGTTCACTTCAACCTGGTTGCCGACTCCCACAACAGTATCCTGGCCCTGCTGGCGGGTGTCATCGCACCGCTGCTGCAGCCCCTGGGGTTGGGCGACTGGCGGATCGTCACTTCGCTCCTCACCGGCTTCATGGCCAAGGAGAGCGTGGTGTCCACCTTGGAGATTCTGTTCACCGGCGGCATCACTGCCGCCATTTCCCCCCTGTCTGCCGCCTCTCTGCTGGTGTTCTCACTGCTCTACACCCCCTGCGTGGCCGCCGTCACCTCCGTGGGCCGGGAGCTGGGCTCCCGCTGGGCCCTGGCCATGGTGGTCTGGCAATGCCTCATCGCCTGGGTCGCCGCCCTGCTGGTGCATCTGGCCGGGATACTGCTTTGACCCTGCCGCCAGCGGCGCAATGACCCGGATCCCCGCGCCGCCGCGGCACGGATGACCACACAGGAAACTACCCCGGGCGCCTTCTTTACGAAAGGGCCCGGGGTATTGCTTGTCGGGGCGCAATGCGTGGTGTTCCTCACATGCCTCATGGCCCGCGCATGCCGCCGGCGGCACGGCAGGCTGGGAGACGTCACGCCCTTTTGATCGGATGTCTGACCACCGTTTTGCGCTTTTCCGGCGGGACCTTTCGGGCGTCGCTCAGGTAGATCTCGTGATGCGGTCTCTGCCTCGTCACATCCAGGACATATCCCCTGCTCTCCATATAGGCGTGCATCCGCGCAATGGTGGCAGGCTCGTCATCATACGGGCCGACGTGCATGCACTGGACACATATGCCCTCCTCATAGGTCAGATACTCCACCGGAGAGAAGTCTGTTTTCTTCTTTCTGGCGGCCTCCTCGACCGCCCAGTCAAAATCGCCCTTCGTCACAAAGTCCGGAAGGCGGATCACAGAGATCCACTGAAAGCTTTCCTTATGGGCATAATCGATGCCGGCAACGCCCTCCTGCCACCAAAAGCCCTCAAGCGGCGGGACCACATAGTCAAAAAATCCCTCGATCTGGCGGCCGCCTTTCCTGCTCATCTTGATGGTGAAGGCCACGCCATACAGCAATTCGATAGACCGCTTGTACGCTCCGCCCTCCGCATTTGGATCGCCCTGCCCGCGCACCGCTATATACTGCATCCTCGGCACGGTGACGACAGCGGGCTGATCCTGCGGCATGTAAAATTCTTTGTATTCCTTTTTGAAGTCGAACGCCATCTCCGGCCCCCCGATCGATACCGATGTGTTGGGGATATTATACAGGAAGCCGCTGGCGCAATCAACAGGAAAAAGCGGGGCTTGAGCTTCTTCCCACCAAAGCGCCGCCGCCTGCGGGTGTGTGCCGCTTGCAGTCTCTGCCGTCCCGTCATTCATACCAGGCAAAAGAGCGCCCCCGCAGGCGGCGCTTCGTAAGAAGGAACCTCCTATGAGGCCGCATCCGCGGCCTCATAGGTCCTTTCCGGTCCTGCATGGGCCAAAAAACAACTGCCGTGCGAGTTGTTTCCCGTGACAGTCGCTGGTGCTTCAGCTTTTTATCTGCTATGATGAGCTTGTAACAAAAAAGGAGGACATCATCATGGAAATGGGAAAAGAGATTCGCCGCCTGCGGAACGATCGCGGCCTCACCCAGGAGGCGCTGGCCGCCGCGCTGAACGTGACGGCGCAGACCGTCAGCAAATGGGAGTGCGGCACCAGCATCCCGGATGTGCAGATGCTGCCGGAGATTGCCGTGTACTTCGGTGTCACCATCGACCAGCTGTTCGCCATGACCCCGGAGCAGCAGATGGACCGCGTCGAGAACCGCATCTACGCCCGCGGCTTGTTCAGCGAGGCCGAGCAGCGGCAGCTCGAGCAGCAGCTCCGTGCGATTGCGGAGAATCCGGCGCATGCAGGTAAAGCGCAGTTGACGCTGACCAAGCTCTACAATAACCAGGCCGAGCAGTATCGCCTGTTGGCGGTGGAGCACGGCAAAGAGGCCGTGGAGAGAACCGGCAGTCCAGACGCGGTCAGTGAACTGGCCAACGCCTGGGGCAGCTACATGCCCGACTGGTGCATACGCAATCACCACGCCCTCATCGACTGGTACAGCGACTATTGCCGCCGCTACCCGGAGAACCGGTCCTCCCTCATGTGGCTGCTGGACAACCTGATCGATGACCGCCGGCTCACCGAGGCCAGAGAGTGGCTGGAGAAGCTGGCGCGCATGGACGACACCTTCCGCGTGCCCATGTATCGCTACCTGATCGCTTTGGCGGCGGGAGAGAATGGCGAGGCCGAAAAGTATCTCAGCCAGCTGGAGAATATGGAAAATCAGGAGTGGTGCTGGGCCACCACCCTGGGCGATATCTACACCCAGCGCCAGGAGTACGGCAGGGCCATCGAGTGGTACCGCCGGGGGCAGGAGATCCAGCCCTCCCCCAAGTACACCGACAGCGCCATGAGCATCGCCCATATCTGCGAGATCCGGGGCGACAAGGCCGGCGCCATTGCCGCCTACCGGGAGCAGCTGCGCCTGCTGCGCGAGGACTGGGGCATCGTCAGCGGCGAGACATACGAGGAGGTAGAACGGGCCATTCAAAAGCTGCAATAAGCGGCCGCGGCCTTTTATGCGTTTCCCGTCTGCCGTCAGCGCGAGCATCGGGTTTTGCCCCACAAAAACCATCCCTACGCAGGAGCAGGAGCGACCGCACCGGTCGCTCCTGTTTTCGATCTTTTTTCAATGGTAATTACCCACCGCAAAGCACCTTCCTTACAGAGGGTGCCCCGCTCTCACAGAAAGAGCGCCGAAATGATACATGCCCGCCCTGCCTTGAGCCAATGGGAATTTGACTATGACTTCTTCATGAAGAAATAACCCATAAGGCCAAAACCCAGAGCGACAATTCCTAAAATATAATCGATGACTTTTGGTGTATCGAAAAACTGAAGTATACCGACAACAACCAATACTATCAGCACGATCGTTTGAAATGTTTTGGCTTTGTTCATATCTGGTCTCCTTCGCAAGCTGAAATTCATGTGCCAGCTGCTACAAGACCCTCTGACCATTCACTTTCAACGAGAATTGTGCGTTCAGGATTCTTGCAGCATGTGAGCACATGGTCATACGGCCAAGAAATATATCAAAATACTCATACATTGTGCAAATACTCTCATCGATCGTCAGATAAAGCGTGATTCGCTTTTCTTCCAAACCATATCTGAGTCTTGTTGCTGTTACCGCATAGTTCACCCGGTCATGCACATCAAACAGTATAGGATCTTTTTCACGAACACGGCTTCGACGCACATCCGTTTTATCTGCAATGATCAGCGCTGCAGAGACTGGATCCGATGCAACTCCATAGGATTCATCATGATTAGCTATAGCAGAAACAATTTGTACCCTCTCTGGAATAGTCAAATCAGTTTCTTTCAGAATCTCATTAGCTAGCAGAGCTCCATACTCTGCGTGATGGTGCCTGTTGATTGCATTCCCTATATCATGCATGTAACTTGCTATCTTCGCCAGCTCAATCATATCCTGCCCATATTGAAAGGCCTTCAGCAAATCAGCCGCCCTTTCCGCCACCAGCTTTGTATGGGCCGGCGAGTGATCTGTATATCCCAGTACGTCAAGAATCGCATTGCCCCGATTATAATATTCAAGTATTTCTTTATTGTGGACGATATCTTCGTATGTCATCTTGCTTGACCCCTTCGCACAAATATCGATTTACCCGAATGATTGTATCATACTTAATGATACGATTCAAATGTAACGACTGTCACCGTCTTGACAAACCGGAATCTGCGCATGGAGTCAGCTTTTGCTAAGCTCCATATAGATTGAGGTTTGCTCCTCATCCTTGGAAATCAGGTATTCCGGAAAGTCTTTCTGCTGAAAACCAAGCCTCTCATACAATGCGATTGCTTTCATGTTTTCCGGATTCGGATCGACCCATACGATCTCTGCGCCGTTTTGAAATGCTTCTTTGATTGCATAGGATAATCCTGCCGTAGCAATGCCCCGCCCTCGTGCAAATCCAAAAAGCTTAATGTCCAATGCGGCGCTTTGATGTTCCGCATCAATCTCATAAAAGGATTCTCCGCAGTAGTTCCCGTCTTCAAATATCGAGTAGTGATTTAGAACCGGTCGATTGGATTCGATCCGCCGAAACCAGTTTTTCATTTCCTCACTTGTTTGGTTCAATCCATCAGGGAATCCAACAAACCGCATAACATCACCGTCAGCCCAAAGTCGTTTAATATTATCAATATCTTTGATCGTCGTTTCTTTTATCTCAATCATTTCAAGCGCTCCTCATAGTTCGATTTGTCGGAATAATTGTACCATACGGTGTTGCCAAACACAACAAAGAAAACCTCTCTTGTCTTGGTAGACAAAAGAGGTTTCTTTCATGGTACGAATAGTGATAACGACAAACTCTGAAACCCGCATAAAATCTACGTTTTTTAACGCTGCCGCAAATGCTTTTATACCATACACAAATTGAATAGGAAATCAATACGCCGCCCAAGAGAGACTATGGGCGGCGTTTGCTATATAAGCGCAAGGAAGGAGATGGTGCCGTCCCGTTTATCCGTGGGTCTAACGAAGGTTAGGCCCTTTTTTCATGCCAGAACAAAGGAGGTTGCGAAATGGCAAAAGAAAATACAGCCAGTACAACGGATCAGGCATCGCCTGTCAAGGATGTGGAGCAGAAAAATCCTGCTCCTCCCGTCCCGGAGGTATCGGAAGTGAAGCCCGAGCCTCCTGCTAACGAGGGTCCCGCCTCTCTGTTTGAGATGGCGGAAGGTCCCTCCGGTCCCGGCAAAAAGGACATCCCTTCGCCGGAGAATGTCGTGATCCCGTTTGAGAAGATCAACGAGATCAAGGCCGAGAAAGAGGCGGCGTCCGGGAAAGCCGCGAAAGCCGTTGACGACAAGCAGCCAAAGCCTCCGGCCAGGGATGCCGTCAAGAAAGAGTCTCCGGCCCCGGCCAAAGCACCGAAGCAGAGCAAAGCCCTCAAGGACAAGGCGACTCCTGCCAAGGCTGCAAAAGCTCCCAAGGACAAAGCCACTGTGAAATCGGAGCCTCTGGCCCCAAAAGCTGAGCCCCCGGCCAAGGCCGAGCCTGTGACGGCCCCACGCTCCCAGGAGGTGGAGCAGGTCGTATACATCAAGCTGTCGGAGCTGCACCCCTTCAAAAATCACCCGTTCCAGGTCCGGGACGATGATGAAATGCGGGCTATGGTGGAGAGCGTCAAGGACAAGGGCATTACCAACGCCGCCGTAGTCCGTCCCCGGGAGGGCGGCGGGTATGAAATGGTCTCCGGCCACCGCCGCATGAAGGCCAGCGAGCTTGCCGGTTTTGCGGACATGCCCTGTATCGTCCGCAATCTGACGGACGAGCAGGCCATCACGCAGATGGTGGAGGACAACACGACCCAGCGCGAGAGCATCCTCCCCAGCGAGCGGGCCAAGGCCTTGAAAATGCAGTTGGAGGCCATCAAGCGGCAGGGCGCCCGAGGCGACCTTGCCACTTCGGGCCAAGATGGCCCGAAGTTGGAGAACGGCCAGCGGTCCAATCAGATTGTCGCGGACCGCAACAAGATGGCGGTCAAGCAGGTACAGCGGTATATCAAGCTCAACGATCTTGTCCCTGACCTTATGAAAATGGTGGATGCGAAAAAGATCGCGTTCACCCCCGCCGTGGAGCTTTCCTACATCAAGCCCAAAAACCAGCGGTATATCGCAATCGCCATTGAGGGCCAGCAGTCGGCCCCCTCTCTCTCCCAGGCGCAGCGCATGAGAGAGCTCGACCAGAAGAACATGCTCAACGGCGATGTGATCGACGGTATCATGCTCGAAGAAAAAAAGGAGGTAGATAAAGTGATTATTTCCAGTCAGGAGCTCAGCCAGTATTTCGGCAAGGACAAGACGCCCCGTGAAATGAAGGATCAGATTCTGAAACTTCTGGACGAGTGGAAGGGCAAGCAGAAGGAGATTGCCAAGCCGGAAAAGAAGGCCGAGCAGGAAAAGTAATGGACTTCGGGCCATGTTGGCCCGAGGTTGCTTTCTCTCCCAATGACACGGCTCTTGAATGATTCCCCGTCGCCGGTTGCTTTTTCGCATATCCGGGCGCGGGCCGTCAAGAGTGGCTTTGCCACCGCCGCAGGCGGCTTTGCTCTTGACCGCCCACCCCGGATATGCCATCTGTCATCAAGCGACGGGGATGATTCTCCAGAGCCGCCCCCTTCCCAAGAATGGGAAGGGCGGGGAGATGGGTTGACCCCAACGACTGAAAAAGGAGGTATCGGCCATGAAACGGCCCCTGGCATATATCACCGCCGCGTGGAGCGGCGAGCACGAAAAGGACGGCCAGCGGGCGGCGGGCTATTGCCGCGCCGTGTATGAGGCGGGCTTTTCCCCGCTTTGCCCCGTCCTCTATCTTCCCCTGATCCTCAACGACGCCATCCCGGAGGAGCATAAAAGCGGGATCGACATGGGCCGCGACCTGCTCCGGCGGGCTCATGTCCTTGTAGTGTGCGGGGAGGCAATCGACGAAGCCGTGAAAAACGACATCGCCGTTGCCGCCCGGCTGAATATCACCGCAACCACCCTTGCGGGCATCCTGGATGTAAAGCGGCAGGGACAGGAACATGATGCTTGAAGCCTTTATCACCAATCTCGGCAGGTATAACGAGGGCTACCTTGACGGGGCCTATTTGAAGCTACCGGCTGAGAAGGAAGATGTGCAGGCGCTCTTGAAGAAGATCCATGTGGACGGTGTTCGGTACGAGGAAATCTTCATCACGGATTACGAGACCGATGTTCCGGGCCTGTACGACTGCTTGGGTGAGTATGAGAGCATCGACGAGCTAAACCACCTGGCCCACGTTCTGCAAGAGGTGGAGGATCAGCACGACATGGACAAATTCGCCGCCGCTGTGGAGTTGGGAGAACGGACCGGCAGCATCAAAGACCTTATCAATCTGGCGCAAAATCTGGATTGCTACTACTTCTACCCGGACATCAAGGACGAGGAAGATTTGGGCCTGTATTTCGTGGAGGAGCTTGGCGCTCTGGACATTCCCGATAATCTGCGGGCCTTCTTCGACTTTGAAGCCTACGGGCGCTGCCTTGCCATGGAGGGCGGCGCGTTTACGGACGGGGGCTATATTGAAGGCGAGCTCCGAGGCTTTGTGGAGGTCTATTCCGGCAGAGAGGACATCCCGGAGGAACACCGCATTTTCGCCTACCCCGAGCCCGTATCCATCCGGGAAACGCTGCAAACGTACCGGGATTTGAGCACAAAGCCTCCCGAGGAGGAACGGCCCGCCCCGGTGAAGGCTGCGGAACGGTGAAGAACTGCGACTTCGGGCCAACATGGCCCGAAGTCGGGAAAGGAGGGATTGATTGCAGGAGGAACTGGAACGCAAGACTGTCGCTATCCTATACAATGGCGGCAAGCTGTCCGCCCGGACGCTGGCAAGGCTCGCCGCTGTGCTCGTCCGAATGGCGCAGCAGGCATATCAAAAGGGCCTGACGCCCCATGGCAGACAGTCGGTAAAGAAGCTGATGAACCACCGCACCGGCACCGAAGCGGCGGAATATGTTGGCGCGCCACGGCAGTTTGACCGGGTGGCCCGGAAATTCAACGTGGACTACGCCTTTTACAAGGTCGCGCCGGAAAAATACCTGCTGTTCTTCAAGTCGGGACAGTCTGACGCGATTACCGCCTGCCTTTCCGAATACAGCAAGCGGGTGATGAACAAATCCCGCCGCCTCTCCATCCGGCAGCAGCTACGGCACTTCGGAGAAAAGGCCCGCGTGGAGAACAAGGCCCGGGAGCTGAAACGGGAGGTCGGCCATGTGGACAGGTAAAACCCGCAGATATGTCCTGCTCAATCTCCCGTATGCCTTTGTGTTTTGGGTCTGTCTGAAGCTCGGCACGGCCTACCGGCTGGCCGATGGCGCGGATATGGGACATAAGCTCATCCATATCGTCAAAACCATCGGCCCCGCCTTTCGCTCCTTTGCGCCGGGCCTGAACTCTCAAGACTGGCTTGTAGGGCTGATCGGCGCGGTCATCATACGGCTTGTTGTGTATGTGAAATCAAAAAACGCAAAGAAATTCAGAAAGGATGTGGAATACGGCAGCGCCCGGTGGGGTACGGCGAAGGACATCAAGCCCTTCATAGACCCGGTTTTCAAAAACAACGTCATTCTCACCGGGACGGAATATCTGACGATCAACACCCGGCCCAAAAACCCGGCCAACGCCCGTAACCTGAACGCCTGCGTGATAGGATCATCGGGAAGCGGCAAGACCCGCTTCTGGCTGACCCCGCAGCTCCTGCAAGCCCATTCCTCCTATGTGGTCGTTGACCCGAAGGGAAGCATTTTGGGACAGGTGGGGCACTTCTTACAAAAGCAGGGGTATCGGATCAAGGTGTTCAACAGCGTGGACTTTGCAAAGTCCATGCACTATAACCCCATCGCCTACCTTAAAACGGAGAGCGATATTCTGAAATTCATCAACGCCCTGATTACCAATACCAAGGGCGACGGCAAGGAGGGTGACGAGTTCTGGACAAAGGCAGAGACCCTTTTGTACTGTGCGCTTGTGGCCTATATCGTCTTTGAGGGCAAGCCCGAGGACAAGAACATCAATACCCTTGTGGACATGATAAACAGCATGGAGACCCGGGAGGACGACGACAATTTCAAGAACGCCGTGGATTACATGATGGCCGGGCTGGAAAAGCGCAAGCCCAATCACTTTGCCGTGCGGCAGTATAAGAAATACAAATTGGCAAGCGGCAAGACGGCCCGCAGCATCCTGATTTCCTGCGGCGCAAGGCTGGCCCCCTTCGATATTCCCCAGCTTCGGGAGATCATGTCCTACGATGAAATGGAGCTTGACCGCCTGGGCGACAGGAAAACCGCCACCTTTTTCGTAATCTCCGACACGGACACCACCTATAACTTTGTCGTGGCCCTTGCCTTTTCGCAGATGTTCAATCTTCTCTGTGAACGGGCCGACAATGTTCACGGAGGCCGCCTGCCCCATCATGTGCGGGTGCTGTGGGACGAGGCGGCCAACACGGGACAGGTGCCCCAGCTCGAAAAGATTGTGGCCGTCATCCGCTCCCGGGAAATCAGCCTGACCATGTTCTTGCAGGCACAGAGCCAGCTAAAGGCCCTGTATAAAGACCATGCGGAGACGATCATGGGCAACATGGACAGCGTGGTTTTCCTCGGAGGCCGGGAGCATACCACCATCAAGGAGCTTTCGGAGGCTTTGGGGAAAGAGACCATTTCCATGAATACGGAGAGCCGGACACGGGGCCACTCGGAGAGCTACGGGCAGAACACCCAGCGGCTCGGCAAGGAGCTTATGACCATGGACGAGCTCACCACCATGGACGGAAACCGCTGCATCCTCCAACTGCGGGGGCTGCGGCCTTTTTATTCCCCGAAGTACGATCTGAAAAAGCACCCGAATTACAAGTACACCGCTGAGGCCGACAAGGAGCATAACGCCTTTGACCTCTCCAAACTTGTGACCCGGCGCATGACAAAGCTCGATGAAAACGAGCAGTATACCGTTTACGAAGCGACCGAGACGGACCTACCGGCCATAGACGAGGACGAGGACATCCTGAACTATGACGATGTAGACGACCCGGACGCCTTCGCGTAACTTCGGGCCAGGTTGGCCCGAAGTCCGCCGCCCCAAGAGGCGGCTTTTTTCATACCTGAACAGATGAAGGAGGAACATTCATGGGATTTTTCACAAGCGCGGTAGATACCCTGCAAACGCTGGTCGTGGCTCTGGGCGCTGGCCTTGCGGTGTGGGGCGTGATTAACCTGCTGGAAGGGTACGGCTCGGACAACCCCGGGGCCAATGCTCATGTACGGTAAGGAAGCAAGCAACCGAAAACAAGAGATAGACCGCCAGCACTACACTATTCCGAACCAAAGACCAAAAGATAAGCATTGTGGGAAAATCTAAACTTTTGGATTTTCCTACAATGCCAACTAC
>SVKQ01000021.1 GCA_015068325.1 Oscillospiraceae bacterium | reverse complement strand
TCAGCTTGTCCTCGGCAGGGATGGCCAGGTAATACTGGTCGCCGGTGGTGGTGCCGTCGGCCTTGAGGAGGGCGATGGGGATGGCCCAGCCGCACTGATCCTTGGGCAGGGTGATGTCAAAGCTGCCGTCGCTGTTGGCGGTCACGCCCGCCGTCAGCTCGGCATCGTTGATGGCACCCCAGTGGATGGCGGTGTAAGTGGTCCGCTTGGGGATGTAATGGATGACCACATTGTCGCCGTCGATGGAGGCGGTGGTGCCCTCCTGGGGTGCCGTCATGCCCATTTCAGAGCCGTCGGCCTTGATGATGCTGACCTTGTCGCCGTTGTAGGCAAAGGGCTCCGGACCATCCGCGGCGAACGCGGGCACGGCACAGCTCAACGCCATGAGAAGCGCCAGCAGCAGGGCTGTCAGTTTGTGGGTTCTCGTTTTCATGTTTCCTCCTTCCGGGGCCGTCCTCGGCAGCCCCAAATCGCAGTAGGCACGCTGTGCCCGGGTGCGTCTCCCGGCAGGTTTCCTGGCTGGCGGATCACAGCGGCGGCAGCGCCTTCTCACGTCCATGCCGGACGCAATGGCGTGTGGCTGCGCCGCTCCCCGCTCACAGTGACCGGATCGCGCAGGATTTTCACCTGCTTCCCTTTTGCCCGCCCGCAGGCGGCACCGGGAGACGTGGTGTATGGCAGGACGCTTGTATCCCGCTCCCTGCTCCGGGCGGTCCGTACTATTCCTCTTGCAGGAGGCCCATGGACCTCGCTGCTTCTATCAAGTCCGCGATACGCCGGTTGGTCTCCCCGATGGGGACGCCGGCGCAGAGCACGGTCTCACACTGTCTCATGAGCGCCAGCGCCCGCTGATAGGTGCCGTCGCTGATGGGCATGAAGGGATCCTCAGCCACCACCTCCGCCGCCAGATTTTGCGCCACCTGCCAGTCCACGTCGTTGCGGTAGAGAATGCCGGCATAAAAGGGCGTGTTCTCCTTCTGCAGCCGGCGGAACAGCACCACGCCGCTGCCGCAGCCGGAGATGACAAAGGTCTTCGGCTCACCAGCCGGGCGGGGCAGCTCCACACTGCCGAAGGTGATGTTGTAGGTGCCCTCGGTGATGCCGTAGAGGTCGTTGATGATCTCTGGACGGAAGATCTCGTCCGGAGTACCGAAATGTTCGATCACGTCGCCGTGGACGCACATGATCTTGTCGGAGATCTTCTGGGCAAGGTCGATCTCGTGGAGCGACATGATGACGGTGATGCCCTTTTCCTTGGCCATGGTGCGCAGAATGGTCAGCAGCTCCAGCTTGTGACGGATATCCAAGAAGGAGGTGGGCTCGTCCAGCACAATGATCTCCGGTTCCTGGCAGATGGCCCGGGCCAGCAGGATCCGCTGGCGTTGCCCGTCGCTGATGGCGGTGAAGTCGCGCTCCGCCAAGTCAGCGGCGTGGACCCGCTCCATGGCGGCGCGGACCTTGTCCCGGTCCTTCCCCGACAGCAGGCCCAGACTGTTGGTGTAGGGGTAGCGACCGGTGGCCACCACGTCCCAGCAGGTCAACAGCTCACCCTTGATGCGCTCCGTCAGTACCACCGCCAGCCTGCGGGACAGCTCCTTATAGCTCATGGCGCCTACGGAGGCGTCGGCAATGAAGCTGTCGCCCCGGATGGCGGCCAGGTGTTTGGTGATGCTCTTGAGTATGGTGGACTTGCCGGAGCCGTTGGGGCCGATCAGGGTCAGGATCTCACCGGCTCTGACGCAGATCTCAATGTCGTGAATCAGCGGTCTGCCGTTGTAACCCACGGACAGCTCCGATGTGCGGAAATAGTACTCGCTCATATCCACACCCCCTCACATCCTGCCGCCGTGGCGGCGGATCAGCATGGCGATGACCACCGGTGCGCCGAACAGCGCTGTGACGGTGCTGATGCTGAGCTCCACCGGGGCAAAGGCCGTGCGGGCGATGTAGTCACAGAACATACAGAACACGCCGCCGCCCAGGAAAGAGGCCGGGATCACCAGAATGGGGCGGGCGGTCTTGAGCAGCATCTTGATCAGGTGCGGCACCGCGATGCCCACAAAGGAGATGGGACCGGCAAAAGCTGTGACGCAGCCGGCGATAAGGCTGGACATGAGGATCAGCACCACACGGAACCGCTTGACGTTGACGCCCATGCTCTGGGCATAGGCCTCGCCCATCTGGTAAGCGCCGATGGGCTTGGACAGGAGAAACACCACCAGGAAGCAGATCAGGATGGTGAGGGTGAAGAACCGCACGTCGGCCCACTTGGTGCCGGAAAAGCTGCCTTGGGACCAGGTGTGCAGGTTGACGATGTCGGAGTCCTTGGCAAAGGTGATAAGAAATTCGGTCACGGCCGAGCAGATGTAGCTGATCATGATACCGGCCACCAGCAGCATGGACATCTGCCGGATGGAGCGGGCTGCCAGCAGCACGAAGCCCATGGCGATCAGCGCGCCCACAAAGGCGGCAGCCACCATCATCCAGGAACTGACGAAGGATATGTACCGCAGCGCCACGATCATGGTCAGCGCCACGAACAGCTTGGACCCGGACGAGATGCCCAGCACGAAGGGACCGGCGATGGGGTTGCCAAAGAAGGTCTGCATCAGAAAACCGGACAGGGCCAGTCCGCCGCCCAGCACCGCCGAGGCAACGATACGGGGCAGGCGCAGCTTCCAGATGATGCCCATCTGAGTGTCGTCGCCCTGATGCAGAAAGATGATCCGCGCGATATCCGCCACGGAGATGTGGACGCTGCCGGAGTTGATGTTCCACACCGTCAGCGCCGCGAAGGCGGCCAGCAGGCCGATGAACACGGCGGCATATCTGGCGCGCCGCGCCGCGGCGGAGTCGGGCACTGCCTGGTTCATAAAAACGCTCCTCGCTTACTGCAATTTGAAGAGATACTGCAGCGCATCCCCCCCGGCCGCGCCGGAGAAGATGGCGTTCATCTCCTGGATGATGGTGCCCATTTTGTCGGTCTGCTGGAACATGCTCTCGGTGGTGCACCACACGTCGCCGCTCTGCACGGCTTTGAAATCCTCCAGCACGGGGCTCAGATCCAGCAAGTCCTCCAGTGTGTAAAGCTGGGAGGCGATGGAGCAGTTGTAGATGAGCACATCGGCCTCCCGGGCCGCGTCATAGAACTGCTCCATGCTCATGTTCACGGTGCTGAGTTTGCTGTCGTCCTCCAGCCCCAGGTCGGCGAAGATGTACTCGCCGCCGGCGATGCGGATCATGGCGGGTACATAGCCGTTGGTCTTGTAGGTGACGGCGTTGCCGCCGCTGCTGATGTAGAAGAAAGCCGCCGTTTTGCCAGTGGGATCCAGCCCCTCCAGCGCGGCGATCTTGTCCGCTTCCGCCGTGAAGGCGGCTTCAGCCTCGGCCTCCCGGCCCAGCAGCGCACCGTAGACCTTTACCCACTCGGTGCGCCCCAGGGGGTGGTTTTCGTAGCTGGAGCGCTCCACCACGGTCTTGATGCCCAGCTCCACCATCTTCTCCTTGACCTCCGGGTTATGGAGGATCATGGTGGACTCGATGGCCAACTGGCAGCCGCCGCCCAGCAGCAGCTCGTAGTCGGGGGCGTTATATTTGCCGGCGTAGACAAAGGTGCCGTCGGCCAGCGCCTGGGCGGCGCTGTCGGTGTACCAGTGGTTGCTGCCCACAAAGGAGATGGCGTCCAGCGCGTCGATGGACTCGAACAGGGCCATGGCGGAGGTGGCAGCCAGATAGATGTGGTCCAGCGGCTGCTGCACCACCACGATGTCCCCGTCCAGCCCCTCCGGCACGGTGGCACCCTCCGGCACCACCAGCATCCGGTCGCTGTTGACCATGTCGATGAGGGAGTAGCCGCCCTCGTACCGGTAGATGGCGAACTGGTCGGCATAGGAGAGGGGAACGGTGCTCTCATAGGTCAGGTCGCCTACCACGGGGGCGTCCCCATCAGGGGCGGATCGTCCGCCACAGCCGGTGGCCGGCAGCAGCAGACAGAGGATCAGCAGTACCGCGGCCGTCCGCCGGAGCAGAGATCTCAGCTTCATGATCTTCTCCATTTGTTACTTCATTTTCCGGGACCTGATCATCAGCCAGATGACGACGGCCGCTGCGACGACGGCACCCGCCGCGATAGCGGCGATCACGCCGCCGCTGAGGCCCCGCCTCTCCGGAGCCGGAGAGATGATGTCTCTGTTTTCGGTATTCTCAACCGGGGCGCCGCCCTCCGGGTCGGCAGTGTTGTCCTCCGACTCGGGATCATCTGCCGGCGCGGGCTCATCCGTCGGCACAGCGGGTACCTCAGGAGCCAGGGGATCCTCCGGCGCAGTGTTGTCCGCCCACTCGGCGGTGTTCTCCGCCGGCTGTGCAGGAGCCGTCGGTTGTGTCGGCTGCTCCGGCTGCGCGGGCTGCTCCGGCTGCGCGGGCTGCTCCGGCTGCGCGGGCTGCTCCGGCTGCGCGGGTTGCTCCGGCTGCGTGGGCTGCTCCGGCTGCGCGGGTTGCTCCGGCTGTGTGGGCTCTTCCGGCTGTGTGGGCTCTTCGGGCTCCGCAGGAGCGTCGGGCTTCGGTTCGGACTTGACGGGGATCGTGGAGTCATCAATGTGCAGGGTATAGTCCACCTCATAGGGCTGCGACATGGCAGAGGTTTGGGCGGAGACATTGACACTGCCCAGATTCGGCACCTGGACACGGGAGAAGGTGCAGGTGTAGGCAGCGTCGTTGAGCGAGGGGTAGTAAGTGCCGCAGGCAGTGCGCAGCCAATCATATTGCGGCGCATGATCCCGGGGATCCACCCGTTCCAGCGTAAAGTCTACGTACAGTTTGCCGCCCTCCACATGTACGGTAGCGGTGTTCCAGGCCACGTTATGGCGGCCCAGGCCGTCCATACGGAAAGAGACCGTATAATCGCCGTCCTCATATTCCGCCGCCCAGGCGGTGGGGGCGGACAGTGCCGCGGCCGCCAGCAGCACGGTCGCCGCCAGCAGCATGCAGAGGGTCCGTTTGATGCGTCTCATGGTCATCGCTCCTTTTCATAAAGGATTATAACAGGGGAGAAATGTGTTCGCAAGGGCTGACTTCTCCGTAAAAGGAGGCGCCGGGCGGCAGACGATCGCCCAAATCGTCCGCCGCCCGGCTTGTCTATGGAATGTCTTATGGAAAAGACAAACTCGCTTTGAAAAACGCCGTACGCGCCGGGAAAGCGCGGCGGATCAGCTGTCGCTGCTCTCCAGCGGCACCGGGTCGGATACCGACACCTGGTGGTCATACCACTTGCCCTTGGTGCCCACGATGGCACAGGGGAACTCCTGGTCCAGCCAGGGAACGGGCAGGTCAAAGCCGTTAACCTCTTCAGTCAGACCGTCGGGATAGGTGACGGTGTCCAGTGTGGGCTCGATGAGGACGGCGCCCTCCTTCTGGGCGTCCTCCGCCGTACCGGGGAAGAGATTGACGATGTTTTTGGAGGGCATGGTGATGTGAACTGTCATCCGGCCGTTTTCCACCGTCAGGGAAGCCTTGCCCTCGCAGACCTCATTCACATGGAACATGGAACCGTCGGTTTTGAAGTCCACGGTGTAGACGCCGTCCGGCAGGGGAGCAGGCTCGTCCTGTCCCTGTTTGCTGCCGCAGCCGATACAGAGCGAGCAGCAAACGGCCAGCAGGCACAGGAGAGCGGCTGCCCGCTTGACAAATGAAGCTCTTTTCATGCTCAGGCGATGGAATCGATGGCGGCCTTGGCGTGGGCCACGTACAGGGCCTGCACGTCGGCGATGCGGCCGAGACCGGCGATCTGGGTCTTCACCTCGTCGAACTTGCCGCTGGCGTTGAACATGCTGACCCAGGAGTCCTCGTCCTCGCCGGCCATGTCGTTGTTGGCGTGGTCGCCGGCCACCACCATCAGGGGGCGCAGCACCACGGTCTTGTAGCCGGCGTCGGCCACCTTGTTGATGATGGCCTCGCAGGCGGTATCCTCGGGCTCGCCCTCCACGGTGCCGATGAACACATTCTTATATCCCAGAGCCTCCATCTGGGCCTGCATCTGAGAGTAGGACACCTTGGCGGTATGGGAGGTGCCGTGGCCCATGAACACAAAGGCAACGCCGGCCTCCTCGGCCTTCTCCAGGCTCTCATAGCCGCCATCCTTCACGGCCTCGGCGGTGACGGCCTTGGCGACAGTCTCCTTGTCAGCGTTGATGACGGTGGCGTCAGCGCCCACCTCGCCCAGCAGAGGCTCGGCGATGACCACGGACTCGAACTTGTCCTTGTAGGCCTCCACGGCCTCAGCCAGCTCGTCGTACTCGGCGCCATGCATCAAATGGGTGGGCTGGATGACCAGGTTCTTCACGCCGCTTGCCACAGCACGGGCCAGGGCCTGGTCCATGTTGTCGATCTTCTCGCCGTCACGGGCCTGGATGTGGTTGATGATGATCTGCGCGGTGAAGGCGCGGCGGACAGCCCAATCGGGATAGGCCTGGTCCAGCGCATCCTCGACGCCCTTGATGTCCAGCGCACGGCTGTCGTTGAAGGAGGTGCCGAAGCTGACCACCAACAGCTCGTTCTCGCCGATCTCATCGGCGTTGCGGGCGTCGTCCTTGGAGGCGTCGCCGGTGTCGCGGCCGAAGTAGTCGGGATCAGCCTCCTCGCCCTCCACCAGTTCCTTCTGCGCGTCGGTCAGGGCGTCCCAGGCCGCCCGGGCGGCAGCAATCTGCTCGTCGGTCTTATCGGTGTGCTCCTGCACGTAGATGGCGTCGATCAGCGCGGCCACCTCGTCGGCCAGTTCCTGATCGGTGGGAGCCTGGGTTTCGTTGTTCTCGGTGTTCTGCTCGTTTTGCTCTTCCTGCTGGTTCTGCTGCTGGTCGTTGTTTTGGGACTCGTTGTTGTTCTGGCTGCTGTTGCCGCCGCAGGCGACCAGGGCCAGCGCCATGACGCAGACCAGGAGCAGTGCCAAAAGGGATCTCATCGTTTTCATCTTTTTCTTCCTTTCTCTTGCCGGTGATGTGTGATATCTGTGTGGGGGTATACGCCCGGGACACCAAAAGAAAACCGTCTGCGGACAGTCCGCAGACGGAGAGAGAACGGCGGCGCGCCAAGGAACAGCCGCGCAGCGGCTGTGGGTGACGACCGCATTCACGACTCCGGAGATCCGCAGAGCTGAACGCACCACTGGGGTGGAGGAGCAGGCAAGTATTCTGACTGATCGCGGCGGAGGGGCACTCCGCGGCACAGACGCCTTCCCGGTTTCCCAGTGGCACTCTGTCTGCACTCTGACGCGAATCACAGCAACGGCCTTGTGCGGGACTTTCACCCGACTTCCAGTACCTGTTCCCGTGCCTTATTCGGTTGCGGGGCCATTATATCACCGCCGTTCACGGGTGTCAACCCCATATCACTTGACAAGCGCTGCGGCACGATGGTATCATAGTGCCACAATCCAATGGGTAAGAAGGGTGCAATTCCCTCGCAAGTGCGTTACCGTGACAGCCGGGTTACCATGTGTATGGATTCCTTTGCGGACACCGGAGGAAAGAACGAAGGGGGCAGTACGCCCTTTTTTACGCACCCCGGCAGTTCGCTGCCGGGGGCTTTTTTATGGATCTGACGAAAAATATCAACGGAAAGCTGCTGCGCTGCGGCTACACCACCGGGTCCTGTGCGGCGGCCGCGGCGTCTGCGGCTGCCCGCATGCTGCTGACGGGCGCGGCGGTGGACAGTGTGACGCTGGAGACGCCGGCCGGCGTGCGTCTGATGCTGGACATCCTGGAGCCGGAGCCGGGGAGAGATTTTGCCTCCTGCGCCGTGCGGAAAGACTCCGGCGACGATCCGGACGTGACCAACGGCGTGCTGGTATTTGCCCGGGCGGAGCGGACGGCGTCCGGTATCACCGTAGACGGCGGCGAGGGCGTGGGCCGGGTGACGAAGCCGGGCCTGGATCAGCCGGTGGGGGCAGCGGCCATCAACTCCACGCCCCGGCGGATGATTGCCGATCACGTGGCGCAGGTATGCCGCGAACAGGGCTACGGCGGCGGGATCGCCATTACCATCTCTATCCCCGGCGGGCGGGAACTGGCTGCGCGGACCTTCAACCCCCGCATGGGCATCGAGGGGGGCATCTCGGTGCTGGGCACGTCCGGCATCGTGGAGCCTATGAGCAACCGGGCGCTGGTGGACACCGTGGCGCTGGAGCTGCGGCAGCTGGCCGCCCGCGGCAGCGACCGCGTGTTGCTGGTGCCGGGAAACTACGGCCGGGATTTCGCCGCAGAGCGGCTGCGCCTGCGGCCGGATGCGTGCGTCAGCTGCTCCAACTTCATCGGCGACGCCATCGATGCCGCCGTGGAGCATGGCTTCCGGGAGATCCTGCTGATCGGCCACATCGGCAAGCTGGTGAAGCTGGGCATCGGCCAGACCAATACCCACTCCTCCGCCGGTGACGGCCGGATGGAGACGCTGGCCGCCTGCGCGGCGCTGTGCGGCGCGCAGGCGCCGCTGATCCGGGAGATCCTGGACTGCGCCACCACCGACGCGGCGCTGGAGCTGCTGCAGCGGGAGGAGTTGAAAGAACCCGTCTGCGCCCTGCTGGGCCGGCGGATCGAGGCCACGTTGCGCCGGCGGGTGCCGGAGGGCGTGGAGATCGGCTACGTGCTGTTCACCAACCGGCAGGATCTGGGCGGCGTGCTGAGCCGGAGCGGAAACGCGGAACGAATGATGGAACACTGGAGGGAATGACGCATGGTACATTTTGTGGGCGCCGGCAGCGGCGCGCCGGATCTCATCACGGTCCGGGGAAAGAGCTATCTGGAGCAGGCGGATGTGATCATCTACGCCGGCTCTCTGGTCAATCCTGCCCTGCTGGCAGACGCGAAGCCGGGCTGCGAGATCTTCAACAGCGCAAAAATGACGCTGGAGGAGATCATCGCGGTGATGGAGCGGGCGGAAAAGGAGAACAAGCTGACGGTGCGGCTGCATACCGGTGATCCCTGCCTGTATGGTGCCATCCGGGAGCAGATGGATGTGCTGCGGAGGTTGGGCATCGCCTATGATGTGTGTCCCGGCGTGTCCAGCTTCTGCGGCGCTGCGGCTGCACTGGAGGCGGAGTATACGCTGCCGGGCATCTCCCAGTCGGTGGTCATCACCCGTATGGCGGGACGGACGCCGGTTCCGGAGCGGGAGAGCATCCGCTCCTTCGCCGCCCACGGTGCCACCATGGTGATCTTCCTCAGCACGGGGCTGCTGCAGGAGCTGGAAGCGGAGCTGCAGGCCGGCGGCTATGGCGCTGATACGCCGGCGGCCATCGTCTACAAGGCCACCTGGCCGGACGAGAAGGTGCTGCGCTGCACGGTGGCCACGCTCCGCGAAACGGCGGAGCGAAACGGGGTGCGTAAGACGGCCCTCATCGTGGTGGGCCACTGTCTGGGCAACAGCTACGACCTGTCCCGGCTCTACGCCGCGGATTTTTCCACAGAGTTTCGGGAGGCGACACGATGAGGATTGCCGCTATCGCCTTCACCGACTGCGGCATGGCCCTGGGCCGGCGGCTGCAGGAGCAGGCGGAGAACATGACGCTGGAGCGGTGTGAAAAGGGCGGCCTGGCGGCCTGGACGGCCCGGGCCTTTTCGGACAGCGATGCGCTGGTGTTCATCGGCGCAGCGGGCATCGCCGTGCGGGCTGTTGCGCCCCATGTAGAGACAAAGACCTGCGATCCGGCCGTGGTGGTACTGGATGAGCTGGGCACCTTTGCCATCCCCATTCTGTCGGGCCATCTGGGCGGCGCTAATGCGTTGGCCGCGGCGCTGGCGCGGCAGGTGGGTGCCATCCCCGTCATCACCACCGCCACTGACGTGCACGGCCTTTTCGCCGTGGACGACTGGGCCCGCACCCAGGGATTGGCTGTGGCCAATCCCCAGCGGATCAAGTGGATCTCCGCCCGGCTGCTGGCTGGAGAGACGATCCGCTTCAAGAGCCTGTATCCCATTGACGGCGCCCTGCCGGCGCAGCTGGAGCCGGATGAGGAGGGCTACGATATGCTCGTCAGCCACCGGAGCCGCGGCCGGGTGGAGGCGCTGCGGCTGGTGCCGCGGATCGTCACCGCGGGCATCGGCTGCAGGCGGGGTGCAGCGGCGGAGACCATTGAGGCAGCCTTTGCAGCAGCACTGGGCAAGGCGGGCTGCCATCCGCTGGCGGTGGGAGCCGTGGCCACCATCGGGCTGAAGGCGGAGGAGCCGGGACTGCTGGCCTTCTGCCGGAGCCGCAGCTTGCCGCTGGTCACCTACACCGCGGAGGAGCTGTCGGCGATGCCGGGCAGCTTTACCGGCTCGGCTTTTGTGAAAAAGACCACCGGCGTGGACAACGTGTGTGAGCGGGCGGCCGTTAGGCACAGCGGCGGGCGGTTGCTGACGAGAAAAGAGGCCGGCAACGGCGTCACCGTGGCGCTGGCTATCCGGGAGGCGAAACTGACATGGGGGGAACGCAAATGAACAGACTGTACATCGTAGGCATCGGCCCCGGCAAGCGCTCCGGCATGACCATGGAGGCGGATGAGGCGCTGCGCCGGGCTGACGTGATCGTGGGCTACAGCAAGTATGTGGAGCTGGTGCGGCCATACTATCCCGACAAGAGGTTTCACGACACCGGCATGACCCGGGAGCGGGAACGCTGTGCCGAGGCGCTGCGCCTGGCCCGGGAGGGCGAGACGGTGGCCCTGGTGTGCAGTGGTGACAGCGTGGTCTACGGCATGGCGGGACTCATCTATGAGCTGGCCGGGGAGGCTCCGGGCGTAGAACTGCAGGTGATCCCCGGTGTGACGGCGGCCCTCAGCGGCGGCGCCATTCTGGGGGCGCCCCTGGGACATGATTTCGCCGTCATCAGCCTCAGTGATCTGCTGACGCCGTGGGAAACCATTGAGAAGCGGCTGCGCTGCGCGGCGGCGGGGGACCTGTGCATGAGCCTTTACAATCCCGGCAGCCACAGGCGTACCGACTACCTGCAGCGGGCCTGCGATATCCTGCTGGAGACGCTGCCGCCGGAAACCGTGTGCGGCATGGCCCGGGAGATCGGCCGGGCGGGGGAAAACTGGCAGGTGACCACGCTGGGACGGCTGCGGGACACGCCGGTGGACATGTTCACCACGGTGTACATCGGCAACTCCATGACCCGGGTGATCAGCGGGAAAATGGTGACGCCGAGGGGGTATCGCCTTGATTGACGTTTTGTTGTTCGGCGGCACCACCGAGGGTCGGGAACTGGCGGAGAAGCTGAAAGAGAAGGAGATCCAGACGCTGGTCTGTGTGGCCACGGCGTACGGCGAGTCGCTGCTGGAGCCGGGCGGCACGCTGCGGATACACCGGGAGCGGCTGGATGAGGCCGCCATGGCGGCGCTGATGGCACAGGAGCGCCCCCGGCTGGTGCTGGACGCCACCCACCCCTATGCCGACGGCGTGAGCCGGAGCATCCGGGCGGCCTGCGCTGCCACGGATTGCCCGTACCGGCGGGTAAAAAGGAACTCCCAACCGGAGGATGGCTGCCGGATATTTCCGGATCTGGCGGCAATGGTGGCGTGGCTGCAGACGCAGGAGGGGGTCATCTTTTCCTCGCTGGGCTCTAAAGAGGCCCGGGCGCTGACTGCGGTGCCGGGGTTTGAAGAGCGGGTTTGGCTGCGGATCCTGCCGTCCCGGGAGGGGCTGGAGGCGTGTCTGGAGGCGGGATTTCCCGCCCGGCACATCATCTGCATGCAGGGACCTTTTTCCCGGGAACTGAACGAGGCCATGTTCCGCGCCGCGGGTGCGGATATCCTCATCACCAAGGAGTCGGGCGGAGCCGGTGGTTTTGGCGAAAAACTGTCAGCCGCAAGGGCCTGCGGCATGACAACGGCCGTGCTGGAGCGTCCGGCGGACGCCGACGGGTTGCCCGCGGCGGAGTGGCTGGAGCGGATCGAGAGAGGGACAATATGAAGTTCGTGACTATTGTGGGTGCCGGTATGGGGCCGGACACTGTCACAGCGGAGGGTCTGCGGGCCATTGAAGAGGCCGACGTGCTCTTCGGTGCTCCCCGTCTGCTGACGGACTATGCCCATTTGAACAAGAGAAGTGAAAACGCCTATACGGCGGAGAAGATGGCGCCCGTGCTGGCGGAATATCAGCAGGGGGCCTTTGCGGTGCTGGTGTCCGGCGACGTCGGCTTTTACAGTGCCGCCGATCGACTGTGCCGGGAACTGACGGGGTGTGAGGTGCGCGTCCTGCCGGGAATCTCGTCACTGAACTGCCTGGCCGCCCGGCTGGGCAGACCTTGGCAGGGCGCGGCCCTTGTCAGCTGCCACGGACGGAGCGGCCACCTGGTGGATACGGTGCGGCGCCATGCTGTCACCTTTGCCCTCACCGGCGGCAATACGCGGGAGTTGGCGGCAGACCTGTGCCGTGCCGGCTTCGGTGGCCTGGCCGTCACCGTGGGAGAGGAGCTGGGGCGCCCGGGGGAGCGGATCACCGCCATGACGGCGGAGAAGCTGTCCGGTGCGGAAATCGGCTCGCTGGCGGTGCTGCTGATCGACAATCCGGCTGCCGACAGTCGGGTGCGCTCCGGTATCCCGGACGGGGCATTTATCCGGGGCGATGTGCCCATGACCAAGGCGGAAGTGCGGGCGGTGACCATGAGCAAGCTGGCCGTGAGGCCGGAGGACGTGTGCTGGGACGTGGGCTGCGGCACCGGCTCGGTGACGGTGGAGCTGGCGCTGGCGGCCTGGCGCGGTCACGTATATGCCATCGACAAGGATGAGGAGGCGGCGTCTCTGACGGAGCACAACCGCGATGCCTTTCACTTGGGCAACGTGACGGTGTGCCGGGGCGACGCGGCGGAGGTACTGCGTGCTCTGCCGGCGCCGGACACGGTATTCGTGGGCGGCAGTGGGAAGCAGATGGGAGTCGTGTTCAACACGGTGCTGGAGAAAAACCCGCGCGCCCGCATCGCGGTCAACGCCATCGCCCTGGAGAGTGCCCAGGCGGCGCTGGACGCTTTTGCCGCCCACAACCTGCCGGCAGAGCTGGTGCAGGTGGGCGTGTCGGAGGGAAGAGCGGTGGCGGGCCTCCACATGCTGACAGCCCGGAACCCCATCTTTATCATCAGCGGAGGCGGCAGAGATGAATGACCGGATCCTGATCGCCGGTACCCACTCCGGCTGCGGCAAGACCACCGTGACCTGTGCACTGCTGCAGGCGCTGAAGGACCGCGGTCTGGCGCTGCAATCCTTCAAGTGTGGGCCGGACTATATCGACCCCATGTTCCACCGTGAGGTCATCGGCGTGCCGGCCCGAAACCTGGACCCCTTTTTCAGCACGCCGGAACAGCTGCGGCGCCAGATGGGCGCGGCGGCGGGGAAGCTCTGTGTGGCAGAGGGCGTCATGGGCTATTACGACGGCATCGGCTCTGAGGGGCGCTGCAGCACCTGGAGCGTGGCCCGGGCCACGGAGACGCCGGTCATCCTGGTGGTCAATGTCCGAGGAATGTACACCTCGGCGGGGGCCGTGCTGCGGGGCTTTCGGGATTTCCGGCCTGACAGCGGCATACGGGGCGTGATCTTTAACAACGCCCCGCCCATGCTGCAGGGTGACCTGCGGCAGATCGCCCGGGACGCGGGGCTGACGCCACTGGGCATTCTTCCGGGGAGTGAGGCGGCCGCCATCGGCAGCCGCCATCTGGGGCTCATTACCGCCGGAGAGATCGATGATATCCGGCAGCGGCTGGCGGAGCTGGGTGCCCTGGCGGAGAAGTACCTGGACATCGACGGCATTCTGGCACTGGCAGCGGAGGCTTCGTCCCTGCCCCGGACGGAGCCTGCGGCGCCGGTCGTGAAGCATGTGCGCATCGCCGTGGCCCGGGACGAGGCCTTCTGCTTCCTCTATGAGGAGAACCTGCAACTGCTGCGGGAGCTGGGCTGCGAACTGACCTTTTTCAGCCCGCTGCGGGATGAAAAGCTGCCGGAGCACATCGGCGGCCTGTATCTGCCCGGCGGCTATCCGGAGCTGCATCTGGAGGCGTTGCGGCGCAGCCCCATCCGCCGCGCCATTCGGCAGGCAGTGTGGGCGGGACTCCCCACCGTGGCTGAGTGCGGTGGATTCCTCTATCTCCACGACACGCTGGACGGCGCGGAGATGGCGGGCGTGCTCCATGCGGCAGCACAGACCACGAAAAAACTGCAGACTTTTGGTTATGTAAATTTAACGGCGAAGCGGGATAACCTGTTGTGTCGGGCGGGGGAGAGTGTTCGGGCCCATGAGTTCCACTACTGTACCAGCACGGACAACGGGGTGGATTGCCGGGCGGAAAAGCCCTCCGGCCGCCGGGGGTGGGACTGCGTCCACGCCTCGGATACGCTGTGGGCGGGATTTCCGCACCTCTACTGGCCGTCCAGCCCGGCCTTTGCGGAGCGGTTTGTAAGAAAGGCGGCGGATGATGTTGCTCTATGACACGGCGGCGCTGCTGCTGGGCTTTTTGCTGGATCTGCTGCTGGGCGATCCCCAGGGCTGGCCCCACATCGTGCGCTGGTACGGAAAATTGATCGAGGTGCTGGAGAAGCAGCTCTATCCCATGGCCAACAAGCGTTTAGCCGGGGGACTGCTGGTGGTCGGCGTGCTGGTGATTGGGACAGGTGTCCCGCTGGCGCTGCTGGCGCTGGCGTGGACCTTGAGTCCCTGGTGCTATCTGGCCCTGGCGTCACTGCTGGACTGGCAGTGCCTGGCGGCCCGGAGCCTGCGGCTGGAGAGCCTGCGAGTCTATACGGCGCTGACGGACGGCACGCTGGAGGATGCCCGGCGGGCGGTGGGCATGATCGTGGGCCGGGACACCGACGTGCTGGACGAGGCTGGCGTAGCACGGGCCGCAGTGGAGACCGTGGCGGAGAACACCTCCGACGGGGAGGTGGCGCCGCTCTTTTACATGATGCTGGGCGGCCCGGCGCTGGGCTGTCTCTACAAGGCAGTGAACACCATGGACTCCATGGTGGGCTACCGCAACGAGCGGTATATGCGCTTCGGTACCTGTGCCGCCCGGTTGGACGATGTGATGAACTATCTCCCGTCCCGGCTGTCGGCTCTGCTGATGATCGCGGCGGCGAAGCTCACGGGGGCGGACGCAGCCAATGCGCTGCGCATCTGGCAGCGGGACCGTCGCAAACACGACAGTCCCAACTCCGCCCAGACGGAGGCGGTGATGGCGGGCGCGCTGCGGGTGCGCCTGGCGGGCGATGCCCGGTATTTCGGGCAGATCCACAAAAAGCAGTATATTGGCGACGACTTCCGGCCCATCGAACCAGAGGATATCCGCCGCAGCCACCGGCTGCTGTACGGCACGGCGTGGCTGATGCTGCTGCTGGCGGTGATGGAGAGGATGTGTGTCTATGCGGCCCTATGAACACGGCGGGGACATCTACAACGGGCAGACGGTCCGGCTGGATTTTTCCGCGAATGTCAACCCGCTGGGGATGCCGCCGGCGGCGGAGCGGGCCCTGCGGGAGGGGACGGCGGCAGATGTCCGCTATCCCGACGCCCGCTGCCGCGCGCTGCGGGCCGCGCTGTCGGAAAAGCACAGCGTGACACCGGAGCAGGTACTCTGCGGCGCCGGCGCGGCGGATCTGATCTTCCGCATCTGTGCCGCTCTGCAGCCCCGGCAGGTACTGGCGCCGGTGCCCACCTTCTCCGAATACGGCAGGAGCGCCGCCCTGTTCGGCGCGGAGATCGCAAAATACCCGCTGCGGGAGGAAAACGGCTTTGAGTTGGACCGGAGTTTTCCCGCGGCGCTGACACCGGAGACGGACATGGTGTTCCTCTGCAATCCCAACAACCCCACGGGGCGGCTGTGTGATCCGGGCATTGTGGCGGCGCTGGCCGATGCCTGCGAGGAGAACGGGACATATCTGGTGGTGGACGAGTGCTTCCTCGAGTTCACCCGGGGCGTCTCGGCGTTGCCGCTGCTGCAGACCCATCCCCGCCTGCTGGTCCTGCGGGCCTTTACCAAGTTCTACGCCATGGCAGGCCTGCGGCTGGGCTATCTGCTATGTGCCGACGCCGCACTTCTGGAGCGGATCGGCACCTTCGGAGCGGAATGGGCCGTGTCCACCGCGGCACAGCGGTCCGGCCTGGCCGCGCTGACGGAGCCGGACTGGCGGGACCGGACGCTGCAGCTGGTGGAGGCGCAGCGGCGATCCCTGGCAGTATCCCTGGCGGCGTTAGGCGTGGCGGTATACCCCGGCGAGGCAAACTTTCTCCTGTGCCGCGCACCGCGGCCGGTGGCCGAATCGCTGGCGGAGCAGGGAATCCTGGTGCGCCGGTGCGGCAATTTTGAGGGACTGGACGACTGCTTTTTCCGTGTCGGCGTGCGGACGGCAGCGGAGAACGCGGTTTTGATCGATGCATTGCGGGAGGTGCTGCATGGCTAAAGTCATCATGGTACAGGGCACCATGTCGGGCGCGGGCAAGAGTCTGCTGGTGGCGGGACTGTGCCGGGTGTTCCGGCAGGACGGCTACCGGGTGGCGCCCTTCAAGAGTCAGAACATGGCCCTCAACTCCTTCATCACAAAGGAGGGACTGGAGATGGGCCGGGCCCAGGTGGTGCAGGCGGAGGCCTGCGGCGCGGAGCCATCAGTGCTGATGAATCCGATCCTGCTCAAGCCCACCACGGACGTGGGCTCCCAAGTCATCGTGAACGGCGAGGTGCTGGGCAACATGTCTGCGGCGGAGTACTTCGCCATGAAGCGCAGTCTGATCCCCCGGATCATGGAGGCGTTTGAGAAGCTCTCCGCCAGGAACGACATCGTCGTCATCGAGGGGGCCGGCTCCCCGGCGGAGATCAACCTGAAGAGCGATGACATCGTAAACATGGGTCTTGCCGAAATGGTGAAGGCACCGGTGCTGCTGGTGGGCGACATCGACCGGGGCGGTGTGTTTGCCCAAATCTACGGCACGGTGGCGCTGCTGGAAGAGGACGAGAAGCGGTTGGTAAAGGCCACTGTCATCAACAAGTTCCGGGGCGACGTGGAGATCCTGCGGCCGGGCCTGTCCATGCTGGAGGAACTGACCGGAAAACCGGTGGCCGGCGTGCTGCCCTACTTGCAGGTGGACATCGAGGACGAGGACAGTCTCACCGAGCGGTTCGAGCGAGAGGGCACGGCGGCGCTGGACATCGCCGTGGTGCGCCTGCCCCGCATCTCCAACTTCACCGACTTTTCGGCGCTGGAGGCCACAGCGGGGGTGGGGTTGCGCTATGTGAACTCCGCGCGGAAGCTGGGCCATCCGGACCTAGTGATCCTGCCGGGCACCAAGAGCACCATCGCGGACCTGTTGTGGCTACGGCAGAGCGGACTGGAGGCGGCCATCAAAAAGCTGGCGGCCGCCGGCACACCGGTCTGCGGCGTCTGCGGCGGCTATCAGATGCTGGGCCGTCGCATTACCGACAGCTGCGGCGCCGAGGGCGGCGGCAGCGTGGAGGGCCTGGGTCTGCTGCCCATGGTGACGGATTTTGCCGCCGAAAAACACCGCACCCGCGTCACCGGCCGGGTGATCCACAGCGGATATCTGCCGGAGCTGGCGGGCGCAGAGCTGGAGGGCTATGAGATCCACATGGGCGTGACCGCGCTGGATCGCGACGCCCAGCCTCTGGCGGAGTTGGAGAATGGCATGCTGGACGGCTGCATCAGCGGCCATGTGTGGGGTAGCTATCTCCACGGCTTCTTCGACACCGAGTCCAGTCGTGCGGCGCTGCTGGCCATGCTGTGCCGGCGGAAGGGCATTGACGAGAGTGAGTTGACCGCCTTCGACTACGCTGCCTACAAGGAGCAGCAGTATGATCTGCTGGCGAACGCCGTGCGCAAAAACCTGGACATGGGTATGATCTACCGCATCCTGGAGGGGGGAATCGAAGCATGAACATTGAACTGGAGCAGGTGCTGCCCGCGCAGATCGAGCAGCGCAGCTTTGCCATCATCGAGTCAGAGCTGCCGCATCCGCTGGACCCGGTGCTGGCCCCCATCATCAAGCGCGTCATCCACACCACGGCGGACTTTGAGTACGCCGACAGCCTGTGTTTTTCACCGCACGTGGTGGAAAAGGCGCTGGCCGCCATCAAAAGCGGCGCCTCCATCGTCACCGACACCAACATGGGCCGCGCCGGCATCAACAAGAAGGCACTGGCGCGCCACGGCGGCGAGGTGCTGTGCTTCATGGCCGACGAGGACGTGGCCCGGGCGGCCCGGGAGAGAGGCACCACCCGTGCCGTGGCCTCCATGGACAAGGCCTGCACCCTCGACCGACCGCTGATTTTCGCCGTCGGCAACGCGCCCACGGCGCTGGTGCGGCTCTATGAGCTGATGGAGGCAGGGAAGCTGTGGCCGGAGCTGATCATCGGCGTGCCGGTGGGCTTCGTCAACGTCGTACAAGCCAAGGAGCTGATCATGACGGCGGACGTGCCCTATATCGTGGCCCGCGGCCGCAAGGGCGGCAGCAACGTGGCGGCCGCCATCTGCAACGCCCTCCTGTATCTGCTGGGGCGGGAGTGAGGAGGCGGAGCAATGGATACAGGAACGCTGTACAGCATCGGCGTGGGGCCCGGAGATCCGGAGCTGATGACCCGAAAGGCTCTGCGGCTCATCGAATATTGCCCGTGTGTGGCCGCACCACGCACGGAGCGAGGCGGCTCCACGGCGCTGGAGATCGCGGCGCAGGCGGCGGACTTGACGGATAAGGAAGTTCTGTATTTGGATCTGCCCATGCAGGGTGGGGCAGAGGCGTGGGCCGAGAGCCACTGCCGCTGCGCCGACATCCTGGCCAAGCAGCTGCGGCAGGGGCGGGACGTGGCGCTGCTGACACTGGGCGACGCATCGCTGTACGCCACCTCGTCCTATCTAGCGGAGCTGCTGCGGGGTGAATTCCCCGTGAAGGTGGTGCCGGGTGTGCCCAGCTTCTGCGCTGCGGCCGCGGCGCTGGGGCGGCCGCTGACCGCTGGGAAGGAGCAACTCCACGTGATCCCCGTGCACGGCGGGTGGGTCGATGCGCTCGACCTGCCGGGCACGAAGGTGCTGATGAAGGCGGGCCGCCGGTTGGACGGTCTACGCGAAGCGCTGGCCGGCCGCAGCGCCGACGCCTGGGTGGCGGAGAACTGCGGCATGGCAGATGAACATCTTGCGCCGTTGGCGGAGATGCCGGCGGAGACGGGATATTTCACCACCGTGCTGGTGTGGGATCGGTCCGGGAGATAGCTGCGGGGCGTTCGGGCGGGTTTTAGGAGGTCATCTGCCACCAAATCCAATCCGTCCGCGGGGATGTTAAATCCCGTTGCTTGCCTGTGGAATCCGCCGCGGATAAACTGTTGGCAGGAGGTGGGGATTATGCTGTCGGATCAGATCAAAAAGTACCGCAGAGCGCGGGGACTGAGCCAGGAGGACCTGGCCGCACAGCTCCATGTTGTGCGGCAGACCCTGTCAAAATGGGAGAACGCTCTTTCCGTCCCGGACGCGGACCAGCTAATCGCCTTGGCCAGAGTCCTGGAGGTACGTGTCAACGACCTTTTGAAAGCAGAGATGGAGGCTCCTTATGACACCCGCGACATCGCAGCAGAGCTGGCAAAGGCAAATGAGCAGATCGCGCAGTACGCTGAAGCAGGGCGGCTGCGGACGCAGGTAGGAAGGATCCGCGGGCGGATCATATGGCTGTCCGTGCTCGCTGTTGTGATTATGCACGCAGTTGGAAATGAGATTCTGGCGATATCGCTGTCCGCACTTTTGTTCATTGCGTCCTTGGTGATCCTGTATCGCTATAATATACTGCTGTCGGTCGAATTCAGCGGTGAAAAGGATACGGGCGGGATCCGGGCCGTTACGGTATTTGACATGATCCTGGTGGCGCTGGTTGCAGGGTCGGCGATCCTTGTCAAAACAGGCACCATCTCTCTTCCGGAGAAACAGGAGGAGTTCTTTGCGGCGGCGCTAGTTGCAATCGTCATCCTTTTCGCAGGCCTGATTGCTCCACAATTGCCGTACAACCGCCATACGGGGCTGCGGCTGCCCTGGACAGTACAGAACGAGGGCGCGTGGAACATCGCCCACAAGGTGTTGGGGATCATCTCCGTGCCGTTGGGCCTGACGTATCTGTCGCTGACCCTTTTTGTGAAAAGCATGAAGGTGCTGACGCTTGTCATCGTGGTGATCTGGATCGGTGTACCGGGTCTGATCTCACTCCTATATGTGATCAAACTGAGCCATATGGGTCGGAGAAAGTGATGGATCCGGGCATGGCCGGCCGGGAAGAGCAACAAATGGATATAAGTAGATAGAGACAGGGCGGACACGCAGCGCGTGTCCGCCCTCTTGGTTTTCGGTGTTCAGCTGTTCCGGAGTTGTTGGATCTGCTGCAGGAGAGGATAGACCCGGATGAAATGCTCCAACAGCGGCTGATAGAGCGCGTGGGCGTCCGGGCGCGGGGAGACGGTCCGTACCACACGGTTCCAGTCGGCCACATCGTCTCCGCGCAGGAGACCCGCGCCGCGGCCCGCCAGGATGGCGCAGCCGACGGTCTCCGTCTCCAGATTCTCCGGGATGACCAGCTCGCGGCCGAAGATATCGCTGAGGATTTGGGTCCACAGAGTGCTCCTGGCCCCGCCGCCGCCGCAGCAGATGCGGCCGGACGGGGCGCCCACCTGACGGATGAAGAGCTGCAGCGCCTCGGCCAGCGCGTAGCCCACGCCCTCCATCACGGCTCGGGAGAAGTGTCCGCTGTCGTGATAGGCCTCCATGTGCAGAAAGGCGCCGCGCACGGAGGCGTCCCAGTTGGGGCAGCTGGCACCGGTGAGATAGGGGAAGAACATCAGCCCGTCGGAGCCAACGGGCTTTTCCGCCGCCAGACGATCCATTTCGGCGTAGCCGCCCGCTGCACCGCCGCTCATGAGCAGATCGCGGGCCCAGCGCACGGAGATGCCGGCGTTGTTGACCGGCGTCATGCTGGCCAGAGCGCTGCGGTCGGGCAGCACCGTGTTGAGGAAGCGGCGGTCCAGCTTCTGCGTGGGCAGCACGAAGCGGCCCACACTACCCAGGATCAGGGCATTCTCCTGACGGCCGGAGCCCAGACCCACCATGGCGGCCATGGTGTCCATGACGCCGGCCGTGACCGGGATACCGGCGGGCAGCGGCCCGTCGCCGGTGGTGCGGCCCACCACGTCGCTGCTGCCGTGCAGCGGGGGGAGGCAGTCCGGCACCAAAGAGAAGTAGCGGCAGAGCTCCGCGTCCCACTGCCCCTTGTGGATGTTATAGAGCATGGTAGTGGCGGCGCGGGTGTGGTCCATGCAATAGGCGCCGGTCAGGCGCATGACCAGGTAGCTGGAGGGGTTGAACAGGCAGCGCACACGGCTGAACTGCTCCGGCTCGTGGACTGCCAGCCACTTCAGCGTGGGGCCCCAGACAAAGCCGGCTGCGTTGTTGTTCCCCGTGACGGAGAAGATGGCGTCGTTCCCCAGCTCTCTCTCCAGCACTGGCACCATCTCACTGCCCCGCTTGTCCAGCTGCATGATGGCCTTGAACAGAGGGTGCAGCTCCCCGTCGGTGAGCACCATGGCGTTGGCATGACTGATGCCGATGCCCTGGATGGCGCGCAGATCACACTGCTGCCCCAGCTCCCGCCAACAGGAGCACAGGGCTTCCCACCACACGGCAGGGTCGATGACCACTCGGCCGTCTCCCAGATATTCCAGGGAATACTCCCGATACGCGTAGTGGAGCCGGACACCCCGCAGGGAGAACAGGGAGACCTTCAGACCGGTGGAGCCGACATCGATTCCTGCGAGCATAGTGACACCTCTTTTCAAACAAACAAATCCTTGTTGGCCAGAAAGAGCCGACGGAAAAACTGATAGCGCTCCTCATAGAGCTCCTGCAGGGCGTGGTCGGGGGTGTAGACCGCCGCGTCGCCGCCCTCCGGCAGCGACTGCCCGGGCTCTCGGCCCAGCGCCCGCATTACCAGCAGGGCGTTGCCCACCAGCGCGGCGTCAAAGGAAGTCTGGTGCACACGGATGGAGCAGTTGAGGATATCGCTCTTGATCTGGGACCAGATGCGGCTGTTGTAGCCGCCGCCGGTGCCCAGAATGGTCTTTTGATGGATGGCCGGGTCGTGAAACTCATCCAGGATGGTGCGCAGGGCGAAGGCTGTGCCCTCCATGATGGCGCGCACCATGTCGGCGCGGGTGGTGTCCGTACCAAAACCGAAGTAGACGCCCCGCAGCCGCCGGTCCCACAGAGGAGCCCGTTCGCCGCACAGATAGGGCAGGAATGTTACGCCGTGGGCGCCGGGGGGCGAGGAGACGGCCAGCCGGTTATAGACGTCAAAGTCCGCGCCGGGGGCACCGTCCAGATTGTCCCGGAACCACTTCAGGGAGCCGCCGGAGCAGGACATGCTGCCCTTCAGCAGCCAGGTGCCCGGCAGGGCGTGGTGCATCAGACAGAGATTGGGGTGGAAAGAGGGCTCGTCCAGCACCAGACCGATACCGGAGGATTGCCCGCTCATCTCAAAGAGTTGGCCGGACTGTGTCACGCCCAGACCCAGCGGCGAGGAGGCTCCATCGATGCAGCCGGCCAGCACCACCGCGTCCTCCGGCACGCCCCACAGCCGCGCCGCCTCCGGCGTCACGGTGCCGACGATGTCGCCGCAGCCGTAGACGGCGGGCCACTTTTCCTGATCCAACTCAAAGAGGTCGAAGAGGGGGGACTCCGTCTGCAGCGTGCGGATGTTCAGCGTCTGGGTCAGGGCGGCGCTGGACAGGTCAATGGAGCAGAGACCGGTCAGACGGTAGACCAGATAGCCGTTGATCTGCAGATACTTCCAGGTGGCCGCATACTTTTCCGGTTCGTGCCGCCTTTGCCACAACAGCTTGGACAGAGCAAAGTAAGGGTCGACCCGGTTGCCGGAGAAACCGTGGATATAGTCGGCATGGGGCTGTAGCAGCTCCCGGCAGACATCCTCGGCCCGCTGGTCCATCCAGATCATGCCCCGGCCCACGGGCCGTCCGTCGCGGCCGATGCCCAGCAGGGTAGGGGCCTGACAGCTGATGGAGATGCCCCGGACGCACCGGGCCAACTCCGGATGGTCGCCGGAGAGCTGGCGGACGGCACCGGTGGCGGCCTCCCACCAATCATCGGCGGACTGTTCCACCCAGGAATCTCCCAGCGGATAGGTGGGATATTCCCGGGTGGCCTGAAACAGGCCAAGACCGGTTTCATCTACAAAACCGGCCTTGACACTGGTGGTCCCGACATCGAGACCGAGAAAAATGTCTTTACTGTACGACATGGATCGGTTTCCCCTGCTTGAAGAAAGCGTCGATATCCTCCAGGAGGATACGGGTCTGCTGGGCGATGATATCCCGGGAAGCGCCGCCGATGTGGGGCGTGAGGATGATATTGTCCAACTGCAGGAAGGGGGAGTCGTGCTCCATGGGCTCATGAATCTGTACGTCCAGTGCCGCGCAGGCGATCTGGTGGTCCGCCAGCGCCCGGCAGAGGGCATCCTCGTCCACCAGGGCGCCCCGGGCGGTGTTGACCAGCACGGCGGTGGGCTTCATAAGCCCCAGCGCGGCGGCGTCCACGATGCCGCGGGTATCGTCAGTGAGCTTACAGTGGAGGCTGATGATATCGGCGGTGCGGAACAGCTCCTCCCAGCCCACCGGGGTGACGGAGCCGTCGTCGGGCCACTGCCGGATATAGGGATCGTAAGCAATCACCTTGACGTCGAATCCGGAGAGCAGGTGGGCAACCCGGCGGGCAATGGCGCCGTAGCCCACAAAGCCGACGGTCTTGCCATACAGCTCAAACCCGTCGAAGGTCTTGAAGGAAGTGTTGCCGGCGATGTCCCAGGGTACCCGGTCCCACTGCTGGGAGGCGATGTAGTGGAAGGTCTTGGGGATATGGCGCATGGCACAGATCATCAGACCCACCGCCAGCTCGGCCACGGCGTTGGCGTTGCGGCCGGGAGAGTAGGAGACGGGGACGCTGTGGCGGCGCACCGCGGCACGGTCCACATTCTCTACGCCGCTGCGGGAGCAGGCGATGAACTTCAGGTTGGGCAGGTGGTCCAGCACGTAGTCGTTGATCTCCTCGTAGCAGATCACCAGGATGTCACAGTCGTACGCCTCCTGCACCAGCTCCTCGGGCGTGAGCTTTTTGCCGGTGGCGCCCCAGCCGCCGAACTTGATCTCATCCACATAGGTGCGCAGCTGATCCAGACCCTCCGGTGTCATCTGGGCGGAAACAAATGCTTTCATACGTCTCACTCTTTCCAGGGATCGAGGATGGTCTTGACCCCTTTGTAATTGGCCTTCATCTCAAAGGCAGTCTGCCAGTCCTCCAGCGGGAACACGCCGGATACCATCCGGCTACAGTCCACCTTGCCGGAGCTGAGCAGACGAAACACCTCACGCTGGTTGTCCGCAGACGAGGAGGAGGAGCCGGTGACCACCAGTTCCTTGTAGTGAATGACGTTGGGGTCCAGGGTGACGGTGCTGCCCACGGGGTTTCCGGCGAAGATCACGAACCGGCCGCCCTTCTTCACATACGCGATGGACTGCTCCAGCACGCTGGGCACGCCCACGTCGATGATGACGGAGTCGGCGCCGCGGCCGTCGGTGGCGTCCAGGATGATGCCCTTTGCATCCTCGTTGACGGGGTCGATGACGATGTCGGCACCCATCTCCCGGGCCATCTCGCGCTTTTCGGCAATGGGCTCGATGACGATCAACTTGCCCAGCCGCACGCTCTTGGACAGCTGTACATGGAACAGGCCGATGGGACCGGCACCCACGATAACAAAGGTGTCGCCGTCCCGCAGGGCGGCCTGCTGGATGCCGTGGTAGGCGGCGGCGATGGGTTCAGAGATGGCGGCCACCTCGTCGGAGACGTTGTCGGGGATCTCCACCACGTTACCGCAGGCGATGGCCTCTTTGGGGATCTTCACGTACTGGGCGAAGCCGCCGTCGATCTCATAGCCGATGGTGGTGCGGTTGACACAGATGTTGGTGCGGCCCTCCAGACAGCAGTGGCACTTGCCGCAGTAGATCATGGGATAGACGCTGACGCGCTGCCCCAGGTGATATCCCTTGACGGCCGCACCGATGCCGGCGATGGTGCCGGAGAACTCATGGCCGGTGATGCGGGGCGCCTGGATCACCTTGGTACCTTGGTAGATCCGGTTGTCCGTGCCGCAGACGCCGCCGAAGCGGACCTTTACCAGGAGCTCATCCTCTCCGTAGGAAGGGATGGGACGCTCCTCCACATCGAAATGCTTGGGCGCCTTGAAAACAAGGGCCTTCATCATGCCTTTTTCCATAAAACGATACGCATCCTTTTGATATGTATTTTGATTCGCCGCAGACGGCGGAGAGACACTTACAGAGTCACCTTTTTGTTCAGCTCGGCCACCACCTCGTCGCTCAGGGGCTTGGCGGTGCGGCCGGAGATAAAGTGGATCATAGCGTTGTTCTCAATCTCGTTGGCCACGGAGACAGCGTCGGCCATGGTCTTGCCCACGGCCACCACACCGTGGTTGCTCAGCAGCGTGCCGTTGGAGCAGCGGATACCCCGACGGACGTTCTCACCCAGCTCCACGGAGCCGGGCAGCGCAAAATTGGTGACCAGGATGGGCCCCACCTTGGCCGCCACGCTGGGGGTGTAGATGGGCATGCAGCTGTCAGGCTCGGCGGCGCTTGCAAAGGCCGTGGCGTAGACAGAATGGGTGTGGCACACAGCGCGCACGTTGGGGCGCTCGCGGTATACGTTCAGGTGGAGCGGGACCTCCTTAGTGGGCTTCTCGCCCTCCAGCAGGTTGCCGTCCATGTCCACATGGCTGAGGCACTCCTCGGTCATGTGTCCCAGGAACCAGCCGGTGGGGGTCAGCAGGACGGTGCCGTCATCCAGACGGATAGAGAGATTTCCGCCGCTGCCCTTGACGAGCCCCTGCTCATAGATCTCCCTGCCCCAGCGGATGATCTCGCGGCGTGCGGCGCGCTCATCGGCGTATGCGGTTCGCTTTTCCATATCAATGCATCCTTTCTGTATTCCGGCGGGCAGGATGTGGAAACGGTACAAAACGTGCCGTTTGCAAGGAGATCCTCCACGTGGTGCCGCCGATGATCTGATTCGTGCCAAAGAACGGGAAATCCCCCCTTCGACCGCCACCATCATACCATGCAGGGGCAGAAAACCAAAATGGCAGAAACAATAAATATCGCAGATTCTTTTGTATTGATGGCACAAAAATGCAGACGGGACGTGGGATCATGGGAGGATCATCTTCAGGTAAAGGCAGAAGTTGTTGGCGAAATCACGGTTGCGGTAATCCTGCATGGGGTTGATGTTCAGCCGCTCCTTGATCTTGCCGATGCGGAAGGCCAGCGTATTCTTGTGGACGTAGAGCTTTTGGCTGGCAGGCTGCAGGCTGTAATTGCACTCGGCTAGCGTGCCGATCAATTCCGAGAAGGTCTTGAGAAAGGCGGGACTCAAGTTTTCCGTGAAGGTGCTGAAGATCCCGCGGTATTCCATCAGGGGGACAATGCGCTTGAGGTACGTCTCCGTGTGGTCATAAAACCAGTTGACGCTCTCCTGCAGACGGGCCGTGTTGTGAAGCCACACGGCGTGGTCATAGGCGATGCGGTAGTAGCCCAGGTTGCTCTGGATGGTGCCCACCTGCATCCAATAGGTGAAGCCCAGGGCGCTGAGAGACTCCTGCCACCAGACCAGATACTCTGTCACCGTGTCCCGGTAGGTGCGCAGCACATCCTCGCCGTAGCCCAGATAGATGAATAGGGTGATATTGCCGCTGCGGCTCAGCGTCAGGATGTCCTGGGAGTGGTAGCAGGGGTTGTTCTTTCCCTGCTGCAGCAGGGAACTGAAGTCGCTGTAATGATCCGTGACGATGAAGACGGGGATGCGCAGACAGTCATAGGCGTAGCCCAGCGAGGCGGCGCGGGATTCCAGCTCCGAGCGGGACACTTGGGTGTCATAGAGGAGCTTTTGGATGAACAGATCTGTCTTGCTGTTGTACTTCTGCAGCTTGACGCTGTTCAGATCGTGTTCCATCAGCGTCTCCAGCGAGAGCTTAACCGCGGAGGCGTAGATGCGGACCGTTTTCTCATCCCCGGTGATCTGCAGCAGACCCACGACGTGTTGATTTTGTGTCAATGGGACATACAGGGTGGCAATGCCCTCCTCAGAGGGAACACTCTGCTGCTGGGCGAGAAAATTGTTCTGCTGCAACATCTGGTAGGCCTCCTCATGGAAGTTGCCCACATTTTGGGGGCAGCAGCTGGCTACGATGAAGCCGTTCCGGTCGATGATTTGTGCCTTAAAATCGTGCAATGCGCTGAGATTTGCAACAAATTCCTGGGAGAGTTTTGAGTCGATCATATATCCTCCTTACACGGCGTGGATACGGCAGGGCTGCGGCGCAGGACGAAAAAGGGGAGAATTGTTTCACCGAACTAAAATCCATTATAGTGGAATACGGCGAAAAAGCAACGGATCGACACAAGGTGATAAAAAATTTTTGTGCTGATAGAACAATTTCGACCGGCCGGGACGCAAAAGAAGTTGACAGGCGAGGGCCGGAGAAGATATGATGAAAAAAACGTTTACAGACTGCGGGAGGAACAAGTGATGGGAAAGATCTTGGTAGTGGGCAGCCTGAACATGGACGTGGCGGTGCGCATGGAGCGGATGCCGCTGCGGGGCGAGACGGTCCGCGGCGAGGATTATATGGAAAATCCCGGCGGGAAGGGCGCCAACCAAGCCTATGCCGCCGGGCGGCTGGGCGGCGATGTGACCATGCTGGGCTGTGTGGGCGGCGATACCTACGGCCGCCGGATAATCGAGCAGCTGCGGCGCGGCGGCGTGGCGGTCGACGCGGTGGAGCAGATGGCCGGCACGGCCACCGGTACGGCCTTCATCTTTACCGATGCCGAGGCCAACAACAGCATCGTTATCATCGGCGGCGCCAACGAGGCCTGTACCGTGGACTATGTGCGCCGGCACGCCGATCTGCTGGCGGAGTGCGACACGGTGGTGCTGCAGCTGGAGATTCCGCTGGAGACGGTGTGCTATGTGATCGAGCGGGCGGCGGTTTTGGGCAAACGGATCATCCTGGACCCTGCCCCCGCCAGGACGGATATCCCGGCGGACATCCTGCGGAAGGTACACATCCTTACCCCCAACGAGACGGAACTGGCAGCGCTGACGGGCCGCCGGGTGGAGTCCATGGAGGAGATCCGGGCAGCTGCAGCGGAGCTGCTGTGCAACGGCGCGGAATATGTGATCGTGACGCTGGGCGAAAGAGGCACGCTGCTTCTGAGTCGGGAGGGGGACCGCCATATTCCCACCAGAGCGGTGGACGCCGTGGACACCACTGCCGCCGGCGACTGCTTCAACGGTGCGCTGGCGGTGGAGTTGACCCGGGGCGTCTCCATTGAGGAGGCAATCGCCTTTGCCAACGCGGCGGCGTCCCTAAGCACCACCCGCCGGGGGGCCCAGAGCTCTATCCCCGCCCGCAATGAAGTTGCTCCGCTGTAAAGGGGACGCCTGCGGCCGATAAAAAGCCCGGCCCGCCTTGAGGCGGACCGGGGAAACGGCGATTGACAGCAGCCGACGGTTTACTTGCTGCCGTCCATCTGGGCCAGCTTGTCCACGCGGCGGCGGAACTCCTCGCTGGTGGAGAATTCGGCGGCCAGGAAAATGTCGATCAGCTCCTCTGCCACGGTGGGACCGATGATCTGGGCGCCCATGGCGATGATCTGCACGTTGTCGTGCTCCACGCACTGATGGGCGGTATACAGATCGTGACAGACAGAGGCGCGGATGCCCGGCACCTTGTTGCAGGCGATGCTGGCGCCCACGCCGGTGCCGCAGAACATGATGCCCCGCTCGGCGCTGCCGTCCTTGACCGCGCCGCACACCAGACGGGCAATGTCGGGGAAGTCGACGGGATTGGGATCGTAGGAGCCAAAGTCCTGGATCTCATGCTTGGCCTTCAACTTTTCCAGCAGGGCCATTTTCAGGGGATAACCGGCGTGGTCGGAACCGATGGCAATTCTCATGGGAAAGCTCTCCTTTCAAAAAGCGGCGTGGCCGCAGAGTGTACGAACAGATAAACAATTCAACAATACATCGCTGATACATCAGACTGCAGGAGGAATGTGCCGTGAAGATTGTGATATTGGACGGATATACGGAAAATCCGGGGGATTTGAGCTGGAGTGAGCTGGAAAAGCTGGGGGAGCTGACGGTATATGACCGGACGTCCTATGAGGAGGATCCGCTGATCGCCGAGCGGATCGGTGATGCGGATATCGTGATCATGAACAAAACGCCCATCAGCCGGGAGACGTTGGACAAGTGCCCCAATGTGAAGCTGATCGCGGTGCTGGCCACAGGCTACAACATGATCGATATCGCCTATGCTAAAGAAAAGGGAATCCCTGTGGTGAACGTGCCGGTGTATGGGACTGCCTCTGTCAGCCAGTTTTCCATCGCACTGCTGCTGGAGGTGTGCCACCATGCGGGCCACCACAACGAGTCGGTGCACGCGGGGAACTGGGCCAGCAATCCGGATTGGTGCTACTGGGATTATCCGCTGATCGAGCTGGAGGGCAAGACATACGGGCTGCTGGGGTGCGGAAATATCGGCGTCCACACGGCGGCGATAGCGCGGGCGCTGGGTATGCGGGTGATCACGTATGATATCAGGCAGACAGAGGCGGCCAAAGCGCTGGGTGTGGAGTATGTGGATCTGGACACGCTGTTTGCCCAGTCGGATGTACTGGGGCTACAGATGCCGCTGCTGCCGTTCAATACGGGGATCATCAACAAGGAGAACATCGCAAAGATGAAGGACGGGGTCATCATCATCAACAACAGCCGCGGTCAGATGGTGGTGGAGCAGGATCTGGCCGATGCGCTGAACAGCGGGAAGGTGGCGGCGGCCGGGCTGGACGTGGTGTCGACGGAGCCGATCCGGAGCGACAACCCGCTGCTGCAGGCGAAGAACTGCATCATCACGCCTCACATCTCCTGGGCTCCCAAGGAGAGCCGTCAGCGCATCATGGACTGCACGGTCCGCAACGTCCAGGCGTTCCTGGCCGGTGACCCTGTGAACGTGGTCAATCCGTGAAAACAGCAAATCGAAATAGGGAGGCATGCCCGCGGGGCGTGTCTCCCTGTTTATTTGCGGGCGTCAGATGCTCCGGAGGAAGGCCAGCGTCTCCGACGCGGAAGACAGTTCCAGCGGCAGATCGGTCTCAACGCTGACGGTGCCGTCATAGCCTACCCGGCGCAGGCGCAGCAGACGCTCCCGGTGCAGCGCATATTTCTCGGGACGGAGCATGGAGCGGCGGAAGGGGTCGCCGGCATCGTCGGAGACATGGACGTGGAGGATCAGGGGCGCCAGCGTGTCCAGTTCCCGCTCCCCCTCGTCATTGCGCTCCATGTTGTAGAAATCCAGGATCAGCCCCACGTTCTTCTCCGGCACCTCCCGGACCAAAGCCACGGCCTCGTCACAGAGGTTTACACAGTTGCAGAACTCAGGAGCCAGCGCCTCCATCCCAACGGAAATGCCCGCCTCGGCAAAGCATCGGGCTGAGTCGGACAGGAATTCGCCTACCTGTTTGTGGGCCAGCGCCGGATCGAACCCCTCCGGCAGACGGCGGGAGAAGGGGGACCCAACGCCCACCTGGGAGATGCCCAACGCCCGGCCCCGCTGGGCCAGCAGCTGTGCATAGTCGCGGGTCACCTGCCGGTCGTATCCCGGCCCGGCGATGGTGATGTCGGTGCCGCAGTAGGCGTTGAAGCCGGGACAGGGGAGCGACAACTCCTCCAACCGGCGGCAGAGGCGGTCAAAGTCCGCTTCGCTGAGGGCGGCCACCTCCTTGCCTCGCAGCTCCACAAAGTCATATCCGGCAGCGGCTACGATATCCAAACTGCTGATGGGGGAGCAGCATCCGAATCTCATGGGATCATCTCCAATCATATTATGTAAACGTTATCAATTGTAATTTTCATTCTAACAGATGAAAAAGCCGTTTGCAAGCCCCGGAAAAGGGCATATCGGCCTGTCTGGAGGGTCTGCGTGAAAATTTTTCAATTTTCTCCGTGAAAATATTTACATTTTGGGCGGGGTATGATATGCTGACCCCACAAAATGAGCGCCGCCCGCGTGGGGCGTATGACAGTGAGGGAATCATGGGAAAGAGACCGACTATCAAGGATATCGCGCAGGCGGCCCACGTGTCCATTGCCACGGTGTCCCGCGTGCTGAACCACAATCCGCTGGTGACGCCGGATATGAAGCAGAGGGTGTTGAAGGCGGCTCATGAACTGAACTATATTCCCAACACGGCGGCGCAGAGCCTGAAGACCAACCGCAGCAATACCATCGGTTTTGTCATCTCCGATATTTACAGCGATGCGCTGATCACCGCCGCCCGGGCAGCGGAGGGAATCATCGCCCGGGAAAACTACAACATGATCCTGTGCAGCACGGAAAATGACCCGGAGCGGGAGCGGAACTATCTGGAGATGCTGATGAGCAAGAATGTGGACAGCATCGTTCTGAACACCACGGGGCGGAACATGGATTTTGTGCTGGAGATCGACCGGCAGATCCCGCTGGTGCTGTTCAACCGCAAGATCGCCGACCATCGGTTCATGGGAGACCTGATCGACAGCAACAACTACCACGGCAGTTATCAGCTGACAAAGCAGCTCCTGGCGCTGGGCCACCGGCGGATCCTGTTGGTGCGGGGCCCCTCCTATCTGAGCAATGCCGAGGAGCGCTATGAGGGCTTTGCCGCCGCCATGGCGGAGGAGGGTATCGACGTCAGCCGTGACTACCCCTATATTTTCTCCGGTGAGTTTTGCCGGGAAACGGGAGCCGCCGCGGTGGATTTCCTGCTGTCCATGGAGGAGCCGCCCACGGCTGTCGTTTCCCAGAACGTCACCAT
Source organism: Oscillospiraceae bacterium (assembly GCA_015068325.1). Lineage (GTDB taxonomy): Bacteria > Bacillota > Clostridia > Oscillospirales > Oscillospiraceae > Vescimonas. The sequence goes on along the minus strand of SVKQ01000021.1, from coordinate 131,709 downwards.
GTCCGAGGGGATCCTGAGCCGGGCCAATGCCCGCCACATCAACATCCCGGAGGATCTGTCCTTCGTGTCCTATGACGGGATCCCCAACGCGGAACTAATGATGGTGCGTCCCACGTCGGCCGTGTATGATACCGCCAAAATGGGCGAGCAGATCGGCCGGTCGGTCTTGGAGCGGATCAAGACGCCGAATCTGCCCAGCCGTTCTTATATCTTTGACCCGCTGATCGTACAGGGCAACTCCCTGGCGGAGCCTTCGGATACCCTGGCGAAGAGGCTCTGTGCGGCGAGAGCGAACTGACGCGCAGTGCAGCATAATCCAAAAGACAGCAGAGAGCTTCCGGCAGGGGCTCTCTGCGCTTTTCTGCCGCGGCTGCTGCGGCGCCGAAGATAGAAAATTATGGTTGCATTTCGGTCAAAAGTGAGATACAATACTACCAAGCGATTGAAAACGTTTACTTGCGATAAAATACGATGATTGAGAAAGGAAGCATACCATGAGAACATTTGTTTGCCATGAGTACGGCCGCGTGATCGTTATGCACCTGAAGAAAGGTGACCTCCTGCTGGAATCCATTACTGAGGGCCTGAAGAACGAAGGCGTGAAGAATGCCCTGCTGGTATCGGGCATCGGCTCTCTGCGCAAGCTGTGCATGCACGGGATCAAGGAGTGCACAGATACGCCTTCCGACTACTATTACACGGTGGAGGCTCCCGTAGAGCTGGGCTGTCTGCAGGGTATCGTGCTGGACGGCGTGCCCCATCTGCACGGCGTCTGCTCCACACCTGACGGTAAGACTTATGTGGGCCATCTGGAGCCGGGCAGCGAGATCCAGTTCCTGGGCGAGCTGAGCTTTATCGAAGTGCCCGACATGAAGCTGACCCGTCGGCTCAACGAGTTCGGCATCGGCTATATCGACAATCTGTAAGCGAGGAAAATCTGTCAAAGGAGAGTGACTTGTCATGGCAAAAGCACAGAAAAAAGTTGTGATCTCCGCCGCCATCACTGGCGCGATCCATACGCCCACCATGTCGCCCTATTTTGCGGCGACGCCCGATCAGATCATTGAGCAGGCCGTCGAGGCCCACAAGGCTGGCGCGGCGGTGGTCCATATCCATGCCCGTAATGACGAGGGCATGCCCGTGGGCGATTTCGACACATTTGAAAAGATCCTGACCGGCATCAAGAAGCAGGCGGATGACGTGATCATCGGCATCACCACCGGCGGCGCCAACGGCATGAGCACCGAGGAGCGCTTCTCCGTCATCGAGCGTTTCCAGCCGGAGATGGCCTCGGCCAACGGCGGATCTATGAACTTCTGCTACCATCAGTTGGCGGACGGAATCCCCAACCCCCAATATGAGTGGGAGATCCCCTATCTGACCCGCACCTATGACAACGTGTTCAAAAACACTTTCAAGGACATCGAATACTGCCTGCGGCAGATGATCAAGTACGGTACGCTGCCGGAATATGAGGTCTTCGACCTGGGCCAGCTGAGCAATCTGGCCTTCTTCAAGAAGCAGGGGCTGCTGCCCGATCCCATCTACATCCAGTTCGTACCCGGTGTCATGGGCGGCTTCCCCGCCACGCCGGAGAACATGATGTACATGATCGATCAGGCCAAGAAGCTGCTGGGCAACGACATCCAGTACAGCACCGTGGCCCCCGGCCGCCGCATGTTCCGCCTGTCCGCGCTTATGGCCATCAACGGCGGCAACGTCCGCGTGGGTATGGAGGACGGCCTGTACATCAAGCCCAACGGTGAGCTGGCTACCTCCAACGCGGCGCAGGTCACCAAGATCAAGGGTATCCTGGAGAGCCTGGACTTTGAGATCGCCACACCGGCGGAGGCCCGTGAAATGCTGAAGCTCAAGGGCGGGGACAAGGTGAACTTCTGATGAAGCTGAACAAGGACCAGATCAAGGAGATCCTGCCCCACCGCGACCCCATGCTGCTGGTGGATACGGTGGAGGAACTGATCCCCGGCGAGCGTGCGGTCACCACGTTCTATGTGGATCCGGCGCGGGACATCTTCCGGGGTCACTTCCCCGAGGAGCCGGTGCTGCCCGGTGTGTATTCGGTGGAGTGCATGGCCCAGGCAGCGGATGTGCTGCTGCTGTTCGACGAGCGTTACCGCGGCAAGCTGCCGCTGTTCATCGGCATCAACAATGTGCGCTTCCGCAGCAAGATCCGTCCCGGAGATACCATTGAGGTACGTGTGCATATCTCAGCGGCACGGGAGGAGAAGGCTATCTTCACCTGCTCGGCCGAGGTCTATGACAAGGGCGAGCTGGCCGCTACCGGCGATGTGACGCTGGCCATGCGATAAAGCGTCCCGGTAAAAAAGAAAAGCGAGGACCGCGGGCATCGGCCCGCGGTCCTCTTTGCTTCGTTATGCAGCTGTCGGTGCGATTACTGGCGGTGGAACTCGAAGTTGCACATCCGCTCATAGTACTTCATCAGGGTGGCGTTGTCCTCACTGCCCAGGCCGTTGGCGGACAGATACTTCATCATATCCAGCACCAGGCTGCCCAGGGGCATGGGGGCACCCACGGCGTAGCCGGTCTCTACGGCATTGGCCATGTCCTTGATGTGCAGATCCAGGCGGAAACCGGCCTTGAACTCGCGGTCCATGGCGGCGGTCAGCTTGCCGTCCAGCACCTTGGAGCCGGCGTAGCCGTTGTGGATGGCGTTGTAGACCACCTCGGGCTCTACACCGGCCATCTTGCCCATGGCAAAGGCCTCGGCCACGGCGGCGATCTCCACAGCGATGATGTGCTGGTTGACCAGTTTGGTGGTGTTGCCGGCACCTAGGTCGCCGCACAGCACCAGGGAGGTGCCCAGAACGCTGAGGATGGGCTTGAGCTGATCGAACAACTCCTGCTTGCCGCCGCACATGATGGACAGCTTGCCCTCGGCAGCGCCGCCCACACCGCCGGAGACGGGCGCCTCCAGCATGGGCACGCCGGCTGCCTCGCAGGCCTTGCCAATCTCCTTGGTGGCCAGGGGGGCGATAGAGCTCATCTCCAGCAGGATGGTGCCCTCGTGCTTGCCGGCCAGCACACCGTTCTCGCCCAGCACGGCAGTCTTGACGTGGGGGGAGTTGGGCAGCATGGTGATGACCACGTCGGTGGCAGCCGCCACAGCCTTGTTGCAGCACTCGGCAATGGCACCGGCATTGACCAGCTCTTCCACCGCAGCGGGCACGATGTCGTACACATGGACCTCATGGCCGGCCTTCAGCAGGTTCTTGGACATGGGCCGTCCCATGGCTCCCAGACCGATAAAACCGATTTTCATTGAACAATACCTCCCAAAAATTTGTTTTTCATGTATTTAGAGTGGATACAATGACAAGTAAACGTTTTATCGTACAGCAATTTTAGCACGCAAGCCGGTAGTTGTCAATCAGAAACGGCACTTTTCCGGAAATTCTTTGCGGTGGAATTGGGAGACTCTCTGTAAAAGATGGGGGGAGAGGCGGATAAAAGAGAGGGGCAGATACGCGGAAAGACAGCACCACAGGCCAATATTGAGCTTTCAGTATAATAATGAAGAGCTTTTTTGTTTCATCAACACAATATTCTGCGGAATTTACCAATTACATCTTGCACATTGTATGTTTTTTTCATATAATATGCTCAAACACAGACGGTGTTAAACGTTTTCAAACGAGGAGGACGATTTCCCTCTCCTGGTGCAGCCGCAATGTTAAGGGGAAGAAGCACAAAAACTGTCCTCGTCTGGCGAAAGTTTGTCTGGCACGTCTGGAAAAATGTAAGGAGGAAGGATCCAATGAAGAGAGTATTTGCACTGCTCATGGCTCTTGCAATGATGTTGGCGCTGGTCGCCTGCGGCGGCAACAGCAACAACACCACCCCCGACACCAACACCAACAACGAAGCCAACACGCAGAACGAGGAGAACACCGAAAACAACGAGAACACCGAGCCTCAGGGCCGCACCTATGAGCTGACCATGGCGTCTTCCGACGCGTCCGGCAGCGTCATTGGCCTGGTGGGTGAGAAGATCGTGGAGCTGGCCGATCAGTATTCCGACGGTCGCATCAAGATCACCTATCATCAGGATGCGACGCTGGGCACCGAACTGGAGAACATCCAGCAGCTGAAAGACGGCGAGATCGACATCGCCCACTTCGGCGACAACTTCGGCAGCCAGATCTGCACCAACATCGACCCCACCGTCACCCCCTTCATCTTCAAGACTCTGGACGACGTGAAGGCCGTGTATGATGATCCCGTTCTGGGCGCCGCCATCGCCAAGGCCGCCAAGGACAACGCCAACTGCTATCTGGTCGGCCTGCAGGCCCGTACCGCCCGTCTGCTGACCGCCAGCCGCGCCATCGAGACCCCCGCTGATCTGAACGGCCTGAAGCTGCGCGTGCCTGAGATCGAGAACTGGGTCACCGTCTGGAAGAGCCTGGGTGCTCTGCCCACTCCTGTGGCCTGGGCTGAGACCTACAGTGCTTTGCAGACCCACGTTGTGGATGGTCAGGAGAACCCCATCGACAACATTTATGCCAACAAGATCTACGAGGTCAACAAGTACATCATGATGACCGAGCACCTGTACGGCTGCCACCACTGGTGCGTCAATGCCGACATGTGGGATGGCATGGATGCTGCTGACCGCGAGATCCTGCAGAAGGCCATTGACGATGCCGATGCCTGGGGCGATGCCGAGCTGGCCAACCTGGAGAAGGGTTATTGGGATTCCGTCCTGGAGGACGGCTCTGTGACCGTGGTCGAGGTTGACAAGGCAGTTTGGTCCTCCGCTGCGCAGGCCGGTATCGAGGAGGCTCTGTCCGCCTTCGTGCCCGAGGCTCAGGAGTACGTGAGCAACTATCTGGCCGGCTGATCTGAGATCAGAGGTACAGCAAATCTGAAGCGATAAGGTAAGTCAGCGATTGGCTGCCGCCACGGAAGTGGCGGCAGCCAACCGCCAGTTTCATTAAGATTAAGAGAGTAAAAATCCACCGATCACAGCAATCCCGTACCCCCGGAGGCACGACCGCCTGTCGGCGGTTGACGCTTCGACGAATCACACCGAGGAGTAGGTACATGAAAAAGCTTGAAAAAATCATCGAGAGCGTGGCAGCATTGATCTTTCTGTTTATGCTGTTCTGCTGCCTGGCGCAGGTGCTCTTCCGGTTTGTGCTGAAGATCTCGGCACCCTGGACGGAGGAGTTCGCCCGTATGGGCTATATCTGGATGGTGTTCCTGATGCTGCCGGTGCTGGAGTCCCGCAACGAACAGCTGAAGGTGACCTTCTTCTTTGACAAGATCCCCCTGACGGCACGCAAGATCTTCTATTGGTTTATGTCCGCCGTCTATGTGGTGTTGCTCGGCTTCACCTGCTATGGCGGCATCCGCTATTTCGGCAACACCAAGATGATGACCTTCGGCACCGTGCGCTGGATGCTGATGGCCTATCAGTACATTCCGGTGATCATCGGCTGCGGCTTTGGCATCCTGTTTGTCGTCTACCGCGCCATTCATTATAAGACAGTCTTCGCGCAGGACGCTGTGGAATACGAGACGGGAGAGGAGGCGGCTGAATAATGCTGGTTGCTGTGTTTGTGGGTCTGCTTCTGATCCTCTTCCTGCTGGGCTTTGCCGTCCCCTACGCGCTGATGACCACCTCTGTGGTGGCGATGCTCTACTCCGGTTCCTTCAGCCTGACCTCCATGGGCACCATGGCCCAGAAGATGGCGGCCGGTGTCAACAGCTTTACGCTGCTGGCCATTCCCTTCTTCCTGCTGGCCGGCAAGCTGATGAATGTGGGCAGCATCACCCGCCGTATCTTCAACTTTTGCGGCGCGCTGGTGGGCTGGATCCCCGGCGGCCTGGGCCAGGTGAACATCCTGGCGTCGGTGGTGTTCGCCGGCATGAGCGGTTCCGCTGTGGCGGATGCCGCGGGCCTGGGCACCATTGAGATCGCCGCCATGAAGGATGATGGCTTTGACACGGAGTTCGCCGCCGGTATCACAGCGGCGTCTTCCACCATCGGTCCCATCATCCCCCCCTCGATCCCGCTGATCATGTTCGGCTGCGCCACCAGCGCGTTCGGCGTGTCCATCTCTGACCTGCTGGTGGGCGGCATCGTGCCCGGTGTGGTGTGCGCCATCGCCCTGGGCGTCATGGTGGCGGTCATCTCTCTCCGCCGCCACTATCCCCGCCGTAAGCTGCCCGGTCTGATCGAGCTGCTGCGGCTGTTCGGCCAGGCGTTCATGTCCCTGCTGACGCCGGTCATCCTGATCGGCGGCATCCTCTCCGGTGTCTTCACCGCCACCGAGGCCGCCTCTGTGGCCGCGCTGTACGCGATGATCCTGGTGTGCCTGGTGTACCGCGAGGTGGGACTGAAGGATCTGGTCCGTACCTTTAAGGAGGTCTGCGGCGAAGCCGCCGCCATCATGCTGGTGGTGGCAGCCTCCACGCTGTACGGCTTCATGCTGACCAAGTTCCAGATCCCCACCATCGTGCTAAACTTCTTCCTGAGCGTCAGCAGCAGCAAGTATGTGTTCCTGCTGATGATCAACGTGTTCCTGCTGTTCGTGGGCTGCTTCATGGAGTCCAACGCGGCCATCCTGATCATGGCGCCCATCCTGACGCCGGCGGCCATCTCCTTCGGCGTCAACCCGGTGCACTTTGGCCTGATCATGGTGTTCAACCTGATGTGCGGCCTGCTGACCCCGCCGGTGGGCATGTGCTTGTACGCTACCTCCCGCGTGGCCGGCCTGAGCTTTGAGCGGATGCTCAAGGGCGCGCTGCCCTTCTATGTGCCGCTGTTCATCACCTTGGTCATCATCACCATGGTGCCTTGGGTGACCCTGTGCCTCATCGGAGGCTGATTCCCGTTCTGCTGCCGGCATGAGGGGTGGATCGTTCCACCTCTCATGCCGCTCTGCTTGTAAAGGAGCAAACCCATGTCAAGGCTGATCGACTCTCTCTATCAGGCGCCGCTGAAGCGGAAATTCACCGGTCCGGCCAAGGTGATCTACATCCTGCTGGGTATCGCGGCGGCTGTGATCTTGGTCACATCCTACTGGTCGTCCCATCAGTTGTTGCACCAGATCGGCACCACCGTCGCACTGGTGGGTATGATCGCTGTGGGCGCCATCGCCACCATACGCAAGGGTGGCTTCGAGGAGTACCGCCGCACGTTGCTGGGACAGGATGTGGTGGTGCTGGTTATATGGGCGATCCTGCTGGTGATCTGGATTTTGGATCCGCAGCCGTGATGCCGCGCCTGATACCTGCTCCGAAACTGCCGGCGGAGGAGCTTCGCTTTTCCGACCGGCAACTGCTGGCGCTGCTGGCGCCGCTCATCGCGGAGCAGCTGCTGTCCTATCTGGTGGGTCTGGCGGACTCAGTGATGGTATCCAGCGCAGGTGGGGCGGCCGTTTCCGCGGTCTCCATGGTGGATTCCATCAGCGTGCTGTTGCTGAATGCTTTTTCCGCCCTGGCTACCGGCGGCGCAGTGGTCGTCGGCCAGTACTGGGGGCACCGCGACCGCAAAAACAGCCGGCTGGCTGCCCGGCAGCTGCTGGTGTTTCTGCTGATGCTCTCCGTCGGATTGACTGTGCTGCTGGAACTGGCGCAGGGACCGCTGCTGCGTCTTATCTACGGTAGGACGGATGCCGCCGTGCTGGCAAACTGTTTTGCGTATTATCGGATCGTTATGCTGTCGATCCCTTTCATTGCGGTGTACAATGGCGCGGTGGCGCTGTTTCGCACGCTGGGCGACAGTACGACCCCTATGCGTATCTCGCTGCTGATGAATGCCGTCAATGTGGGCGGCAACGCCTGGCTGATCTACGGGCTGCGGCTGGGAGTCATCGGTGTGGCCATCCCGACACTGGTCTCCCGCGGCGTGGCGGCAGCGCTCATCTGCAGCCTGGTCCTGCGGCCGCGCTTTCCGCTGACGGTTACGCCTCTGCGCCAGTACCGTTACGACGGACGGATGATTCGCAGCATCCTGTCTATCGGTGTCCCCAATGGGATCGAGAACAGCATGTTCCAGCTGGGCAAGATCCTGCTGCTGAGCTTGGTGTCTACGCTTCCGCTGGCGGCCATCACGGCCAATGCCATCGGCAACACGGTGGGTAACTTCCACGTGGTGGTGGGAGTGGCTGTCAACTCCGGTATGATACCGGTGGTCAGCCAGTGCGTGGGCGCATGGGATTTTTCACAGGCGCGCTACTATATCCGCAGGCTGTCCGTCATCATCTATTGGGTGCAGGGACTGGTCTGCCTGGTCATGATCCTGGCGATTCCGCTCATCACGCGGATCTATCACGCTCCACAGGAGACGGCGCAGCTGGCCGCGCAGGTCATGCTGGTGCATACGGTCTCGTCCATGCTGCTCTGGCCCACCGCTTTCGCCCTGAACAACGGCATGCGCGCCGCCGGCGACGCGCGGTTTTCCATGGCGGTCAGCATAGCCTCCATGTGGCTGTTCCGGGTGGGGTTGAGTTATGTACTGGTGGGGGTGCTGCAAACGGGCGTGATCGGCGTCTGGCTGGCCTGGGCGGTGGACTTTCTCTTCCGCAGCATCGTCTTTGTCATCCGCTACCGGGGGCACAGATGGGAGCACACGCCGCTGACCCGGTGACGAAGTGTTCTTACAGCATTGTCAAATAAAAACATAAACACTTTATATAAGGAGGATTATACCATGGATTCTACCGCGTTGACCATTATCGTGACCTATAAGACGCTGCCTGGCAAGGCGGAGGCCTTCTTCAAGGCCGTCACCGAGTCCGGCGTGGCCGCCGGTGTGCGGCAGGAGCCGGGCAATCTGGGCTACAATTTCTATCTCCCTCTGGAGGAAGAGGACACCCTGGTGCTCATCGAAAAGTGGGCCAGCTCCGAGGCTGCCGATGCGCATCCCTTCACCGACAACGTGAAGAAGCTGGCAAGCTTCAAGCCCGACTACGTGCTGGAGACCAAGGCTGTCCGCTATCGCCTGTTCGCGTAAGAAAAACCAACTGAACCAGAAAGCAGAGCCACCTGAATGGGCAGCTCTGCTTTCTGGTTGTGTGATCGCGGACATGCCCTCCCTGCGCCGACAGGGAAGGCGTGCCGTAGAGAATTACTTCTGGCGGAAGTTGCGGATGTACTCCAGACCGGTCAGCCAGCCGTTTTCAAACTGCTTGCGGAACCGCACCACCGGCGGGAAGGACTCGAATTCCTCAATTGAGAGCTGGTGGGTCAGGTAGGCCCGCCTGAAGTTGGGGACCTTTTCGATGAGTTCATCCGTTACAGAGGGGGCGATAGGGGCGTTGAAGCGGTCGATGACCACGGGATCCTCGGCGATCAGCTTGTCGGCCGTGCCCTTCCAGTTGATGGTCACGTAGCCACGGCAGCCCACCAACTCCGTGAAGTGATGCAGACCGCGGGCACCGCCGTCCATGAAGCGGATATGGGACTGGCGCTCATCCAACAGCTGCTTGGTCTTCTTGGCCACGGCTACGCCGGCCTGCCAGAGGGCATCGCGGCTCACGTCGATCTGGCCATCCTTCACTTCGGCCTGCAGCTGCTCGTCGAAGATGCCGGAGATATGAGCCATGAACAGGGGGGCGAGGTTGGGATCCTCAGCCAGGACCTCTTCATAGAGATCGTTCAGGACCAGCGCCTGGTCCACGCTCATGACCTCCGTGCCCAGAATGGGCACATGCTCCTTCATCAGCACCCGCAGAGCCGGGAGAGCCTCCTCCACGATGGGGATCTTGCAGATGATGTTGGGATACTTCTCCCGCGCCATGTGGGCAAAGCGGAGAATATCCTCGGTGTTCTCCTTGAAGGGATCGCCCTGGATGCTGACGTAGCCGTCCCGACCGCCGGTCTGCTCATAGAGGGGCAGGAAGACCTCAGCGATGCGGTTGATCTGCACACACTGCAGCTTGGCAAGCACCTCGCTGTCGTCGCTCTCCTGCGCTACCAGTTCGGTCAGCATTTTGTCTACATCGGCAGCGTCCGAGGAGACACCCAGAATCTTGGACAGGTAAGCAGGATTCTGCGTGCTGCCCACGGCGCCGGCCGCCAGCCCCAGCCGCGCCTGCTCAATGGTTACGTTGTTGACCCAGAAATTGGTGCCGGTCTGCCGGCGCACTCTCCAGAAATACTCGTTGTTCATGTTGCACCTCCAAATTGACTTGTATCCAAATAGTTATATTGTATGACTAATATGATGATACTCCGCAGCGACTGGGATGTCAACAGAAAACTGAAAAGATCGCTGATTTTTGTAAGAATTTATGATTGCAATCCATCCGGATGCGGCGTAATATATAATGTATAATTGTCGGACAAAAAGACATTATCTCCCGGAAAGAGGTGCTGAACAGATATGGCGATCGAGAAGATGCGCGTGGCGGATCTGGTGGTGGATGACTTTGAAAAACGGATCCGTACAGGAAAGCTGAAGAAGGGCGACAAGCTGCCCAACGAGATCGAATACGCCCGGCAGCTGGGAATCAGCCGTCTGTCGCTGCGGGAGGGGATACAGATCATGCGCGCCATGGGTGCGGTGATACAGCGGCCGAAGCTGGGCACCGTGGTCGTCTGCGACAATCCGGATTTGTGGATTCGGTTTCCTTCCACCCGCAACATCATGGAGGAGGGGCTGCTGAGCCAGCTGACGGACGTCCGCGTCCTGATCGAGTCCTATATGGCGCGGCTGTTCGCTGAAAACGCGGCGGAGTCTTTCATCCATTCCCTGCGGGAGAAGGCGGATGAGCAGATCGAGCTTTCGGAGCATCTGCATGGGCCGGAGGACTATGACCGCTATGTAGAGTGCGACATGGAGTTTCACATGATCATCGCCAACGGCAGCGGCAACCGGTATCTGGCGATGATATTCTCCTCTGTGCTGCAGAATATCCGGGCCTTTGCCTATGAGACGTTCTATCGGCACCGGGATTCCGTGGGCCGGGCCAATGACATGCACCTGAACATTTATGAGGCGCTGCGGCGGCGCGATGGCGACCTGGCGGCTGCCCTCATGACAGAGCACATCAAAGAGGCCACCGGCTATTCTCTGCCCGGGAGTGAGCAGCAACAGTGAGCACACATCTTTTGTGCTCATGAGATAAAAACAAATCCGCTTTTTGTGCCGAAAACTATGGCGGGCGATCCGCGCCGGGGATATAGTAAGTACGGCGTGCCGCTGCGCATGACACCCCGGTACTGTGCAGCGGGGCGTGGAACGGGAAGACAGGGGAGTGTTGGAATGAGCCAACTGCTGATACCGAAAATACTGGAAATGCTCATCATGCTGCTGATCGGCTTTGCGATGCGGCGGATCGGGGCGATCCGCGAGGAGGAGAGCCGGGGCCTGTCGCTGGTCTGTCTGTATGTGGCGGTGCCCTGCGCGATCCTGATGGGCTTTCAGAAGGACTATTCGCCGGATACGATCTACAGTCTGCTGCTGACCTTCGCCGTGGTGATCATGATCCATGTGATCTTCCTGACCATATCCGTGGCGCTGCGCAGGTGGCTGCACCTCACACCGCTGGAACGGCTCTCGGTGATCTATCCCAACTGCGGCAACCTGGTGATCCCGCTGGTGATGGCAGTGCTGGGGACCGACTATGTGATCTACTCCTGTGTGTTCATCGCGGTACAGGGGGTGTTCCTGTGGTCCCACGGCGCCAGCCAGCTGTCGGGCCTGCGGCACATCAACCTGATGAAGGTGATCACCAACCCCAACGTCATTGCCTTTTTGGTGGCGCTGGTGTTCTTCTTCACAGGGGTGCGTCTGCCTTCCGTGCTGGCGGGCGTGTGCTCTACCATGAGCAACTTCACAGCGCCGCTGTCCATGCTGGTGGCGGGTGTTTTGCTGGGCGACATCCAGCTGGAGCAGGTCCGCCAATACCGCCGTCTGCCGTTGGTGCTGGGCCTGCGGCTCCTGCTGATGCCGGTGGTGATGCTGGGGCTGTTCCGTCTGGTAGGGCTGGACGTGCTGCTGGGGATGGATCCCGGCGCGCTGGTGGTCTGCTTTATCTGCTGCTGTACGCCCATGGCCAGCACGGTGGTGCAGATGACGCAGCTGTTCAAGGAGGATGAGGCCCACTATGCCAGCGTCATCAACGCGCTGGGCCTCCTGCTGTGTATCCTCACTATCCCACTGATGGTCACGCTGTACGAACTGTAAAGAGCTTACTGGAAATAAAGAGCGGGGAACGCTTACAGCGTTCCCCGCTCTTTTGTCGTAGCCCTACAGCCGGTTATACCGCTCCAGAAAGGAGTGCTCCACCCCCTCCGACTTGTAGCCGGGGAAGGTGTCCAGACTGACGGTGTGGAGACTGTGGAAGATATTCTTTTCGATGTTAGGATTGTTCCGCCGCAGCTGCCGCAGCAACTCCTTGATCTCCTGCCGCTTGGACTCTCCCGTGCCCGCAGCATAGCTCTCGGTGAAGCGGCAGGCACACTGGATGAACTCCAGGCCATTGTACCGTCTCCAAGCAAGGATGTGTTCCTCGTGGATGCGGTACAGGGGCCGGATCAGCTCCATGCCCGGAAAATTTTGACTGTGCACCTTTGGGATCATGGCCTGCAGCTGCGCCCCGTAAAACATGCCCATCACGGTGGTTTCGATCACGTCGTTGAAGTGGTGGCCCAGGGCGATCTTGTTGCAGCCCAGCTCCCGGGCTTTGGCATACAGGTGGCCCCGGCGCATCTTGGCGCAGAGGTAACAAGGGGAGTGATCGGCGCTGTTGGCGGCCTCAAAGATGTCTGTTTCAAAGACCGTGACAGGGATATGGAGTAGCGCGGCGTTGTCCTCGATCTTCTGCCGGTTGGCGGCGTTGTAACCCGGGTCCATCACCAGGTAGACCAGATCAAATGGCACATCGCTGATCCGCTGCAGCATCTGCAGCAGCTTGGCCATCAGCATGGAGTCCTTGCCGCCAGAGATGCACACCGCGACCCGGTCGCCCGCCTGGATCAGCTCATATTGCTGCACGGCGGCCACAAAGGGCTTCCAGATCTCCCGGCGGTATTTTCGGGAGATGCTGCGCTCCGCCTGCTGATATGGCGCCAGTTCTCTGCTCATACGCTGTGTGCCTCCCCTGTGCGTCCGAGGGCGTTGTCCTCGATCAGCACCCGCATGCTTCCACCGCAGACCATGCCCTCCTGCTCGGCTACGTCGTTGTCCATGTCCACCTCAATGATCAGACTTTTGCCGGTGCCGATGAGCCGGCGTGCCCGGGTGGTGGCCTCCGCCTCGCCGCAGCCGCCGCCAATGGTGCCATAGCAACGGCCCAAGGCGTCCACTGCCATGATGGCGCCGGATTTCACCGGCGTGGAGCCGATGGAGGACAGCACCAGCAGCACCGCTTTGGGCTCGTCGCTCTCCGCCAGATACTGCAGCAGTGCCGGGTCGGTGTTTGTCTGGGCCATCAGATCTGCCTCTTCCGCCTGCCGGGGCAGACCGCGCCGGTGTTCCACCAGCTGGGCACAGATGGATACGGCGATCTCCGCCGGTGTCACGGCGCCGATCTTCAGCCCGATGGGGGCGTGGATGCGGCTCAGGGCGTCGGTGTCATAGCCTTCCTCCGCCAGCAGCCCCAGCAGTCCCGCCACCCGGCGGGCCGAGCCGATCATACCCAAGTAGGAGGGCAGCCGGCCCGACAGGATGCGCCGCAGGCATTCGCCGTCCCACCGGTGGCCGCGGGTGACTACACACACGTAGTCCGTGGAGCGGAGCTCCAGCGCGCCGATGGCGGCGGCAAAGTTGTCGCAGATCACCTGTGACGCGGTGGGGAACCGCTCATGGTTGGCAAAGGCGGGACGGTCATCCACCACAGTGACAGCGAAATCCAGCATGGCGCCCATGGCGCACAGCGGTTGGGCGATGTGGCCGCCGCCCAGCAGGATCAAACGCTCCTCCGGCACAAAGCGCCGCACGTAGCGCCGGCCCTCCGCCGTGCGGATCAGGTCGGCGGGATACCCTGTCGACAGGCGCTTGGCGATGGCGCGAAATTCGTTGATCGACATCACATAGGCCTCCTTCGGTCAGATCTGGGCACCCAGCGCCCGGGAGAGCTGGCGGGCGTGGAGCACGGTCTGTTCGATGGCATACTGGAATTCATCGCTGCCCACCCGGCGGAACAGGCCTACCACGCCCAAAGCGTAGCGGTGCTGTCCGTCTTGGACGGCCACCGGTGCAGCCACGGCTCGCAGACCGATCTTGAACTCGCCGTCCTCTACGGCATAGCCGACGGCGCGCACGGCCTCCAGCGCGTGGAGCAGTTTGCCGGTGTCGGTGATGGTGTGGGGCGTGTAGGCGGTGAGTCCGGCTCGCTGCACCCGGCCCAGCATGTCGCTCTCCGAGAGCTGGCTGAGAAACAGCTTGCCCTGGGCCGTGGCGTGGAGCGGAAGGCGGCTACCCACCTCCGGGATCACCTGCAGTCCGCCGCCGCCGGCACATTGGTCGAAGGAGATGGTATAGTCTCCCTCCAGCGCGGCCACAAAGGCGCTCGCCCCCGTCTGGGCCGCCAGCCGCTCCAGATAGGGCCGGCACTGGTGGGAGATGTCCCACGCGGCGGACACGGCACAGCCGCACTCAAACAGGCGGATGCCCAGGGCATAGCGGCCGTCGCCGTTCTGGCGGACCATGTCGTGGCGGCGCAGGGTGGCCAGCAGGGCGTGTACGGTGCTCTTGGGCCAGCCGGATGCGGCAGAGAGCTCCTGCAGCGTCATGGCCCGGCGACTGTGCAGCAGCAGGTCGATCAGCGTCATCGCCTTGTCCACCGAATGGACGATATTGGTCTCGACAGCCACGGGCATCACCCCCTCTTTTTTTGCATCATACCATGTTCGCGGTCCCAGCACAAGAATATTCTTTATAAACGGATGAAAATTCAGCAATACTGAATACATGTATTGCGTCGACAAAAGGATTACGCTATCATAATGAGCACAAGGCGTTATTTTTTTGCAAACCGTGATTTTGTTGAGAATATCATGGCAGAAAGGAGAACGAGATGAAAAGGGGGCTGACGATCTGTTTGGTACTGGTGCTGGCGCTGGGACTGGCCGGCTGCGGGCGGCAGAGAGAAACGAAAAAGACAGAGCTGGCCGTGTTTGCGGCCGCATCCATGACGGAGACGCTGACGGAGATCGAAGCCAAGTATGAGGCAGCTCACCAGGACATCGATCTGGTTTTTACGTTCGATTCCTCCGGCACGCTGAAGACTCAGATCACCGAGGGCGCGGTCTGTGATCTGTTCATCTCCGCCGCTCCCAAGCAGATGAATCAACTGGACGCCTCCAAGGACAAGGAGGCCAACCCTGACGGGCTGGACTTCGTGCTCCAGGGCAGCCGCATTGATCTGCTGGAGAACAAAGTGGCTCTGTGCGTGGCAGAGGGGAATCCGGCCAATATCAACTCCTACGATGATTTAGCCAAGGCGCTGCAGGAGGGTCCGATCCTGTTGGCCACGGGCAACGCCGATGTGCCGGTGGGGCAGTATACCCAGAAAATCTTTGCCTACTATGGTATCGACGAGGCTGCCGTGGCCGACAAGCTGACCTACGGCTCCAACGTCAAGGAGGTCACCACCGCCGTCACCGAGGCCACCGCCGACTGCGGTATCATCTATGCCACCGACGCCTTTTCCGCCGGGCTGACCCCGGTGGACACCGCTACCGCTGACATGTGCGGACAGGTGATCTATCCGGCGGCGGTGCTGAATACCTCTGAGCATCAGGAGCAGGCCCAGGCATTTCTGGACTATTTGACGGAGGATGAGGCCTCCTCCATTTTTGAGGCGGTGGGATTTACGCCGCTGGCCTGAAATCAGAGCGACAATATCACCGGACAAGGCGGGTCCCCGTCTTATCCGATTGTCCTGCTCTGTTGTATAATGGGTGTATCATAGAATGCAAAGGAGAAGTCTATGGATTGGTACCCGCTTCTCAACTCCCTCCGCATTGCGGTGATCTCGGCGGCGATCGTATTTTTTGCCGGCATCGCTGCGGCGTACTATATCGCAAAGCTGCCGCGGTTGCTCAAGGGTGTGCTGGACGTGGTGCTGACGCTGCCGCTGGTGTTGCCGCCCACGGTGGTGGGCTATCTGCTGCTGTGTCTGCTGGGGCCCCGCCGCGCGGTGGGCGCATGGTTTCTGGACACCTTTGCCGTGCGCCTGACCATGCAGTGGTGGTCGGCTGTCTTTGCCGTGACGGTAGTGGTGTTTCCCCTGATGTACCGCACTGCCCGCGGCGCCTTTGAGAGTTTTGACGAGACGCTGGCCCAGGCGGGACAGACACTGGGTCTTTCCAACACGTATATCTTCTGGTGTGTCCGCATGCCCTGCTGCCGCCAGGGAATCATTGCCGGCGCAGTGCTCTCCTTTGCCCGAGCCATCGGCGAATATGGCGCTACCAGTATGGTGGCCGGTTACACTCCCGGCCGCACAGCCACCGTGGCCACGGAGGTCTATCAGCTCTGGCGCATCGGCAACGACGCCTTGGCCGCCCGGTGGGTGGCGGTGAACATCGCCATCTCAGCCGTGGTGCTGCTGGCGGTGAATCTGCTGGAGCGGCGGCAGAGGAGGTGAACACATGCTTTTGGTTGACATAAAAAAGAAACTGGGAAGTTTCCAACTGGACGTGCAATTTGAAACGGACGGCGGCGCGCTGGCGCTGCTGGGCGCCTCCGGCTGCGGCAAGAGTATGACGCTCAAGTGCATCGCCGGGGTGGAGAAGCCGGACAGCGGCCGCATCGTGCTGAACGGTCGGACGCTGTTCGACAGCGAAAAGCGCATCGATCTGCCGCCCCAGCGGCGGCGGGTGGGATACCTATTTCAGCAGTACGCCCTGTTCCCCCATATGACGGCGGTCCGGAATATCGCCGCCGGAGCCCGTCATCTGTCGCCCGCAGAGCGGCGGCGGCGGGTGGCGGAGGTGGTCCGCGCTCTTCGGCTGGAGGGACTGGAGGATCGCTGTCCGACCCAGCTCTCCGGCGGACAGCAGCAGCGCGTGGCGCTGGGGCGCATCCTGGTGGGCGAGCCGGAGGCGCTGCTGCTGGATGAACCCTTTGCCGCGTTGGACAGCTATCTGCGCTGGCAGGTGGAGCTGGAACTGATGGACACGCTGCGGGACTTCGACGGCGACGTGGTGTTCGTCAGCCATGACCGAGGCGAGGTGATCCGTCTGTGTGATGCCGTGTGCGTGCTGACAGACGGATGTTCCGCACCGCAGGAGTCGGTGCGGCAGCTGATGCAGTCGCCCGGTACCGTCAGCGCGGCGCTGCTGTCGGGCTGCAAGAACTATTCTCTGGCGGAGCGGCTGGACGAGCATACGGCCCGCTGCGTCGACTGGGGCGTGATACTGCATACGGAGGCGCCGGTGCCGCCCGATGTAACGGCGGTGGGCATTCGTGCCCACCATATCGCGCCGGGACCGGGAGCGGAGAACGCCGTTTCCTGTACTGTGGCGCGGGTCATCGAGGATACGTTTTCCACGGTGGTGATGCTGGCCACGCCGGGCGGCGGGGCGGGGCGCTCGCTGCTGCGGATGGAGCTGGACAAGGCGGTCTGGGAGGCGCTGAGCGAGCCGGAGGCGCTGACGGTCCACTTGGCGCCGGCACAGGTGATGCCGTTGACGGGAGGCGGACTGTGATGCGCGACCTGACTGGCAGGACCGTCGACTATCTGCGCCTGTCGGTGACCGACTTGTGCAACTACCGGTGCATCTACTGCATGGGCGAGGAAGGCGTTTGCAAGCTCCCCCATCGGGAGATCTGCTCCATTGAGGAGCTGACGGAGATGAGCCGGGCCGCCGTGGCTTGCGGCGTGCGAAAGATCCGGCTTACCGGCGGCGAGCCGCTGGTGCGGTGGGGCATTCTGGACCTGTGTCGGATGCTGCGGGACCTGCCGGGGCTGGAGGAACTGGCTATGACCACCAACGGCACCCTGCTGCCGCAGATGGCGGGGGAGTTAAAGGCTGCCGGCGTAGATCGGCTGAACATCAGCTTGGATACGCTGGACGAGGCGCGCTTTCGCACCATCACCCGCCGAGGCGAGCTGCGGGAGGCGTTGGCCGGACTGGCTGCTGCCGAGGCCGTCGGCTTTACCGGCACCAAGGTCAACGCAGTGCTGCTGGGCGGTGTCAACGACGCGGATATCGCGCCGCTGGCGGAGCTGGCCCGCGACAGGGACCTCAGCGTGCGGTTTATCGAGTTGATGCCCATCGGAGAGTGCGCTGACTGGCCGGAGGAGCGTTTCCGCACCGCGGACGCGGTGCTGCAGGCCGTGCCCGCACTGGAGAGAATCGGGCAGGACGGCGTGGCGGAACTGTACCGTGCACCGGGCTGGAGAGGCACCGTGGGTCTGATCCGTCCGATAAGCTGTTGCTTCTGTGCCGCCTGTGACCGCATCCGCATTACTGCCGACGGCAGGCTGAAACCCTGTCTCCACTCCAGGCAGGAGATTTCCCTGCGGGGCCTCCACGGCATGGAGCTGGAGGAGACCATCCGGCAGGGCGTCGCCGTCAAGCCGCTGCGGCACCATCTGGCAGCGGGCGGCAGCGACAGCCCCCGCGCCATGCATGAGATCGGAGGATAAAACCATGGAGTTTACCCATTTCAATGAGCAGGGCCGTGCCCGCATGGTGGACGTGACGGATAAGGCGGCCACGATGCGCACGGCCACCGCCGCGGGCACGGTGAAGATGGCGCCCGCCACGGCGGAGGCCATCCGCACCGGCGGCATGACCAAGGGCGACGTGCTGGCGGTGGCCCAAGTGGCCGGTATCATGGCCGCCAAGCGCACGGGGGAGTTGATTCCCATGTGCCACTCCATTGCGCTGACGGGTGTGGATATCCGCTTCTCTCTGGGCGCGGACCGGGTGGACATTTGGGCCACCGCCCGCTGCAAGGGGGAGACAGGGGTGGAGATGGAGGCACTGACTGCCGTCTCCGCCGCGGCGCTGACGATCTACGACATGTGCAAGGCGTTGCAGAGAGACATAGAAATCACCGATATCCGCCTGTTAGAGAAGAGCGGCGGCAAAAGCGGCGATTTCCGGAGGGGGGAAAAGTGATATGGCGGAAGTGATCGCCGTCTGCGTCAGCGAGATAAAGGGCGTGGTGAAGAAGCCGGTACCCCATATCGACCTGCGTTGCCGCCACGGCATCGTAGGGGATGCCCACGCCGGCGACTGGCACCGGCAGGTGAGCCTGCTGGCCGATGAGAGCGTGGACACCATGCGCGCATTGGGTCTGACGCTGGAGGCCGGCGCCTTTGCCGAGAACATCCTCACCCGGGGTATCGAACTGAAGGCGCTGCCCTTGGGCACCCGGCTGCGGATTGGTCCGGCGTTGCTGCAGGTGACCCAGATCGGCAAGGAGTGCCACAGCGACTGCGCTATCCGGCAGACCACCGGTAAGTGCGTCATGCCCACCGAGGGCATCTTTGCCGTGGTGCTGGAGGAGGGCCGCATACAGAGCGGCGATAAGATCACTCTGGAGGAGGCGGTACCATGAAGCTGATCCGTACGCAGAACGCCGTGGGACATGTGTTGTGCCACGACATGACTCAGATCATCCCCGAACAGTATAAGGACGCCCGTTTCCGCAAGGGTCATATCGTCACGGAGGAGGATGTACCGGTGCTATTGGCTATGGGAAAGGAGAACCTGTACGTCTGGGAAAAGGCGGAGGGCATGCTCCACGAGAATGAAGCGGCGGAGCGGCTGGCGGCTCTGTGCCGCGGCGCTCACATGACCACAACCCCCGTCAAGGAGGGCAAGATTGAGCTGAAAGCCACTGCCGACGGCCTCTTTCGGGTGGACAGCGCCCGTCTGCGGGCGGTGAACGCCATCGACGAGCTGATGATTGCTACCCGCCACGGAAATACGCCAGTCCGCGCAGGAGACAAGCTGTGCGGCACACGCTGCATCCCACTGGTCATCGACGAGGCGAAGCTGATTGCCGCCGAGCAGGCCGCGGGTGGTGCGCCCATTTTGGAGTTGCTGCCCTACAAACTGAAGAGGGCCGCTGTCATCACCACCGGCAGTGAGGTATTCCACGGCCGCATCACCGACAGCTTCACCCCTGTGGTGGAGCGGAAGCTGAACAGCTATGGCATCGAAATGACGGCTCACATCACCGTAGACGATGGGCTTGAGAACATCCGAACCGCCATCGACGAGATGCACCGCAGGGATGTGGAGCTGATCCTCTGTACCGGCGGCATGAGCGTGGACCCGGACGACAACACCCCCGGGGCCATCAAGCGCAGCGGTGCGCGAATCGTTACCTATGGGGCGCCGGTGCTGCCGGGCGCTATGTTCCTGTTGGGCTATTTTGACGACGGCGTCCCCATCATGGGCCTGCCCGGTTGTGTCATGTACGCCGGGGCTACCATCTTTGATCTGGTCCTGCCCCGCATTGCCGCCGGCGTGGAAATGGCCCGCGACGACTTTGTGGACATGGGCGAGGGCGGACTGTGCCTGGGATGCGGGGCGTGCCATTATCCCATCTGCCCCTTTGGAAAGTGAGGGAGAAGTTCATGTTTACAGCCAGAGTCATTACCGTCAGCGACAGGAGTTACCGGGGCGAGCGGCCCGATGAGGGCGGCCCGCTGGTGCGCCGGTTACTGGAGGAGGCAGGCTATCGAGTGGACGATGTGGTCATCGTCCCCGACGAGGAACTGGAGATCCGCCGCGAGCTGATGGACGCCGCGGCAGAGGATGTGGCGCTGGTGGTCACCACCGGCGGTACCGGCTTCGCTCCACGGGATGTGACGCCGGAGGCCACTGTGGCCGTGTGCCAACGGCTGACGCCCGGCATCCCAGAGGCCATGCGGGCTGTCTCCATGGCCATCACGCCCCGGGGCATGCTCTCCCGTGCCGCTGCCGGTATCCGGGACCGGACACTCATCATCAATCTGCCCGGCAGCCCCAAGGCCGCCCGAGAGAACCTGGAGGCAGTACTGGGCACCCTGGATCATGGCCTGACCATGCTGCGGGGCAAGCCCATGGATTGTGCCGTGCTGAAGGATTGAGAAGTAGAAAACAGCGAGTCAACCAAGCTGGTGACTCGCTGTTTTGCTTTTGATTGAACTGAAAATGATACGCAGCAGTTTTTTGAAAAAGTGTCAATAGAGGCCGGTTATTTTCAACGGTGGCTCTGTGAAACCGATACGCGTAAAAGATCAAAGGTTTCTACGCAAAACATATGTGACAAAGAAGTAACCATGTTATACGACGCGTACTGCACATAATGTATAATTTGAGAGCATCTTTTTTGTGACAATTACAAATTGACAAGACCTTCAAAAAGCAGTATTTTAGTAACAGAAAAGGTTTTCTCACTAGGTTTTTATTTTTTCTTGCATGAGAGAACGTTATCTTAGAAATAATTTCTTATAACCGCACTGAAATAATCATCAAAGAAGGAATGGCCGTGAATTCAAGTGAAACAGTTTTGCGTTAGAAATGGAACGTAGCATGAAAAGAATGTTACCAAACAACTGCACCAAGTGTTTGGTAATATATATCGGGCTGAAAACAACAATATGAGGAGGTAAAAAGTATGAAGAGATTCTTGTCCCTTGCACTTGTCGTTGTCTCCCTTGTGTGCTTGGTAGCCTGCGGATCTAATTCCAGCAATACGTCCAACGATACGCCCACTAATACGAATACTGAGACCAATACGAATACCGATTCCAACACGTCTGTGGAAACCATTAAAATCGGCCTGCTGACCGATCGCAGTGGTGAGTATGCATTGCTGGGCGTTCAGAAGCATGCGGCTGCCATGTTGGCTGTGAAAGAGATCAACGATGCCGGCGGCGTATTGGGCAAGCAGATCGAGGTCATCGATCCCGATGCCCAGTCCACTACCACAAGATACCAGGAACTGGCTCGCCAGTTGGTATTTGAAGACAAAGTGGCGGCTGTATTTGGTGCTGCAGCCTCTATGGACCGCGAGGCCATTCGTCCCATCTTCGAAGAGAACAAGATGGTCTACTTCTACAACAACCAGTATGAGGGCGGCGTGGCCAGCAAATACACCTTCTGTACAGGCTTGGTTTCCGAACAGCAGGTGGTTCCCATGATGCAGTACATGATCAAGACGTATGGTCCCAAGTATTACATCATCGCTGCTGACTACAACGCCGGTACCGAGTTGGCCAACTGGGTCGAGTATGTGGGTGTTGAGGAGAACGGAGCTGAATGCGTTGGCGAGGAGTTTGTTCCCACAGGCGTGTCTGAGTTCTCCGCCAGTATTGATAAGATCAAGGCTGCGAATGCCGACTTCCTGGTAATCGGATTGGTCGGCGCGTCCCAAAGCTCCTTCTTCGCGCAGTATTCCACCAGCGGTTTGAATCTGCCCATGTGCTCTACTTTCGTCGGTCTGCAGTACTATGAGCACAAGCGCTTTGATCCTCCCGCACTGGCAAACCTGAACTTGACTTGCAACTACACCGAGGAAATGGCTTCCGTTTCTGAGGATGCTGCTCGTTTTGTCAAGGATGTTCGTACCATTGATTCCTCTTTGGAGTATGTCGGTATGGAGGCAGCCAACGAGTATATTGGCATCCACATGTGGGCCAAGGCTGTTGAACAGGCTGGCACCGTTGAGAGCGACGCTGTGGTTGCGGCACTGGAATCCGGCATTACTTTGGAGAACATGCCCAGCGGTACAGTCACTCTGGATGGCGCTACCCACCACTGTATCCAGGATGTTTGGAGCGCGCACATCGATGAAAACCATGACATGATTTTCGACCAGAAGTTTGAGCAGGTCCGCCCCTACTGGCTGTCTGATGTGATGGGTGTTGACCTGAGGAAAGAGAATGCCAATAAGCAGTTCGTCATCGCGGATATGCTTGCAATGCGTGAGAATGGGTGACTGATAGCAGGGTTAGGCCTGGATGAAGAGGAAGGGCAGTTGCCCTTCCTCTTTCACTAAACTATGTCGCTTCATCACTAATAAGGAGGGCTTTCTTTGGAAGAAATAGTGCATGTTCTGTATAACGTTTTAAACAGCTATGCATTTCTGATGATCAGCGCAATGGGCTTGGCCATTATCTTTGGCATGATGGGTATTATCAACTTGGCTCATGGCGACTTCATCATGATGGGGGCGTATATCACGACACTTACTGTCACCAGCGGTGTGCCGCTGGTAATCGGCATTATCCTGGGTGCTGTAGGTATGGGCCTGTTTGGCTTGCTTATGGACCGGATCCTGATGTCCAGACTGTATAACCGCCCGATTGATTCTATTGTTGTGACGTGGGGACTGAGCGCCATTATTCAGCAGGCGACTTTGATGATTTTTGGCCCGGCGCTGCCGGTGTTCTCCATCCCTTTGGGTACGGTGGCATACGGCAAATATACCTATCCTGTTTACCGCTTGGTTCTGATTGCAGTGGGCATAGCGCTCCCCATCGCGTTGTATTTGATTTTCAAAAAAACCCGTTTTGGTTTAGAATCCAGGGCTACCATGCAGCGTCCTGACAGCGCCAGTATGCTGGGCACCAATCGGCGGAGAATGTATTCACTGACCTTTATGCTGGGCTCCGCCTTTGCAGGCCTGGCTGGTGGCCTGTATGCCTGCACCATGGCGATGGTTCCTACGACCGGTCAGAATTTCCACAATCAGAGTATGTTGACTGTTATCGTAGGTGGCAGCGATCCACTGATCGGTACCGTGGGCGCTGCAGGTGTACTGTCCCTGGTGGAATCCCCGTTGTCTCTGCTGTATGGATCTTTCATTGGCCGCATGGGCCTCTTGATTGCCGCAATCATCGTGCTGCGTGTACTGCCCGGAGGTGTTTCCGGCTTTGTTGACAGAGCCAGGGCAGAGTACATGAGAAAGAAGGGATCTGTATGAAGCGGAGTATGACTTTCAAATTCAATTCTGAGACGATTGCAACAGTTGTTCTGTTTATCTTCCTGATTGTCTATCCCTTCGTATCCAGCGAATATCGCGCGTTGAATATGGCCAGCTTCATTGCCCAGATGATTTTTGCCTCCAGTGTACTTCTGATTTGGGGTTACTGCGGTATCTTCAGCTTCGGCCAGACGATTTTCTATGGCTTCGCAGGCTATACATATGCGATTCTTTTAAAGAACCTGGGCAGCGCTGCATATACGCCCTTAGCAATGGTTGCCGGCATTGTAGTGGCGGTAATCGTCGCATTGGTTCTGGGTTACTTCATGTTTTATGGCGGCATCAACGACATGTTCGTAGGCCTTGTGACCATGTGTGTGACGATGACGCTGAATACCTTCATGGCACAGACGGCCAATGAAAAGTGGAGGATCGGTTCTGCCGCGTTGGGCGGTTACAACGGCATCAACCAGGTGCCGATGCTGACCATCGGAGCGCATAAGCTATCCGGGTTTGAGTTTTACGCGTTTGTATTGATATCGTTTGCAGCCATTTTCTTTGCGCTCAAGAAAATCTCTACGACCCGTGCGGGATATACCATGATCGCTGTACGGGACAACCGCCATCGTACACAATTGTTGGGTTATAATACGCAGCTGATTCAAGTGATCGTATTTGCGGCCGGCGCGGCCATTGCAGCTTTTGCGGGGATTCTGTACAGCGCCTGGGGCAACTATGTGGGCATCAAAATGTTTGACCTGCAGACGGCCACGATCCCTGTTATGCTGGTGGCAGCCGGCGGCAAAAGAAACCCTGCAGCAGTATTTGCCTTTTCCTTGCTGTATCTGAATCTCTCTCAGAGGATGTCCGTAGCCGGCAACCAGTATGCTTTGATCCTGCAGGGCCTCTTGATGATTGTGGTCATGCTTTTTCTGCCAGACGGCATCTTCGGTACACTGTTTCGCTTTCTTGACAAGCACATCTTTGACAAACTGAAGATAAACAATCGCAACAGAGAGAGGAGCGCTGAGTGATGAATCAATCTGAACCCATTCTGAAATTGACGAACCTCTGCAAATCCTTCGGCGGTATTCGTGCAGTCCACGATGTGAACATGGAGGTGTACGAAGGCGAGTTGCGCTGCCTGATCGGCCCCAACGGTGCAGGAAAAACTACGATTTTAAATTTGGTGGTCGGCATGTATCCCCCTACTTCCGGGCAGGTCCTGTATTGTGGCAAGCCTATCAATAATGAACCCACCTGGAAACGTATGAACGGCGGCATCAGTATGAAACTGCAGAAGCCAGGCGTATACGGCACATTGTCCCTTCGTGACAATATCCGCATTGCTCTACAGCGCCATGTTGATCCCAAGCACATTGATGATGAGATCGAGCGCCTGGTTAAAATGGTAGGCATTGACAACATCGGCAACCCTCTGGCCATGAACATGTCCCACGGCCAGCAGCAGTGGTTGGAGATTGCCATGTCCATTGCGCTCAAGCCAAAGCTGCTCCTGTTGGATGAGCCCACAGCCGGTATGGGTCCGGAAGAGACGGCCTATACAGCTAAGTTGGTGAAGGATATCCACGCGCAGGGCATCACCATCATTTTCATCGACCACGACATGGATTTTGTCCGCCGCATCGCACAGAAGGTCACTGTTCTTCATTATGGTGAGGTCTTCGCCGAAGGATCCTTGGCGGAGATTGAAAACAATGAGGACGTCAAACTCATTTATTTGGGCGATGAATGACAGGCGAAAGGATGGTACAAACGATGCTTGAAGTAAAGAACATTGCATCCGGATATGGTACGATCCAGGTGCTTCGTGGAGTTTCCATGAAAATCAGCGAAGGAGAACTGGTAGCCGTGATCGGCCGGAACGGCGTCGGAAAGACCACACTGATCAAAACAATAATGGGTATAGTACGTACCATGGATGGCAGCATCATATTCAATGGAAAAGACTATACCAAGCTCAGACCTCATACCCGCGCAAATGATGGCATTGGCTGTGTGGAACAGGGGCATGCGATTTTTCCGGATTTGACTGTGGAAGAAAACCTGAAGATGGGGTTGAAGATCAATACTGCGGTAAAGAGCAAGAGTCTCGACATCGCCTATGACTACTTTCCCATTCTGTTCGAGCGCAAACGACAAAAGGGCGGTACGCTCAGCGGCGGCCAGCAGGCCATGCTGTCCATTGCCCGCGTGCTGGTAGGCCAGCCGAAGCTCATGATCCTTGACGAGCCCTCGGAGGGCATTCAACCCAACGTGGTCCACCAGATCGGTGAGATCATTATCAAGTGCAATAAGGAACTGGGGTTGACCACTTTGATGGTGGAACAGCATCTGCGGCTGATCCAGCAGACGGCCCAGCGTGCCTATGCCATTGACAAGGGGATCGTGGTCGGTGAGTTGTCAAAAGCTGATTTGATGGATAACGCGATCGTAAACAGCTATTTGACCGTGTAAAGAAAGGAGTTTTTATGAGAGAAATCAATCCCAACGGAAAATATCAGGGCGTATTTGGCGCATATGCGGAACCCCTCGCGTATGTGGATCCCGGTGAAGAGATCGTCCTCTATACAGAAGATGCCTATGTGGGCCGCATCACCAGAGAGGACCAAAATCCCAGCGAATCCAAGGGCGACTGCAACAATCCTCAGACGGGACCGATCTATGTCAATGGTGCGGAACCCGGTGATACACTGGCGGTGCATATCTTGGATATCGAAATGGTCCGCCCGTGGGCAGTAAGCGCTTTGGTGAAAAACTTCGGCGGCGTTGTGGCTAATGCCACCACCAGGCTGCTGAACGAGCCACTACCGGAAAAAGTTTGGATCTATGAATATAAGGACGGGATGTTCCGCAACGGCAAGCATCTCTACCACGCTTGGGAGCCTTTCATGGGCACTATGGCCACTGCCCCGGGAGAGGGAGAGGCCATCTCGTCCCTGAAGCCTACCCGTCAGGGAGGGAACATGGATACCCCGGAAGTTTGTCCCGGGAACATTGTGTATCTTCCCGTCATGGTTGCAGGCGCCTATTTTTCTACCGGAGACTGCCATGCGAAGCAGGGCCACGGCGAAGTTGCCGGTGCGGCACTGGAGATCAGCTGCAAAATCAGACTCAAGTTTGAACTGATCAAGGGCAAAACGATTCAATGGCCGCGGATCGAGAGCCCTGAAGAGATCATGTGTGTTGGCTGTGCAAAACCGATGGAGGACGCTGCCAGAGTGGCGTATGTCGAATTGGTAGAGTGGATGGTAGAACTGGGCTGGGATAGGATCGAAGCGCTTCAGTGCCTGTCTCAGGAGGTCGAGATCCATGTGGGAAGCATGGTGAATCCCGACTACGTTATGGTCGCAAAGGTCAAGAAAGAAGTGGCTTATCGCTGCAAAGAGTGAATATTGTGCAGCATAGCCACCGATGTAAAGCTAATGGAATATGTCAAAATAATAAAGGAGGAAACAACATGAGCAAAGAAGTGAGAGTCGCGTATTCTGAGGGCCGGATCGGCCGTATCGTTCTGGCCCGTATCCTGCCCGGCACGGACCTGTGTGAAGGTATCACCAAGATCATCCAGGAAAAGGGGATCCAGAACGGCTGGGTCTCCATGATCGGGAGTCTGGAAAAGACCAGTTACTACTATCTGGAAAAGAACGATGCCAAGCTGGGCGCCGGTTACGGCGCAGCGAACAACAGGACATTCCCCGTAGAGCTCTGCAATGCGATGGGCCTGATCTGTGAGGGCGGGCTGCATATTCATGCCAGCATGTGCGGTGATGACGGCGTGTTCTACGGCGGGCACATCATTGCCGGTGAGAGCCCCTCTCTGGCCACCATCGAGGTCATCATCGTCGAGGTCGTGGGCGGCAACTTCATCCGCGCGTATGATCCCGAGGCCGACGGCAACCACTTCGCTCCCTACGAGAACTGATATTCATCTGCAGATCTCCTTTCCCCGCGAGGGCCGGCCCCGGCCTGAAAAAGAAAAAAGAAATGGATAGCGGCATTTGCCGCTATCCATTTCATCGCGGGATGCGATCAGATGTTCCAGAGAGCGTCGATGAGCTTGGCGCCCAGCGTGTTGGAGGGGTGGGCGATGGTGTTTCCGTGGAGGATAATGGGCTCAAATATCTTTTGGACCGGCTTTGTTTCCCGGTTCTGCACACGGTACAGGATCAGATTTCCCACCGTTTCCGCGATTTCCTGCAGGTCGTATGTGGCGGTTTCAGGACGCCACCGGAACAGGCCGGAGTTCTCAATTTGGTCATGAGTTGCTACGGAAACATCCTGCGGGATGGAGATGCCGCATTTCTGCAACATTTCCAGGATTCCCAATGTGCTCAGGTTGCTGAGCGAGAGAATAGCAGTGGGCATTCTGGAGGAAAAGGATGCCATATGCCTGATGGCATTTACGCCCCCCTGCTCTGTAAATTTTCCGTCGAACAAAAAGGGATAATTCTCATCTACGGTGATTCCATATTCTGCCATTGCATCTACGAAACCGCGAAACCGATCAACTGCATTTGGATACTTGAAAGGTGCGTGTACACAATAGATGTCCCGATGCCCTGCGGCCAGCAGACGCTTGGCCAGTGCGTAACAGCCGGCATAACCGTCGGTATCGATATAGTCGCCCACAAAATCAGGGTGAATCACCTTTCGGTTCATCGTTATCGTGGGGATATAGCTGCTGAGCTGTGCCAACTGGCTGTTGTTTTCACAGGTGGGGTTGATCACCAGAACCTCCACATGGCGCTGCATCAGCATGGTCAGGTAGGAGCTCTCCCGCTCGGGGAGCTCGGCGTGGGAGCACAGGATCAGGTTATAGTTACGGGGGCTGATGATGTTTTCGATTGTGCGGGCAATGATGCCGTAGTATGGGTTGGAGATATCCGATACCAGAAATCCGATGACGTAGGTGTGATTTGTTTTTAAGCTCTGCGCGTTTGCATTCGGCTGGTATTTGAGAACCTGTACCGCATGGAGAACACGTTGCCGCAGCACTTCATCGACTTTCGGATTTTGATGCAATACTCGCGAAACGGTGGAAGCAGAAACGCCCGCATATTTGGCAACGTCAATAAGTGTGACCGGCTGATTCTTCATAGCAATGTACTCCAACTATAACTTTACATCTGTGTGAAAAAGCATGTTCCATGTTTAACAGTATAATAACATAATACGAACATTTGAGCAAGAATAATTATCGGCAAACGTTAAACCGTTGAGAATTTGCGGCGAATGGGGTTGCTCGCATACTGCGAATGCCTCGCAGAGGGTGTATGGAGCAGGTAAAGCAGATCTCGTTGGAAAGAGTGCTGCTGAACGGCAAAGGTGTGATATGCGGCTGCAGGTGTGGCGGCAAAAAGTGAACTGCGGGCGAGCCTGGCAGCGGACAAGGGATATGCTTCTGTTTTCGGTGAGCAAACGGTGGTTTAGACTGACACCGGATTCTGCGATAAGCAGTAATTGGCTACAAATAATATTGATGAATCATATGGAGGAGTGAAATATGAAAAAGCAAAAGACAGTCATCATCTCTGCGGCGATCACAGGGGCCATCCACACCCCCAGCCTGTCCCCTTATCTTCCCTTTACGCCCGAGCAGATCGCCACGCAGGCCATCGACGCGGCAAAAGCGGGCGCTGCCGTGATCCATATCCACGCACGCCGCGAAGACGGAATGCCTGTGGGCGACTTCGATACCTTCCGTCAGATCCTATCTGCCATCAAAAATGAGGTCGATGCCGTCATCGGCATCACCACTGGCGGCGCTCAAGGAATGACCACGGAGGAGCGTTTCTCCGTGATCGAGGAGTTCCAGCCCGAAATGGCCTCTGCCAACGGCGGCTCCATGAACTTCTGCTTCCACAGGCTCCAGCAGGCCATGGGTCCGACCCCCAAGTACAGCTGGGAGGTCCCGTTCGTGGCGCGGACCTATGACAACGTCTTCAAAAACACCTTCAAGGACATCGAGTACTGTATCACCACCATGAACAAGTGCGGCACTCTGCCGGAGTATGAGGTGTTCGATTACGGCCAGCTGGCCAACCTCCAGTACTTCCAGAAGGAGGGTGTCATCACCCAGCCCATCTATATTCAGTTCGTTCCGGGCGTCATGGGCGGCTACCCCATCAGCAACGAGGGCATGATGTTTATGATCGACCAGGCCAAGAAGATGCTGGGCAATGACATCCAGTACAGCACCGTCTCTGCGGGCAGGCGCATGTTCCGCAACGCCACCATGATGGCGCTGCAGGGAGGCAACGTCCGTGTCGGTATGGAGGACAGTCTCTACATCAAACCCAACGGCGAGCTGGCCGTCAGCAACGCCCAGCAAGTCCTGAAGATGAAGCAGATCCTGGAGGATCTCGATTTCGAGATCGCCACTCCCGCCGATGCCCGCGAGATGCTCAGCCTCAAGGGCGGCGACAAGGTCAATTTCTGACAGAGAGTATTCACAAATAATCCATGGAAAACAGAGCGCTCCGTGCCAAAGCTTCCAGTTTTGGAACGGAGCGCTCTGCTGCCTTATGGAGCAGGTATTTGCACAAACGACGCAAAGCGTTAAAAAAGGTGCGGTTGCTTCTATTTGGCTCTTGACATATACTGAATATATGATAATATATTCATATGAGCAATAGTTCATTATATAAATGGCAAAGAGGGGAGGGCTGCATCATGGAGAAAAAATGTGCGGCCGGTGCGGCGGATCATCTGATTGCTGACGTACCGGAGAACGAACTGAGCGATCTGGCGGAGCTGTTCAAGGTCTTCGGCGACTCCACCAGGATCAAGATCCTGTACGACCTGTTCAGCGGAGAGAAGAACGTGACGGAAATCTGCATCGATCTGGAGATGAACCAATCGGCAGTCTCCCACCAGCTGAAGCTCCTGAAAACGGCGCGGCTCATCGGTTCACGCCGCTTGGGCAAGCAAATGATCTATTTCCTGGCGGATGACCATGTAAAGACCATCATCGCCATGGGCAAGGAACACATCGAGGAACAATAAGGTAGAAACAGATGGGAAGGAAGCAGAGCTATGAAAAAGAAATTCAACTGTGAGATCGACTGTGCCAACTGTGCCGCCAAGGTGGAGGAGGCCATTGCCGCGCTGGACGGCGTCAACGACGTGAAGGTGAACTTCATGATGCAGAAGTTCACACTGGACGCCGACGAGGCCCGCTTTGACGATGTGCTGCGGCAGGCCATCTCCGTGGGGAAGAAGATCGAGCCGGATTTCTCTGTGGAGTGCTGAGAAGGGGACTCTATGGGTGCCAAGCAGAAGAGAGAACTGAACAAGATCCTGCTGACGGCGGCGCTGTTCCTTTGTCTGCTGTTGGCGGACCGGCTCCATCTGGCGCCGGCGATATTTGAAAACCGCTGGCTCAGCCTGGCGCTGTATCTGGTGCCGTATCTGCTGTGCGGTGCGCCGGTGCTGCGCAAGGCGCTGTTGGGTATCAAAAACCGGCAGATGTTCGACGAATCGTTTTTGATGACGGTGGCCACTGTAGGAGCCTTTGCCATCGGGGAAAACGCCGAGGCCGCGGCGGTGATGCTGTTCTATCAGGTGGGTGAGTGGTTCCAGGGCTATGCCGTGGGCCGTTCCCGCCGCTCCATCACCGAGCTGATGGACATCGTGCCGGAATCTGCCAACGTGGAGCGCCCGGGCGGTACCGTGGAGACGGTGGACCCGGATGAGGTCGCCGTGGGCGACGTACTGGTGATCCGCCCTGGCGAGCGCATCCCGGTGGACGGCACGGTGCTCTCCGGCGAGAGTCTCATCAACACCGCCGCCCTGACCGGCGAGCCGGTGCCCCGTGCCGCCCGTTCCGGCGACGCGGTCATCTCCGGCTGCATCAACGGCGACGGGCTGCTGCGTGTCCGTGCGGAAAAGGCCTTCGAGGATTCCGCGGTGACCCGCATCCTGGAGTTGGTGGAGACGGCGTCAGAGAAGAAGTCACGCACCGAGAGCTTCATCACCCGTTTTGCCCGCTACTATACTCCCATCGTGGTGTGCACAGCCGTGCTGCTGGCAATCTTTCCACCGCTGTTCGCGGGCGGTTGGGCCACCTGGATCTACCGGGCCTGCGCCTTTCTGGTCATCTCCTGTCCCTGTGCGCTGGTGATCTCCGTGCCATTGGCCTTTTTTGGCGGCATCGGCGCGGCCAGCCGCGGCGGTGTGCTGGTAAAGGGCTCCAACTATCTGGAACTGATGGCGCAGGTCCGTACACTGGTCTCCGACAAGACCGGCACGCTGACCATGGGAGATTTTCGCGTCGCAGAGGTGCTCTGTGCTCCGGGCGTAAAGCGCGGCACTGTGCTGCATATTGCCGCACTGGCGGAGGGCCTGTCCACGCACCCCATCGCCCAATCCATCCGGGAGGCGCTGGGGGAGCGGGAAACAGACCTGTCTGCGGTGACGAGTGTGGAGAATGTGTCCGGCCGCGGATTGATCGCTTCGGTATCTGGCCGCCGGATACTGGTGGGCAGCGATGCGCTGTTGGCGTCGGAGGGCATAGTCTGCCCTGCCGTATCGGATAACGCGGCTACTGTCTGCCGCGTGGCAGAGGACGGCCGCTACCTTGGCGCTATCCTGATCCGGGATCAGGTGAAGCCCGAGGCCCGGGAGGCCGTATCGGCCCTCCGCACCCAGGGAGTGGATCAAATCATTATGTTAACCGGAGACCGCCGCGCCGCAGGTGATGCGGTAGGCCGGGAGCTGGGCGTGGACCGGATCTGTGCCGAGCTGCTGCCCGCCGGCAAGGTGGCGCAGGTGGAGGCGCTGCTGGCGGAGCAGAAGGAGGGCAAGCTGGCCTTTGTGGGTGACGGCATCAACGATGCGCCGGTGCTGGCCCGTTCCGATGTGGGCATCGCCATGGGCTCTCTGGGGTCCGATGCCGCTATCGAGGCAGCGGATGTGGTCATCATGGACGACGATCTGCGCCGTATCGCCTCTGTGATGGGGATCGCCCGCCGCACAGTGGCCATCGCCCGCCAGAACATTGTGTTTGCATTGGCGGTGAAGCTGATCGTGCTGGTGCTCAGCGCTTTCGGTGTGGCCAATATGTGGACGGCGGTGTTTGCCGACGTGGGTGTGGCGGTGCTGTGCATCCTCAACTCCATGCGCCTTCTGACGGTAAAACGGACGATATAAAGACAGTCGCATCCCCATAAAACAGCATAGCAAAAAGGCCCCTCTCCCGCGACGGGAGAGGGGCCCTTCATCGGCCCGAAATGATGGTTGACAACAGATTGGCGCAAGACTATAATTCAATTGAGCCCAATATAAATTACGGAGCTGTACCGCGATGGCGGGGCAGCCGGAACACGAAGGAGCAAACGCACAATGGACTACACTTACAACACCTCCATGGTCTGCAGCTCGCAGATCAGCTTTCACATCGAGGACGACGTGGTCACCAACATCCGCTTTCTCGGCGGCTGCAACGGCAATCTGAAGGCCATCTCCAAGCTGGTGGATGGCTGGACGGTAGATAAGATCGAGAAATACCTGCGTGGCAACACCTGCGGGTATCGGCCCACCTCCTGCGCCGACCAGTTGGCCATCGCCGTGCGCCGGGCCTATAACGAGCTGCACGCGTCATAAAGCAACCTGCGCGGAAAGAATAAGAGAGGGTGACCTGTATGCACGAGAAGGATTTCAACCTGGAGCGCTATATGAGCGAGGGCGTGGAGGACATCGTTCGTGATCTGGCCAAGGCGTCGCTGCTCCATCCGTCCGCCAGCCGCTTCATGGCAAAATTTGCCCTGGCCAGCCGCCGGGCGGCAGCCCGCCGCCACGAACTGGAGCTGCAGGGTGAGCACATACCGTCCTTCCTCATCGCCAGCATCACCAGTCTGTGCAACCTCCACTGTGCCGGATGCTACGCCCGCTCGCTGGACACCTGCACCGATGGCGAGCCGGTCCAGCAGCTGACGGGGGAGGAGTGGGGCCGGATCTTTGCCGAGGCGGTGGATCTGGGCATCAGCTTTATCCTGCTGGCCGGCGGCGAGCCCATGGTGCGCCGCGATGTGCTGGAGCAGGCGGCCAAGTACCCGGAGATCGCCTTTCCTATCTTTACCAACGGCACCATGATGAACGAGGCATATCTGGAACTGCTGGACAAAAACCGCAATCTGCTGCCCGTCATCAGCATGGAGGGTGAGCGTCTTACCACTGACCAGCGCCGCGGGTTGGGCGTCTATGAGCGGTTGCAGAAGGCAATGGAAGAGCTGAAGAAACGCCGCATCGTGTTCGGCGTGTCGGTGACGGTGACGACGGCCAACCTGGGCGAGGTCACGTCCGATGCGTTTCTGCAGACGCTGCGGGATGCCGGCTGCAAGGCGGTGATCTATGTGGAGTTCGTGCCTACCGCCCACGACATGGACGATTTGGCACCGGACGAGGCCTGCCGCCAGGCACTGGCAGATCGTATCCTGGAACTGCGTCAGAGCGGCGACAGCCTGTTCTACATCTCTTTCCCTGGCGACGAGCTGGCCACCGACGGCTGTTTGGCTGCGGGCCGCGGCTTCTTCCACATCAACTCCCATGGCGGTGCCGAGCCTTGCCCCTTCTCCCCGTATGATGTGGGCAACGTAGCAAAGACCTCTTTGCGCCAAGCCATGAAGTCGGAGCTGTTCCGGGTGTTGCAGAATGATGGACTGCTGCAGGGGCAGCACACCGGCGGCTGCGTACTCTTTGAGCACCGGGACAAGGTGGAGACGCTCTGGCGAGCCGCACAGACTGCCGAAAGCGATTGAAAAACCGAGGGAGCTGTGGTATAATCATTTTCACAAATCGTACGGCAGACGATCTGCCGTTTATTGATCGTGACGGAGGCACACTATGAGCCAGGAACAGTATGACGCGCTGAAGCTGGAAAACCAGATCTGCTTTCCCCTGTATGCCGCGGCCCGCGAGGTGATCAAACGGTATCGACCCTATCTGGATGCGTTGGATCTGACCTACACCCAGTACATTGCCATGATGGTGCTGTGGGAAACGGGAGAGGTCAGCGTAAAGGAACTTGGAAAAAAGCTGTTTCTGGACAGCGGTACCCTGACGCCGGTGCTGAAGAGTCTGGAGGGAAAGGGATACCTGACGCGCCGCCGCTCGGCGGATGATGAGCGCATGGTACTGGCGACCCTCACCCGGGAGGGGTTGGCGCTGCGTGACCGGGCCCTCTCCGTGCCGGCGCAGATGGCCGGCTGTGTTCACCTGCAGCAGGAGGATGCCTCCGAGCTGTACCGGCTTCTGTACACCCTGCTGGATGTGCTGCAGGAGCAGAAAAACGAGTGACTGCATATAAGAGAACTGCACCTTGGAGGCACTCACTTAACGACAGTTCAAATTAACCGTTTTAGTGACGTCTTCAAGCGGATCCACAAAAGAAATAACGGCTATATCGAGTATCATCGCCCGGTATAGCCGCTTTTCTTTTTATCAGTCGATTATATCTCCCAGGTCATCGCCCATGACGGCAATCACCGGAAGAATAACAGGGGAAACCATTCTTGTTACAAAGGTGGCGTAGCGGTCACCGGAGAGTTTTTCTTTGGCGTTGTCCTCGTAGAGTTTCTGAATCAGCCCGTCGATCTCGGCAATCCGGCGCTTGGCCTTGTTCAGCTCCCGGCGCTTGTGCGATTGTCAAGTCATTACGACAACAAGAACAAGCCCTGCAGGTGTAGACCTACAGGGCTTACCATGCAATCCGTCAATTGATCATAGAGTTCAACCATGACGCATGGAGCAAGATAATTGCCCAACGATTATGCCCAAATTAACCAGAAGTATAGATACCCGGTCATCACCGCAACGAAGGTGTAAGGCAGTCCTATTCGCATAAACTCTGTAAACGACACCTGATACCCTTCTTTTCTGAGCATTCCCACAGCGGCAATATTAGCAGATGCACCAATAGGGGTGATGTTGCCGCCTAAGGTCGCACCGGACAACAACCCGAAGTACAGAAGATACGGCTCCATTCCCAGCGCAGCCGTTACAGCCGTCAGAACAGGCAGCATAGTCGCCACATAAGGGATATTATCAACAAAGGCAGAAATAAGCACTGATCCCCAGACTACAATTGTATATAACAGGAAGATATTATTGCCGCCGAATTTAACGATCAGACTCGCAAAGTCATCAATGATACCAACATTTGTCAGTCCGCCGATTACGATAAACAAACCCGTAAGAAGCCCCAGTGTTTCAAAGTCCAGATTCTTCACGGCTGTGATGGCATTATGTGCCTTTTTCTCGTGAATGAAATCAATCAAGATAGTGGCAATTGCCAGCGAGCAGCAAATAATGCCATTTATCATCTGCGGCGCATCCGGGATGAATGAAGCGGTAATCAGAGCAGCAACCATAAGGAGCAGCATTACTGTAGGCACATAGTTGCTGACGGCGGTTCTCTCTGTTGAAGAGACCGGAGCCTTATCATTACGGAACAAGAACAACATGACAGGGACGGTAGCGAGCGCGCCGAGCTCTACGGCAAAAAAGATTCCAGGCCGCCCGTTCATCCAGAAGAAATTCATGAAATTCATGTTCGCATAGTCACCTAGCATAATTGATGTAGTATCCCCGACAAGTGTGGCAGCACCCTGAAGATTAGAAGATACAGCAATGGAAAGAATCATCCCCACAGGACTCATCTTCAGCTTTTTGCAAATTGCCATTCCTACGGGAGCAACCATCAATACCGTGGCAACATTGTCGATGAATGCCGAGATTACGCCGGCAAAGAGAGACATCAGTATGGTTACCCACATGACATTCTTGGATTTTCCCAGCAGGATATCTGCCAAAAGATTCGGCATGTGGGAATCGATGAAGTAATAAACGATGATCATTGTTCCCGCTATCATCAACAAAACATTCCAGTTAATCGTTGACAACAGATTATCCGGCGGTAAAATGCCTGAGATCAGAAAGATCACTGCCACTGACAGGGCGTAAAACGGCCTGAATTTTGGCTTGGCAATCATAAGGACATACATCAAAGCAAACAGGATTAAAGCAAAAATCTTCATTTTTTCCCTCATCATTTCTCTTGAAAGTCCGATAAATAACACGTCTGATATTCTTGGAACAGTTTCTGAAAAACCGGATCGTTACCGGATTTAAGCTGCTGCATATATCCATGAGGACCAAATTTCTCTTTGCCTTCTTCCAGTACAGCGATTGCGATATTGGAGCAGTGGCCGGATATTCTTTCATAACTGTTGAGTGTATCAGCAAGAACAAAGCCACGTTCGAGCGTGCATACGCCGTCTTGAAGCCTATGAATATGGTTTTCCCTGCATTTTGTTACCAACAGATCAATCACTTGCTCCAGCGGCTCGACCCTTGTGGCAAGCTCTGCATCGGAATGAACAAAGGCCTCTGCCGTTAATGATACGATCTCCGCAACTGCTTTCGACAGCGTTTTTAGTTCCGCTTTTGCCTGCTCAGAGATTTCCAGCTTTTTCTCTTTGATTTCCAAAGCGCTTTTTGTTAAGTCCCGCGCATAATCGCTGATGCGCTCCCAATCTCCTATGGAATGCAGCATCTTGGCAATCCTGCGCTTGTCCCTTTGGGTATTCTTGCTCCCGGAGAGCTTTATCAGATAAGTTCCCAACCGATCTTCGTATGTATCAATACGGCTTTCGAGGTCTCTCACCATGTGCCCGTTATTTTCTTCGTAATCAAAGTAGTTTTCAATGGCCAGGTGAACAGCGGACTGTGCTGATTCTGCCATCTCATTCGCAAAAGTATCGCATTTCCCCACTGCAATAGAAGGGGTATTAAAAAGCCTTTCGTCAAGGAAAGCGATTTGCAGCACAGCATCTTCCTTTATGAAACCTTCGGCAATTCTGACAAGCATTTTTGAAAACGGCAGAAGCAGGATCGTAGTTGATACATTGAAAATGCTATGGCAAACGGCAATTTCTACGGGAGCTACCTTCAGATTGAGAAATGAGGCATCCAGAAATGAATGGAGCGCACAGTAGATGATCATGAAAACAGTGGTGCCGATCAAATTGAATGACAAATGAATGGCGGCTACCCTTTTTGCGTTTCGGTTGACTCCGATACTGGAAAGAATCGCCGTTGCACAGGTCCCGATGTTCTGGCCCATAATGATCGGTATCGCAATCCCGTATGTAATGCCTCCTGTCATGGACAGGGCCTGAAGCATGCCAATGCTGGCAGCAGAACTCTGTATAATAGCTGTAACGACCAATCCTGTAAATACGCCTAACAGCGGGTTCTGAAAGGCGGTCAATAGTTTTGCAAACGCAGGACTGTCAGCAAGCGGTGCCACCGAATTGCTCATCAGCATCATGCCAAACATCAAAACCGCAAAACCAACAAAGGCATTACCAATTTCTTTTCTTTTGGGAAGCTTTGCAAGCATGAGCAATACAATGCCGATAAATGCAAGCAAAGGAGCAAACGATTCGGGCTTCAACATCTGTACGAAGATGTTTTTACTTGAAACGCCGATCAAGCTCATAATCCAAGCTGTAACTGTCGTCCCGATATTGGAACCCATAATAATACCGACTGTGTTAGAAAGATCCATGAGCCCTGAATTGACAAGGCCGACCAACATGACCGTTACAGCGGATGAACTTTGAATTGCTATTGTGATAGCACACCCAAGAAGCAATCCAAGGAAACGATTACTTGTAAGCTTATTAATAATGGATTCCATTTTTTCACCGGCAATGATTTCTAAGCTATGTGACATTTGATTCATGCCGTAGATAAAGAATGCCAATCCGCCTAGTAACGTGAATATAGAAAAAATGCTCATAGGTGCCTCCCAATATCGTATATTGCAAAATAGGCGATAAAAAAAGACTTTTACCACAACCGAAGCTGTGGTAAAAGTCTTGCTGCTTCGAACAAATTCCGGGGATAATTCCCGTACTGACGGAATATGTTGCGCATTTGCGCCAGCTACTCCCTGATACCGCAATTCAATGTAGCACAAAAACGCCTTTTTGTCAAGAAAGGGTCATTGGTAAGAGGAACAGGAGAGCCTTCTGCCCAATATGCAAATGATTAGTAGCACATGATCAACCTGCCGGTTTTCTCACAATATCCGCAACATTTTGCAGAGAAATAAAAGCCAGGCTATCAATGTCTTTTACGATCTTCTTCAATTTATTGATTTGAAAGCGATTGACTATGAAAAAAATAATTTGCTTCTCATCTTTTGAATAGCCACCGGTCGCATTGACGATCGTCCCTCCGGCCTTGAAGGTTTCTGACAATGCTTCAGAGATCTCTTCCGCTTTATTCGTTACGACCATGGCGCACATGGATCGGTCAAACCCCTCTACAATATAGTCCACTGTGCGGGACCCTATAAAGTAAGTAACAATGGAATAAAGCGGCAAAATCCAGCTTTTGATGGCAATGCCGCAGACAATGTACAGAAGTATGTTGAAAGCCATCACAAATGTCCCGATAGAAATTCCAAGCCTTTTTGCGAAGATTACAGATAATACATCAAGTCCGTCGATCGCTCCGCCAAAACGAATTGTTAACCCGCTGCCAACTCCCGAAATTACTCCTCCGAAAACCGCACACAGAAGTAAATCAGTTCCGGCCAGGGGTGAGACAAAATTTACGTCTATGGGCAGCACATGCATAATCAGATAAGAGACCAGAGAATAAACCACAATAGCGAATAAGGAATAAATGGTAAATGTAGGGCCTTGCCTTCGAAAACCAAACAAGAATATTGGGAAATTCAGGAGTATGAGGAACAGGGACAGAGTAAGCGTCGGCGGCGTGATTTGATCGAGCAGCATAGAAAGTCCTGATATGCCGCTATCATACAGCTTAACCGGAAACAGAAAAAGTGAAACGCCAAATGCGTTTACAGTTCCTGCAGCAGTCAAAAGAAGGAAATTGATAATCCTCAGTTCCTTTATATCTTTTTTGAGCATTTGCATATGCTTGTTCCATTTTGGCTTCAATTGCATGTTGCACCTCATATTCATCATCAGACGGGCCCTTAAAATATTATAACATGAGGACGTGTTCTTTTCTACCACAACATAAAGGGGAACGGTGGGGATCTCTCCCCACCGTCCTGTCGCCTGTGCGTAGATTGGCTCATGGGTCGCGATTTCCAATGCTCAAGGCTGAATGTTATTCATTCGCTGTACCCATAGAATCTGATCTTGGCCTTTGAGTTGTTCGGTGACGCCCCCACGGGCAGCCATCTGTTTTATCGGCTCAAGAAACATGGTCTCGGCCTGCTCGTTCAAATCTGACAGATAAGCGTTCAGTTTGCCGGAGGTCAGCAGTTCTGTGTAGAGTTTTCGGTGCTACCGGAGATACCACAGGTGTCGTTGCCCCACATGCCAAAGAGGCAATTATTCTCCGGTTTGTCATCCCCGGCTAAAAAGAAGCAGTCGCTGACCGGTTCATACTCCAGTCCGGTTGTTTCGTCCGTAATGTACTTTTTCATGATGTAATCCACCAAATACGATTGGTCTCTGCAATTCAATCATTCTGGCTGATTACAAAAGCCGAAGGAAGGCAGCTTCCTTACGAAGTGCCTCCCTGGAGCGGCCTCTCTGTTTGCTTCCTGCATATAGGGCGGCGGGCTGTTCAGGGCCGCAGCAATGACTGGCACCGACGGTAGTCGGGCAGATATCGCTCCACCTCGGCGTAAAAGGCAGGCCCGTGATCCTTGTGGCGTATATGAGCCAGTTCGTGTACCACCACGTAGTCGATGGCCTCTTGCGGATACTGCATCAGGTACAGGGAGAAGCACAGGCTGTTTCTGGCAGAGCAGCTGCCGAAGCGGGTGCGAGCCGATGTGATTTTTATCCCTGTGGGCGTTACACCCATTCGCCGCGCCCAAAAGGCGACCCGCTGCGGCAAAACTGTTTTTGCCTGCGCCCGCAGTGCGGCGAGGGCCGACTCCGGCAGGGGCGGATGCGCCGCCAGATAGGCCTGCCGCTGGGCCAGATGGGTCTCAATCCACGTCTGGTGGCCCTCCACGAAACGGTCGATATCCCACTGTGAGGCACGGTACGGTACCCGGACTACCACCTGCGCCTCCCGGGTGATCTGCAGCGCCATGGTGCGGCGGGCCGAACGGATCACGGTGTATTCCGTCAAGGGATCAGCTCCTTCCTTGCTGTGTGGATATATCGTACCACAAAGCGCCATGAAAGGCAAAGGAAGACATGAAAAACACCTTTACGCTGCGGCGCCGCGGGCGTTATAATGAAGTGGAGAGGGGGGAGCATATGATTCAATCTACGCTCTGCTACATTCAAAACGAGCGGGGGCAGTATCTGATGCTGCACCGGGTGAAAAAGGAGCATGACGCCAACCACGACAAGTGGATCGGCATCGGAGGCAAATTCGAGGACGGAGAGAGCCCGGAGGAATGCGTCCTGCGGGAGACTCTGGAGGAGACGGGCCTGACGCTGACCGACTACCGCTACCGGGGCCTTGTCACCTTTGTCAGCGACCAGTGGGAGACGGAATACATGCATCTGTTCACCGCAGCCGGCTTCGCCGGTGCGCTGCGTCAGTGCGACGAGGGCGTGCTGGAGTGGATCGACAGGGACCGGTTGTGGTCGCTACCTCAATGGGCCGGCGACCGCATCTTTCTGCGCCTGCTGGAGCAGGGAGAGCCCTTTTTCTCTCTGAAGCTACGCTATGAGGGGGAGAACCTGCGCCAGGCTGTCCTCAACGGCCGGGAACTGCCCCCTGCGGAGCATTGAACGCACTAAAGCGGTGAAGGATATGCGAGAAGGCGGCCGGTATGCCGTTTTTCGTTGGGCAAAACAACGGAAAAAGTGCAAAATACATGGAGAAAGTGCCAAAGTTTCCAAAAGCCGTTGACAGCCGCGTTGAAAGTTGATACGATGTTTATCAACAGGACTGGAAACGTTACCGGAAAGGTTTCCGGAAAGCGGGAGAGCGAGGAACTGACATGACGATCAAGGACATCGCGAAAGCCTGCGGCGTCAGTGTCAGCACCGTCTCGCGGGTACTCAACGACCGGCCGGATGTCAGCGATGAGAATCGCCGGCGGGTGCTGGACTTTATTGAGCGCACCAACTATATCCCCAACAACTCTGCCCGCGACCTGGTGCGCACCAAGTCGGACAGCATCGGTCTGGTGGTACGGGGCGTCGGAAACCCTTTCTACACGGACATCATCCGCGCCATCGAACAGGAGATCACCGCCGCCGGCTTCACCCTGGTGATGCAGCAGATTGGAGAAAGCGACGATGAGGTCAAGAGCGGCGCCGTCATGGAGCGGGAGAAGCGGCTGCGTGGCCTGATCTTCCTGGGCGGGCGGTTCGACTACGCGCCCCGGGATCTGGCGCTGCTGAACATCCCCTTTGTCTGCTGCGCCTACTCCAACCGGTACGGCACGCTGCGGGCGGAGGAATATTCCTCTGTCTCCATCGACGACGAGAAGACCGCCTGTCAGGCGGTACAGCTGCTGATCGACAGCGGCCACCGGCGCATTGCGGCGCTGCTGTCCCGTACGGATGACCGCTCCATCAGTCAGCTGCGCTATCGGGGTTATACAAAGACCTTGGCCGACAACGGTATCGCCGTGGATGAGTCGCTGGTGTTGTGCGCCGACAGCTTTGATATTCGGGGCGCCTATCGTGCTATGAAGCGGGCACTGGCGGCCGGAACGGACTTCTCAGCGGTGTTCGCCATCTCCGACGTCATGGCCATGGGTGCGATGCGGGCGCTGGATGAGCAGGGCCGGCGCGTGCCGGAGAACTGCTCCGTGGTGGCCATCGACGGGCTGGAGGTATCCGACTATATCACGCCGCGGCTGACCACGCTCTGCCAGCCAACGGAGGAGATGGGCCGCCGGAGCGCTGCGATCCTGCTGGATTTGGTGCAGGGGCGCGGCGAGAACCGGCAAGTGATCCTGTCCACCACACTGCGGCAGGGCTGCTCGGTCCGCGCGCTGTAACAACGGTTTTCCCACCCATCGGGTGCGAAAATAAAACTAAGATTGAGGAGATCTGAAAGATGAAGAAGTTTCTTGCACTGATGCTGGCCCTCATCATGGCTCTGGCTCTGGTCGCCTGCGGCGGTAACAGCAACCAGTCCAATGAGGGCGGCAACGACGCCAACACCGACACCAATACCACCAACGAGACCACCGAGACCGGTTCCGTCTACTGGCTGAACTTCAAGCCCGAGCTGGACGACACCGCTCAGAAGCTGGCAAAAATGTACACGGATAAGACCGGCGTGTCCGTCAA
Organism: Oscillospiraceae bacterium; assembly: GCA_015068325.1. Lineage (GTDB taxonomy): Bacteria > Bacillota > Clostridia > Oscillospirales > Oscillospiraceae > Vescimonas. The sequence continues at coordinate 88,545 of SVKQ01000021.1, read as the reverse complement.
GGTCGTTACTGCTGCCTCCGGCACCTATGGCCAGACCCTGACCGCCGAGATGGACAAGTCCGCGCCTCCCACCATGTTCGTCATCACCAACCCCAGCATGGATGACGAGTGGGGCGACTACGCGCTGGATCTGACCGGCACCGCCATCGCCAACGAACTGAACACCGACGCCTACAACCTCTATAACGTCAACGACGCCAAAAAGCTGGATGCCATCGGCTACTGCTATGAGTGCTATGGCATCATCGTCAATCCCGACCTGATCGAGAAGGCCGGCCATTCTATGGATGAGATCAAGAACTTCGAGGGCCTGAAGACCGTCGCCGAGGACATCCACGCCCGCGCTGACGAGCTAGGATTCGACGCCTTCTCCGCCTCCGACATGGACGGCAGCTCCAGCTGGCGCTTCACCGGCCACATGATCAACCTGGACTACGTGTATGAAGAGCGCGCCGCCGGCACCATCTGGACCGAGCAGCCCGCCTCCATCACCGGCGAGTTCGTGCCCAACTTCAAGAACCTGTTCGACCTGTGCATCAACAACAGCACCGTGGAGCCCAACACCCTGGCCACCGGTGGCCACGATGCCGAGGCTGAGTTCAAGAGCGGCAAGGCTGCCTTCTTCGTCAACGGTTCCTGGGAGTATGCCGCTGTTTCCGGCGACGTGCCCAACGCGACCATGATCCCCTACTACTGCGGCGTGGAGGGCGAGGAGAAAGCCGGCCTGAACTGCGGTACCGAGAACAACTGGGCTGTCAACGCCAAGGTCTCCGAGGCGGATCAGAAGGCCACCATCGACTTCATGGTCTGGATGGTCACCGATCCCGAGGCCAGCGCCCTGCTGGTGGAGCAGCTGGGCATCATGCCCTATAAGTCCGCTGTGGAGTCCACCAACGGCTTCCTGAACGACGCCGCCCGCTACACCGATGAGGGCTGCTACGTCTTCGACTGGGCCACCAACTATCAGCCCGATGTGGACAACTATCGCGCCGGCATCGTCGCTGCTCTGAACGCCTACTGCGCCGACCAGAGCGACGCCAACTGGGAGACTGTCCGCACTGCCATCGTGGAGGGCTGGGCTGCTGCCTATGCCAACACCCACTGATTGGCTGTTGACACGATCCGCACATAATGGAAGACGCGGGGCGGGCTTTCGCCTGCCCCGCGACCTATCATTCCTCCGGCTGCATGAGGCCGGAGGAATGGCAATCCGATAAAGTGTTTTCAGGGGAGATGATCGCGTTGAGAAAGAAGAGACCAGGCACCAGCAACTCACTGACCCGCGCGAAGCGTCTGTGGTCGCCGATCTTTGTGGGACCGGTGGTCGCGGCGTTTGTCATCGGCTTCGTATGGCCGTTCATTCAGGGCATCTATTTGTCCTTCTGCCAGTTCCGCCTGATCCGCGACGCCGAATTCATCGGCTTTGGCAACTACCTCAAGGCGTTGCAGGATGGCAGCTTCCGCCACGCCTTCTGGTACACGGCGCTGTTTGCCCTCGTGTCACTGGTGCTCATCAATGTGCTGGCCTTTGCGGTGGCCTATGCGCTGACCCAGGGCATCAAGGGCAGCAATCTGTTCCGCACCGTGTTCTTCATGCCGAACCTGATCGGCGGCATCGTCCTGGGCTATATCTGGTCCATGATCTTCGACGGCATCCTCTCCCGCTACGGCACCTCCGTCCTGATGGAGACAAAGTACGGCTTCTGGGGGCTTATCATCCTGGTAGCCTGGCAGCAGATCGGCTATATGATGATCATCTACATCGCCGGACTGCAGGCTGTGCCGGAGGACATGCTGGAGGCGGCCAAGATCGACGGCGCCTCCCGTTGGCAGACGCTCTGGAGGGTCACCATCCCCAACGTGATGCCCTCTATCACCATCTGCACATTCCTGGGTCTGACCAACGGCTTCAAGCTGTTCGACCAGAACCTGGCGCTGACTGCCGGTCAGCCCTTCCTCATCCAGCCGGACGGCTCTGCCATCAAAACCACGGAGATGCTGGCACTGAACATCTTCAATACATTCTACGGCTCCGGTGCAAAATCCCCCGGCGTGGCCCAGGCGAAGGCCGTGCTGTTCTTTATCCTGGTGGCGGGGCTGGGTCTGCTCCAGCTCAGCTACACCCGTAAGAAGGAGGTGCAGCAGTAATGAAACAGAATACCCTGTCGGCCGAGCGCCGCAGAAAGACCGTTCTCTCCGTGGTGCTGGCGGCCATCTGTATCATCTATGTGCTGCCCGTCCTGGCGGTGGTCATCAACTCCTTCAAGGTGAATACCTTCGTCAAGACGGATACCTTTGCCATCCCCACCGGAGAGATGTGGGCCGGCTTCGCCAACTTCCTCAAGGGTATGACCTTCGGAAACTATCCCTTCGTCAAGTCCGTGCTCTACAGTATCCTCATCACGGTGCTGTCCACATTCCTGATCCTGCTGTTCACCTCCATGGCGGCATGGTACATCGCCCGGGTCAACTCCCGCGTCTGCCGCATCATCTATTACCTGTGCGTATTCTCCATGGTGGTGCCTTTCCAGATGGTCATGTTCACCCTGTCCAAGACGGCGGATACTCTGCACCTAAACACCCCCTGGACGATCCCCATCGTCTATCTGGGCTTCGGCGCCGGCCTGGCAATCTTCATGTTCGTGGGCTTTGTCAAGAGCATCCCCCTGGAGATCGAGGAGGCGGCGGCGGTGGACGGCTGCGGCCCCATGCGTACCTTCTTCTCTGTGGTGCTGCCCATGCTCAAACCCACCCTAATCTCCGTGGGCATCCTGGAGATCATGTGGGTGTGGAACGATTATCTGCTCCCCTACCTGGTGCTGGACATCAACGAGTACCGCACCATCCCCATCCACATCCAGTACCTGAAGGGCAGCTACGGCACCGTGGATCTGGGCGCCACCATGGCGCTGATCCTGCTGAGCATCATTCCCGTGATCATCTTTTATCTGCTGTGCCAGAAGCACATCATCAAGGGTGTGGCCGCCGGCGCGGTCAAGGGCTGATCCCCCCGTCCGGCAGCAAACGCATATCCTCCTGTCCGTCAGTCCCTGCTGGCGGACAGGCTTCTTTCCCCGGGTGTTCCGGGGGCAAATCGTCTGTTTGAGAGAAGAGAGATTATGACAAGAAGCAGCGGCATTCTGATGCCTGTTACCTCGCTGCCGTCCCCCCACGGGATCGGCACCTTCGGCAGGGCGGCCTACGACTTTGCCGACTTTCTCCACGCCGCCGGTCAGCGGTACTGGCAGGTGCTCCCCCTGGGACCCACCAGCTACGGCGACTCGCCGTACCAAAGTTTTTCCACCCATGCCGGCAACCCGTACTTCATCGACCTGGATCTGCTGGTCGAGGACGGACTCCTGACGGAGCAGGAGATCGACGCTGTCGATTGGGGCGGCGAGGCCCGCCATGTGGACTACGGCAGGATCTACGAAGGCCGGTTCGACGTGCTGGCCCGGGCCAGGGAGCGGGGCTGGGAGCGCGACCGGGAGGCTGTGGCGGCCTTTGCCGCTGAAAACAGCCGCTGGCTGCCGGACTATGCTCTGTTCATGGCCTGCAAGCGTCGCTTCGGCATGCGCCCCTGGACCGAGTGGGAGGACGAGGCACTACGCCTGCGCCGCGGCGATGCGCTGGAGCGGTACCGCGCGCTGCTGCGGGAGGATGTGGAGCTATTCGTCTATATCCAGTTTCTGTTCTTCCGGCAGTGGAATGCCCTGCGGGACTATGTCCACAGCCTGGGCATCCGGATCATCGGCGACCTGCCCATCTATGTAGCCATGGACAGCGCCGACGTGTGGGCAGAGCCGCAGTTTTTCCAACTGGATGAGGACGGTATGCCCCGGGAGGTCGCCGGTGTGCCGCCGGATTACTTCAGCGCCGATGGGCAGCTCTGGGGCAATCCCCTCTATGACTGGGAGCGGATGAAGGATGACGGCTACGGCTGGTGGATCCGCCGGATCGACGCTGCCGGCAGGCTCTACGATGTGCTGCGCATCGACCATTTCCGGGGCTTTGACAGCTATTGGGCCGTGCCCTATGGTGAAACCACCGCCCGCGCCGGGCGATGGGTACAGGGGCCCGGTATGGATCTGGTGGACGTGCTGAACGGCTGGTTCCCCCAGCTGCGGTTCATTGCCGAGGATCTGGGATATCCCACCCCCGGTGTAGCGAAGCTGCTGGCCGACTCCGGCTGGCCCGGTATGAAGGTGCTGGAATTCGCCTTCGACTCCCGCGATTCCAGCAGCTACCTGCCCCACACATATACGCCCTATTGTATCTGCTACACCGGTACTCACGACAACAGCCCCCTGGCTCTGTGGCGGGAGGAGGCGGCACCGGAGGATATCGCCTATGCGGCCCGATATCTGGGTCTCAATGAGCAGGAGGGCTTCTGCCGCGGCGTGATCCGCGGCGGCATGAGCAGCGTGGCGGAGCTGTTCGTGGCACAGATGCAGGACTACCTGGCGCTGGGCCGCGGCCACCGCATGAACACGCCCGGCACCCGCAGCGGCAACTGGACCTGGCGTATGCTGCCCGGCGAAGCCACGGCGGAGCTGGCGGCGGAGATCCGCGGGATGACCGTCATGTACGGCCGCGCAGAGCGGGAAGCGTCGGCAGAAGAGGTTGAGTAAAAACACAAAAAGGCACGGCTCCCTCGGGGCGGACTCCGTAAAGAAGCTGTTTTGAGGCGGCAATCACCGGCTCAAAAGGATATGAAACCGGCGTGACCGCTGCGGTCACGCCGGTTTTGTCTCTTGGATTTTGTGGGGCAAAATCCGATGCTCGTTATAACTGTGGACAATAGAAGATCTATTCGGCAAACCGGAATTTATCATTCTATAAGTTCTGTCAATGCCTTGTTGTAATCATCCTCTATAAGAATGACATTCTCGCCGGCACTTCCGAACGTGTCGATGTACCATCTGTTGCATTCCTTCAGGTCATCGGGGGTACAATCGGCTTCCATCAATCTGGATTCTATATCCGACTCATGCCCGATGATCTCATGATAATGACTGTCAATGTATTCTTCGGTCATGGCAAGGCAAATGAATCGAATAGACGGCAGATAATAATGCGCATCAAAGTCATTTCTCCAATCTGCGGGAACGTAGCAGCCCTCTACGATCAGATCCTGTCTGTTTTCGACTGCGGTCTTGATTATCTCGCGGACAATGGGCCACAGATACTCTGTGAGAGCATCGTCGTCTTCCGGCCCAAGTTCTGTGTTGCCGCTGCGGATCAGCCCCATCTTCAGATGGTCAATGGAGAGATATGGATATTTGTACTTTTCGAGCATCCGCTGTGCCAGAAGAGTCTTTCCGGTGTGAGATGCTCCGGTTAACAAAATAATCATGTTCCTGCCTTCACCTCCGCAAATCCCGATTTGTTTTAATCATTGTACCATGGCGGACCCGCGTGGTCAATTAACTAACTTTCAAAAGGGAAGGAAGCACTTCCTTACGAAGTGCCTCCCTCGGGGTCGTGCTTTTTTGTGTTTAGGTTATTCCTGTCTGTCCGCGCTGGATCAATAGGAGCCCATGTCGGCGGACTTGTCGCCCTTGACACTTGTGCCAAACTCATAGTCTTTACCGGGAAGGATGGCGTTGAGCAACACACCGGCCAAAGCGGCAATTGCCATACCAGTGATGGTGACGTCAGCACCGCCCAAGGTGAAAGTGATACCGTTGATACCCAGACCGCTGACGAAAATCACGGCCGCAATGATCAAATTGCGGGACTTAGTCAAATCGACCTGATTCTCCACAACATTGCGGACACCCACAGCAGCAATCATACCATAGAGGATGAAGCTGACACCGCCGATTACTGCGGCGGGTACGGAGGTAACCAACGCGTCAAACTTGGGGGAGAAACTCAGGATAATGGCAAAATAGGCGGCCAGACGCACGACACGGGGATCATATACCTTGGAGAGCACCAAAACACCGGTGTTCTCACCATAGGTGGTATTGGGAGGGCCGCCGAAGAAACCAGCTAAAGCAGTGGCCAGACCATCGCCCAGCAGGGTGCGGTGTAGGCCGGGATCCTCGATGAAGTTGCGGCCTGTGGTGGAGGAGATGGCAGACACATCGCCGATGTGCTCCATCATGGCGGCGATGGCGATGGGCGCCATGACCAAAACGGCGGTTAGATCAAACTTTGCCATTGTAAACTTTTGCAGACCAAAAAAGCTGGCGTCATGAACCTCCGCAAAGCTCATGTTGCCGGTGAGGGCCGCTACGACGCAGCCGCCTACCACACCCAGCAGGATGGGGATGATTTTGATCATACCCTTGCCCCAAATATTGACAACGATAACGATTAGAATAGAGACCAGAGCGATGCCCCAGTTCTGGCTGGCGTTATCCACAGCGGAGCCCGCCAGATGTAAACCGACCAGGATGATAATGGGACCGGTGACGATGGGCGGGAAGAAGCGCATGACCTTCTTCACGCCAATGAGCTTAAACAGCAGGGCCAGCAACAGGTAGAGAAGACCGGCCACCACCACGCCGCCCAGGGCGTAGGCCAGCTTCTCGTCGCCGCTCATGGTGGCATATTTGCCGGCATCCAAGCCACCCATGATGCCGAAGCCGCCCAGATAGGCGAAGGAGGAGCCCAGGAAGGCGGGAACCTTGAACTTCGTGAGTACGTGGAACAGCAGCGTGCCCAGCCCGGCCATCAGCAGTGTGGTCTGTACGGTCATGGGCAGACCGTAGGCGCCGCTGATGATGATGGGAACGACCACGGTGGCGCCGAACATGGCACACAGGTGCTGCAGGCCCAGCACCAGCATGCGTGGCACGCCCAGCGACCGGGCGTCGTAGATGGCCTCCTGGCCAAGGGAATCTTTTTTCATGTGGTTGACCTCTCTTTCTCCGTTTTGTATATCCATTAAAAATTGCTGACGACAGGCAAAAAAAAGGACCGGTGAAAAACCGGTCAAAAGGAAATGGCACTGACAGAGGAAGAAACGGAGAGAACGGCGCTCTTCTTGCAGTACACCTGCAGCGTCATGCCTCTCACCTCCTCGAATTTTCTTGCTTATTATACGGGCCGATGGCAAAAAAAGCAATACATTTCTTCCCCAACATGGAGAAAAATTTCACGCGCGAAATTCGTCAAAATTGCACAAACGCCTCCGCAGGACAGGGCAGACGACCGCGGCCGCCGTGATCTTCAGCGCGTCGCCGGGCAAGAAGGGCAACATACCAATCTTGAGAACGGCCGTCAGGTCCAGCCCCTTGTCCAGATAAACGTTCAGAATCAGCGCCATGTAGGGCACGCCCACCAGATACAGCACGGCCAAACCGGCTGCGCAGGACAGTGCCAGCCACGGCGCGTCGGAGCGCCGCCTGGCGAGGGCTCCGATGACCCAGGCGCAGGGAATCAGCCCCAGCAGAAAGCCGAAGCTGGGCTGGAATACATATCCCGGCCCGCCGCCCTGGGTGAAGATGGGAAGACCCACCAGACCCAGCGCCACGTAGACCAGCTGACTCAGCGCACCATAGCGCTGCCCCAACAAGATGCCTGCCATGGCGGTGAACAGGAACTGCAGCGTGATGGGCACCGGCCCCACAGGAATGCGCAAAAAGGCACCGACGGCTGTGAGCGCGGCAAAGAGAGCGGTATAGATCAGTGCGCGTGTCCTCATAATTGTAAACCTCATATTGAAATATAGGTTTACAATACAGTGAAAGACGGGATTTGTCAACTGCATTTATAAAAGGCGCGTTTACAAATGCCTCCTTTCGTGGTAGAGTGGGAATATCTTGGGAAAGGATGGGCATTGCCATGAGCCGAGATCGGGTCTATCAGGCGCTGGCAGAGCGGCAGGGGGAATTTCTCTCCGGCCAGGAGTTGAGCCGCCGTTTGGGTGTCAGCCGAGCGGCGGTGTGGAAGGCTGTGGCTGCGCTGCGCAGCAGAGGCTGTGAGATCGAGGCCCGCAGCGGACTGGGTTATCGGCTGGCAGCCACGCCGGATTTGCTGGACCGGCAGACGGTGGAGGCCTGCCTGACGGCCCCGCGGGACAACTGGCAGGTGCTGGCCCAGGTGGACTCTACCAACACGGCCTGCCGCCGCCTGGCCGCAGACGGCGCGCCAGACGGCACGGTGGTCATGGCCGACTGCCAGACGGCGGGCAAGGGACGCCGCGGCCGCAGTTTTCTCTCCCCGGCGGGGCAGGGGCTGTACCTGTCTATCCTGTGGCGGCCGGATTGTGCGCCGGAATTGCTGCTGCCGCTGACGGCGCTCAGCGCCGTGGCGGTCTGCCGCGCCGTCAAGCGTTTGAGCGGCGTCAGCCCTGCCATCAAGTGGCCCAATGACCTGGTGCTGAAGGGGAGGAAGCTCTGCGGCATCCTGACGGAGATGTCCCTGGAGGGGGAGAGCGGCCGGGTGGACCATGTGATCGTGGGCATCGGTGTCAACTGCCGTCAGCGGGCGGAGGACTTCCCGCCGGAGCTGGCGGATATCGCCGCCTCGCTGGATATGGTGCTGCCGGCGCCGGTCCGGCGCGCGGCGCTGGCGGCAGCGCTGCTGGAGGAGCTGGATGAGCTGCGGCGGGGAGTGCTGTTCGCGCCGGAGCGGTGGCTGGAGTCCTACCGCGCCCGGTGTCTCACCGTGGGCAGCCGCGTGCAGGTGCTGCGGGGCGATGTCCATGCCGAGGCGGAGGCCCTGGCCGTGGACGACCGGTTCGGACTGACGGTGCGCTATGACGACGGAACGACGGAAACGCTCCGCTCCGGCGAGGTGTCGGTGCGGGGATTGTACGGATATGTGTAGGGGGGAAAAGGACTTGAGAGAGCTGCTGGATATGTTTCTGACCTTCGCCAGGGTGGGCGTCATGACCTTTGGCGGCGGCTATGCTATGCTGCCCATCCTGCAGCGTGAGGTGGTGGAGAACAAGGGCTGGGCCACCGACGAGGAGCTGACGGATTATTTCGCCATCGGCCAGTGTACACCCGGCGTCATCGCCGTGAATACGGCCACCTTCATCGGTCAGAAGAAGCGGGGGATCTTGGGCGGCGTCGTGACCACGCTGGGCGTGGTGTTCCCGTCCCTGGTGATCATCACGGCGCTGGCCGGTGTCATTACCGCCTTTTCCCATTTGCCGTGGGTGCAGCACGCCTTTGCCGGTATCCGCGTGTGCGTGTGCGTGCTGATTTTCAACGCCGTGCTGAAGCTGTGGAAGAGCGCGGTAAAGGACCGGTCTGCCCTGGTGATCTTTTTGGTTGTGTTCGCCGGTGCGGTGTTCCTGGACCTGTCGCCTGTTCTCTACGTGCTGGCCGCGGCCGCCGCAGGACTCGTGATCGAAGTGATAAGGGGGCGGCAAAAGAGATGATCTATCTGCAGCTCTTCTGGGAGTTTTTCAAAACGGGTCTGTTCGCCGTGGGCGGCGGACTGGCCACGCTGCCGTTCCTCAGAGACATCTCCGCCCGGACCGGCTGGTTCACCGCCGCACAGCTGGCGGACATGGTGGCGGTCAGCGAATCCACACCGGGCCCCATTGGCGTCAATATGGCCACCTACGTGGGCTATGCCACCGCCGGCATCGGCGGCGCCGTGGTGGCCACGCTGGGCCTGATCACCCCGTCCGTCATCATCATCCTGATCATTGCTGCGTTCCTGAAGGCTTTCCGGGACAACCGCTGGGTCAACGCCGCCTTTTACGGCCTGCGCCCCGCCTCCACCGCCATGGTGGCCTCGGCGGGCTTGTCAGTGCTGCTGTTGACCATGTGGAACGGCGCGGCCGCGGGTCTGTCCCGGTTCAACTGGAAAGGCGCAGTGTTGGCGGCGGTGTTGCTGGTACTGACCCGCTGGGTGGAGCCCACAAAAAAGCTGCACCCCATCGTGTTCATTCTGGTCAGCGCCGTGGTGGGCGTCGTGTTCGCATTTTGATGAGGAAAGCAGAGGACCCCTCCGGGGCACGGAGGGGTCCTTTTCGTATGCCGTTTCAATAGCCCCGGATCCAAGCGGCCGCCACGCCTGCCACCTCCCGGGCCCAGTAACCGGGCACCATGGGCAGATAGGCGGCACAGCCGGAGGCGCAGGGAGTCAGCCCCGCCTGCCGGGCAAAGAACTGGCTGCGGTACTGGTGGAAGTTGTCCGTGGCCAGCACCACGCGGGTGTCCAGACCGTTTTCCCGGATCAGGGCGGCGGAGAAGGCCATGTTCTCATAGGTGGAGCCGGATGCGTCCTCCAGATAGATGCGCTCCGGTGCGATCCCCATGGACAGCAGCGTGGTGCGGATGCAGGCGGCCTCGGTGATATTCTCTTGGTCGTCCATGCCGCCGGAGGCGATGCATACGGCCTCCGGATGGGCGGTGAGGTAGTCGTAGGCAGCGTCGATGCGGTTTTGCAGCATGGTACTGGGCCGTCCGTCGGCGTAGGCCTGGCAGCCCAGCACGATGACGGTAGCCGGCGGATCGGCCTCATCGGGACGATGGAGGGCGGCTGTGGCCATCAGGGCCAAAATGATCAGCGCCGCTGCCAGCCCGATGCCGATCGCCGCCGCTGCGGTGCGCCGCAGCGCATGGGGAAGGTATCCTGGCCAGCGGGGCCAAAAGCACAGGGAGGTGGCCAGCAGCAGCAGTGCCGCCGGCCACACCATGCCGACGTGTAGAATACCGCCGGCCAGCGGCAGCAGGAAGATAACCGCCAGCGCCAGACACACCGCACCTGCAAAGGGACGGCGCCGGGCGGCGCACTCATCGCGCGGCCGCATGGCGGAGGGGGCGCCCAACGGCGCTGAGTAAACAGTTCATGTGTGCATGGGATCCTTTCCGATAGATACCTCCATTATAGAAAGACAGCGTGACAAAAACAAGGACGTCGCGGCAAGTTGTAAAAAAAGATTGAATTTGCGCAATGGGAGTTGACGGGGACAGCGGTTTTGAGTATTATGTAAATATTGATATCGACGATGCTCACACCGCTGCGCCGGTGTTTTTGATGGAGGAAGCGTCATGAAGCTGGTAAAATGTCCGATTTGCGGCGAGATGTATTCCGATAGCTATAAAGCCTGTCCCTTCTGTGCCGAGAGCGGGCCCTACGAGGGCACCGTCAAGCGCCGCAAGGTCCCGGGCCGCCGGGTGGAAACGCGGCGCGGCCCCAACATCCTTGGCCCGGCGATGGTCGTCGTGCTCCTGCTGCTGGTCGCATTTCTGGTCTATACCTTCTTTGGAGACAGGATCCGCGAGGCCATCCACAAGGGGGACAATGAAGAAGTCCAGCCGCCGGTGGTGACGCAGATTTCACTGGAGCCGGCGGAGATGGAGCTGGCGGTGGGTGAGATTCGCCTGCTGACCGCCTCCGGTGCCGACAGCTTTGTCTGGAGCAGCAGCAGCGACGCCGTAGCCACGGTGGACGAGCTGGGCAACGTGACCGCCGTCGGCGTGGGTTCCGCAGTGATTACCGCCGCCGAGGCGGGCGGTAACAAACTGGCCCAGTGCGTCGTGACCGTGCAGGAGCCCACCGTGCCGGATGACGGAAACACGGAGCCCGGCAACGAGCAGACTCCGGATGACGGGAACACGGAGCCAGGCAATGAGCAGACCCCAAACGATAACCAGGAGCCCGATGACAACAACGAAGAGAGCACACCGCCGGATACGGTGCTGGTCATCGGCGCTGTGGAGTCCGGGAGAACAGCTCTGCCTACCGTGACTGTGGGCGGCGAGACAATGTATGATGTTACCCTGAAGGCGGGCGCGCCCTCTGTGCATCTGATTATCATCGGTACCGACAGCGAGGCGACGTGGACCAGCAGCAGTCCCGCTGCCGTTGCGGTGACCTCCAACGGCACCATCACCCGGTTGGACGTGGGAACCGCCATCATCACCGTCGAGGTAGACGGCCAGGTGCTGAAGTGCCGCGTGCTGGAGTAATACGCTCGATCCATCAAATAGTCATAAAAACAGGCCCCGGCTCCGGGACCTGTTTTTTCTGCAGAATTTACCAACAGCCCGGCGGAATATGGCGGCAAAAGCGGGAAAAGCTATGTTTGCGATACCCAACCGAGCGCATGGCTCAAACGAATTGAAAGGAGAATTACCACTATGTCCAGCAAGAATTCCAACAAGCTGAATGTTCCCGAGTCCAAGGCCGCCATGGATAAGTTCAAGATGCAGGCCGCCAACGACGTGGGCGTGAACCTGAAGCAGGGCTACAATGGCGATCTGACCTCCCGCGAGGCCGGTTCCGTCGGTGGCCAGATGGTCAAGAAGATGATCGAGTCCTACGAGAAGAGCCTGTAACAAAGGGATCTTTTCCCAAAAAACAGGGTCTGCCGCCAGCGGCAGACCCTGTTTTACTGCCGACCGTTCACGTCTCCTCCGGAGGTACGCCGCGCAGCAGCCATACGCCGGCCAGCAGCAGCCGGTCCGAGGGCGGGAAGACGCCCCAACGGCCCGGCAGCGGCAGCTCCTGCTGCTCCACAATGCGGCCGGAACTGTCCGTCAAGGTCCGCTGCACGCAGAGCATGTCCCGCCGTCCCATGCTGGAGAGCGTCAGGGTACTGTGGCCCGACAGACCGTAGCCGACCACCTGCTCCGCCTGCCAGACGGGCCGGTACAGCCCCTCCGGTATCAGCAGAGTCCGGCAGATCAGCCGGTGGTTGGCCATCCGCGCCGCGCCGGCCGCCGTCATGGCGCACAGCACCCAGGGTCCCGGCGCGTCGCCGCCGACCACATCCGGCGGCAGGGCGGGAATCAATTCGTTTCCGCAAAAGCAGACATAGGCCGCCATGGTTTTTCACCTCGTCCATATTTTTCGCGGGCGGATGAAAAATTATGCTGCGCGGCGTGGGAATTTGTGGTATAATGTTTTCCAACATCACACCCGTACATCTTTTCAGGGAGGGGCCGCCGTGCAGATCAGGGAGCATTGGAATACCGTCAATCGCCACCGGGCACTGGTGCGCGCCTATTGCCTGAAGCTTGGCTTGGTGTGGCAGGGACTGACCCACGACCTGTCCAAATACTCCCCCACGGAGTTCTGGCGGGGTGCCAAATACTATCAGGGCTACCGGTCCCCCAACGACCAGGAGCGGATGGAGACGGGCGTCAGCCTGTCCTGGCTCCATCACAAGGGCCGCAACCGCCACCACTTCGAGTACTGGATCGACTATCGCGTCGGCGAGGACGGCCAGGTGTTCGTGGGCGGCTGCAAGATGCCCAAGCGCTATGTGGCGGAGATGTTCTGCGACCGCATCGCCGCCTGCCGCATCTACCAGGGGGAGAAGTACACCGATGCCTCGCCCTATGACTATTACCAGAAGAGCAAGGGCCACATCCTGATCCACCCGGAGACCAGCGACCTGCTGGACCGCTGGCTGCTGCTGCTGAAGGAGCACGGCGAGGCTATCGCTTTTGCCCATGTTCGCCTGGAACTGCGGGATCCAAACTATTGAGTGGCGGCGGCCCAACCGCCGGTGTTGGCCGCCGGTGCGGAAAATTGCCTGTTCATCAGATATATCTTGACTTTTCCGCCCTGTGTATACTATAATCATCGTTGACACTTTATGGAAAGGTTCACGGAGGAAATGAGCAATCCCTACAAGACCAGAGCGGGCGGTGCCACCGTCACAGTGTTTGTGCCCTATGACTGCCAGAACAACTGCCCGTTCTGCATCAATAAGCGTGAATATGCCGACTGCACCGGTTTCAGCGTGGATGCCATCATCGACAGCATCCGCGTGATGGATGGTATTACTCCCTACTGTGACTTCGTGTTCACCGGCGGCGAGCCTCTGGCGGATCTGGACGCGCTGCAGCGGATGCTGGATGTGATCCCCGCCACACATAAGATCTACATCAACACCACCTTCCCGGTCCAGGCCCACACCTCCATCGAGGAGATGCTGGCCTTTACTGCGCGCAACTGTGACAAAATCACCTGTATGAACATCTCCCGCCACCTGCAGAAGTACGTGGAGGAGTCCCCTGACGAGGTGCTGGGCCGCATCGCCTGCCCCACCCGCATCAACTGCGTGCTCTACAAGCACTATCCGGTGGACAAACTGCCGGCCTATGTGGAGCGCTTTCTGCGCTACGGGATTCCTGTGCAGTTCCGCTATGACTATACCGAGACCACGCCGGACAACCTCTATGAGGAGGAGAATGACCGCATCCTGCAGGATCTCAAGCGCCTGTTCACCTACAAGGGACTGGATGGCTGCCGCATGCGCAACGGCTTCCACTTCGACTATAAGGGCCTGCACATGACCTACCACAAGACGCTGCCCTATTCCACCATTGTGGAGACGGATGCCAACGGCGTGACCTATGACATTCTCTACGACATCGTCATCAAGCAGAACGGCGAGATCCACTCCGACTGGACCGGCGTCAAGCTGGACGTAGATGCCTATCGCAATGTGGTGTTTGAGCCCTATGATCTCCGGGTCTTCAACGGCATCGTCAATTTCTGAGATCGCATCAAAAACGAGCCCTCCGGTGCACCGGAGGGCTCGTTTTTGACTTTTATACATCACGCATTGGGATAAACCAACTGGGCTTCTGTCCAGCCGGCGATGCGGTCGACGTACCAGGCACAGCAGGTCCTGGCCAGCGGCAGATCAAGGTTGACATAATTTCCGCACTCCGCAGCGCTTTTACCGGGCATAGGGCCGTCGTAGACGGCGGCATCGGCGAAACAGCGCTGCAACAGGGCGATGGCCTCGCTGCAGGAGAGTTGGGATTCGTCGAAGAGGAAGTAGAAGCCTGTCTGGCAGCCCATGGGGCCGAAATAGATGACGGCGTCGCTGCGGTCGCTGTTGCGCAGCAATGTGGCGATCAGATGCTCCACCGAGTGCATCTCCGCATTGCTGAGCAGGTCGCCGGCGTTGGGACGCTTGAAGCGCAAGTCAAAGGTGACCACGCTGCCATCCCGGCGGCTCAAATACAGACCCGGCACCAGGACGGTGTGGTCGACAGTAAAGCTGGCGATCCGTTCCATAGTCAGCCCTCCAGGTGGTCAATAAAGTCCATCACCACCGTGTCCAGCTTCTCCATGGCGGCGGGGAAATTGAAGGAGAAGTCATTGTCGCCGAAAAGACAGTCGGACACGGACTTGACAGCCATGAAGGGCACCTCGTTGCGCAGGCACACATGGGCCACGGCGCCCCCCTCCATTTCGCACAGCAGGGGATGGAATTTTTCGGCGATGTGGCGGGCCCGGGGCGTGTCGGTGGCGAACCAGTCGCCGGTGGCCACCAGACCGGTGCGGTAGGGTTGGCCGGTGGCGTCCATGGCGGCCCTGGCCCGGTCAGGATCGGCGGTGGGGAAGACGGTGCGGTGTACGGTGGCCACAAAGCCCTCGTATTCCGGCCCGTCCAAAGCGCTGGTGTCGAAATCGTGCTGCACGAAGCCCTCGGCCAGCACCACCGTGCCGATGGGCACGTTCTCGAAGCAGCCTGCCACACCCACGTTGATGATGAGATCGGGGTGATAGAGCTGGATCAACAGTTGGGCGGACATGGCGGCGTTGACCTTGCCCACGCCGCCGCAGCAGGCGATCACATTGGGGCGGATGCGGTAGAATTCCACGCCGGCCACCGACTGCAGCAGGGGGGTTTCATCCCCCCGGAGCAGACTGGCAATCTCGGCGCGCATGGCGTACATAAGAGCAATATTCATGGATGAGCTCCTTTATCAGATATAATGATACGACCCTTTACAGGGCCCGCAGATAGGCGGGGCGCAGGCCGTGACCGGCCATCCCCTGGTGGACGCGGGCCAGCAGCGCCGGCTTGTCGGTGTTCAGGGTGCCCTTGAGTGTCAGGTAGTTGCTGGCGTGATTCATGCGAAAGATACTGCCCTCGCTGTCGATGTAGTGGAGGAAGATCTCCGTCTCCCGCAGGATATCCGGCGCTTGCGGCACGATGAAGCTGCCCTCCCGGACCCAGCGCTCCAGTGGTGTGCCCGGCTCCACCATCAGTGTCAGCAGTCCGATATACTCCGGCTGCATGGCGGACAGAGCCTGGGCGGTGCCCATGGCGTGGTCAGCCAGCAGCTCCAGACTGCCCAGACCGGAGATGGCGGTGACGCTCAGCGCCAGACCGCAGCGGCGGGCTTTCTGCCCCGCCTCGATGATGGAGGCGACGGTGTGGCCCTTGTTCATGCGTTCCAGCACCGCGTCGCAGCCGGACTCCAGCCCCATGTACACCATGGTGAGCCCCGCTCCGCGCAGGGCGTGCAGTTCTTCCTCGGTGCGCACATGGATGCTGGCGGGGGAGGCATAGCAGGTGACCCGCCGGCACTCGGGAAACAGCTCATAGACCCACCCCAGGATCTCCAGCATCTGGGCCGCCGGACGGATCAGGGCGTCGCCATCGGCCAGAAAGACCCGTTCCACGTGGCGATAGGCCTGCCGTGCCGTCTCGAAATCCTCCCGGATCTCCTCCATGGGGCGCAAGGCAAAGTGCTTGTCATCATACATGTCGCAGAAGGCGCAGCGGTTGTGGCTGCAGCCATAGGTGACCTGCACGATGAGGCTGTAGGCCTCGCTGGGCGGACGGTATACCTTTCCCTTATATCGCATGGCGCAACGCTCCTTCACAATGCTGATAGACCCATTATGCCACAGATCCCGCCGTTTGAAAAGAGCATATTCGGCGCTGAGATCGCATAAATTGTTCCATCTTAACCAACGAGGTGGAGCCATGGAGCAAAATTTCAACCGGGTGGTCCTGTGCGGCGTCGTGACGGGAGAACCGTACCTGTCCCATATCAACCATGGGGAGAGCTTTTACAAGTTTCCCCTGTCGGTGCCGCGGCTCAGTGGCCAGAGCGATGAGCTGACGGTGGTGGCGCCGTGGGTGCTGCTGGAGCGGGCCCCGTGCGCTGCCGGGGAGCGGCTGCGGGTACTGGGCCAGCTGCGGTCCTTCAACAACAAGAGCGGTCAGGGCCGGCGCCTGGTGATCTCCGTCTTTGCTCGGGAGTTGGGACCCGGCGGCCTTGAGCCGGAGAACTGCATCCAGCTCTCCGGCGTCATCTGCAAGGCGCCCGTTTTGCGGCGCACACCCCTGGGACGGGACATCTGTGACATCATCCTGGCGGTGAACCGCCGCTACGGCCGGGCCGACTATCTGCCCTGCATCGCCTGGGGCGCCGTGGCCCAGCAGACGGCGGCCATGGGCGTGGGGCGACGGCTGACGCTGGAGGGTCGCGTCCAAAGCCGCACCTATACCAAGGTGCTGCCCAGCGGTGCCGAGGAGCGAGTGGCCTATGAGGTCAGCATCATGCGCCCGGCGGAGATCGAAGAGTTCACGGAGCAACTGTCGTAAAAAGGCACGGGAGAGTCACTCTCCCGTGCCTTTTTATTGTAAAAGTTTAACCTTACAGGATCTGCTCCATGGTGACCCGCTGCACAGTCATGCCGCAGCCCTCATAGAACGATCGGGCGGCCTCGTTGCCGGCCCACACGTTCAGCGTCACGTTGCAGCATCCGGCGGCGCGGGCAAAGTCCGCGGCGTGATCGTAGAGAGTGCGGCCCACGCCGCGGTTCCGGGCAGCCTCATCCACGCAGATGTCGTCGATGTACAACGTCCTGACCGGGGTGAAGATGGGGGCGTCTCGCTGCTGCAGCTGGCAGAAGCAGTGGCCCAGTACGGTCCCGCCCTCGTCCGCCGCCACAAAGACGGGCTGGCTGTCGTCGCGGAACAGAGTGCGCAGGTCATCTGCGTTGTATTTGGTGGTGGGCCCCCGGAACAGATCCGGCCGGATGGTGTGGTGCACCATGTTCACCTGCACCAGCAATCGCAGCACGGCGGGGATATCCGCCTCACAGGCGCGTCGGACAAGCATGTGAAAACCTCCTCTGCATGAGTTCAGCGGACTCCTTGCGGACCCGGTATATAGAATACCTGCTGGTCCTCCAGCCGCAGCACAGCCAGATGGCCGCCAAATACGCAGCCGCAATCGATGGAAAGGTGATTCCCTTTACGGAAGATACGACCGGCGGCGGTGGGGATATGACCGGTGACCAGCCAGCGGCCGGGGAAGTAGACACGCCCCTCCTCCGGCGGGGTGAAGAGGGTGGCCTCCGGACCGTAGTCCGCGGGAGACCGGCCGGGGACATAGGGGGAGAAGCCGGCGTGGACCAACACGTAGTCGTGCCCGCCCGCTGTGATCTCCTCGCAGAGGGAGCACTCGACCAGGTAGTCCAGCACGTCGCGCTGCGCTTTGCGGGGCAGGCGGCGCAGCTCCTCCAGCGTGGTCTGTCCGCCGTTTGCTATCCAGATGGCGCAGCCCCGCAGGTCGTCGGCGGTGAGATGGGAGGCGACGTTGTCGGCGGTGACTTCCACTAGCAGCTTCTGCAGCACCGTGGCAGCCATATACTCGTGGTTGCCCAGCAGGGGGATCACGTTGGGCCGGGCCATCATGTCCTGCAGCAGGCGGATGGGGGCGGGACCCCGGTCCACCATGTCGCCCAGCACATACAGGGTGTCATCGTCGGAAAAGCGGATTACATCCAGCGCCTGCAGCCAGGTATCACAGCAACCGTGTATATCACTGACGGCGTACGTCATGGCTGACCTCCCGCTTGAAAAAATGCTTCGCCCTCTGCGGCGTGTATCCTTTTATATATCACAAAGGGAGGGCGAATGCAACTCCGTCGGGCAAACTGTCAAAAAAAACGGCGGAGCACATTGACGCGGGCGGAACCGAAAACTATAATTGATAAAGAAAGAAAAACTCTGCACCGCAAAGGGGAGAGATATATGGACAAAAAGACACGGCGGTACAGCTCGGGCCGCAGCAGCCTGCTGGCGGTGGTAATCTTCGGCGCGGTGAATACCGTGCTGGCCCTGGTGGGCAGCAACACCTACTTTCTGTTTTCCAATTACCTGGCGTATATCGAGGCGCTGAAGGGCCGGATGGTCTTTGCGTTCACCGGCGGCACCGGCGCGCTGGTCCGGGGTGCCCTGATCGCGCTGGCCATCCTGGCGGTTTATCTGGTGTGCTGGTTGCTGTCCAAAAAGCAGCGGATCTGGCTGCTGCTGGCGGCGCTGCTGTTTCTGGTCGACACAGGCATCGTGGTCAGCGATCTGCTGCAGCTGGGTGCCGGGGACCTGTTCATGGACCTGTTGTTCCACGTCTTCGTTCTGGTGTCGCTGCTCCTGGGCTTTGCCGCCGGAAAGAGCGCGCAGACCACGGAAAAGGCACCGGAGCAGCGGGAGCCGTGGGACGCTCCGCCGACGCGCAGCGGCACAGGAGACAGCGACTTTTATGATATGACCGACACCGCGCCGCAGAGCGGGTATGATGGACTGAGACCGGACAGCCGCCCCATCGGCCTGCCGGCGGAGAAGGCCCGGGTGCTGGTGGAGGCCGACTGCGGCGGCCACCACATCCAGACGCTGCGCAGCCGCGGCCTCACCGAGCTGGTCATTGACGGCCGGGTCTACGGCCGGCAGGAGGGGGTCATCGAGACGGAGTACACCATATCCGCCGTGGTGGACGGCCGTGAGATCGCTACGTCCTTCAGCCCCAGCGGTCGCCAGAGCATCCTGGTGGACGGGGAGGTCATCGCCAAAAAGCAGCGTCTGTACTGAAAAATGCAAAAAACAGCAGAAAAGCGGAAAATTTCTGTTGACAAGGTGGAAAGGCGCTGATAAACTGTATAAGCCGCTTTGAATGGGCACAAAGGGCCGAACGGCGATTCGGACGCCCCCGACAGCGAGTCCGTGATAAAGGAAAGGCAGGTGCAGCAAGGTATGCAGGCAATCATCGTGACCGGTGGTAAGCAGTACAACGTCTCTGAGGGCGACACGCTGTTTATCGAGAAGCTGGACGCGGAGGCCGGTGAGGACGTGGTGTTCGACCGGGTCCTGGCCATCGTGGACGGCGAGAACACCAGATTCGGCACTCCCGTGGTGGAGGGTGCGAAGGTGGATGCCAAGGTCGTCAAGAACGGCAAGGGCAAGAAGATCCGCGTGTTCAAGTACACCCCCAAGAAGGGCTACCGCAAGCGTCAGGGCCATCGTCAGCCCTATACCAAGGTCGAGATCGGCAAGATCTCCTTCTAAGGGACAAGCATGACGACCGTAACGTTCCTCACGGAGGAAGCGCGCATCAACGGATTTGATGCGACCGGCCACAGCGGCTATGCCGCAGCGGGCGAGGACATCGTCTGCGCGGCCATCACCAGTGCGGTGCGCCTTGTCGAGGCCACCGTCAACGACGTGATGGGGCTGTGTGCCTCGGTGAAAGTCGACGAAGAAACGGGTTCCATCGCTTTCCGCCTGCCGGGAGGGCTCTCTCAGACGGCGGAAGCTACCTGTCAGGCGATACTGACGGGTATGATGGTCTATCTGGCGACCCTTCACGACGAGTATCCGGACAACATCGAAGTGATGGAGGCTTGATCCCTCCTGTTTCCTCGATCATCTTACAGAAAGGATGGTACTGACACATGCTGTATATTGGTCTGCAGTTCTTCGCCCATAAAAAAGGTATGGGCTCCACCAAGAACGGCCGTGATTCCGAGTCCAAGCGCCTTGGCCCCAAGCGCGCCGACGGGCAGCGGGTCCTGGCCGGCAATATCCTGGTTCGCCAGCGCGGCACCCACATCCACCCCGGCAAGAACGTGGGCATCGGCACCGACGATACGCTCTTCGCCAAGGCGGACGGCGTGGTGCGCTTCGAGCGCCTGGGCAAGGACCGCAAGCAGGTCTCTGTTTACCCCGCCGAGTAAAAACCAAACCGGAAAAACGGTGTGACCAACAGGTCACGCCGTTTTTTTTTGCGCCGGAGAGCGAAAGTTTTCGCGAGGGGGATTGACAAACTGTATCAACTGTATATAATACGACATATACAGTTGATACAGACAACAGAGAGGTGACGGCGTGACTATCTTCATCGACAACAGAAACGGCACTCCGATCTACGACCAGATCTACACCCAGATCAAGGGCCAGATCCTGGGCGGCGAGCTACGGGAGGACGATATGCTGCCCTCCATCCGGGGGCTGGCCAAGGATCTTCGCATCAGCTTCATCACCACCAAGCGGGCCTATGAGGAACTGGAGAAGGAGGGCTTTCTCTACACCATCCCCGGCAAGGGGTGCTTCGTGGCCGCCAAAAATGTGGAGCTGATCCGGGAGGAGAACCTGAAGAGGATCGAGGAGCATATCGACGAGATCGCCCGCCTGGCGGCCGCCTGCCGGTTGACCCGGCAGGATGTGCTGTCCATGGTGGAATTCGGACTGGAGGAGTATCAATGAACGCACTGGAGATCAGAGGACTGACCAAATCGTTTCCGGGCTTCCGGCTGGAGGGGTTGGACCTGACGCTGCCGGGCGGCTGCATCCTGGGCCTCATCGGCGAAAACGGCGCCGGCAAGAGCACCACCATCAAGCTGATTCTGGATATGCTGCACAAGGATGGCGGCACCGTCACCATCCTGGGCCGGGACAACGGCCGGAACATCCATCTCATCAAGGAGGAGATGGGTGTGGTGCTGGACGATGTGGGCCTGCCGGACTGCTTGACGGCGGTGCAGGCCGGCAAGGTCATGGCCGGCACCTTCCGCAGCTGGGACGGCGCGGCCTATGAGGGATATCTGCGCTCGCTGGACATTCCCGCGGACAAGGCCTTCAGGGACCTCTCCCGCGGTAACCGCATGAAGCTGGGCATCGCCATTGCCCTGTCCCACCACCCGAAGCTTCTGTTGCTGGACGAGGCCACCAGCGGGCTGGATCCGGTGGTGCGGGATCAGGTGGTGGAGATGCTGGAGGAGTTCACCCGGGATGAGGGGCACTCCGTGCTGCTCTCCTCCCACATCGTCAGCGATCTGGAGCGCATCTGTGACTACATCGCCTTCCTCCACAGGGGCAGGCTGCTGCTGTGCGAGGAGAAGGACCGTCTGCTGGAGGAGTACGGCATGGTCCGCTGCACGCCGCAGCAGCTGGCGGCGCTGGATCAGGACGCCATCCTGCACCGGCGGGAGAACAGCTACGGCGCGGAGGCCATCGTGCTGCGCCGCGCCGTACCGGAGGGGCTGTTCCTGGGGCCTGTGACCATCGAGGAGCTGTTCGTATACATGGTGAAAGGGGAGAGGTGACATGAGAGGACTGCTGCGAAAGGAATGGTACGTGGCCGCAAAGCACTGCCGCATATACTTGCTGCTGGTGGTAATATTTTCGGTCGTCTCCCTGCTGCCGATGGAGCGGGAGAACCTGTTCTTCACCTTCTATCCCGGCCTGATCGCCGGGATGCTCCCCGGCACACTGCTGTCTTATGACGAGCAGAGCAAGTGGAGCGTATACAGTGGTACGCTGCCCTATACCCGCGCCCAGCTGGTGTCGGCCAAGTATGTGGTGGGCTTGTGTGCAGTAGGCTGCGTTTGGGTGCTGTGGCTGGCGACAACTCTGGCCCGCGTGCTACGTGGCACGGCAGCGGCGCCGGAGGCGTTGCTGCTGCAGATGGCGCTGCTGCTCTGCCTGTCCCTGCTGGCACCCTCCGTCACGCTGCCGCTGATGCTGCACTTCGGCGTGGAGAAGGGTCGCATCATCAACTTCGGCATGGTATTTCTCTTCTGCGTCAGCAGTCTGACGTTGTCCGACAGGCTGCTGGAGCTGACGGCCGGACAGCCGATGCTGTCCGCCGGCGCTTTGGCGGCAGTACTGCTGGCGGCCGCGGCGGTCGGCTACGCCGTGTCATGGCTGGTGTCGATCCGACTGTACCGGCGGCGCGAGCTGTAAACAGAAACAGACGAACACAGAAAGGCGCCCTGCCAGATGGCAGGGCGCCTCAAGCCGCAGACAGAGCTTTCTCGTCACGCTGCGGCAGACGGCCGCCCCCCGGAGGGAGCGGCCGTCTGCCTATTGGTAGGAAAGATGAGGATTAGTAAGGTAAGCAGGCGTCACGCCAAGGCGGCACCCAGATCGCGGCAGGCGGCCAGCGCCTCGTCGTCGGGAGCCTCGCAGCAGATCACGCTGTCATGGACGCGGTTGAGTCCGGCGTCCTCACAGGTGCGCTCCCAACTGCGCATCCACTCGCCGTCGCCCCAGCCGTAGGAGCCGAACAGGGCGATGGGCCGGAAGCCCAGCGCGCCGGTACAACCGGTGAACATGGGCTCAAAATCCAACTCCTCCAGCACCTCGTTTCCCATGGCGGGACAGCCGAAGGCAAAGGCGTCGAACCGGCTAACCTGGGAGCTGTCGAAGTCGGCGGGGGTCAGCAGCGTGGCCTCGGCGCCGGCGCTGCGGGCACCCTCCGCCACAGCCTGCGCCATCTGCTCCGTGTTGCCGGTGCCGCTCCAATAGACGATCGCAACTTTTTTCATGGCTTTGTTTCCTTTCTATGTGTTCGGCGTTTGGAATACGTTATGATACAGATACCAGCAGTTCGTCCAGGGACACGCCCATAGCGTATTGCCGGCAGCAGTCCTCTGTACAGCGGTGATAGCCCTCGAAACGGCGGCGCGCCTGCTCTGGATCGCCGTAGACCTTCCAACAGCCCGCGCACTTGCAGTGGCGGCCCTTGTTGCGGATGAAGCCCCGCACATCCTCCGGCGGATAGCTGAGGAACAGCCCGACTTCGTGGGGGAAGTCGCCGCCGCCGCGAAATCGCTGCAGCAGGTGGGGCAGGCACCGGCCGGGGCGGAGATCGTCGTAGCCCGTCTCCGCCAGCAGCTTTCGCGCTTCGTCGTTCTCCAGATCCCGCTGCAGATACAGGGGGCGGTAGAGGTAGAGTAGCGCGGTGTCGTCCGTGACACGCAACGGCAGCAGCCGTAGCCCCTTTCCCGCCACACGGCGGTTGACGTCCCGAATCTCCCGGTGGAGTTGATGAAGAGAGTCGAAGCGGCAGGAGAACAGGCTCCCTGTTTTCAGCCCCGCCAGCGTAGGGGCGGCGCAGCGTATGATCAGCTCCTCCGACACAGCGGCGCCCCTCCCCTGAAAGCAGTTAGCTAATGCTAACTTTTGATATGATGATACCACAGTTTTTTTGTTTGTCAAGGGGTTTTCAGAAAAAAGTTAGTTATAGCTAATATAAGGATTTTGACTGGCCGGCCTCTCAAAAAACATCGGGACGGCGGCGCACGCGCAGTTCCTCTGCAGCTCGGTGCAGCTCGTCCAGCGTGCGGATGTCGCGGCCCTGCAGAAGGGCCTGGGTCTTGGGTGAGAGGGAGTAAAAATAGGTGTAGGCGGCGGCATCCCGATTGAGCAGCTCAGTGAGATCGTGACAGTACATGGTTCCTGCACTCCTTTCACACCGTAGTGTGGACCGGGTATGCGAAAATATGCAAAAAGAGCCGGACCGTTTACAGGCGGTCCGGCTCTTTTTGCATAAGAGTCAGCGCTGGTATTCAAATTCCAGGTTGTACATGGACACGATGTCGCCGTCCTGGATGCCCATTTGCTCCAGCCGGTCGAACAGGCCGGAGGCGCGGAGCTGTTTGTCGAAATACAGGCGGCTCTCGTAATCGGAGAAGTTGATGTTGGCCATGAGTCGCTGGAGCCACGGACCTTCCACAAGCCAGGTGTTGTCCTCACGCTCGATATGCAGCGGCTCGGAGGTGTCCACCTCCGGCATGCGGGGCACGTACTCCGGCTCGTAGACTGCTACCGGCGGCAGGTCGGCCAGCCGCTGGCCGATGCACTGCACCAGCTCCCGTGTGCCCTGGTGGGTGGCGGCGGACATGGTAAAGAACTCGTAGCCCTGTGCCTCCACGTGGGCGCGGAGCGCGTCCAGCGGCGCGGTATCGTACAGAAGATCGGTCTTGTTGGCCACCACGATCTGGGGCCGGGCTGCTAGGTCGGCGTTATATTCCCGCAGTTCGGCATTGATGGCCTCAAAATCTGCGACGGGGTCGCGGCCCTCGCTGCCGGACACATCCACCAGGTGCACCAGCAACCGGCAGCGGTCGATGTGGCGCAGGAAGTCGTGGCCCAGACCGGCACCCACGCTGGCACCCTCGATGATGCCTGGGATGTCCGCCATGACGAAGCTGATACCCTCGTCCACATACACCACGCCCAGGTTAGGATACAGGGTGGTAAAATGGTAGTTGGCGATCTTGGGGTGCGCCTTGCTGACCACGCTCAAAAAGGTGGATTTGCCCACGTTGGGGAAGCCCACCAACCCCACGTCGGCCAGCAGCTTCAGCTCCAGCACCACGTCGTGGGTTTCGCCGGGCAGTCCCGCCTTGGCGAAGCGGGGCACCTGGCGGGTGGGGGTGGCGAAGTGCTGGTTGCCCCAGCCGCCCCGGCCGCCCTTGCAAAGGACGAAGGGCTCATCACCGGACATGTCGCGGATGATCTCGTTCGTCTCGGCGTCTCGCACCAGCGTGCCCCGGGGCACGCGGATGATGAGGCTCTGGCCGTCCTTGCCGGACTTGCGTCCGCCCTGGCCGTCCACGCCGTTGGAGGCCACGTATTTGCGCTTGTATCGGAAGTCCATCAGGGTGGACATGTTGTCATCCACCTGCAGGATGATGGAGCCGCCGTCGCCGCCGTCGCCGCCGTCCGGGCCGCCGGCGGCCACATATTTCTCCCGGTGAAAGGCCACCGCACCGTTGCCGCCGTTGCCGGCGCGGCAGGTGATCCGGGCCTTGTCGATAAATCCGCTCGCCATCTGTGCCGATCCTCCTTGGAACACGCATTTTATATCGGTTTGCTCCTCATTTTAGCGGAAAACCCCCGTCGCGTCAAGGTAGCTGTCCTGCCTCTCCGGGGCCTGGAGCACGGGCATTGGGCAAACAGTCTACTGCCGCCGCGCGGTGCGGTATTCGTCGCCGGGCCGCCAGAAGGGGCAGTCGTCGGCACGACCCGCCAGAAAGCGGGTCATCTCGTCCTCATCCAGGTCCATCTCGCAGATGTAGTTGTCGAAGGCCTCATCATAATTATAGAAGTTGCAGCTCTCGCATTTGCCGTTCATGGCGCTCACCTCGCTTGTATTCTATCTGCCCCGGGGCGCCGCTGTCAAGGGCAGTTGCATTTAGCGCAAAAATCGGATATAATAATAAAAATATACCTTTCTGTACGGTATGCCGTTACTATGCGGCAAAAGCGCCAAGGCAGCGGGTATCACAGGCCGGTTTGTGTGCAGATTGTAACCTTTTGTAATGGAACAGGGAAGAATGCCATGGCGGTTGTCGGTATAATATGTGAATACAATCCCCTTCACAGGGGCCACGAGCGGATGCTGCACCTGCTGCGCCAGCAGGGATATGAAGGCATCGTATGCGCCATGAGCGGCCACTTCGTCCAGCGCGGTGAGGCGGCGGTGGTCGGCAAGCTGGCCCGGGCCGAGATGGCGCTGCGCTGCGGCGCCGACTTAGTGCTGGAGATCCCCACCCCCTGGGCCGCCGCCACGGCGGAGCGATTTGCCCGGGGCGGCGTGGAGGTGCTGCGTCAAACCGGCGTGGTGGACACGCTGGCTTTCGGCGCCGAGTGTGCCGATGCGGTGGAACTGACGGCGGTGGCCGACACGCTGGACAGCGGGGAATACCGTGCTGCGCTGTGCGATGCGGCGGACGACGGCGTTACCTTTGCCGCGCGTCGGCAGCGGGCGGTGGCGGCGGTGCTGGGCCCGGAGCGGGCGGCGGTGCTGGCGCAGCCCAACAACACCTTGGCGGTGGAGTATCTCCGCTGTCTGCGCGGCACGGGGATCAAGGCGCTGGCCCTGCCGCGACAGGGCGCCGGACACGATGCGCCTCAAACGGCAGACGGCATCGCCTCGGCCTCCCGTGTGCGGCAGCTGCTGCTGTCGGGGGAGACAGAGCAGGCGCTCTCCTACATGCCGGAGAGCGCGGCTGTGGTGTTGCGCCGCGAGCTGGCGTCGGGCCGCGCCCCGGCGGATATGCGCCGCTGCGACCGGGCGATCCTGGCCCGGCTGCGGCGGATGGAAGAAGAGGAATGGGCCCGCTATGACGGCGGCGGCGAGGGACTCTATCGCCGGCTGTATCAGGCGGTGCAGCAGTCTGCCTCCGTGGACGAAGTGCTGCAGCGGGCCAAGACGAAGCGCTATCCCATGGCTCGGCTGCGGCGCATGGTGCTCTCGGCGTGGCTGGAACTGCCGGCCCCATCGGCGCACGTGCCGTATCTGCGCCTGCTGGGCGCCAGTGGCACGGGCCGCCGCCTGCTGCGGCAGATGTCCGCTCCGGTGCTGACCAAGGCGGCGGACGTGACGCGGCTGGGCGCAGAGGCGGCGGAGTTGTTCCGGCAGGAGAGCCGCTGGAGCGATCTGTACACGCTGGCCTGTCCGGTAGTGGCACCTTGCGGCGAGGATTGGCGCATGACCCCGATCCTGGTATCGGATTAGGAAAAGAGGGAAGGACCATGAAGAAACTGCGCATATTGCCGATCCTGTTGGCATTGGCAGCCGTGGTGATGACGGGCTGTAAAGCGCCCGCTGTCTCCATGCCGGACAGCGCCGACCATGTGGATCTGGATACGACGCAGGATCTGGTGCTCAGCGGCACGATCACCGCCGGTGAGGATGCGTGGGACTATGAAATCACCACCTACACCGTGACCGGCGAGCACTGTGCCTCCGACGAGTCCTCCCATGTGCTGACGCGGCACAGCTACCAGCTTCCGCTGATGACGGTGTATCCGGCAGAGGGAAAGGCGAGCGACAGTGCCGCCCAGGCGGCAGATGCCTTCAACGATTACTTTGCCCAGGAGCTGGAGAACGAGGTGGCCTGGTTCGATGAGATGGCCGCCACCGCCGACGAGGACTACGCTGCTGTGGGCCATCAGGGGGACAGCGTCTGGCAGGACGAGATGTTCTGCTACAGTGACGAGGCCACGCTGGAATTCTGGAGCAACGGCCGCGCTCTGTGCGTCAATACCACCCGTTACAGCTATACCGGCGGGCCCCATCCCATCGTCTGGACTTCCTGTGTCACTTTTGATCTGCGCACCGGCAAGCCAGTGGTGGTATCCGACCTGACCGCCGACATGACGAAGCTGCAGGCGGCGATCGAGCAGGAGCTGCTGCGCCAGGCTGGGGAGGCCGGCGAGGACGCCTATTATGAGGACTACGCCGAAACGCTGTCCGCGTGGACAGAGCGCTCCGTGGTCTTTGACGATGACGGCATGACGGTGATCTTCGGCGTGTATGATATCGCACCCTATGCCGCCGGCGAGCAGAGCTTCCTGATTCCCTATGACCTGCTGCGTCCGTATCTGAACGACTACGGCAGGATGCTGTTGGGACTGAATTGAGAACGCGGATCCGCGCCGCGGCCTCGAGGGGCCGCGGCGCTTTTTTGTGCGGCGGGGTTTACGGCGGCGTGTTAGGCATGGTATAATGCTTTCAACGAAAAAAACGATCGATTGCGACGGAATGCGCCATGACTAAGCTGAAAGAAAAACCGAAGAGAGCGGCACGCGGAGGGATGGGCCGGATCCCTCTGGCACTGCTGGTGATGGCGGCGCTGGTGATGATGGCCGTGCTCCGCCAGCTGCGCCAGCAGCCGCCTGCGGACCGTTCCTCCGTCCCACCGGATACGGTGACGGTGGACGACGGCGTCAACACCGTCACCATTACGCCCCACGGCGATATACCGGCCGCCACGCTGTCGGCGGAGGATTTCACCGCTTCGGAGGACTGGGTCCTCTACAGCGGTCCCTCCCGCCAAGGGATCGACGTGTCGGAGTTCCAAGGGCAGATCGACTGGGAGCAGGCGGCTGACAGCGGCGTGGAGTTTGCCTTTTTGCGCCTGGGCTACCGGGGCAGCACCGAGGGAGGCCTCTATACCGACGAGCGCTTTGAGGAGAACCTGGCCGGAGCCGCCGGGGCGGGCGTGTCGGTGGGCGTCTACTTCTTCTCCCAGGCGCTGGATGGGGAGGAGGCTGTCCGGGAGGCTGAGTTCGTCCTGGATGTGCTGAACGGCCGCACCCTGGATCTGCCGGTGATGTTCGACTGGGAGCCGGTGGATACAGAGGGTGCCCGTACCGCCGGCCTGGGGGCGCAGGCGGTGACGGAGTGTGCCGCCGCTTTCTGCGGCCGCATCGCGGAGACCGGCCTGTCAGCAGGCGTTTACTTCAACCGCCAGCAGGGCTACTATGTTTACGACCTGTCGCGGCTGAAGGACTATGTCTTGTGGGTGTCGGATCCCGGCGTCTGGCCCAATTTCTATTACGCCGTTGACGTGTGGCAGTACAGCTTCTCCGGCACCGTGCCGGGAATCGGCGCGCCGGTGGATCGAAACATCTGGTTTGATTAAACAACGCGCCGTATCCGGCGGCGCGGAGGGGAGAGAGAAGTTTGCAGGCAATGCTGTTTCCCATGGAGCTGTCGCTCCACATGGTGCTTATCGTGGTGGTGGGTGTGTTTCTGGCCTCCTTTGTGGACGGGGTTGCCGGCGGCGGAGGTATCATCTCCGTGCCCACCTATTTCCTGGCGGGCTTGCCGGCTCACCTGGCCTTGGGCACCAACAAGCTGTCTGCCTGTATCGGCACGGTGGTCTCTGCCGGGCGCTTTGTCCGGAGCGGATATGTGGACTGGAAGTTGGGCATTCCCTCCATCGCGCTGGCGCTGGCGGGCGCACATCTGGGCACGCGGCTGCAGCTGGCGCTGGATGAGCGGTATCTCAAGTGGCTGCTGCTGATCGTACTGCCTGTGGTGGCAGTGGTGGTTCTGCGGCAGCGAACCTTCCCGGAGGAACGGGGCGACATCGCACCGGTGCGGCAGACCGGCATCGTGCTGACTGCCTCGCTGATCGTGGGCGCCTACGACGGCTTCTACGGCCCCGGCACCGGTACCTTTCTCCTCTTGATCTTCTGCAGTCTGGGCAAGATGGATCTGCGCACCGCCTCCGGTAATGTGAAGCTGGTGAATCTGGCCAGCAATGTCGGATCGCTGTTCACCTCTCTGCTCCACGGCAAGGTGTTCATCGTCCTGGGCCTCATCGGCGCGGTGGCTTCTGTGGCGGGACACTACATCGGCGCCGGCCTGGCCATCAAGGACGGTTCCCGCATCGTCCGGCCGGTGGTGCTGACGGTACTGGGTCTGCTGGCCGCCCGGGTGATCTATGAGCTGATCGTATGAGGAGGCGCATATGAAAAAGACCATCGGTATCCTGGGGGGCATGGGCCCTTTGGCCACGGCGGATCTGTTCCGCAAGATTGTCACGCTCACGCGGGCGGATCGCGACAACGACCACATCCGCGTCTATATCGACAGCAACGCCGCCATCCCGGACCGGACGGCGGCCATCCTCAGCGGCGGGCCGGACCCGGTGCCGGAGATGCTCTCCGCCCTGCGTCACCTGGAGGCCTGCGGCGCCGATTGCATCGTAATGCCCTGCAACACGGCCCATTACTTCCTGTCCCGGCTGCAGGCGGCTACGGATACGCCTGTCCTCAGCATGCTGGAGGCCACAGCCCGATGCTGCGCCAGACGGTATCCGGGAGAGCGTCCGGCGGTGCTGGCCACCCGCGGCACGCTGACCACGGGCCTCTATGACCGGGCATTGGCGGCGGCGGGTGTGGATTTTCTCCTGCCGGACGAGGAGGAGCGCGACACGCTGATGTACCTGATCTATGACGTGGTGAAGGCCTCTCGCCCGCTGACGCCGGAGTCGGATGTCTGGCGCGACCTGCTTGCCGGCCTGCGAGCCCGGGGCGCCGACTATTTCATCCTGGGCTGTACGGAACTGCCCATCCTGGCCGACACGCTGGCCGTGCCCGGCCCCTTTGTGGACCCAACGGCGGAGTTGGCCCGTGCCGCCATCCGCTTCTGCGGTTATGAGGCGGCGGAAAAATAATACGTATGTAAAGCCGGGAAATGACCGCGCGGCGTTACGCCGCAGCGGTCATTTTAGTCATATTATACAAAACAGCGGGAGATTGACAAAAGGTTATCAAACAAAATTGCGAAGGCGTCTTTACAAAAAGTTCATATTTTGGTATAGTAATCATGGTAGTGGTCTGTTACGAGAACAGAAATCCAAAAAATAAGGAGGACATTGTATGTCAAAGAAGAAACTCGGCCTTGGTGCCAAGATCCTGATCGGCCTGGTGGCCGGCATCATCGTGGGTGCCATCTTCTGGCTGGCCATGGGCGCGGAGGCCGCCGGTGATTTCACGGCCAAGTGGATCAAGCCTTTCGGCGATATCTTTGTCAACCTGCTGAAGTTCATCGTGGTGCCGCTGGTGCTGCTGAGCATTATGGACGGTGTCATCTCCATGGGCGATATCAGCAAGGTGGGCAAGATCGGCTGGAAGACGGTGGCCTACTTCCTGGTTACCACCGCCATCGCCTGCATCATCGGCCTGATCGTGGCCAACCTCTTCAAGGGGGCCTTCCCGGTGCTGCAGCTGGCGGAGGACGCTGCCTATGAGGCAAAGACCGCCAACCTGATGGATACCCTGGTCAACATCTTCCCCAGCAACGCCATCGCTCCGCTGGCCAACGCCTCCATGCTGCAGATCATCGTCATCGCGCTGTTCTTCGGCTGCGGCATCCTGGTGGCCGGCGACAAGGGTAAGCCCTTCGGCAATTTCATTTCTTCCTTCAACGAGGTCACCCAGAAGGTCATGGGCTTCATCCTGGCCCTGTCTCCCTACGGCGTGTTCGCTCTGATGATTTGGGTCGTGGCCGCTCAGGGTCCCAAGATCCTGCAGTCTCTGGCGCTGGTGCTGCTGGCTGCCTACATCGGCTACATCATCCATGTGGTGCTGGTGTACAGCCTGTCCGTCAAGGCCTTCGCCAAGATGTCCCCGCTGACCTTCTTCAAGAAGGTGTTCCCCGCCGCCGCCTTTGCCTTCGCATCCACGTCCTCTGTGGCCACGCTGCCCATCGCCAAGGAGTGCGCTGACGACATGGGCGTGGAGAGTGAGATCAGCTCCTTCGTGCTGCCTCTGGGCGCTACCGTCAACATGGACGGTACCGCCATCTATCAGTGCGTAGCCGCCATCTTCCTGGCTAAGTGCGTGGGTCTCGACCTGACGCTGACCCAGATGGTTGTCATCGTCATCACCGCCACCCTGGCCTCTATCGGTACCGCCGGCACCTCCGGCGCCGGTATGATCATGCTGGCCATGGTGCTGGAGGCTGTGGGCGTTCCCACCACCTTCATCGGCATCATCTACGGTGTGGACCGTCTGTTCGACATGGGCCGTACTGCTCTGAACGTCATCGGCGATGTGTCCTGCTCCGTCTGCGTCCACCAGTGGGAGTCCGGCGACCTGAAGCCCGCCAAGAAGTAACGGACCGATCCACAAGCAGACAGACCAAACAGAAAAGAGCCGTCCCCACGGGAACGGCTCTTTTTTGCGCTTATGCCCAGCGGAAGTTTTCCCGGCCGGCACCCAACTCGAACTGATACTTGACGATGCCCAGATCCAGCTTGGCGTAGGGACCCCGCAGCGCGGTGGCCCGCACATTGTTTCCGTCGGCCAGTTCCAGCAGGAACTTTTGCTGGTTCATGGCGGTGGGGGCGGTCAGGGCGTATTCAGCGCCTCGCCGGAACCAGTCGGGCATGGGGTTGAGACAGCGCACCAGTTCCGACATGGGCTTGCTGCGGTGGGGTGCGCCCTGGGTGGCGCCGTAGCCCAAAGCCACCACCAGCACCAGCTTTTCCCCCTCGTCCAGAGTGAAGCGGGCTCGCCGCTTGGAAAAGGTCAGCGCTACCCAGCAACTGTTCAGCCCCAACTGCTGGGCCAGGAGCACCACCCGCTGGCCGTAGTAACCGCCGCGCTCCTCCAGATCGTCCGCTTTTTTCCCCACCACGGCGATGTAGTTCCGTACGCCGGAGAAGCTGCCGTAGCGGGCCATGACGCCGGTGAAGGCGCCCGGCTCCTCTGTGACCAGCTGCAGGTGGAGCCCGCCCTCGCAGTTGCACGTGTCGATCTCCTGCTGCAGGCGCTCGCGGATGGCGGCGGGTATAGGCCTGTCCAGATAGCGCCGCACGCTGTGTCGCGAGAGCATGGCCTCGTAAATATCCATTTGCTCAACCTCCTTCGGTGTCGTTGCGGGCCGAACTGACCCGGCCCGCAGGGCAAATAGCTGTCACAGGTATTATACCCTGAAAGCAGGAGACTTGTCGATAGGAAAATGGTCGCCTGCTGTCGGAGTGATTGCATCCGCCGGCCGTTTGTGATATGCTGAACAAAACGAAGCGGAAGGGGATGACAGCCGTGGCACGGATCATGCTGGTGGAGGACGACAGAGCCATTGTGGAGAACCTGCAGGCGTACCTGACGGCCGAGGGCTTTGAAACGACTGCGGCGTCCGGCCAACAGGAGGCAGAGCAGCTGCTGACACAGCAGCATTTCGATCTGCTGCTGGTGGACCTGTCCCTGCGGGACGGTGACGGCTACGGCGTGTGCGCCGCCGCCGGGCAGCGGGGCCTGCCGGTGATCTTCCTCACCGCCAGCGCCGATGAGGGCAGCGTGGTGGCGGGGCTGGACATGGGCGCCGCCGACTATGTGGCCAAGCCCTTCCGCCCCCGGGAGCTGCTCTCCCGCATCCGCGGCGTGCTGCGCCGCAGCGGTGGATATGGCGCGGTGGTGCAGCTGCAAAACGTGTCGGTGGACACGGAGAAGGGTGTTGTGACAAAAAACGGCAGGGAGATCCCCTTGTCAGCATTGGAGTATCGCCTGCTGACGGTGTTCCTGAACAACCGGGGGCGGCTGCTGTCCCGCAGCCGCCTGCTGGAGGAGATCTGGGATGCGGCGGGCGACTTCGTCAACGACAATACGCTGACGGTGTATATCAAGCGCCTGCGGGAGAAGATCGAGGACGATCCACAGGACCCCACCATCATCCGCACGGTACGGGGCCTGGGCTATCGGGTGGAGTGAGCCATGAGAGAGCTGCGAAATCCGGATTTCTGCCGGGAACTGGGTGCCTATGCGGCGGTGACGCTGGCTGCCGCCATCGCCGGCTGGATGGCAGTGTCGTGGCCGGGCGTCGTGGCGGCCTTGCTGTCCGGCGCTGTGTTCATACTGCTGCACGCCGTCTTTACGGGACGCCGCTATCGGGCTATTGCGGAGCTGAATGGGCAAATCGATCGGATCCTGCACGGACAGGAGATATTGGCCATCGGGCACAGCGACGAAGGAGAGTTGGCCATCCTGCGCAGCGAAATCGGGAAGATGACGCTGCGGCTGAAAGAGAACGCCGCCGCGCTGCAGGCCGACAAGCTGTACCTGACCCGTGCCATGGAGGATATCTTTCACCAGCTGCGCACGCCGCTGACGACCATGAACCTGCAGTTGTCGCTGCTGGCTGCGGAGGAGCTGTCCTATGAGCGGCGGATGGAGTTGGTCCGCGGGATGCGCCGCCAACTGGAACACATCAGTTGGCTGGTGGAGACGCTGCTGAAGATGTCCCAGCTGGATGCCGGCACCGCACCCCTGCACCGCGACGACATATCTGTGCGGGAGTTGGCCCTGCGGGCTGCCGAGCCGTTGGTCATCCCCATGGAGCTGCGGGGCCAGACACTGCAAATCGATGTAAGGGAAGAACGCCTTACAGCTGATCTGTTGTGGACGGCGGAGGCGATCGGCAACCTGCTGAAGAACTGCATGGAGCATACCCCGGCCGGCGGTACAGTCACACTGACGGCGGAGGAGACGGCGATCTACACCCAACTCACGGTGCAGGACACCGGACCCGGTTTCGAGGCGGCGGACATCCCCCACCTGTTCGAGCGGTTCTACCGGGGCGGAAACGCGGGGGAGGGCAGCATCGGCATCGGACTGGCCATGAGCCGTCTGGTCATTGCCTCCCAGGACGGCACCATCACCGCCGCCAACGCGCCCGGCGGCGGCGCGCAGTTCACGATACGGTTCTATAAGAGCGTGGTATAGGCGCGTAAGAGTAGATTTGTACACCGTATAGAGCTTATAAGTCGACGGACGGCCTGCCTGCGGGCCGTCCTTTTTTCCCTGTCAAAAAAGATGAAAAAATTTTTGTAACTGTCACCGAGCTGTCACTTTGGTCTGCTATACTGGGGACAGAAACCGCGAAAGGAGCATCTATCCATGGAGATATTGAAGATCGAAAATCTGACCAAGGTCTACGGCAGCGGAGAAAACCAGGTGCGGGCGCTGGACGGTGTGTCCTTCTCGGTGGAGAAGGGGGAGTTCTTGGCCATCATCGGGCCCTCCGGCTCCGGCAAGTCCACGCTGCTGCATATCCTGGGCGGTGTGGACCGGCCCACCGGCGGCAAGGTGTGGATGGACGGGCAAGACGTATACGCCCAGGATGAGGAGCAGCTGGCCGTGTTCCGCCGGCGGCAGGTGGGGCTCATATACCAGTTCTACAACCTGATCCCGGTGCTGGACGTGGTGGAGAACCTGACGCTGCCGGTGCTGATGGACGGACGGAAGGTCAATGAGGAGCGGCTGCAAGAGCTGTTGGATACGTTGGGCCTGTCCGACCGGCAGAAGAACCTGCCCAACCAGCTCTCCGGCGGCCAGCAGCAGCGTGTATCCATCGGCCGGGCGCTGATGAACGCCCCCGCCGTGGTGCTGGCCGACGAGCCCACTGGCAACCTGGACAGCAAGAACAGCCAGGAGATCGTGGAGCTGCTGAAGTACTCCAACCGCAAGTACGGCCAGACACTGATCGTCATCACCCACGATGAGAGCATCGCCCTGCAGGCCGACCGCATCATCGCCATCGAGGACGGCCGCATCGTGCGGGACGAGCGGATCCGGGGGGCGCGGGCATGAACGTATTTCACCGCTTTACCCGGGCGTCCCTGCGGGAAAACCCCAGCCGCACGCTGGTGACGATCATCGGCATCATGCTATCCATGGCGCTGGTCACCGCGGTGATCCAGGGTGCCTACAGCGGCATCCACTTTCTGGTGCGCAGTGAGGAGACGCGTGTGGGCGCCTTCCACGGCTATTTCTACGACCTCACCGAGGGCGAGGCCATCCAGGCGCGGCAACTGGGCTTTGTGAAAAAGTCCGCCGTATGGCAGACGGTGGGCTGGGCGGAGATCGGCAGTCTGAACGAATACAAGCCCTATCTGCTGATCCGTGCGGTGGACAAGAACTTTACCGACCTGGTGAGCGTGAAGCTGGTGAGCGGGCGGATGCCGGAGACGCCGGAGGAACTGCTGCTGCCCACCCACCTGGCTGCCAATGGTGACGTCCGTTACAAGGAGGGCGACCGGTTGACGCTGGCCGTGGGTCGCCGCATGATGGACGGGTATGAATTGGGCGAGGCCAACCCTGTGGATCCGATGGCGGACGGCGAGGAGATCGCCGACGCGACGGAGCGCACCTATACGGTGGTGGGCTTCTACGACCGGTTCGACAACCTGCTGGAGGACTATGGCTGCCCCGGCTACACTGCCCTGACCGGCTGGGACGGACAGGGAACGGGGGTACAGAGCGTGTTCTTCACTGTGAGGAACACAGGCCGGTTCTATGATGACATGAACGGCAACCCCGTGTCGGAGAGCTGGCGGACCCACGACGACCTGCTGCGCCTCAGCGGCTCGGTGCGCTCAGCGAACATCTCCACGGTGATCTACGGTTTTGCCGGCGTGCTGATCTTCCTGATCGCCTTCGGCTCCATCTCGCTGATCTACAACTCCTTCGCCATCTCCGTCAGCGAGCGGACGCGGCAGTTCGGTATTCTGAAATCCGTGGGTGCCACGAAAAAGCAGATCCGGGGCAGCGTGCTCTATGAGGCGCTGTTGCTGGGCGGGGCCGGCATTCTGGCCGGCGCCGCAGTGGGCTGCGCCGGCATCGGCATCACGCTGTGGGCCCTGCGGGATGCCTTCGTGGCCTTCGCCATGGGCACCGGCGTGCAGATGAAGCTGGTGGTCAGCCCGGCAGGCATGGCCGTGGCGGCGGCGGTGTGCCTGGTCACTACGCTGATCTCCGCATGGATCCCCGCCCAGCGGGCCAATCGGGTCAGCGCCATCGACGCCATCCGCCAGACCGCCGACGTGCGTGTGCGGGCGAGAGATGTAAAGGTATCTTCCCTGACAAAGAAGCTGTTCGGCTTTGAGGGAATGATGGCCTCCAAGAACTTCAAGCGCAACCGTAAACGCTACCGGGCCACGGTGGTGTCGCTGTTCCTGAGTGTGACGCTGTTCATCGCGGCCTCCAGCTTCTGTACGTATCTGACCGACACGGTGAAGAGCGTCACCGCCGGCGAGAGTCGGGTGGACATCGCGCTGTCGCTGCCCGGGGACAGCGGCGTATCCACGGCGGATATGCTGGAGCGGCTGCGGGGCATCGCCGGCGTGGACCAGGCCGCCTGCGGTGAGACGATCTCCAGCCTGGTCTATTTCCCCAGTGAAGCGCTGTCCAAAGACTATATCAACGCGGCGGAGAGCTGGCGTGAGACGGCGGAGCACCGTACGGACCTGCCCCAGAGCGCGGCGGTGGTCTTTCTGGACGACGAGTCCTTCCGGGCCCTCTGCACCGAAAACGGTCTGGATCCCGCCCCGTATATGGACGCCGCGGCGCCCGCCGGCTTGCTCTATAACCGCATGGTGACGACCATTACCATGGCCTCCGGAGAGAACATCTACGTGGACGTGCCAGTGGTGCGGGAGGGTGCCCTGCCGCTGAAGGCCTACCTGACCACCACGCTGCAGATCGAGGGCTACACGCTGGTGGAGGTCATGGACGACGGCTATTACTACTACCCAGAGGAGTACCTGAAGGAAGTATACAGTGCCGCGACGGGCGAAGAGAAGATCGTGTTCGATCGGGAAAAAGCGCTGGTCAAGACGCCGGAAGAGGCCGAGATCCCCACGGATCTGCCGGTGGCCGCCACGGTGAAGAAAACCCACTTCCTGCTGCCCGAGGGCCTGACGGCCATCTTCTATCCTCAAAGCGCCAAAGGGGCTGTGACCGGTGACGGAGAGCTGCACTTCGAGCAAAGCTACGGCGTTATGGCCGCGGAGCACGCCCGGGTGACCGAGACGATCCGGCAGCAGCTTGCGGCGGACGACATCAGCTACACCTATCTGGTGGACCACGCGGATGACGCTGAGAGTATGCGGATGCTGGTGCTGGTGGTGCGGGTGTTCTCCTACGGCTTCATCATCCTCATCTCCCTGATCGCCATGGCCAATGTGTTCAACACCATCTCCACCAACGTGCTGCTGCGGCGGCGGGAGCTGGCCATGCTCAAGTCTATCGGACTGGGGGAGAAGGGCTTCCGGAAGATGATGAACTACGAGTGCATCATCTACGGCTGCAAGGGCCTGCTGTGGGGCCTGCCGGCCTCTGTGGCGCTGACCTATGTGATCTACCGCATCACTGGCGACCTGGTGGTGCGTAGCTTCTATATCCCCTGGGCCAGCGTAGTCATCGCGGTGGGCAGCGTGTTTGCCGTGGTGTTCGCCACCATGCTGTACGCCACCAGTATGATCCGCAGAGACAACCCCATCGACGCACTGAAGCAGGAGAACCTGTAAGGGTGCGGCGGCTATAGGCTATAGAAAGAACAGGGAGATCCGGCGCCGGCGGCGCCGGATCTCCCTGTTCGCCGGAGACGCGCTGGCGGAATACGCCATGGTTTTCTTGACGGTAGAGGAAAAAAACAGTATAATGAACAAAAAGGTGCGGACGCTCCGGCACGTGCCCCAGAGGCACGCCCTGCCGGGATGCGGGACGGAGAGTGGGATATGATCCAAGAGAGCTTCTATCAGGGCACCTGGGACCGGGCCTACGAGTATTTCGGCGCTCACCGCTGCGACGGCGGGTGGGTGTTCCGGGTGTGGGCACCCCACGCCCGCTCCGTGGCGCTGGCCGGGGATTTCAACGGCTGGCAGGGGCAGGAGATGGTCTGCCGCGACGGCGTGTGGGAGTTGACGGTCCCCTCGGTCCAGATCTATGACGCTTACAAGTATATCGTCACCGGCGCCGACGGGCGGATACGGTGGAAGGCCGATCCCTACGCGCTCCACGCCCAGACACGGCCGGAGAGCTCCAGCAAGGTCTACGAGCTGCCCGCTTTCCCTTGGCGGGACGAGGGGTGGCTGCGTCGCCGGGCGGAGACGCCGCTGTACGCCGGCGCACTGAACATCTACGAGGTGCATCTGGGCTCCTGGCGCCGCCACGAAAACGGCGAGACATACAGCTACCGGGACAGTGCAGATGCGCTGGCGCGATATGTGAAGGACATGGGTTATACGGCGGTGGAGCTGCTGCCGGTGACGGAATATCCTCTGGACGACAGCTGGGGGTACCAGTGCACCGGTTACTTTGCCCCCACCAGTCGCTACGGCACGCCGGAGGACTTTCTGTATCTGGTGGACCGGCTGCACCGGGCCGGCCTGGCGGTGATCCTGGACTGGGTGCCCGCCCACTTCTGCAAGGATGAGCAGGGACTCATCGAGTTCGACGGCACCTGCCTCTATGAGTACGGCGATCCGCTCAAGTGGGAGCACGCCGGGTGGGGCACCCGGGTGTTCGACTACGGCAAGAACGAGGTGTGCAGCTTTCTGCTGTCCTCGGCGGTCTTCTGGCTGCGGGAGTACCACGTCGATGCCTTGCGGGTGGATGCGGTGGCGTCCATGCTGTATCTGGACTATGGCCGCAGCGACGGCCGGTGGCGGCCCAACTGCTACGGCGGACGGGAGCATCTGGAGGCGATTGCCTTTCTGCGGCAGCTGAACGACACGGTCCACACCGCCGTGCCCGGCGCACTGACCATCGCGGAGGAGTCCACCGCCTGGCCCAAGGTGAGCCATCCCACGGCGGAGGGCGGCCTGGGCTTTGACCTGAAGTGGAACATGGGCTGGATGAACGACGTGTGCCACTATCTCAAAATGGATCCGTTTTTCCGCCAGCACCACCACAGGGACATCACCTTTTCCATGGTATATGCCTTTTCCGAGCGATTCGTACTGCCGGTGAGCCACGACGAGGTGGTACATATGAAGGGTTCGCTGCGGGGCAAGATGCCCGGCGACGAGTGGCAGCAGTTGGCCGGTGTGCGGGGTTTTTATGCCTACATGCTGTGCCATCCCGGCAAGAAGCTGACCTTTATGGGTGCGGAGTTGGGCCAGTGGCACGAGTGGGATTTCCGGGGACAGCTGGACTGGTACCTGCTGGAGCGGGAGAGCACCGCCGCCACCCACGCCTGCATCCGGGAGCTGAACCGGTTCTATCAAAAGAACCGCCCCCTGTGGGAGAACGACGATGACTGGGATGGCTTCCAGTGGCTGGTGGCCGATGACAACCACAACAATGTGATCGTCTTTCTGCGGCGGGACCGCAGCGGGAACGAGCTGATCTGCGCGGCGAATTTTGCGCCGCAGCCGTGGGAGGGTTATCGCTTCGGCGTGCCCCTCCGGGCGGAGTACGAGGAGGTGTTCAACACCGACGCCGCCGCCTGGGGCGGCAGCGGCGTGGTGAACAGCGGGCCGATTCCGGTGGAGGCCATTCCCGCCCACGGACAGGAGCAGTCCGTGGCGGTGCGGCTGCCGCCGCTGGGCGCGGTGATCCTGCGGGGCAGGAAGCGCCGCAGCGGGCGATAAAAACGGAGCGAACGGGAAACACGGGCAACAGAGGCAGAAAGGATGGATGCACCATGAAAAAAGAGTGCGTGGCCATGCTGTTGGCGGGAGGACAGGGCAGCCGCCTGTATGTCCTCACCGGCGACATGGCCAAGCCGGCAGTCCCCTTTGGCGGCAAATTCCGCATCATCGACTTTCCCCTGTCCAACTGCACCAACTCCGGCATCGATACGGTGGGCGTGCTGACCCAATACCGCCCGCTGGAGCTGAACAGCTACATCGGCAACGGACAGCCCTGGGAGTTGGACCGGGCCAACGGCGGCGTGCATATCCTTCCACCCTACCAAAGCGCCAGCGGTGCCTCCTGGTACAAGGGGACCGCTAACGCCATCTATCAGAACATCGGCTTTGTGGATCTCTACGACCCCGATTATGTGGCGGTGCTGTCCGGCGATCATATCTACAAGATGGATTACTCGGACATGCTGCGCCGCCACAAGGCAGCCGGCGCCGCCTGCACCATATCGGTGATGGAGGTGCCCTGGGCCGAGGCCAGCCGTTTCGGCATCATGGCCGTGGATGAAGAGGGCCGCATCACCGAGTTCGCCGAGAAGCCGAAAGAGCCCAAGAGCAATCTGGCCTCCATGGGCATCTACATCTTCACCTGGCGTAAGCTGCGCCAGTACCTGATCGAGGACGAGGCGGACCCCGCCTCGGAAAATGACTTCGGCAAGAACATCATCCCCCAGATGCTGCAAAACGGGGAGAACATGGTGGCCTACCGGTTCGAGGGATACTGGAAGGACGTGGGTACTCTGGACTCCCTGTGGGACGCCAACATGGATATGCTGTTGCCCGGCTCGGGACTGAATCTGCTGGACAGGCGCTGGCCCATCTACGGGCGCACCCCTGTCTGCCCGCCAGCCTTCGTGGGGCCGGAGGCCGATGTGGGCAACAGTGCTGTGGCCAGGGGTTGCACCATCCTGGGCGAGGTGAAAAACAGCGTGCTGAGCACCGGCACCTCCGTGGGTGAGGGTGCCGGGGTGGGCTACTCGGTGGTGATGCCGGATGCCGTGATCGAGCCGGGGGCCCGGGTAGCCTACGCCATCGTGGGAGAAGGCTGCCACATCGGCGCCGGAGCCCGGGTGGGCGCACCGCCGGAGACGGCAGAGGACCCGGACCAGTGGGGCATCGCCGTACTGGGGCCGGGCACGGTGGTGGCACCCGGGGAGATCGTGACGCCCGGGACCATGCTGGACCGGCGCCACAGCGAGGAGGTGGAAGCATGAACGGGATGCACGGGATCATCTTCTCCTATGAGAAAAAGACCGGACTGCGGGAACTGATCGAGCATCGGGTCCATGGGTCTATCCCCTTTGCCGGTGACTACCGGGTGGTGGACTTCATCCTGTCCAACATGGTCAACGCCGGCATCACCGACGTGGGTGTGATCATGCATGGCAAGTGCCAGAGCATGCTGGATCACTTGGGCAGCGGAAAAAACTGGGATCTGAGCCGGAAGAATGGCGGTTTGACGCTGCTGCCGGCCTTTGCCTACACCGAGCGGCGGGGCGGACCCGCACAGTTTCGTGGCCGGATGGAGGCCTTGGGCTGCGTGAGCGACTATCTGGCCCACATCCGCCAGGAGTATGTGGTGCTGTGCGACAGCGACCTGGTGATCAACCTGCCGCTGCAGGATGTGCTGCAGACCCACGTGGAGTCAGGCGCCGACATGACGGCGGTGTGTACCTCCCGCCCCGGCGACAGCGGCGACACCTACTTCCAGCTTGACGACACCGGGCGCGTGACGGACACGGCCGGAAACCTGCCGGAGCCGGCGGGCTTCCGCAGCCTGAACATCTTCGTGCTGCGCACGGAGCTGCTGCTGGCGCTGGTGGAGGACTGCGCAGCCCACAGCGAGTACAGCCTGCGGCGCGATGTGCTGCAGAAGCGGGGGACCACGCTCCATATCCACGGCTATGTGTGGGACGGCTATGCCGCCCGCATCAACACCATACAGAAGTACTACAGCCGCAGCATGGAGCTGCTGCGGCCGGAGATGCGCGCGGAGCTGTTCCGCCCCGACCGGCCCATCTACGGCAAGGAGAACGACGCACCCTCCAGTTACATCGACCCCAGCGGCCAGTGTGTAAACTCCCTGATCGCCGACGGCTGCGACATCCAGGGCTCGGTGAAGAACTCGATCCTGTTCCGGGGCGTGCGGGTGGAGCCCGGCGCCCAGGTGGAAGGCTGCGTTCTGTTCAAGGGCACGGTGGTGAAGCGGGGCGCGATACTGCGCAACATCATCGCCGACAAATACGTGACCGTGAAGGAGAACGGCACACTGATGGGCCACGAGGCCTATCCGCTGGTAATCGCCAGAGGGACGGAAGTGTAAAGAACAGCGGCGGGGGCGGGCCTGCGGGTCCGCCCCCCGGCCGGGAGCGCGGG
This sequence comes from Oscillospiraceae bacterium, assembly GCA_015068325.1. Classification (GTDB taxonomy): domain Bacteria; phylum Bacillota; class Clostridia; order Oscillospirales; family Oscillospiraceae; genus Vescimonas. Next base: position 45,687 of record SVKQ01000021.1, on the reverse strand, counting down.
AACGTTTTCGGCAGATGAGAGGCATTCCCTGGGAGGAGAGAAGATGCATATCCTGTTTGTGACCAGCGAGGCGGTGCCCTTCTGCAAGACGGGCGGTCTGGCGGATGTATCCGGCAGCCTGCCGCCGGCGCTGGCGAAAAGGGAAGAGGACGACGTGGCGGTGATCCTGCCGCTGTACGGCCAGATCGGGGATGAGTGGCGGGAGAAGTTGACCTTCCGCAAATACATCTACGTGGATCTGGCCTGGCGGCATGAATACTGCGGTTTGTTTTCCACAGAATATCAGGGCGTGACCTGGTATTTTGTGGACAATGAGCGGTACTTCCGGCGGTCGAGGCTGTACGGCGAGGGGGACGACGGCGAGCGGTTCGCTTTTTTCAGCCGGGCCGTGGCAGAGCTGCTGCCGCACCTGGAGCACATGCCGCAGGTGGTGCACTGCAACGACTGGCAGACGGCGGCGGTACCGGTCTATCTGAAGGACTTTGCCGTGCGGCGCAGCGAGTACAAAGCTGTGCGCAGCGTGTTCACCATACACAACATCGAGTATCAGGGCTGGCTGGAGCCGGGTGCGGTGGGCGATTTGCTGGGCCTGGACCGAGGCTGGTGGAACGACGGCACGCTGCGGATGGGCGATGGCGTGAACCTGATGAAGGCGGCACTGCTGACTGCCGACGCCGTGACCACCGTGAGCCCCACCTATGCCCGCCAGATCCATGACAGCTACTACGCCTGCGGGCTGGAGAAGGTCATCGACACGATCTCTTACAAGCTGACCGGTGTGCTGAACGGATTGGACACCCGTAGCTACAGCCCCCGCAACAAGAAGGCTATCCCCCTGTGCTACAGCTATCGCAATCTCTTCGGCAAGACAGTGTGCAAGGAGGAGCTGCAGAAGCAGCTGGGGCTGGTCCAGGAACCGGACACGCCGGTGCTGGCCATCGTCAGCCGACTGGTGGGCCACAAGGGCATGGACTTGGTGTGCCAGGTGGCCGATGATATCATGGCCAGCGGCGTGCAGCTGGTGGTGCTGGGTATGGGAGATGCCTGGTATGAGGACTATTTCCGTGCCATGCAGAGCCGGTATCCGGGCCGGATGGCGGCCTGTATTACCTATTCCGACGCGCTGGCCCGGCAAATCTACGCCGGGGCGGATCTGTTTCTGATGCCGTCCAAAAGCGAGCCCTGCGGGCTGAGCCAGATGATCGCCATGCGGTACGGCACAGTGCCCATTGTGCGCCAGACCGGCGGCTTGAACGACTCCGTGCGCTCCTGTCAACTGGGGCAGAAGGACGGCACGGGCTTCGTGTTTGCCCGCTACGACGCCGGCGACATGCTGTGTGTGATCCACCAGGCGGCGGCGCTGTACCGCACGGAGGATTTTGCCGTTGTGCAGAAGCGCGGCATGCGGGAGGATTTCAGCTGGCGGCGCAGCGCGGCGGCCTACCGCGATATCTACGAAAAACTGCTGGGGTGACGCCCCGGTTTCCAATAGGAGGACCTGCATGAAGTACAGCAAAGAGGAACTGAAGGAACAAATCGTACAGAAGCTGCGGCTCAACTACGGCTGCACCGAGAGTCAGGCCAGCGACAGCGAGATGCTGAAGGCCTGCGCCATGGTGCTGCGGGACATCATGGCAGAGCGCGGCGTGAAGACCCGTCAGCGCATCGCCGAGACGGGCGGACGCAAGGTGCACTATATGTCGCTGGAGTTTTTGATGGGCCGCAGCCTGATGAAAAACGCCTACAACCTGGGACTGTTGGAGGAACTGAACGCCGCCATCGGTGAGCTGGGCTTCCGGGCGGCGGATATCTTTGACATGGAGCCGGACGCGGGACTGGGCAACGGCGGACTGGGCCGGTTGGCGGCCTGCTATCTGGACGGCATGACCACGCTGGAGATCCCCGCCGCCGGCTACTCCATCTGTTATGAGCTGGGCATCTTCCGTCAGAAGATCGTGGACGGCCAGCAGGTGGAGCTGCCGGACGACTGGCTGAACCTGGGCGATGCGTGGCTGCTGCCCAAGCCACAGGATGCCGAGGAGGTGCATTTCGGCGGCCGTGTCCGCACCCGCTGGGACAACGGACACCTGATGGTGGTGCACGAGGACTACACACGCGTGATCGCCATTCCCTGTGACATGGAGATCGCCGGCTACGACACCGAGCATGTGAACACCCTGCGGCTGTGGGAGGCCAGGTCTCCCAAGCCGGTGGACATGGCGCTCTTCAATCAGGGACAATACCTGCAGGCCCAGGAGGAGCGTACCATGGCCGACGCCATCTCCACGGTGCTCTATCCCGAGGACAACCACTATGAGGGGAAGTCTCTGCGGCTCAAACAGCAGTATTTCTTTGTCAGCGCCACGGTGCAGTCTATCACCCGCAAGCACATCCAGACCTACGGTACGCTGAAGAATTTCCACGAGAAGAATGTGATACAGATCAACGACACCCATCCGGCGCTGGTGATCCCGGAACTGATGCGGATCCTGGTCGATGACGCCGGCCTGGGCTGGGACGAGGCGTGGAGCATCACCACCCAGTCGGTGGCCTACACCAACCACACGGTGCTGGCCGAGGCGCTGGAGGTATGGCCCCAGAGCCTGCTGGAGACGCTGATGCCCCGGGTGTGGCAGATCATCCAGGAGATCTCCCGCCGCTATCAGACGAGGATCGAGAGTTGCTATCGGGACCGGGAGACGACGGCCAGAATGGCCGTCGTGTGGGACGGGCATGTGCGCATGGCCAACCTGTGCATCGCCGGCGGCATGGCCGTGAACGGCGTCAGCGCCCTGCATTCGGACATCCTGCGCCGTGACGTGTTCCGTGAAGCGGCGGCCATGGAGCCGGAGAAGTTCAAGAATGTCACCAACGGCGTGGATCACCGCCGCTGGCTGGCCCAGGCGAACCCCGGACTGGCAGAGCTGCTGCATGACACCATTGGCGACGGCTGGCTGCTGCGGCCGGCGGAGCTGCGCCGGCTGGACGATTTTGCCGGCGACACGGCGGTGCGCCAACGGCTGGAGGCGGTGAAGGCGGAGAACAAGGCTGCTTTTGCCCGCTGGGCCAAGCGCCACCAAGGCGTGACGCTGAACACCGGTGCCATCTTCGACGTGCAGGTGAAGCGGCTGCACGAGTACAAGCGGCAGCTGCTGAACGCGCTGCACATCATCGCCCTGTACCAGCAGCTGCAGGATGACCCGGACATGGAGATGGTGCCCCGTGCTTTCCTGTTCGGAGCCAAGGCGGCGCCGGGCTATGCGGTGGCCAAGCGGATCATCCGGCTCATCAACTCCCTGGCCGATCAGATCAACAGCGATCCCATCTGCCGCGACAGACTGCAAGTGGTGTTTCTGGAGGACTACCGCGTGTCCATGGCGGAGATGCTGATGCCGGCCAGCGAGGTCAGCGAGCAGATCTCCACCGCCGGCAAGGAGGCCAGCGGCACCGGCAACATGAAATTCATGATGAACGGTGCGCTGACGGTGGGCACGCTGGACGGCGCCAATGTGGAGATGCACCAGGTATTGGGCGACGAGAACATGTTCCTCTTTGGCCTGCATGCCGACGAGGTGGCTCGCCTGCGAGTCAACTACGATCCCAAGCTGCTGTACGACCGGGATCCCATGCTGCGGCGGGTGGTGGATCAGCTGCGGACCGGCTTTGCCGACGGCATCAGCTACGAGGATCTGTGGCTGCGGCTGCTGCAAGACACCGACAGTCCCGCCGACCAGTATATGCTGCTGGCGGACCTGCCAGCCTACTGCGAGGCACAGCAGCGCGTGGACACCGCCTACGTCGACCGGGGCCGCTGGAACGCCATGAGCCTGCACAACACCGCGCGCAGCGGCATTTTCGCCGCCGACCGGGCTGTGGCGGAATACGCCGACAACATTTGGCATGTGCCCCACAAGCAATAAACGGCTCCCAAAACAGGGGCCGGCAGGCGAGACCTGCCGGCCCTCTTTTCACGCCGTGTTGACAGATATGCTATAATATAAACTGTATGATTATGAAGAAAAACGAGGAACACGCTATGGAAGTGACACAGGGCGTGCGCTTTGAGGAGTTTGGCCTGTCGGAGGCCACTCTGCGCGCCGTCGAAAACAAACACTATGAACTCAGCACTCCCGTGCAGGCGGGGTGCATCCCGCCCATGATGGCGGGCCGGGACGTGATTGCCAAGGCGCCCACCGGCACCGGCAAGACCATGGCCTTCGGTATCCCCATCATTGAGCAGACCGACCCGGACAGTGAGGCGGTGCAAGCGGTGATCCTGGCCCCCACCCGGGAGCTGGCGCTGCAGATTACCGACGAGATGCGGGACATCGCCGTATACCATGAAGGGATACGCCTGGTGTGTCTGTACGGCGGCCAGCCCATCGGCAGGCAGATCAACGCCCTCAAGCGCAAGCCACAGATCGTGGTGGCCACACCGGGGCGGCTCAGCGACCACATGAAGCGGCGCACCGTTTCACTGAAGGAGGTGCGCACCGTGATCCTGGACGAGGCCGACCGAATGCTGGACATGGGCTTTATTCACGATGTGACCCGCATTCTGGACAAGATTCCCTCCCGGAAAAACCTGGGGATGTTCTCGGCCACCATCTCCCGTGAGGTGATGGACATCTCCTGGATCTATCAGCGGGATCCGGAGGAGATCACCGTGCAGGCCACGAAGGAGAACAAGCCAGACATTCTTCAGTACCGCATCGACGTGTCCGCCCAGGACAAGGTGGGGGCCATTGCGAGGATCCTGGCCGCTGAGGACTACGACCGGGTGATCTGCTTCTGCAACACCAAGGGCAGCGCCGAGCGGTTGGCCAAGTTCCTGCAGATGCGGGGATTGGACGCCCAGTGTATCCACGGCGACATCCCCCAGAAGAGGCGAGAGGAGATCATGCAGCAGTTTCGGGACGGAAAGCTGCGCATTTTCGTGGCCACGGATGTGGCCTCCCGCGGCATCGACGTGGATGACGTGGACGCGGTGTTCAACTATGAGGTGCCGGAGGAGAACGAGTACTACATCCACCGGATCGGCCGCACCGGCCGGGCCAGGAAGCACGGCGTGGCCTACACGCTGCTGAGCGACTTTCCCAGCCGCATGCGGCTGGACACCATCGTGCGCAACACCCGCAGCCAGGTGGTCCGGGCCACGCTGGATGAGGACGGACATGTGCGGCCGGAGGAAAGGGCGTGAAGGGCGTTGACTTGACAGTTCCCGCTGGAGAAGGACTGTTGAATATCCGCGTGGGAGCGATCCTTCGGAGGGACGGGCTGGTGCTGATGGCTGGCAACGCCGGGGTGGACTACCTCTACAGCGTGGGCGGACGGGTGCGTTTCGGTGAGACCGCGGAGGAAGCCGTGGTACGCGAGGTGTTGGAAGAGACCGGCGTGACTATGGCTGTGAAGGGGCTGGCCTTTATCCATGAGTGCTTTTTTGACGGAGATGTGCCATCCGCCGTGGGAAAGCGTGTGCATGAGATCGCCTTTTACTATGAGATGGACATACCGGAGGACTTTGAGCCGGTGTGCGGAAGCGCCGCTCTCGGCGGCTGCCGGGAGTGGCTGGAGTGGATCGATCCGGCCACAGAGACCAGAGCGTTTTACCCGGCGTTTTTCCGGCAGGAGCTGGAGCGGCCCTGCCATGGCGTCCGATGCATCGTGACGCGGGAATAGACGGAGGTAGAGGAATGAAAAAGAGAAGTTCTTTTCGTCTGGTACTGTATATCCTGCTGCTGATGGTTACGGCGGTGTTCACGCTCTACTGCATCATGACCCGTGACCGGCGGATGGTGTTGAGCTTCATCGCTCTGGTGGGCATGTCGGCACTGTGCATCCGGGAGGCGTTTTTGCTGCGGCAGAGGCGGCGGAAGTAGAGACCGTGTTTTCTCAAGTGCCGGGGGCGAAGCCTCCGGGCAGATCTCCCGTTCCGGGGGGAACGGGGCAACGGATGAAGCATCATCCTCGAGAACAGAGGAGTGACTCCATGAAAAAGTGGAAACGGATCGCCGCGCTGGCGCTGGCGGCGCTGATGACGGCGTCGTTGGCCGCCGGCTGCGGACAGCGACAGGAGGATGGGATTGCCCTGTCCGCTGCGGTGACGGGACGGCCCACCAGCTTTGACCCGGCGTTGGCCGCCTCAGAAGGCGAGCAGATGGCGGCGATGCATCTGTACGAAAATCTCATGCGCCTGCAGAGCGGCGGGGATGGCGCCGAAGTGGTGGGCGGCGTAGCCCGTCGCTGGCAGTGCGTCGACAATCTGGACGGGACGGAGACCTATACATTTACGCTGCGCTCCGACGCCAGGTGGTCCGACGGAAAGCCTGTGAGGGCTGGCGACTTCGTGTACGCCTGGCAGCATCTGGTGGACCCCGCCTCCAATTCTCCAAATGCCGCGCTGCTGGATATGGTGGCCGGCTACGAGGAGGCGCGGCGGGGCGATCTGGACGCGCTGCAGGTGCGCGCCAAGGACAGCAACACGCTGGAGGTGGTGCTCTCCTGCCGCTGCCACTATTTCCTGCGCAGTGTGTGCGCCGTGGCGGCCACCATGCCGCGCCGGGCGGATCTGGCGGGCAGCAGCGCCGTGGTCAGTAACGGGCCCTACGCCTGGGGCGGTTACAGCGACGGCGTGCTGACCATGACCGCCTCGGAGCAGTACTATGACCGGCGGCGGCTGGGACCGGAGACGGTCACCATCCGCTACTGCGACACAGCGGAACGGGCGGCGGCCCTGTTTGAGGCAGGCACCGTGGACTTCGTCTGCGGTCTGACAGACGAGGCCGTGGCCGAGCGGGGCACTTGGGACATCGAGCCCTATCCTGAGACGGCGCTACTGGTGGTGAACCAGATGTCCCAGCAGCTGGAGGACCGGCGCCTGCGGCAGGCCCTGTCGCTGGCGGTGGACCGCAGGGAGCTCGCTGAGTTGGCCGGTGCGGCGCTCCAAAGTCCCGCCGAGGGGCTGGTGCCCTACGGCATCGCTGCCTATGACGGCAGTGCTTTCCGCACGCTGGCGGGCAGCCTGATTGACAACGATGACTATGAAGCCGGCTGCGACCGGGCCCGGGAACTGCTGGCGCAGGCCAGGATGCCGACAGCGGCGGGTGTGACGATCCTGTACGCTGACAGGGGCGTGAACGCCCAAGTGGCCCAGCAGATCCAGACGGCATGGCAGGAGCAGTTGGGATTGACAGCTGCACTGCAGGGCGTGGAGCCCGCGGAGATGGCAGAGGCGCTGCGCCGCGGGGCCTTCAGCGTGGCGCTGATGGACACCACTGCCGACCGGAACGACGCCGGCGCATTTCTGAACATGTGGCGCTCCGGAGGCGCAGAGAATGTGGCCCAGTTCCATTCCGACGCCTATGACATGCTGCTGCGGGTGGCGGACGCCTCCTCCAGCGCCGAGGCACGGGACGCCTATCTGGCAGACGCCGAGCGGCTGCTGCTGGAGCAGGGCAACGTCATACCGCTCTATTTCACCAGCCGCGCCTGGCAGATCCGGAGCGGACTGACGGGCCTGCTGTCCGACGGACGGGGCGTGTTCTACTTCGGCGGCGTACGCCGGATGGTGGCAAACGGATAAGACCCCGACACCCCGGAGCGCTCTCCGGGGTGTCTTTGCGGCTGTAGTCCGCGGCAAACGGTCTGCGTTTCGCCGGAACGCTTGCTTTTTGAAATAGTTGTGGTAGAATATGCCCTGGCCGCAAAATTCCCTCCGGAGGGATGGTATGAAGCAAATCATCCAGTATTTCAAGACCCACCGCTACGTGTGGTGGGGGTTGTATGTGCCGGTGTATCTGGTGATGTTCTTCACCATCGAGCACTTCATCACCGACAACTACTGGGCCACACAGCTGCCCATCGACGATTGTATCCCTTTCTGCAAGTACTTCATCGTGATTTACGACGCCTGGGCGCCGCTGCTGGTGGTGACTGGCCTGTATCTCATCGCAAAGGACCCGGAAGGATATCGACGGTACATGTGGACGCTGATCATCACCTTCACGGCGTCCACGATCTTCTGCGTACTGGTACCCAACGGGCAGGATCTGCGGCCGGCGGTGGTGGAGGGCAACGACTTCTTCGCCTGGCTGGTGCGGATGACCTACACTGCCGACACCAACACCAACGTATTCCCCAGCGTCCACGTGGTGGGAGTCTTATCAGCCCTGTTCGCGGTGTACCGCACGCCGGGGCTGCGGCAGGGATGCTGGCACCTGGCCGCCACGGTGCTGGGCGTCGTTATCATCGCCGCCACGCTGTTGGTGAAGCAGCACGCCTTTATCGACATCGTGGCTGGCATCGTCGTGGGCATCCTGGGCTGCTGGGTGGTCTACGGCGTCATTGGCCCCCGGCGGGACAGGCATCTGGCCCGACAGAACGAGTCGACACAAGAATAGAGGCAGAGGACCTTCTTCCCGCCGACCGACGGGAAGAAGGTCCTCTCCTGCTGTGGAGTGGCAAACACAAGAAGCGTGATCCCCGTCACATACGGTGGCTGCGGGAATTGACGGGAGCAAAACGGCGTGCTACAATAAAACAGACGGCAGGCACAGACCGCCTGTTTTTGCTGCACCCGAGAGGGTGCCGAGAGGATAGGAAAGGAAAGAGGGATAGCTGAGATGTATCGAATCGTCAAAAAGGAAGCGCTGAAGCCCACCGTGATCCTGTATGAGATTGAGGCCCCCATGATCGCCAAAAAGGCGGAGCCGGGCCAGTTCATCATCCTGCGGGTGGACGAGCTGGGCGAGCGCGTGCCCATCACCATACACGACTATGACCGGGAAAAGGGCACTGTGACCATTATCGTGCAGACCGTGGGAGCCACCACCGAGAAGCTGAGCCACAAGGCCGAGGGCGACTGCCTGCAGGACTTTGTGGGGCCCCTGGGCAAGCCCACCGATACCGAGGGCAAAAAGAAGGTCTGCGTGGTGGGCGGCGGCGTGGGCTGCGCCATCGCCTATCCCGTGCTGAAAAAATTCCACGACAACGGCGCTGAGGTCCACGCCGTGGTGGGCTTCAAGAACAAGGATCTGGTGATCCTGGAAGACAAGTTCCGCGCCGCCACCAGCGTGCTGAAGGTCTGCACCGACGACGGCTCCTACGGTCAGAAGGGTCTGGTGACCGACGCGCTGAAGGAACTGCTGGATGAGGGCAATCGCTATGACGAGATCTTTGCCATCGGCCCCATGGTGATGATGAAGTTCGTCTCCAAGACAACGGAACCCTACGGCGTGCCTACCACCGTGTCCATGAGCCCCATCATGATTGACGGCACTGGCATGTGCGGCGGCTGCCGCCTGACTGTGGGCGGCGAGACCAAGTTCGCCTGCGTGGACGGACCCGACTTCGACGGCCACCAGGTGGACTGGGATCTGGCCGTGAAGCGCAACCAGATGTACAGGGAGTTCGAGGCCCGCAAGCATGACGAGGCCTGCAATCTGTTCAAGAAGGAGGCCGAGTGAGATGCCGAATATGAGTTTGAAGAAAAACGAGATGCCCTCCCAGGACCCCAATGTGCGCAACGGCAATTTTCTGGAGGTGGCGCTGGGCTATACCGAGGAGCAGGCGCTGGACGAAGCAGCTCGCTGCCTCAACTGCAAGAACCATCCCTGCGTGAACGGCTGCCCCGTGAACGTGAAAATACCCGAGTTCATCGCCAGGATCCGGAAACTGGACTTTGAGGGCGCCTATCAGGTGATCCGCGAGACCAGCTCGCTGCCCGCTGTGTGCGGCCGCGTGTGCCCTCAGGAGACCCAGTGCGAGCAGCTGTGCATCCGTGGCATCAAGGGCGAGCCGGTGGGCATCGGCCGACTGGAGCGCTTCGTGGCCGACTGGCACAACGAGCACAGTACCGAAGCGCCGGAGAAGCCCGCCTCCAACGGACACAAGGTGGCCGTGATCGGCTCCGGCCCGGCGGGCCTGACCTGCGCCGGCGATCTGGCCAAGCTGGGCTATGAGGTCACCGTGTTTGAGGCGCTCCATCTGGCCGGCGGCGTACTGGTGTACGGCATCCCCGAGTTCCGCCTGCCCAAGGCCATCGTGCAGAAGGAAGTGGACGGTCTGAAGGCCATGGGCGTGAAGGTGGAGACCAACATGGTCATCGGCCGGGTCTGCTCCATCGACGAGTTGCTGGATGAGTACGGCTTCGAGGCCGTGTTCATCGGCTCCGGCGCGGGACTGCCTATGTTCATGCACATCCCCGGGGAGAATTTGAAGGGCGTCTATTCCGCCAACGAGTTCCTGACCCGCATCAACCTGATGAAGGCCTACCGCCCGGACAGTGACACCCCCATCATGGACCTGAAGGGCAAGCGAGTGGCCGTGGTGGGCGGCGGCAACGTGGCCATGGACGCCGCCCGCTGCTCCAAGCGCCTGGGCGCCGAGGTGTACGTGGTGTACCGCCGCGGCATGGAGGAACTCCCCGCCCGGAAGGAGGAGGTGGAGCACGCCATCGAGGAGGGCATCATCTTCAAAACGTTGAACAATCCCGTGGAGATCAAGGGCGACAGTGAGGACCGGGTGTCTTCCATGGCTTGCATCGAGATGGAGCTGGGTGAGCCGGACGCCTCCGGCCGCCGCCGTCCCATCGAGAAGGCCGGCAGCGAGTTTGAGCTGCCGGTGGACGCCGTGATTATGTCCTTGGGTACCAGCCCCAACCCGCTCATCAAGAGCACCACTGAAGGACTGGAGGTCAACCGGAAAGGCTGCATCCTCGTCAACGAGGACGGTCTGACCAGCCGCCGGGGCGTGTATGCCGGCGGCGACGCCGTTACCGGCGCGGCTACGGTGATCCTGGCCATGGGCGCCGGCAAGCAAGCGGCCCGCTCCATCGACGCCTATTTGAACGCAAAGTAAAGGAATAAAGCCTTACAGCAGAAGCAGGGGACGGAGAGATCCGTCTCCTGTTTTTTGCAGCGGAATGCCTTGCCATCGGCGGCGGGATATGGTATAATAATTCGCCAACCATGGCGTTACGACTTGAAACAGGGGAGCGATCTCATGAAAAACGACAATGAGCAGACCAGGTCGCTGCTCCGTATGTTTTTATCTTATTTCAAAAACCACAGGGGCCTGTTCTTTTTGGATATCAGCTGCGCCTTTCTTATCGCGCTGATCGACCTAGCCTTTCCGCTGGTCTCCCGTACGGCCATGTACCAGTGGCTGCCGGAGCGTAAATTCACTGTGTTCTTCGTGGTGATGGGCACCGTGGTGGCGGCCTTCGTGCTGCGGGCAGGCCTGTACTTCGTGGTGGGCTACTGGGGTCACACCTTCGGCATTCGGGTGGAGGCCGACATCCGGCGGGATCTGTTCCAGCACATGCAGGACCTGGGTTTTGATTTCTATGACCGTAACCGCACCGGCCAACTGATGAGCCGCCTGACCACCGATCTCTTCGAGGTGACGGAACTGGCCCACCACGGGCCGGAGGACCTGTTTATCTCCGTGGTCACCATCGTGGGCGCACTGATCGTCATGTTCACCATCCGCTGGGAACTGGCGCTGGTGGTGATGTGCATCATCCCTATCCTGCTGGCAGTGGTGATGCGCCGGCGGCGGCAGATGAGCGCTGCGGCCCGAATCTCCAAGCAGAAGACCGGAGCCATCAACGCTGAGATCGAGTCCAGCCTCAGCGGCGTGCGTACCACCAAGGCCTTTGCCAATGAGGCGGCCCAGCAGCGGCGCTTTGACGGAGCCAACGAGGTGTTCAAGACCGCCAAGCGGGGCTTCCACCGGGAAATGGGCCTGTTCACCGCCAGCATGGAGTTCTTCATCAACATCCTCTCCGTGGCGGTGATCGCCGTGGGCGGCTGGCTCATCATGAGCGATCGGATGAACTATATCGACCTCATCACCTTCAGCCTGTATATCTCTACCTTTGTCAGCCCCGTGCGCAAGCTGGCTAACTTCGCCGAGATGTTCTCCAACGGCTTTGCCGGACTCAAGCGCTTTGCCGAGCTGATGCACACGGAGCCCACCATCCAGGATGCGCCGGACGCCGTGGCACTGGAGAACGTGGAGGGCCGGGTGACGGTGGACCATGTGTCCTTTACCTACGACACGGTCACCGAGGTACTGCACGACGTGTCGCTGGACGTGGCGGCCGGGGAGACCGTGGCCATCGTGGGCCCCAGCGGCGGCGGCAAGAGCACGCTGTGCCAGTTGTTGCCCCGATTTTATGACGTGACGGCCGGCGCCATCGCCGTCGACGGGCAGGACGTGCGGCACCTGACGCAGTCATCCCTGCGGCGCAGCATCGGTATCGTGCAGCAGGATGTGTTCCTGTTCGCCGACACCGTGCGGGAGAACATCCGCTTCGGCCGGCCCGATGCCACCGACGAAGAGGTGGCCGCCGCCGCGAAGAAGGCGGAGATCTACGACGACATCATGGCCATGCCGGACGGCTTTGATACCTATGTGGGCGAGCGGGGAACCTTGCTCTCCGGCGGGCAGAAGCAGCGGGTGGCCATTGCCCGGATCTTTTTGAAGAACCCGCCCATCCTCATTCTGGACGAGGCCACCTCGGATCTGGACAGCGTTACCGAGAGCAGGATCCAGCACGCCTTTGACGAGCTGTCCACCGGACGTACCACGCTGATCATCGCCCACCGGCTCAGCACCATCCGCAAGGCCCACCGCATCCTGGTGGTGCAGGACGGCGTCATCGCCGAGCAGGGTACCCACGAGCAGCTGCTGGCCCGCAACGGCGCCTATGCCCGGCTGTACCACACCCAGAACCTGGGCGAGGTGTGCTGATGGACAGACGGGAATTGCTGGACCGGGCAGCGTCAGACGGCGAGGAGCGGCTGCTGCTGGGACGGGTCTGGGATAAGTATGACCAGTGCCGGCGGCGGAATATACCGACGTATACGGGCTTTCTGTCACCACAGGAGCAGGCGGCGGCAGAGCGGCTGCTGCACATACTGGGCGCGGCGGAGGGCTGGGTCTGGTGGGGTGGCTATGAGGGTGCGGAGCGCCGGCGGCTGTGCTTTCTACCGGAGTGGCAGGAGGAGCCGGAACTGGGCGTCGTCCGCTGCCTGCGCTGTACTTTTTATGAAGCGGGGAAGCTGACCCACCGGGATTTTTTGGGCAGTCTCATGGGCCTGGGATTGACCCGGGAGACCATCGGCGATATACTGGTGGGGGAAAACGAGGCCCACGTACTGACGGTGGACACCGCGGCAGACCATCTGCTGCGGGAGTGGACCGCTGCCGGACGGACGCCGCTGCAGGTGCAGGAGATCGGACTGACGGAGCTGACGGTACCGCGGCAGCAGGTGAAGGAGCTGCGGGACACGGTGTCCTCCCTGCGGCTGGACAGCGTGCTGGCAGTGGGATTTTCCACCGCCCGGGGCCGGGCGGCCGAGGCCGTGGAGGCCGGGCGGGTACAGTTGAACTGGACCGTGTGCCTGAAGCCGGACCGGCTGCTGCGTGAAGGAGACGTGATCAGCGTGCGGGGGCTGGGCAAGTGCCGGCTGGCCGCTGTGGGCGGCACCACCCGCAAGGGACGCATATTTATCACTGTGGAGCGATATCTGTGAGCGAGGGGCATATATGGAGCGGAAGAAGATCGAGCGCATCAACGAGCTGGCCCGCAAGTCAAAGACGCCGGAGGGCCTGAACGAGGACGAGCTGCGGGAACGCACAGCGCTGCGGAAGGAGTACTTGGACGCAGTGATGGGCAGTCTGCGCAGCGAACTGGAGCACACCTGGGTGGTGGACGAGCAGGGCAACAAGCGGAAGCTGGCACCGAGAGGAGGGCTGAAGTCCTGATGGCGTACTATTACGGCGACGGCAACTATCAGAACAACAATCGGAATAAGAAGCCGGAGAATACGGATTTCCTCTCCTGGGGATTGATCGCCATCTTTTTCGTGGTGGGTCTGTGGCCCATCGGGCTGATCCTGCTGATCTCCAAGCTGTCCGACGGCAGCGGGCGAAAGAAGACGAGTACCTCATCCACCCGCAGTGCAGCGCGCAGCACGGCGCAGCAGTCTGCCGCGGCGGAACCGGCCAAGAGCAGGACGGCCAGCGCTGTGGCCAGCGTCACCAAGACGCCCCAATACGGTGATAAGGGCAGCCGTATCATGCAGATCGTAGGAGCGGTGCTGGGCATTCTGGGGGCCGTCGCTGCATTGGACGGTATCGCCGAGGCCATCCAGTTCGGCTTCTACTGGAGCGACCTGAGCAGCATCTTCTTCTCGCTGGGCATGACGGCGGGCGGCCTGGGTTTGTTCCTGGGCGGTTTGGGCATGAAGCGGCGGCAGCGCCGTTTTGTCAAGTATCTGGCTGCTGCCGGTAAAAAGGACGCCGTGGACATCAACTGGCTGGCCCAGGCGGCGGAGGTCAGCGAGCGTAAGGCCGAGAAGGACCTGGAGATTATGGTGGAAAAGGGCATGTGGGGGCCGGAAGCCTACGTGGACAACACCCGCGATATGCTGTTCCGCACCCAAGCGGGAGCACAGGAGTACTTCCAGCGCAAGGAGAAGCCGGCGGAGCGGGCCGCATCCACGCCGCCGCCGCAGCAGGCCGACGAGGGCTTTTCCGGTATACTGCGCAACATCCGCCGGGCCAACGACCGCATCGCCGACCCGGGCTTGTCGGCCAAGATCGACCGGCTGGAGAACATCACAGCCCGTATCTTCAAGGCTATCGAGGACGATCCCGGCCGGAGGGAAAAGGCCAGTACCTTCCTCAACTACTATCTGCCCACCACCCAGAAGCTACTGGACAGCTACGCCGACTTTGAGGAGGCAGGCGTCAGCGGTGCCAATCTGGGCCAGGCAAAGGCTAAGATCGAAAAGACCATGGACAACATCGTTTCCGGCTTTGAACATCAGTTGGATGAGCTCTATCGGGCTGATGCCATGGACGTGGACAGCGACATCCGCGTCATGGAGACTATGTTGCGGCGGGACACCGGTACGGTGGCCGACGACTTCGGCCTGAACGGTGGCACGGCCGTGCAGGAGTGGGACGGCGAATAGGAAAACGACCGGTCATAACAGGCTGTATCAGTTGGATACAGCCTGTTATACATTATATAAAAAGAAAGTCTTGCAAAACACGGGGAAATACGCTACAATGCGAAACATGTATCAAGAATGGGGGGAGAAACCATGGCGGAGCGGATCGTCAGCCGTACCAATCCACTGGTGAAGCACCTCCGGGCGCTGGCGGCCTCAGGCAGTTATCGCCGGGCGCAGGGGCAGTTTTTGTGCGACAGCCCCAAACTGTTGGAGGAGGCGCTGCGCTGGAACGCCGTCATATACACAGTGGTGTGTACCGATGCCGCTGCGCTGCCGCCGCTGCCGGCGAGCGTGCGGCGCGTGGAGGTCAGCGGGGATGTGATGGCTGCTGTATCCCCCGTGAAGACACCCCAGGGCGTGCTGTGCGTCTGTAGCCTGCCGACGGCGGAGCTGCCGCCGCGGTTGGAGGGCCGGCGCTATGTGGTGCTGGACGGTGTGCAGGACCCTGGCAACGTGGGCACCGTGCTGCGCACGGCAGATGCCTTTGAGACGGACGGCCTGATCCTGCTGCCCGGCTGCGCCGATCCTTACAGCCCCAAGACGGTGCGGGCCTCCATGGGGGCTGTGTTCCGGCGGCCTGTGTGGCAATGTACGGCGGCGGAGCTGAAGGAACTGCTGGCGCGTAGCGGTCTGCGCCTGTACGGCGCGGCACTGGGCTCCGGCGCAGTGGATGCCAGGGAACTGGACTACGGCGGAGCCGCCATTGCCATCGGCTCTGAGGGCAGCGGGCTGAGCCGGGAGGTGCTGGCCCTGTGCGACGGAACAGTGCGCATACCTATGAGCGAGCGGTGTGAATCGCTGAACGCGGCTGTCGCAGCAGCGGTGCTGCTGTGGGAGGCGTACCGATAAAGAGGGAGCAGAGGAGGACGTGCCCATGGCGGCGCTGAAATACTGGGTCTGGCTGGCATCGCTGCCGGGCTTGACCAACCGCAGCCGACTGCAGCTGCTGGCGCATTTTTCCTCACCGGAGGACGTATACTACGCAGACGCGGAGGAGGCGCTGCAGGCGGGGCTGAGCCGGGAGCAGGCGGAGCGGCTTGCTGACCGGAGCATGGGCCGCTGTGAAGCCATTCTGGCCGATTGCGCGAAGAAGGAACTGTTCGTGCTGACCATGGACGATGCGGCCTATCCGGCCCGGCTGCGGAACATCTACGATCCGCCGGTGCTGCTGTACGGCCGCGGGGCCATGCCCCTCTTCGACGAGGAGGCGGCCATCGCCGTGGTAGGCACCCGGCGGGCCACGCCCTATGGGATCCACACCGCCGAGGAGCTGGGCTATCAGATGGCCCGGGAGGGTGCGCTGATCGTGTCCGGCCTGGCGAAGGGTATCGATGCGGCCGCCCACCGGGGCGCCCTGCGGGCCGGCGGCTTTACGGCGGCGGTGTTGGGTTGCGGCGTGGACGTGGCCTATCCGGAGGAGAACCGCCGGCTGTATGACGACATCGCCGCTACCGGTGTGTTGCTGTCGGAGTATCCGCCTGGCAGCGAGCCGGAGGGGTGGCACTTTCCCGCCCGCAACCGCATCATCAGCGGTCTGAGTGTGGCCGCGTTGGTGGTGGAGGCCCCGGCACGCAGCGGCGCGCTGATCACTGCCAACGCCGCACTGGACCAGGGACGGGACGTGTTCGCCGTGCCGGGGCCCATCGACGCACCGGGCAGCTGGGGCTGCAACCAGCTGATCCGCAGCGGCGCGGGGCTGGTCAGCTGTGCCTGGGACATCCTGGGCGAGTACGCATACCGGTTTCCCCACCGGCTGCATCGCAGCGGCGAGACGCTGCCGGACCTGCCGGCGGGCGAGACCGCGGAAGCAGTGCCGGGAGAGGTGCGGCCGGCGAAAGAACCAGAGGTGCTTCCGGTGCTGACAAGCGAGCAGTTCCGTGGCCTGACCGACGACCAGATCAGCATCCTGCGCCTGCTGCGCGCCGACTGTCCCCTGCTGACCGACGAAGTGGCTGAGCAGACAGAGATCCCGGTGCGGCGGGTGCTCTCTGCCCTGACAGTTTTGGAAATAGACGGCTATGCCCGGCAGAGCGGCGCCCGCCGCTTTGTGCCCACAGTGCGGCTGCCGGAGGAGGAATAATACAGCATGACGAAGAAGACGGAAAAGGCCTTGGTGATCGTGGAATCCCCGGCCAAGGCCAAGACCATCGGCAAATATCTGGGACCGGGCTATGAGGTGCGGGCCTGCATGGGACATCTGCGGGATCTGCCCAAGAGCAGCATCGGCGTGGATGTGGACAGTGATTTTGAGCCGGATTATCGGCCCATCCAGGGCAAGGAGGAGATCATCCGGGAGCTGAAGAAGGCGGCGGAGCGCAGCTCTGCCGTGTACTTGGCCACCGACCCGGACCGGGAGGGCGAGGCCATCTCCTGGCACCTGCAGCGCCTGCTGGAGCTGCCGGACGACAAGGCACAGCGGGTCACCTTCAACGAGATTACCCAGAAGGTGGTCACAGAGAGCATCGCCCGGCCCCGGTCCATCGACCAGGACCTGGTGGACGCACAGCAGGCCCGGCGGGTGCTGGACCGCATCGTGGGCTACCGAATCTCACCGTTGATGTGGAAGAAGATCCGCCGCGGACTCAGCGCCGGACGGGTGCAGAGCGTGGCGGCCCGGATGGTGGACGACCGTGACCGGGAGATCGAGGCCTTTGAACCCAAGGAATACTGGACGCTGGACGCGTTGCTGAAAAATAGCGACGGCGCGGCGTTTACCGTGCGGTACTATGGCCGCAGCGGTAAGAAGTACGAGCCGTCCTCTCAAGAAGAGGTGGAGGCGCTGCAGGAGGAACTGCGGCAGATGATCTTTGCCGTCAGCAGCGTCAAGCGGGCCGATAAACAGCGCTCCCCGGCACCCCCCTTTACCACCTCCACCATGCAGCAGGAGGCCTCCCGCCGCCTGAACATGACACCCCGGCGCACCATGGCTATCGCTCAGCAGCTCTATGAGGGCGTGGATATCACCGGTGAGGGCACCGTTGGCCTGATCACCTATATGCGTACCGACTCCCTGCGCATCTCTGCGGAGGCCCAGCGGGAGGCGCGCCGGTTCATTGACGGGCGCTACGGCAGCGACTACCGGCCCGGCAGCTACCGCCAGTTCCGCACCAAGGCCGGGGCACAGGATGCCCACGAGGCCATCCGACCCAGCAACGTGGCACTGACGCCGGAGCAGGTCAAGGGCGACCTGACCGGGGAGCAGTATCGGCTGTACCGGCTGATTTGGAGCCGCTTTCTGGCCAGCCAGATGGCCAACGCCGTGTATGACAGCGTCAGTGTGGAGGTGACAGCGGGGAAGCACGCTTTCCGCGCCGGCGCCAGCAGCCTGAAGTTCGCCGGTTATACCGCCGTGTATGAGGAGAGCCGGGACGAGGAGAAGGAGGAGAAGGAACTCCCCCTGCCGGAATTGCACGAGGGCGAGGTGGTAGACCTGCAGAGCTTCGAGGCCGGGCAGCATTTCACCCAGCCCCCCGCCCACTACACCGAGGCCACGCTGATCCGTGCCATGGAAGAGCAGGGTATCGGCCGCCCCTCCACCTATGCGCCCACCGTGTCCACCATTCTGGACCGGGGCTATGTGAAAAAGGACGGTAAATACCTGTGCATCACCAATCTGGGCCGCGCCGTAACGGCGTGGATGGAGCAGTATTTCACAGACATCGCCGACACGCGCTTCACCGCCCAAATGGAGGGCCTGCTGGACAGCGTGGAGGAGGGCAAGACCGCGTGGAAGGGCGTGGTACGCGACTTCTACGGCGACTTCAGCAGCCACCTCTCTCAGGCAGAGCACAGCGAATACGTAAAGATCCCCGACACCATCAGCGAGGAGGTCTGCCCGGTGTGCGGCCGCCATCTGGTGGAGAAGGAGGGCCGGTTCGGCCCGTTCCTGGCCTGCCCCGGCTTCCCGGAGTGCAGTTTCACCATGCCGCTGGTGGTGCAGATGCCGGGCCGCTGCCCCAAGTGCGGCGGGCGGTTGATGAAGCGTACCGGCGTCAGCCAGAAGAGCGGCAAACAGTATACCTATTACTGCTGCGAGTTTGCCAACAGCCGCGGCGGCGAGAGTGCCTGTGACTTCCGGACCTGGGACGTGCCGGTGAAAGACGACTGCCCGGCGTGCGGGCAGACCATGTTCAAGCGGGCGGGGCGGGGCTATAAGCGGCCCTTCTGCATCAATCCCGCCTGTAGCAACTTTACCCCGGAGGAGAAACGGGGCTACTACAAAAAAGCGGGCACCGACGAAACGGCGGAGAAAAAGCCCGCGGCCAAGAAATCCACAGCCAAGAGAGCGACTGGAAAGAAAAAGACCGCCGGAAGGACGACGGCCGGGAGAGGAGCCCGGAAAGCGAACGAATGATGGAACGCGTGACCGTGATCGGCGCCGGACTGGCAGGCAGCGAATGCGCCTGGCAGCTGGCCCGGCGGGGCGTGGAGGTGACGCTGCGGGAGATGAAGCCCGAAAAGACCACTCCCGCCCACATAACCGAATACTTTGCCGAGCTGTGCTGCTCCAACTCCCTGCGTTCAGATCAGCTGGAGAACGCCGTGGGCCTTTTGAAGGAGGAATTGCGGCGGCTGGACAGCCTGATCCTCCGCTGCGCCGACGCCACACGGATCCCCGCCGGCGGTGCTCTTGCGGTGGATCGCCACGGCTTTGCCCGCATGGTGACGGAGGAACTGCGGCGTCACCCCAACGTGACGGTGGTGCCCGGCGAGGTGACAGAGATTCCCGAGGGGGAGGTGGTGGTGGCCTCCGGGCCGCTGACCTCCGACGCCTTGGCAGCGCGGCTGCAGGAACTGTTCGGCCCCGGCCGCACCATGAACTTCTTCGACGCGGCGGCACCGCTGGTGAGCTTTGACAGCGTGGACATGTCCAGCGCTTATTTCGCCAGCCGCTATGACCGGGGCACACCCGACTACATCAACTGCCCTCTGACGGAGGAGGAGTACCGCGCCTTCTGGCGGGAGTTGACCACCGCAGAGGAGGCGGAGGTCCACGGGTTTGATGACGGCGGAGTCTTCGAGGGCTGCATGCCGGTGGAGGTGATGGCACGCCGGGGCGAGGACACCCTGCGGTTCGGCCCGCTGAAGCCCCGCGGCCTGCCGGATCCCCGGACGGGGCGGGAGCCCTACGCCGTAGTGCAGCTGCGCAAGGACAATGCCGAGGGCAGCGTATACAATCTGGTGGGCTTCCAGACCCACCTGCGTTGGCCGGAGCAAAGGCGGGTGTTCTCCATGATCCCCGCCCTGCGAAACGCAGCCTTCCTGCGCTACGGTGTCATGCACCGCAACACCTATCTGGATTCGCCCCGTCTGCTGGACCGCTACTACCGGTTGCGCGCCCAGCCGCGGATCGCTTTTGCCGGACAGATGACCGGCGTGGAGGGCTATGTGGAGTCCTGCGCCAGCGGCTTCCTGGTGGGTGTGGAGACGGCCCGGCGGCTGAAGGGACAAGCCCCGATCGACTTTCCCCAAGAGACGGCCATCGGTGCGCTGGCGCTGTATGTCAGCGGCGGCAGCGTGGGGGACTTTCAACCCATGAACATCAACTTCGGCATCATCCCGCCCCTGGACTATCGGGTCAAGGGCAAGCGCAACAAGAACGCGGAACTGTCCCGGCGGGCGCTGGAGATCATAGAAGAGAGAAAAGAGGAGATCATGGACCTATGAGGATCATCATTGACGCCATGGGCGGCGACAATGCGCCGCTGGAGATCGTGAAGGGTGCGCTGGCGGCGCAGAAGCGCTTCGGCGCGGACATCACGCTGACCGGCGATACAGTGGCTGTTCTGAGGGCGCTGGAGAGCTGCGGGGAGACCACGCTGCCCAGCGGCATGGAGATCGTCAACACCACAGAGGCGGTGGAGATGTGCGACGACCCGGCCACGGTGTTCCGCCGCAAGAAGGACTCCTCCATGGGAGTGGCGCTGCAGCTTCTGCGGGACGGAAAGGGCGAGGCGGTGGTGTCCGCCGGCTCCACCGGCGCGCTGCTGACCGGCGCTACACTGATCGTGAAGCGGGTGCGGGGCATCCGGCGGGCCGCCATGGCGCCGGTGATCCCCACCACCACGGGCAAGGCAGTGCTGATCGACTGCGGAGCCAATGCCGAGTGTACGCCGGAATATCTGGTGCAGTTTGCCTATCTGGGCAGCTTTTATGCCCGCCGCGTGCTGGGCATTGACAATCCCCGCGTGGGCCTTTTGAACATCGGCGCCGAGGACAGCAAGGGCACGGAGCTGCAGAAGGAGACGTTGGCCTGGCTGCGTCGGGCCGACGGGGAGGGACACCTGCACTTCATCGGCAACATCGAGGCCAAGGAGGCCATCAAGGGCGGTTGCGACGTGATCGTGACCGACGGCTTTTCGGGCAATATCATGCTCAAGAGCATCGAGGGAACCGGCTCTCTGGCCGGCAGCGCCATCAAGTCACTTTTCAAGAAAAACCTGCTGACAAAGCTGGCGGCGGCTCTGGTGATGCCGGGTCTCAACAGCTTCAAGGCCATGATGGATCCCAACAAGGTGGGCGGTACCGCCTTCATCGGAATTTCCAGGCCGGTGATCAAGGCTCATGGTGCCTCCAATGCCGAGGCGCTGGAGAATGCGGTGGGACAGGCCATCCGGTTTGCCGAGAGCGGCCTCATCGCCGACATCGAGGCCAACATGGAGCACATGAAAGTGGAAAAAGAATAATTTGGCAAATTGCTATTGACACGACCGGGCAATTGCCGTATTATTTTCCAAGATAAAAGCCCGAAAGGAGGAGATGCCTCATGACAACGGAGGAGATCTACCAAAAGCTGCAGGAGATCATCGCGGAGCAGTTCGCGCTGGATACCGAGGAGGTCACGGCGGAGAGTTCTTTTGTGGATGATCTGGGCGCTGACAGCGTGGATCTGATGGAGCTGGTGATGGCCATGGAGGAGGAATTCGACATCGGCGAGATCGATGAGGACGATCTGCCCGCCCTGAAAACAGTTGGCGACTGCGTCCGCTATCTGACCGCCAAGCTCAGCGACTGACGCGAGGATCCATATCGACTTGTAAAAAGCGACCCCGCTGAAAGGCGGGGTTTCCTTTTTTAACGAACGGGAAAGGAGGACCCCATGAAGACACTGGAGGAGCGGTTGGGCTATTGCTTCCGTGACCGGCAGCTGCTGGAGGCCGCCATGTACCACAGCTCTTACGCCAACGAGCACCGGGGCAGTGGCGTGCACAGCAACGAGAGGATGGAATTTCTGGGAGATGCGGTGCTGGGCTTGGTGACGGGCGAATATCTGTACCGGGAGCACCCTGACGCACCGGAGGGGGATCTGACCCGTATCCGGGCGGCGCTGGTGTGCGAAGAAAGCCTGTATGAGGTGGCGCAGAGTCTGGGCCTGGGCAAATACCTGAAACTGGGCCGGGGTGAAGAGAGCGGCGGCGGCCGTGAACGGCCCTCCATCCTGGCTGATGCGGTGGAATCCGTATTCGCGGCGGTGTATCTGGACGGAGGGCTGGAGGCCGCCCGGGCACTGATCCACCGCGTGCTGCTGGACCGGGAGCAGGAGGAGGCGGTGGAACGCCGCCGCCGGGACTGCAAGACCGCCCTGCAGGAGCTGGTGCAGCAGCGGGCCAACCAGGAGCTGCGCTACGAGCTGGTAGGCGCCTCCGGACCCGACCACGCCAAGGTGTTCACCTGCCGGGTGACACTGAACGGCCGGGAATTCGGCCGGGGCGAGGGCCGCAGCAAGAAGGAGGCTGAGCAGGCTGCCGCCGGGGCTGCCCTGGCATACCTACAGGCACGGAAATAACGACGTGGATACCCGATCTCCCCGTTGAGATCGGGTATCCCTTTTGCCGCTTTCAGAAGAAATAAGGGTGGCATTTTCTTCCGGGCCATGGTATACTACTACGATAGAGTAACATTGGCGCAGTATCGGCAGCCGAGCGAGGTCGGCGTGCCGCGGGGAAATCTGAGAGACAGGAGAGTGTCCTATGTCTGTGTTTACATCGATCCTGCTGGGCCTGGTGCAGGGCATCGCGGAATTCCTGCCCATCTCCAGCTCCGGCCACCTGGCCATCGCCCAGAATCTGTTGGGCCTGGAGACGGAGGTGCCGGAGTTTTTCGACGTGCTGCTGCACCTGGGCACGCTGCTGGCGGTGTTTGTGGCCTACTGGCGGGATGTCAAGGATATGGTACGGGAGTTTTTCCGGGGGATCGGTGATGCAGCGCACCGCAGTACCCCCACGCCCGTGCCGCCGGCCCGCCGGCTGATCCTGCTGATCATCATCGGCACACTGCCGCTGTTTCTGGTCCTGCCGGTACACAAGAAGGTGCAGGGGCTGGCCAACAGCATGCCCTTCGTGGGGGCGGCGCTGATCGTCACCGGTTTTCTGCTGTTCGCCTGCGACCTGATCCACAAGGGCCGCAAGGACGAGCGCAGCGCCACTTGGCTGGACGCGGTGGTGGTGGGCGTGGGGCAGGCGCTGGCGACCATGCCCGGCATCTCCCGCTCCGGTATGACCATCACCGCCGGCTGCTTCAGCGGTTTTGAAAGACGATTTGCCGTGCGCTTTGCCTTTCTGCTCTCCATTCCGGCGGTGCTGGGCGCCAATATCCTGAGTCTGAAGGACGCGCTGGAGACCGGAATCGATTGGGGCCAGGTGCCGGTATACCTGGTGGGTGTCATCACGGCGGCGGTGGTGGGTTACCTGTGTATCAGACTGCTGCGGATGATCGCCGAGAAGGGGCGCTTCGGCGCCTTTGCCTACTACTGCTGGGCCGTGGGCCTGCTGACACTGGTGCTGAATATCATCAAGTGAGGAACGATATGGCAACAAAACAGAAGAAAACCGATACCAAGGGCAAATCCGGGACCGGCCAGAAGAAAAAGAAGACCGTTGCGCCGTCCAGACCGGCCTATAACGCCACGGCCCGCCTGGTGGGGGGCCTGGTGTGCCTGCTGCTGGCGCTGTGCGTGGTGGTGAGCTATTTCCGGGTGGACGCTCTGTTCCTGACCTTTTTCGCCCGGCTGCTGAAGGGCCTTTTTGGCTACGGCTACTACCTGGCAGCCATTGTACTGGCGGCGGCGGGGGTGTTCCTGATTGACCACAAGGGTCGTCCGGTGATCCTGCGTGTCACCTGCACGCTGTTGCTGGTGCCGCTGCTGGGCACATTGATGCATCTGCTGCTGAGCCACGGCCGCTATGAGACAGGCTTGCTGGATATGGTCAAGGCGCTGTGGCGCGACGGGCAGGCGCTGCTGGGAGGCGGCGTCGTATCCGGCGCGGTGGCCGTGGGGCTCGGTGCCGTTTTCGGCAAGGTGATCTCCGCCATCGTGTTGGTCGTGCTGCTGCTGGCGGCACTGATGGGCGCCATGCATGTGACGCCCGGCGATGTGGCTGAGGCGATGCGCCAGCGCACCGCCGCCCGAGAGGAGGATGACGACGGGGACGAGAGCTTCGGCCAGGAGCTGCCGGCCACCGCACGGCAGCAGAGCGAGGAGGAGCGAGCCCACCGGCGCACTAAGCCCGTCATCGACTTTCCACTGGACGACACCCCGGTCCAGGACAAGCAGACGGAGCTGGGCCCGCGGGAGGGCAAGAGCTTTTATGTGAGCAAGCCGGCGGAGGTCCGTACCCCGGCCGATGTGCTGGATCCGGCACAGCCGGTGGACAAGCCGGAGGAGAAGAAGAGCCGCCGCCGCAGGGAGAAAGAGGCTTCCCCCGCAGAGGTTGCCGACGCCGCCGCACAGGTGACGAAAGAGATCGAGGACGGACAGGCTGCGGCGGAGGAGGTCTATCAGTATCCGCCCATCACACTGCTGGATCAGAATGATTCCGGCAACGTGGCCGAGGTGGGCGCCGAACTGCGCAACAATTCCCGACGCCTGGCGGAGACGCTTCGCTCCTTTGGCGTGGACGCCACCCCCGGCGAGGTGGTACACGGTCCCAGCGTGACCCGCTACGAGTTCACGCTGGATCAGGGCGTCAAGCTTAGCAAGATCACCAATCTCTCCGACGACATCGCCTTGGCCCTGGGTGCCAGCGGCGTGCGTATCGCCCCTATTCCCAACAAGATCTCCGTGGTGGGCATCGAGGTGCCCAACCGGGCCGTGACCGCCGTGCGCATCCGGGATGTGATTGAGTCCCGCGCCTTTGCCGAGCACAAGTCCCGGGTGGCCTTTGCCGTGGGCAAGGACATCGGCGGCAGCAACATCGTGGGCGATATCTCCCGGCTGCCCCACGTGCTGATCGCCGGCACCACCGGCTCCGGCAAGTCCGTGTGCACCAATTCGCTGATCGTCAGCCTGCTCTACAAATCCACGCCGGATGAGGTGCGCTTCATCATGGTGGACCCCAAGATGGTGGAACTGGCACCGTACAACGGTATCCCGCATCTGCTGATCCCGGTGGTCACCGATCCCAAAAAAGCCGCCGGCGCGCTGCAGTGGGCGGTATTTGAGATGATGAAGCGCTACAAGACCTTCTCGGAAAAGGGCGTGAAGGATTTGGCGGGCTTCAACGCGCTGGCGGAGAACGATCCGGAACTGAAGAAGCTGCCCACCGTGGTGGTGGTCATCGACGAGCTGGCAGATCTGATGCTGGTGGCCGCCAAGGAAGTGGAGGAGTCCATCTGTCGGGTGGCTCAGATGGGCCGCGCTGCCGGCATGCATCTGGTCATTGCCACCCAGCGGCCCAGTGCCGACGTGATCACCGGCCTCATGAAGGCCAATATCCCCAGCCGCATCGCCTTTGCGGTGGCCTCCTCGCTGGAGAGCCGTATCATCCTGGATACCACCGGTGCCGAGAAGCTGGTGGGCAAGGGCGACATGCTGTACTTCCCCCTGGGCATGCAGAAGCCCCTGCGGGTGCAGGGTTGCTTCATTACCCCGGAGGAGATCGAGCGGGTGGTGGCCTTTGTGAAGGACAGCGGCGAGGCCCACTATGACCAGAGCGTCATCGACCAGATCGAGACGGCGCTGAAGAAGGAGGAGAAGGGCTCCAAGGCCGCCGCCGAGGATGAGGCTGCCGGCGACGACGGCGACGAGCTGCTGCCGGCCGCCGTGGAGGTACTGCTGGAGGTGGGCTCGGCCAGCGTGTCCATGCTGCAGCGGCGGCTGAAGCTGGGCTATTCCCGGGCCGCCCGTCTGGTGGACCAGATGGAGGAGCGGGGCATCGTGGGTCCCTTCGAGGGCTCCAGACCCCGACAGCTGCTGATCACCCGCGCCCAGTGGCAGGAGATGCAGATGAAGCAGGGGGGCGGTGAGACCGTGCCGCAGCCGGAGATCGACCGCTCTGGCACCATCAGCGACATATTCGACAGTCACGATGCGCTGGATTGAGAGATCACCACAGAAAAAAGACGGCCTGCGGGCCGTCTTTTTCAGTTGTCCGGCGAGGAGGAAAAAAGGCTGGACAAGGGACACCGGGGGGACTAATATGAGTGCATGGGCATGGGCCCGACGACAGGAGGAGAGCATATGCACACTGACGTGATGGGATACGACCCGCTGGCGGAGCGCCTGACGGCGCTTAGGCGGGAACTGCACCGGTATCCGGAACCCGCGTGGTACGAGTACCGCACCACCTGCAGGGTGATCCGGGAACTACAGCAGCAAGGGATTCCCGTGCTGTACGGCCGGGCGCTGCACTGCCCAAAGGCCATGTACGGTTTGCCGGACGACCACGGGGAAGCTCTGCAGCGGGCCCGGGAGGAGGGCTGCGACGAGAAATTGCTGGCTCAGCTGACCGGCGGCTATACCGGCTGCGTGGCCGTGATCCGGGGCGATCAGCCGGGCAAGACGGTGGCCGTGCGGGTGGATCTGGATTGCAACCGGCTGGCGGAGAGCGGTGACGAAGCTCACCGGCCGGTTCGGGAGGGTTTTGCTTCCCACCACGAGGGATGCATGCACGGCTGCGGACACGACGGACACACCGCTATCGGTGTGTGCCTGGCCGAATCGCTGTGGGCACGCCGGGGAGAGCTCCGCGGGCAGGTGAAGATCATCTTCCAGCCGGCGGAGGAGGGGGCCGGCGGCGCGGCCAGCATGACGGCCGCCGGCGTACTGGACGGTGTGGACATCTTTCTGGGTATGCACATTGGCCTGGGACTGGAGCCGGTGGGGACCATCGCGGCCAGCGCCTACGGTTTTCTGGCCAGCACGAAGATGGATGTGACTTTTCACGGCAGGGGTGCCCACGCGGGGCTGTGTCCGGAGGAGGGCCGCAACGCGCTGGCGGCAGCCGCGACGGCTGTGACCAATCTGCTGGCTATCTCCCGCAGCGGACAGGGTGCCAGCCGCGTCAACGTGGGCTCGCTGGTATCTGTGGCGGGCCGAAACGTGATCCCCTCGGAGGCCCGGATGGGTGTGGAGACCCGGGGCGAGACGGAGACCATCAACGCATACATGGAGTCTTCCGCCCTGCGGGTGTGCGAGGCGGCAGCGGCCATGTACGGCTGTACGGTGGAGCACCGCATCATGGGCCGCGCCGGCTCGGCGGATTGCAGCAGCGCGCTGGCGAAGCGGGTCTGTGAATTCCTGGGGCGGCAGCCTGGCGTGATAGAGGTGGTGCCGGCCTTCCATTTCCGGGCCAGCGAGGACGTGACAACCATGATGCGCCGCGTGCAGGAGCAGGGCGGCCAAGCCACGGAACTGATGCTGGGCTCTGCCATCGCCGCCCCCCACCACAGTGAACGCTTTGATTTTGATGAGGCAGTCATGCCGCTGGCGGTCCGGACGCTGACGCAGCTTATCCTGACCCTGGTAGAATAGCCGTGTGCAGGCGAGGAAGGACGACACAGGGCCTGCTGTGATACAGCCCCACATTTCGCTGTGCTTACAGCGTAGGAAAGCGCAGGATCGCTTGGAACAGAATAATAAGAAGCCGCTCCGGCTGGAGCGGCTCCTTTTTTTACTGTCACAGGTCGAAGCGGCACGGTAAGGAGGGGTGTCCTGCCCTTGTCACCCAAACATTGGGGCCCACGATCAAAGAGATTGCGCTGCCTCCGGGGCGGTCGTCTCGCGGATATAGATATAGTTGTCCATCAGATCGATACGCTCGATGGCGGCGTCCACGACAGTGGGGATGCCCATGATGTCAGTGAATACCAGCCTGCCGTCCTGCATGCGGACGGAGGCTACATTTCTGAGGAGCGGTTGACGATCCTTACCCCTGATGGCATATACGGTGGAAAGGCACATCCCTTTACGCTCCTTTCAGTAGACACAGGGCCTCGGCCAGTTTGTCGTTCCCACTCTCGTAGGCGGCCACGGCGTCGTGGAGCAGCCGGGCGGCCTCACCCTCTGTCCCGTGGGCCAGATCGTGGAGCTCCTCAGCGTGGTGGCGGTTGTGGCTCAGCATATAGGTCAGCAGCGCCAACCGTTCCTCCGGAGAAAACGGCGCCTGATGCACATGATGATGGTCATGGAGATGGTCGTGGCTTTGCTCACACATGATAAGGCCCCCTGTCGTATTTTTTCCATTGTAGCATGCCGCATGATGGAAGTCAATTGCAGCACTGCAGATGGAAATTTTGAGTAAAATCGACAAGAATAATTGACAGAAAATGGACGATTATGTATAATTTTTCCGTAAGCTGTCGGCGGGGACAGAAAACGGCGGCTGGAAATAGAGGAGGGCTTGCCCATGAGAGATCTGAAGCACCTGATCTTCTTTGAGAATCTGCTGCAGGAGGCCAACAACGACCTGGTCAAGAGGGCGCGGGAGGAGGGACGCAAGGCTCTGGGCTATACCTGCTATTTCATGCCGGAAGTTCTCCTGGACCTGTCCGGCTGTTTCTCCGTCCGGCTACGGGCACCCCGCAGCACGTCGCCTGAGATGGCCACCTATTACATGTCCGGCCGCACCTGCCATTATGGGCGCAGCCTGATGGAGCGGGCGCTGGAGGGAGGCTTCAATTTCATCGACGCACAGATGGCTACTGAGACCTGCACCGTCACCTGCCGCTTTCAGGAGCATCTGCAGCAGATGGATATCATCCAGAACCCGAATTTTTTCTGCGAGTTCACAGATGTGCCCTTCAAGAAGTCGGAAAACAGCATGGAGCACTTCCGCAAGCAGCTACAGGCCCATGTACTGGACAAGCTGGCGGAGAAGTTCGGCGTCGACACCTCCGACGAGACGCTGCTGGCGGCCATCGCCCAGCACAACGAGGTTTGCCGCCTGATCACCGAGATCGGCAGCTATCGCAAGCTGGACGTGCCCACCATCACCGGTTATGAGTTCCACGTGATCCAGTTGGTGACGCAGACCTGTCCCAAGGACATGATCCTGCCCTATCTGCGGGAAACGGCGGAGGAGCTGCGGACCCGGGAGCCGGACAGGAAGCCCGCCTGGCGCGTCAAAGTGGTGTTGGCCGGCGCGGAGAACGATGATCCCAATTTCACCGCCCTTATCGAGAGCTGCGGCGCCCTGGTGGTGGCCGATCGGTACTGCTACGGCAGTCTGCCGGGCCGGGAGGAGATCGCGGTGGCAGAGGGCCAGAGTCCGCTGGACGCCATCGCCCACCACTATCTGAACACCAGCATGTGTCCGCGCTTCATGCCCAAGGAGGAGATGCGGGGCCGCAAGAAGTACCTGGCCGACATCGTGCGGGAGTACAAGGCGGACGGTTTGATTGTGGCCTCCAACAAGTTCTGCGAGTACTGGAGCTACGAGCGGATGATGGACGCGCTGATCCTGCCGCGGGATTTCGGCATCCCCACCTGCTCTATTGAAAAGGAATACGTCAACTCCGCCTCCGGCCAGCTGCGCACCCGGTTCCAGGCCTTTATCGAGAGCGTGGAGATCAAGAAGATCCAGGGGGAGGCGAAGAGATGAAAAAGCTCGACCTGCAGAAGCTGAAAAGCACCGACTGGAAGAAGCTGGCGAAGGATTTCTGGTACGGCAAGCCCCACGGTGAGCAGCGGCTGGGCGACCTGTATCAGTCCAAGACCGGCCTCTATAAGCACCGGGAATGGCGCGGCGTCAAGGACACCTTCTATTATTTCCACAACATCTGGCTCTATAACTACGCCCACATGGTGATGGACATCATGCGCTTCGGCGGGCCGGTGACATTTGCCAGGGGGCTGTGGCGCTACCGCTGGATGGGCCAGACATATCTGCCGGTGCTTCACTGGTTTGACCGCGGCCTGGAGGGCATGCGGGGTGAGGCGCTGCGTGCCTCCGCCTGGCACTACCGGGCCATGGTGAATGTGAGCATCAACCAGTTTATGGATATGTTCAAGGCCGACGGCAACCTGCGCGGTGGAGAGCACAACGATGCTTGGTACCACGCCATCGCCCACAAAGAGACGGTCTGGGGCGGCGTGTTCTATCCCTGGGCCGACCGGTTCAAGCACATTCCCATGGAGATGATCCCCTATTTCGTCACATGCCACGTCAATAACCACACGGTGCTCAACTATATCGACGCGGTGCAGTCTATCGGTCTGCCGGGTGATCCTTGTCCCATGTGTCAGGCGGAGGCGGGCCTCTTCGTATTGGATGACATGCCCGACTATGCGCCTTTCATGGTGACCACAAACGAGGCCTGCGACGGTTCCGTGGCCAGCACGGCGGTGCAGGACTGGTTCATGGACGTGCCCTTGTTCGCCATGCCCCAGCCCATGCAGTTTGACGATCCGCTGGTGCAGGAGCATTGCGCCAACGAGATCCGGGAGCTGTGGAAATTCGTGGAGGAGCAGACCGGCGTGGCGCCCAACCTGAAGTTGCTGAGGGAGAAGCTGGAGAGCCAAAACAAGCTGCAGCGCTTCGAGTGGGAGAAGTGGGATGTGGATGCCAACACACCCTATTATCCCATCAACGGCGTGGCCCAGGCCCTGTACCGAATCTACCAGACCCAGTACGGCGACCACCCCATCTGGCACGACACCGACAAAAAGGTGCGCCGGATCATGGAGAAGTGCGTGGCCGAGAAGATCGAGACCTTCCCCAAGACCCGCCACCGGGTCATCGCTTGGTCCTGCGCGCCGCTGTACTACTCCCATTGGTGCACCTGGGCCTACAACTGCTGGGGCCTCAACTGTGTGATCAACATGGACTCGCTGATGTTCGACATGACCATCCGCACCGACGACCTGGATGATACGTTGCTGGATATGGCCCGCTACCACGAGTGGGCGCCCATGCGCCGCATGGCCGTGGGCGGTATGCACCACATTTTCGAGCTGTGGGAGAACATGGAGCGTTTCCACTGCGACATGGTTATGATGTATGACCAACTGCAGTGCAAGGGCATGCAGGGCGTGGTGGGTCTCTTTGAGGATGAGTTCCGCGCCCGCAATATCCACGCCATCTGGATGCCCCATGCGCTGCCCGACAAGCGCACCGTCTCCCGGGCGGAGATCCGGCGCATCATCAACGACTATATGACTACTGTCATGCAGGAGGAGCCGCTGGATCCGTCCCTGCTGGACTTTGACGATTCCGAGAGCTGGTAAGGAGGACAGGATACGATGCGTAAGGTGTGTAAATTCCTTTTCAAACTGCTGCTGATCTGCGGCGGCATCTATGCGGCGCTGTTTGCCGTGTTCTTCTTTGATCTGGACGGCAAGGCCCTGTTCTACGGGGTAGAGCCGTTTTTGGTGAAGCACTACGACAAAATGCCCCGGCGCGATCCGCTGTCCAAGGCGTATGACGTGGGCGGCGAGAAGGAGGAGTAACGATGGAGGAACTGAAGGATACGCTGGTGGAAACCGGCAGGCGGGTCCTGACCACGGCACTGCAGTTGTTGAAGGACAGCGCAGATGCTGCCGGCAGCTTTTTGGGCCGGGCGGCAGGACATGTGGTGGCCTTTGCTTCCAACACGGGCAGCACCGCCGTGAAAACCGTGGCGGGCAAGGTAAAAACCTTTACACGGGACAATCGGCAGACGCTGCTGCTGATCGGCGCGGTGGTGTCTGGACTGCTGATGGCTGCATCGCTGATCGGATTCCTGCTGGGTAAAAAAAGATAACACTTTGAACGTTTACGGGACGGGGGTCGCTGTATGCAGCCCCCGTCTTATTGCATGGGTGGGGGAACAGGCATACTGTGCGGCAAGAACCACTGGCCCGGCACCATGTATGCCTGAGTGTGCAAAGTATATAATTTCCGACTTCTCTTTTCAGCAGAATATACAATGGAAATCTATGTAAAACTGTGTTAAATTAATAACGACCCATTACACGAAAGGATGTAGATCTATGCAATTGAACAAGGTAGTTGTGGCAGGCGGCGGCGTCTTGGGTACTCAGATCGGACTCATGTGCGCCTATACGGGCAAGGATGTGACTTTCTGGCTGCGGTCTGAGAGTTCGATCGGCCGTACCCAGCCCAAGATCCAGCGATATTCTCAGCTGATGCTGCAGGATCTCCTGGCGGCCAAGGCACTCATCGGCAATCCCATGGGAAAGCTTCTCTATCCCAAGGGCTTGATCCGGACGTGGGACGGCATTACTGCTGAGCAGATCGACGCGTTGGCGGAGCAGGCGAAGAAACGTTTTGCCGAGAATGTGCATATTGAGCTGGACATGGGCAAGGCCCTTGCCGGCGCCGACGTGGTAATCGAGTCCATGTCTGAGGATCCTCAGGCCAAGATCGGCGTTTACACCGCCATGAAGGATCTGCTGGATGAGAAAACCGTTCTGCTGACCAACTCCTCCACTATGCTCCCCAGCACCTTTGCGCCCTACACCGGCTGCCCGGAGCGGTATCTGGCACTGCACTTTGCCAACACCATTTGGAAGAACAACACCGCTGAGGTCATGGGTCATCCCGGCACCGATCCCGAGATCTACAATGAGGTGGTCAAGTTTGCCGATGAGATCAACATGATCCCCCTGCAGCTGCACAAGGAGCAGCCCGGCTATATCCTCAACTCCATGTTGGTGCCGTTCCTCAGCGCCGCCCAGGGCCTGCTGGCCACCGGCGTGGCGGATCACGAGACCATCGACCGTACCTGGCAGCTGGCTACCGGCGCTCCTGCCGGCCCCTTCAAGATCCTGGATATCGTGGGGCTGGAGACCGCCTATAACATCAACCAGATGAAGCCCGACGCCCAGGTGGAGGGCTCCGTCAGCAACCTGATCGGCAAGCTGCTGAAGGAGAAGATCGACCGTGGTGAGACTGGTGTCAACGCCGGCAAGGGCTTCTACGACTACAAGTGATTCCTGTCCGAGCACCGCAATACGGGAGCAGCCGCCAGTTGGCGGTTGCTCTTTTCTGTGCAAAGACGGGCGCTGTTCTGACATACGGCCCCCTTGACGGCAGCGGGGGAAAGGACTACAATAGAAACTGACAAGAACAGCCGCAGCCTCATGGCGGCGGCTGCCGATTTTGCACACCGAGGAGACGACGAGTACCATGGAAAAAAGGGAATTCAAGGCGGAGTCCAAGCGGCTGCTGGACATGATGATCAACTCCATCTATACGCACAAAGAGATATTTCTGCGGGAGATCATCTCCAATGCCTCCGACGCCATCGACAAGCTGTGCTACCGCAGCCTGACCGATGAGAAGGTGGGGCTCAACCGGGATGATTTCGCCATCACGCTGACCATCGACAAAGAGAACCGCACGCTCACCGTCAGCGACAACGGCATTGGCATGAGCGACGAGGAACTGGAGAACAACCTGGGCGTCATCGCGGCCAGTGGCTCCCTCCAGTTCCGCCGGGAGCTGGATGAGGCCGCCGAGACGGGGGACACAGACATAATCGGCCAGTTCGGTGTGGGCTTCTACTCCGCCTTCATGGTGGCTGACCATGTGGCGGTGGTGACGAAAAAATACGGCGAGGAACAGGCCTGGCGCTGGGAGTCTGACGGTGCCGACGGCTATACCATCGAGCCTTGCGAGCGCTCGGGCGTGGGCACCGACGTCATCATGCACCTCAAGCCGGACGGAGAGGAGCAGGACGAGTACAGCCAGTATCTGCGGGAGTATCCCCTCTACAAGCTGGTGAAGAAGTACAGCGACTATATCCGTTTTCCCATCCGCATGCTGATGCCCCACCCTGTGAAGAAGGAGGATACCCCTGACGACAAGCCGGAGTACGAGGAGGTCTTCGAGTATGAAACGCTCAACTCCATGGTGCCTTTGTGGCAGAGGAAGAAGAGCGAGGTGACGAAAGAGGAGTACGACAAGTTCTATCAGGAGCGCTTCGGCGAGTTGGCACCGCCCCAATCGGTGATCACCGTGGCGGCGGAGGGCGCCGTCACCTACAAAGCGCTGTTGTTCATTCCCTCCAAGGCCTCGGGACTCTACGGCACCGATGAGTTCCAGCCGGGACTGCAGCTCTACAGCGCCGGCGTGATGATTATGGACAAGTGCGCCGATCTGCTGCCGGATGAGTTCAACTTCGTCCGCGGTGTGGTGGAGTCGCCGGATCTGAGTCTGAACATCAGCCGTGAGCTGCTGCAGCATGACCGGCAGCTGAAGATCATTGCCGGCAACCTGGAGAAGAAGATCCGCGGCGAGCTGGAGCGAATGCTGAAGGACGAGCGGGAGGCATATGAGAAATTCTTCCGCAGCTTTGGCCGCCAGCTGAAGTTGTGCGCCATGGAGAACTACGGCGCCAAGAAGGATAAGCTGCAGGATCTGCTGCTGTTCTACTCCTCCACGGAGAAAAAGCAGGTGACGCTGGCCGAATATGCAGGCCGCATGAAGGAGGGGCAGAAGTACATCTACTTTGCCCCCGGCGACAGCGTCTCCGCCATCGACAGCCTGCCTCAGACGGAGTTGGTGAAGGATCATGACATGGAGATCCTCTACTTCACCGAGCGTACCGACGAGTTTATCGCAGACCTGTTTCGGGACTATCAGGGCAAGCCCTTCCGCTCTGTGGTGGATGGGGAGCTGGATCTGCCGGATGAGGGGGAGAAAAAGGACGAGTCGGAGGCTTACAAGGAGGGATTCGATTTCATCAAGGCTGCTCTGGGCGACCGGGTCACAGAAGTGAAGGCCTCCACCCGCCTGAAGAGCCACCCGGTGTGCCTCTCCAGCGGACAAGGTATCACCTTTGAAATGGAGAAGTATTTCACCGCCGTGCAGCCGGAGCTGGGGATGAAGGCCAAGCGCATCCTGGAGATCAACGTGGATCACCCGGCCTTTGTCACCTTTGAGACCACTCGCATCATTGATCCGGAGCGGGCGAAGAAATACGCAGAGGTGCTCTATCACCAGGCGCTGCTGATCGCAGGGCTGCCCATCGAGGATCCCAGCGCCTACACGGACCTGCTGTGCTCGCTGTGGAAGTGAGCGGAGAGTGGGAAGGCGGCGATGGACAGGAAGCCTCACGCTTTTGAGAAGCAGAAAAAGTAGCACCTCAAAACACTTCATAAGGAAGTTGCTTTGAGGCGGCAATTACCGGCTCAAAAGGATATGAAATCGGCGTGACCACAATGGTCACGCCGATTTTGTCTGACTGTTACGGATTTTGTGGGGCAAAATCCGATGCCCACTATACTTATGGACAATGATAGTTTTTTCTGCAAATGTGACAATCCATAGAAGATGCGTATAAAGGGCTTTTCGACTGTGTCCGCTGAGGTTTGCGGAGGCTTCGTTCAGCTTTTTCAGAGAGCGTCGCAACTTGTTCTGCAAATCAGTGCATC
Source organism: Oscillospiraceae bacterium (assembly GCA_015068325.1). GTDB lineage: Bacteria > Bacillota > Clostridia > Oscillospirales > Oscillospiraceae > Vescimonas. The sequence continues at coordinate 10,062 of SVKQ01000021.1, read as the reverse complement.
TTATTCCCAAAGCATTGCTATTCCAGAATACTTTGCTATACTGCAATCAGAAAGGCGGTGAACGAATGAAGATACGAATATCCGTTTCCCGTGAAAAACAAGATGCCGTGAGGGAGTATCTGGAGTCTCATGGTGTTGAGATCAGCGATGATTCTGAATATCTCATCACCGAGTTTTACGGTTTCCCCGAGTTTCTTTCGGTGCGCAATGAAAGGAAGGAACGGTTGAATATAGCGGTAAACGAAGTGGTGTTTATCGAGTCATTCAGGAAGGATATAGAGGTGCATACCACCCGGGAAACCTATTGGGCCCAAGACCGAATGTATCAGTTGGAGCGCCTTTTGGATCCGAAGGAGTTTCTCCGTGTCAGCAAATCGGTCATCATTTCCAAGCGGCACGTAAAGAAGATCCGCCCCACACTGTCTATGAAATATACTCTTACTATGACAGAGGGCACGCTGGTTGACGTGACAAGAAGCTACTATAACGACTTTCGCAGGTTTTTCAACATTTGATAAGGGGGACAGCAAAATGACAATTATAGGATACGCTTTAATCATCATTTTGGTCGTAGGAATTACTGTGACGGTGATTGGATTCCTGGTATACAACAGGCGAATCAACAAGATTGCAAAGGGAGAGCTCCGAGACAGGCACAGCCCCATTCCCACGCCTGAAGCAACCGTAAACGGCGTCTATAAAGTGGTTCTGATGGTTGTCGTGGTAATCGCTCTGCTGAGCATCAGCGCATTGCATGGAAAAGTGATTGACTTGCAGCACAGCATCAGCAACCTGCAATTCGCTGAGCATGAGCTGTACAGGCTGAGGGATCTTGTAGAACAGAGCGACAAGCGGGTCTTGTCTGTATCCCTTGAGGTTTCGGATCCCGATTCCGCCGCCAGGACAGGGAAAATCCATATGACCGTCACACTGGAGGAATACTCGGAGGACACGGCTGTGACGCTGCGCTTCAGTGGACAGAGCATACGGTTTGAGGAAATCTCTCCGGGAGTTTACGGAGCGTATTTTACAGGCGACCTCTTTGCACCCTGTACAGAGCCCACGCTTTCTATCAGCGATGACGGGAAGACCATTTTGGAACCGGTCTATGATGTCTTCCCGGAGTGGATTTTTCAGGAGTGTTTGCCGCTACCGGGTATGACGCCCCAAATCTCTTCACGCTCGATGCTGGGGAGGTTGAAATGTGAGGGAGCATATACCGTCTGGGCAGATCATCCGAATGACATTGAATCCGTGTCGCTTACTTATATGACAGGCGGTCGGGATATCAAGACATTGGATATCACAGAGAAAACCGTGGGAGAGGAAGAAATCACGCTGGAGAAGGGCCTGCCGTTGGAAGGAGATCTGACGTTCCGGATTGAGATCCTGACAAAGAGCGGATTCAAGATCGTGGATCAAAGACTTGTGTGCGGCAATAGCGACGATTCCGGAGTGGAGGGATTTATACAGATACAAGACCTGAACGGAAATATTTTGTGGGATCAAAGATAATAGAAAGGCAGAAATAATCCCCCTTGCACAAAGCCATGACGTGTGCAAGGGGGATTTCACTGAGCCGCGCAGTCGATCCTCCTGCGTGCAAAGCGGAAGGAATGTACTTCCTTACGAAGTGTCTCTTTCGGGGGGGGGGGGCGTTTTTTTGTGATATGCAAGGCCAAAGGTGTCGGTCATTCCGCCGGTATTTCACCGGAAAATAGTTCATCCACCAGGCCGCGGGCCTCCTCCAGCCGGCCATACGGTACGTAAAACCGGACCCTCTCCCACATGGGACCCACTTTCAGCGCAAAGCCGGCGCCCAGCACGTTCTCCTGGACGAAGGGTATTTCATTCTGTGTCAGAACATCGGCCAGCAGGGCACTCCAAAGGGCCTCCTTTTCCGCCAGAAAGCAGAAGTCGTCGGCCAGCGGAACCCGCAGGGTGCTGTCGGAACATATGGGACACACGCCGTCCGAGACGAGGACCCGGCATTTTTCACAGTACATCATGGTGCAGCTCCTTTCTCCGGCCAGAATGTTGTCTCTTTTATTGTAACACAGGTGAAGAGACAATGCAAACAGGCGGGCCCGGCGGCGTCTGAGAAGGGTACAGCCATACGGAAAACTTATCTGTAGGATTTGTTTTCCCGTTTGCGTTTTGGGGAGATGATAGTATAATCGTACCTGGATTTACCAAACTTGCAAAGAGGGGCGATATTTATGCAGAAAAAGTCCTGGCGTGAGATCAGCGCAATTCTGGGTTCCTGCTGCAGTTCGCTGTTGTTTGGCTTGAGCTATATGTTTACCAAGCGTATCATAGGAACGGTGTCTACATTTACACTGCTGTCCTGGCGCTTTACATTGGGCGCGCTGGCTATGACGATCTGCCTGCTGCTGGGAATCTTTAAGGTGGATTTCAGGGGAAAGCCTCTCCGCTGGCTGATGCTGCTGGCGCTCTTTCAGCCGGTATCCTACTTTGTTTTCGAGACTTTCGGCGTCCGCTTCGTCTCCGTCAGTGAGAGCAGCACCATCATTGCCTGCACACCGATTATTACCATGGCTTTCAGCTACCTCTTTCTGAAAGAACCGCCCAGACGGGCACAGATCCTGGGTGTCTTATTGGCAACGGCCGGTATATTGACGATCGCGCTGGTGAAAGGTATGAGCCCCACCTTCAGCCTGGTGGGATACCTCTTGCTTTTTTGCGCAGTGGCAAGCAACTCGTCCTACTATATCGTCTCCCGCAAGGCCGCGCCGCATTTCAGCGTATTTGAGCGGACGTATGCCATGTGCCTTACCGGTGCGGTGATCTTTACCATCGGCGCGTTTATTGAAAACGGCATCAATGGGTCTATCGGCACTTACCTGACAATGCCCTTTGTAAATCCCGATTTCCTGCTGTCCGCCGCCTATCTGGGCATCGGGTGCAGCTGCACGGCCTTCTTCCTCTCCAACCGGTCTATCTCCATCCTAGGATCTACCCGCACCTGCACCTTTGCTGCGCTGACCACCATCATCTCTGTGCTGAGCGGCGTGTTTATCATGAGGGATCCCTTCACCATCGTTCAAGGCATCGGCACGGTCATGGCACTGACCGGCGTCTATTTGGTGAACCGGGCGCCGGCGCAGCCGGTGGAACCCCGGGCGGAGTCGAATACTGCAGGGCAGCAACAGTCATAAACGGGAGAGCACGAGGCGGAATATGGCGCCATATGGCTCTCTGGCCGTTTTATGCCGCGCAGAACCACAAGCCTTATTTCAAATGGTTAAATACGACAAAGCCCCCCGCTGTTTCAGCAGGGGGCTTTGCCGTATGGAGAAGAACTGACATCGGCCGGCGGACAGATATCTCCGCCGGTCGATGGTCAAAGAGCGAGAAGAGAGATCAGAACATTGTGTCGGGATCCAGAGGAATGTACTCCCGGTGCTGGCTGCTGGCCACCTCGTGCTGGGTGACCTGACCATTGACCATGATGACACAGCTCTTCAGAACGGGATTGCGCTTGCACGCCTCCTTGATGCCGTAGGTAGCAATGTCCTGCACCACGGGGAACACATAGGCCGCATAGCTCTCGTTGGCCGAGGCGGGCACCATGGCGGGGATGTTGGTGACGCCAACATGGACGATGCCCTCTTCAATGAAGTAGGGGTCACTGATGGTGGTGTAGTTGGCGGTCTCGATGATGCCCTCGCCCTCCAGGTCGACGATGACGGAGCCCTTGCGCATGCTGCGCACCATCTCGCGGGTGACGATGGGGACGGCCATGCCGGGATAAGCATAGATGCAGTTGATGAGCATATCTGCCTTGGCCACTTCCTCGGCGAAGGCGTCCTTGCTCATAAAGCGCAGAGAGGTGTTCTTCAGCACCGTGCGCAGATACTCCAGGCGCTGGATGCTGACATCGAACACCACGACCTCGGCACCCAGGCCCTCAGCCGTCTGTGCGGCACACATGCCGGCGTGGCCGCCGCCCAGGATGCAGACGCGGGCGCGGCGCGCACCGGTGACCGGCACGATGGACACACCGCTGCCGCCGTACTGGCGCTGCAGATACTGGCCGCCCAGCAGAGGGGCGGTGCGGCCCGCGATCTCGCCCATGGGACGGGTCATGGCACGGGTACCGTCGGGATAGCGGGAGGTCTCCACAGAGATGCAGGTCACGCCCGCATCGGCCAGGATCTTCACCTGCTCCGGCTTTGCGGTGCCCTCCGCCATATGGAAAGCGGTCATGATGATCTGACCCTTTTTGAAGGGCATCTTCATGTCGCCGTCGGTCATATCCTTGAATTTGTTGACGAAGTCGCACTTCTCATAGATCTCTTCCATGGTGTCGACACGAAGAGCGCCGGCATCCAGATACTCCTGGTCAGATATGCCGGCAGCCTCCATAAGGCCCTTTTGGAAATAAACGGTGTGGCCCTGCGAAACGAGAGTGGCAACATTGCGGGGGATCAGACCGCCGCCGACGCGGGTCTCATGGTCCTTCAACTCACGGGGGATACCAATAATCATAACAGCATACTCCTTTGCAAAAAAGTGATTGTTCCCGATTACGAACGCATGCCTATATGCGTTCGTAATCTCTACCTGCAATGTAGCACCGGCACATGTAAATGTCAAGAGAAACTTTGATGCCCGGCAGGGATTCTGTCGGGCATACGGGGATTTGTGTATCTGCTGCGGGAGGTCGACGGTTGGTGAGATCCGGCTGTTACAAAATGAGCTCCATCTGCTTTTTGGCGCTGAGCAGGAGCTGCTCTATCAGAGCCTGCTTTTCAGGCGCGGCGCGGAAGGTAGGCATGGAGACGCTCAGGGCTACCACAGGCTTTCCGCCCTTCATGATCGGCGTGGCGATGCACTGGATCATGCTGTAGTTCTCCTCCTGCTCATAGGCGAGGCCGGTTTTGCGGACTCCCTGCAGCTGGCGGTACAGTTCCCCCATATCCGTGATGGTTTTATCCGTCATACGGGGCAAACCGCCGCTGAACAGTGCCTGCAGCTCTGCACAGGACGCCTCGCTCAACAGCGCCTTGCCCAGAGCCGTACAGTTGGCGGGGAGGCGTTTTCCAGGCGCAGAGGTCATGCGGATCGTCTCCGGTGAATCGATCTTCAGCATATATTGGACCTCAGAACCGTACAGATTCGCCATATGGCAGGTCTCAGAGCACTGGTCGACGATACCCTGCATGATGACCAGAGCCTGTTGATAGAAATTGTCCTTCGCCACAAAGCTGTTGCCGACCTCGAACAGGCGGCGCCCGATCGTGTATTTTGAGGTGGTCGCATCATAGCGGAGATAGCCTGCGCCTGCCAGCGTGCGCAGGATCGGGAAGAGGCTGCTTTTTGGCGCGTCCAACCGACCGGCGATATCCGTCAGGGAGAGGCCGTCTGCCCGTTCGTGATAAGCCAACAGGTCTAATATATCGATGACCCGTTGTGTGGAGCGGTGCATCTGCATGACTCGTTACCTCCTGTTGCATCTGCCTGTCGGTACCGACACGGCTATAAGAAACCTGGATATGCGTCAAAGTATAAATCTATTATAGGACATAGCCGCGGGGAAAACAAGAAAAAACTTTGTATTCCCAACCATCCGGAGAGCGGCGGCAGTGCACTTGCCGCCTGTGGGCCGTAAAGCCCCTTGACTTTTCCTGCGAACTTTTGTATCCTTGAGTCAGGCAAATTGCGGGACGCGTTCTTATATACGTCTGACATAAGCCGCCAACTCCGCCCGGAAAAAGCGGCGGAAGAAAAGCTGTGAAAGAGAGTGGGAATGCATATGAGAGTGAGACTGACGGAAGAAGAACAGCGGATGCTGAACGGTGAGCGGGGCGAGGCAAAGCGCATTGCCCTGAGCAAGATCGTTGAGCTGGCGGAGATCCTCGGCGCAGAAGAGCTGGTGCCTATCACCAAGGCCCACCTGTGCTGCGGCTCTACCGCTTCGCCGGCGGACTTCCCGGACGGCGTGCTGGATCGGCCGGAGACGCTGGCAAAGGGCTACGACGACTATCAGACGAAGCACAAGTGCACCGGACTGGATCCGAAGGAATTCCACCAGTTCTGTACCGACACGTATGTCATTGACGACGTGCACTGCACCGACACCTTCGGCTGGGAGTGGACGCAGCAGCCCAAGTCCTTTTATGACAACAACATGGAGATCCTGAAGGCGGCGGCCGACCACGGTGTGGTGATCGGCAGTACCTGCGCGCCTTATCTGGCGGGCTGGCTGCCCACCATGGGCGAGTATGTGGTCACCACGGAGAGCTCCAATGTGCTCTACTGCAACTCGGTGCTGGGTGCCAAGTGCAACGGCGGCGGCGGCATCACTACCTTCTGCGCCGCCATCTGCGGCAGAACACCCAAGTGGGGCCTGCATCTGCCCGAAAACCGCCACGGCACCCATGTGTTCCACATCGACTGCCATCTGGATACCAAGCAGCAGTGGGATATGCTGGGATTCGCCATCGGCGAGCGGCTGGTCCCCAACGCCATCCCGGTGGTCACCGGCGACTTCCCAACGCCGGATCTGGTCAAGCTGAAGACCTTCTTCACGGCGCTGGCCGTGGCCAGCGGCTGTGAAATGTGCCTGATCGTAGGCGTGTCTCCCGAGGCGCAGACCTATGAGATGGCCATGGGCGGCCATGAGCCACAGGGCGAATTCACCATCACCGATGACATCATCAACGCCCATATCGACGATATGTGCCATCCCGTCAGCGGTCCGGTGGACTTCCTGCAGCTGGGCTGCCCCAACATGTCGGCCGAAGAACTGGCCCGCATCGCCCGCTATATGGAGGGCAAGAAGGTGAAGGAGGGCGTCCGCTTCTGCCTGTTCACCAACATTGCCCAGTACGCCATGGCCAAGCAGTCCGGTATCATCGACCGGCTGGAGAGGACCGGCGCCAAGGTGCTGACCAGCGGTTGCATCCTGCGCACCATCAACGTGGCCAGAGGCGCCGTAGGCATCGGCCTGTCGGCCGGCAAACTGACGATCAGCAGCAAGTCTGAGCAGACGGTGCCCCTGTACTACGGCACGGATGAAGAGGTCTGCGATGCGGCTGTGAAAGGCTATTGGGAGGTGAAGCGCCATGCGTAAGGGTTTGGTTTTGCAGGCGAGGCCGGCGAAGGGCCCCGCGGTGGAGGGCTACGCCCTCGTTTGCCCCAACAGCATTCTGGGCTGGAACGGCCTGGACGCACGGACCGGTGAGATCATCGAGAGCGGCCACATCCATCAGGGCGAGAGCATCAAGGGCAAGGTACTGGTGGTGCCCTGCTCCCGCGGCTCCATCGCCTGGTCGGACTATTTTGACGATTGTCAGCGCAACGGCGTAGGGCCCGTCGGCTTTGTGTTCACCAAGATGGACTCCAAATGCGGCACGGCGATCCTGGCCACCCAGCGGCCCTGCGTGGCGGATTTCCCGGAGGGCTGCGATCCCTGCCAGCTGATCCACGACGGCGACTATGTCCGTCTGGACGGAGACAAGGGCACGGTGGAGATCCTGATCCCCGCGGAAGAGCAGAACAAATAAATGCACTGAGTGCATCGATTTGAAAGGAGAATAGACATGTCCGAGAAGAAAATTGAGAAGATCTACACCCCGCTGGTGGCCAAGCCCAACCACAACGTATCCCAGGCTGTCAGATACGGCGACCTGCTGTTCGTGGCCGGACAGGTGGGCGAGACGGCTGATGAGAAGCTGGTTGAAGGCGGCATGGAGGCCCAGGTGGAGCAGGCCATCCTCAACCTGAAGAGCGTGCTGGAGGCCGCCGGCAGCAGCCTGGACAAGGTCCTGGCGTGCCAGTGCTTCATCGCCAACATGGAGGACATCAAGGTGATGAACAAGGTTTACGACAAGTATTTCAGTGACATGCCCGTGGGCCCGGCCCGCTACTCGCTGGTAGCCAGCCCTGTGGCCAAGGGTTATCTGTTTGAGATCTCTGCCTTTGCCGCGGTGTAAGGGCGTGTGCGCGTACCATAGGCGCATGATCTGATGTGACGACTGGGGTGAGGAGATTTTTACAGATTTCTTCACTCCAGTTGCTTCCAATTGGGAGGAATCAATATGAAAGAAAGAGGAACTGTACTGCGGCATATGCTGGATCGAAAGATCGTGGCCATCGCCAGAGGCATCTATGCGCAGGAGTGCCTGTCCCTGGCGGAAGCTCTGTACCGGGGCGGAGTGGATATGCTGGAGGTCACTTTTGACCAGAGCAGCGCCCGGGCGGCAGAGGATACGGCGGGGACGCTGCGTCTGCTGAACGAGCGTTTGGGCGACCGGATGATCTTCGGCGCCGGCACGGTGACCTCGCCGGAGATGGCGGAGGTTGCCGCCGCAGCAGGCGCCGCCTTTATCATCTCTCCGAATACCGATCAGTCCGTTATCGCCCGGACCAGAGAACTGGAGTTGGTATCGGTCCCCGGCGCCATGACGCCCACGGAGATCATGAACGCGGACAAATGGGGCGCGGATATCGTGAAGCTGTTCCCCAGCGGTGTCCTTGGGCTTGATTATATCAAGGCTATCCGGGCACCCATCAACCATGTGAAGCTGATGGCCACCGGCGGCGTAAATGTGTCCAACATCAAGAGCTTTTTGGATGCGGGCATGGTGGGCGTCGGCGTCGGCGGCAATCTGTGCAGCAAGAAGCTGGTGGCAGAGGGGCGGTTCGAAGAGATCGCGGCGCTGGCCGCGGAATACGTGGCGGCGATAGGAGGATGAATCGATGGCAAAACGGGTAGTGACCTTCGGCGAGATTATGCTACGGCTGAATCCGGAGGGATATTTCCGCCTGGTGCAGGCGTCTCGGCTGGAGACCTCCTTTGCCGGCGGCGAGGCCAACGTGGCGGCGTCACTGGCCAACTTCGGCATCGACACAGCCTATGTGACCAAGGTGCCCGCCCATGAGGTGGGGCAGTGCGCGGTCAACGCCATGCGGCAGTACGGCGTCGATGTGCGGCATATGGTCCGCGGCGGCGACCGGCTGGGCCTTTACTACACAGAGAAGGGTGCCTCGCAGCGTCCGTCCAAGGTGATCTATGACCGGGCACGATCTGCCATCGCCCTGGCGGACCGGTCGGATTTCGACTGGGAGGAGATCTTCCATGGTGCCGACTGGTTCCACTTCACCGGCATCACGCCGGCGCTGGGCGGCCAGCTGCCGGAGATTTGTCTGGAGGCCTGCCAGGCGGCGAAGCGCTTGGGACTGACTGTGTCCTGCGATCTGAATTACCGCAAGAAGCTCTGGAGCCGCGCGGAGGCCTCAAAGGTGATGGAACGGCTGATGCCCTATGTGGACATCTGCATCTCCAACGAGGAGGACGCCAAGGATGTGTTCGGCATCGAGGCGGAGCACTCGAATGTGGAGAAGGGTGAACTGAACCGGCAGGGCTATGTCTCTGTGGCACAGCAGCTGACACAGAGATTCGGCTTCCGGATGGTGGCCATTACGCTGCGGGAGTCTCTCTCCGCCAGCGACAACAACTGGGGCGGCATGCTTTACTGTGAGGGCAGGGCCTATTTCTCCCCCACATACCATGTGCATATCGTGGACCGTGTGGGCGGCGGAGACAGCTTTGGGGCCGGCCTGATCTACAGTCTGCTGCAGAAAAAGGCACCCCAGGACACCATCAATTTTGCGGCAGCGGCATCCTGCCTGAAGCACACCATTGAACATGACATCAATCTGGTCAGTGTGGAGGAGGTTGAGCTGCTGGCGGCCGGAAACGCATCGGGCCGTGTGCAGCGGTAAGAGCAGAGACCCGCAGCACTGCCATCCTGCATAAAAAGTACAAGCACCACCCGCTGAGCGGGTGGTGCTTGTTCCGTGTAAGAGATGTCTGCACATGGCTGGCGGAAACTGGATCGGCCATGTACGGGGGATCACATACCGAGGGCTTCCTCGGGAGAGACGAAGGGGCGGTTCTGCTTCAGACCGGTCTCCTTCAGGGTCAGCAGGCCGTTGTAGGTGGTCAGGCCGGTGCGCAGATACTTGTTGTCCTTCAGCGCCTGGACCACGCCCTTGGTGGCGATCTCCTTCAGGAAGGGCAGCATGGGCTGC
>SVKQ01000020.1 GCA_015068325.1 Oscillospiraceae bacterium | reverse complement strand
TCAACTTCAAGACCAGCACCAAGTCCTTCAAGAATCACAAGCGCATCGACAACCCCAAGGAGGACTGGCTGGTCTTCCCGGACCGCCATGAGGCCATCATCGACCGGGCCACCTTTGAGAAGGTGCAGCAACTGCTGGCCACCACAAAGCCCCGGAAGCCCAAGGAGATCAACGGCCCCAAGAGCATCTTCTGCGACCTCCTGCGCTGTGCTGACTGCGGCAGGAAGCTGTGGTACCACACCAACACCGTCAACCGTGACATCCACTTTTTCAGCTGCTCCAACTACACCGGCGACTATCGCGGCAGCTGCGTCAGCCGGCACTATATCCGCGCCGACGCGGTGGCAACGGTGGTGGAAATGGAGCTGCGGCGGCTGGCGGACTATCTGGCGGCTGACGAGGATCGCTTTGCCGAGCTGCTGGCCCAAAAGTCGAACAAGCAGATGGAGGCCGAGAAGCGGACGGTGCAGGGCGAGCTCCACGCCGCGGAGATGCGGCTGGAGCTGCTGCCCAAGCTGCTGAAAAACCTCTATGAGGACAAGGTCAGCGGCCGGATGATGGAGGAGGACTACGCCATCTTGTCCCGGGAGTACGCCGAGGAGCGGGAGGGGCTGAAAAAGAAGGTCAAGGCCCATCGGGACCGCCTGCGGCGCATCGAGCAGAGCGAGGGCGAGCGGGAGCAGTTCATCCGTGCCATCCGGAAGTTCATGGAGATGCGGACGCTGACCAACCAGATCCTGCGGGAGCTCATCGACCACATCGACGTGTACGAGGTGGAGGGTCGGGGCAAAAACCGCACCCAGCGGATGGTGATCTACTACAAGTTCGTGGGCTATCTGGAGATCCCCTCCCGCCTCTCCGCGCCGAACTACAAGGCCGATCTGCGGCAGGGCGTGGCGGTGGAATACGTCTCCTGCGAGCCGACGGGGAACGCATGTGAGATGGTGGACGAGGACTGCGAGCCGGTTGAAGAGGAGCAATAAAAAAGCCGGGGCAGGCTGAAACCTGCTCCGGGTACATAAAACTTATTGACCTGTACTGTTTTTTGGACTTTGGGTATGGTACAATTAAGAAAACGGTACAAGGATGTGAAGGAAATGTTCTGCGATGAGCCGGTCATTCGTGCCTATATGGGGCAAAGAGAATACGATGATTTACCAGACGCAAACGCATTTTTCGATTGCTATCACGGCATTGTGTTCCATGTGACAGACGGGTATAGAATTGTACTTGAAACAGAACATTTTTATATCTCGTTAAGTTCGGAGGGAGTGTCGCTCGACGCTAAGACAGGCTCATTAGAGGAATATGAGAAGCCAGGAGAATGGCTTGAATCATTTGTCCACGGAACTGAAAGCAGTTCCGATGAGCCGTTTTGGATCGAATACGAGCACACTCTGTTCTGTGGCGAGCGTTTGCTTGAAGTCTCAGAAGAAAACGGGGTTTTTTCTCTGGTGTTTGATGATTTCACCATGAAAGTCTTTCCGCACAAGACCGGCGACGAGATACACGGTATTAGGACTCGGAATTGTCTGCACGTATACGGCTGTGAGCGATTGTTAAAAAAGCCGTGTGCGTGTGGAGGCGCCGGAGAACTGTTTTTAGACTTTGTATCTGACTACTTTGTCCGCTGTACAAACTGCAAAAAAGCAACTTGGTCGCAGATGATTGCACAAGACGCCATTGATGAGTGGAACAGCGGCCATCTGAATTGGGACGCAAGCGAGATAACAATCGAGTGAGAGCATAAAAAAACAGGTGGATGTAACTGAAATCCGTTACATCCACCCGATATGGTTGCGGAGGGGGGACTTGAACCCCCGACCTCCGGGTTATGAGCCCGACGAGCTGCCAACTGCTCTACTCCGCGATATTTCCTTACCGGTTTGGTGCCGGTGACCGGACTCGAACCGGTACGCTGCTGCCAGCAGGAGATTTTAAGTCTCCCGTGTCTACCATTCCACCACACCGGCGGATATTGGCACAAGTTAGAATATCACACGGCCATGGAATTGTCAACCCCCGAACCCGGAAAAGTTTGCGGCAGCTTTCGACCCCTTGTGCCGGCGGGAAAACTGTGCTATGCTGATGGGGCAGAGACCAAGACCCACAAGGAGGGATCCCTATGAAACTGGCCGAAGCACTGCAGGAGCGGGCGGATCTGAACCGCCGTATCGCAGACCTGCGCAGCCGCCTGTCCGCCAACGCCACCGTGCAGGAGGGGGAGCGCCCCGCCGAGGACCCGGCTCAGCTGCTGGCGGAGCTGGACCGCTGCGTGAACACGCTGGAGGAGCGTATCGCCGGCATCAACCTGGCCAACTGCCGCACCATGGTGGAGGGTAAAACGCTGACGGAGCTGCTGGCCCGCCGCGACTGCCTGACCGCCCGAATCGGCGCCTATCGGGAGCTGCTGGGCAACGCCAGCCAGACGGCCTACCGCGCACGAGGCACTGAGATCAAGGTGTACAGCGCGGTGGACGTGCCGGCGCTGCAGAAGCAGGTGGACGCCATGTCCCACCAGCTGCGCCTGCTGGACAACACCATCCAGCAAACCAACTGGACCACGGAGCTGTAAACGGCGCGGAGAGTCGGTAGTCCCGCGGAGCGAATGCGATCTCTGTGGCTGAGAATGAGTCCACTTGCTATGGTCGTGCCGCCGGGCCGGCACGGGGTTCGAATCCCCGCTGCATCGTAACGCCCCGATCGCGTACGCCTGCACCCATATCGCTTATACCGCATCACCCAGCATTGGCCGCCGGACGAGGGCGGGAAAGGGGCCTTTCCGCGCTGCGCACGGGAAACGGGCCGCCGGAGCGTGCTCCGGCGGCTTCTCCGCGCGGCAAAAGAGACGAACGATCACGAATGCAGCGGCAAAAGAGACGTGTCATCAGAAACGACCCGCCGTCAGCGGGGCAGACAGGGAGGATATGGACCATGTTCAGACAGAAGAAGCCGCCCAAATGGACGCGCATTTTGCGCAACGGGCTGTACCTGGTAGTGGGCGACGCCATGGTGGCCTTTGCGGTGACGTATTTTTACATCCCCAACGACCTGATGGTGGGCGGCGCCACCGGCTTTGCCTTGATTCTGTACCGGATGCTGGGCATCGACACGGCGCTGACGGTGTTTGTCTTCAACCTGCTGCTGATGATTGCCGGCGCCGTCTTTGTGGGCCGGCAGTTCCTGATCTACACGGCGCTGGGCTCCATGATCTATCCGCTGTGCCTGAAGGTATTCGATCTCCTGCGCATTGCCCCTCCCCAGATCGAGGACATGATGATCCGCATCGTGTGCGCCGCCATCCTGGTGGGCGTGGGGGTGGGCTTCGTCATCAAGGGCGGCGGCTCCACCGGCGGCAGCGACGAGTTGGCGGTGATCCTCAACAAGCTGTTCTCCCTGCCAGTGACCACCGTGATCACCGTGTTCGACATGGGCGTGCTGTGTGTGGCTTTCCTGTTCTCCAGTTTGCAGAGCGTCATCTACAGCATCATCACGCTGCTGATCGAGATGTTCGTCATGAACCGGGTGCTGCTCAGCGGCAAGGGGCAGGTGCAGTTCTTCATCGTCACCAAAAAGCCGGAGGAGGTGCGACAGATGCTGCTGCGGCGGGCCAACGCCGGCGTGACGCTGGTGAAGATCCAGACCGGCTACCTGGGGGAGAACAGCGACGCGCTGTTGTGCGTGATCCCCACCCGCAAGCTCCACAAGACTCAGGAGTGGATCCACGACATCGACGAGAGAGCCTTCATCACCATCAGCGAGATCCGGGAGGTGCGGGGCAACGGCTTTTCTTACGAGCAGATCCCCATGCCGGCACCGGCAGAGCGAGGATAAATAGAAAGAGGCCCGGGGCATCGCCCCGGGCCTCTTTCTATTATGTGTTATTTTTCCAGCTTGGCGGCCAGATCCTGCAACGCGTCGGCCAGCGCCTCCTCAAAGGTGGGGTGGGGCCGCATGGCCAGCAGCAGCTGGCGGACCGTCATGTGGTTGGCCATGGCCTGGCTGAGCTGGGAGATCATGTCGGTGCTGCCCAGGCACATGAGCTGGGCGCCCAGGATCTCCCCGGTCTCCGCGTGGGCCACCACCTTCATGAAGCTGCGGCCGGGATCGGCGATCAGCGTGCGGGCATTGCCGCCCATGACGCATTTGCCCACCTTCACCGGGATGGCGGCGGCCTTGGCCTCGGCCTCCGTGATGCCCACCGCGGCGATCTCCGGACAGCAGTAGATGCAGCTGGGCACCACGCTCATGTCGGTGTGGTTTTCCGTGCCGGCCAGCAGCTCCGCGCAGGCGGTACCCTGAGCAGCGGCCACATGGGCCAACTGGATCTTTGACGACACGTCGCCGATGGCGTACACACCGGGGATGCTGGTCTCATACCGTTCGTTCACGCGGAGGGAGCGACCCTCCGTCTCCGGCTGCAGGCCCTCGGCGAACAGCCCGTCCCAGCAGGGCCGGCGGCCGATGGCGCACAGCACCGCCTCGCCGGTGACAGCGTCGGAAGCGCCCTTGGCGGTGAAGCGGACGGTGAGTCCGTCCGGTCCCTGCTCCACCCGATCCACCATGGCGCCGGTGCAGACGCGGACGCCCTGCTTCTTCAGGATCAGAGCCAGATTCTGGCCCAGTTCCCGGTCCATGGTGGGCAACAGGCGATCTAGTCCCTCGATGACGGTGACCTCACAGCCCAACTGGGCATAGAAGACGGCGAACTCCACGCCGATGACACCGCCGCCGATGATGACGACAGAGCGGTACAGGTGGTCGGTGCCCTCCAGCAGCTCGTCGGAGGTCATGACGCCGGGCAAATCCAGCCCCGGGATAGGGGGACGGGCCGGCACGGAGCCGGTGGCCACCAGAATGGATTGGGCGGTATAGACGCTCTCGCTGCCGTCGATGTCCGTCACCGCCACGGTGTGGGGGGCGGTGATGCGGGCCGTGCCGTGCAGCAGAGGGACCTTGGCGGCCTTCAGCAGACTCTCCACCCCGGCGGACAGCGTTTCGGATACCTGACGCTTGCGGGCGAAGAGTGCCGCCATATCCACCCGGATGCCCTCCGTGCGGATGCCGATGGGGGCGCCGTCCCGGGCGGCGCTGTACACCTCAGAGGTGTGGAGCAGCGTCTTGGTGGGTACACAGCCCCGGTTGAGGCAGGTGCCGCCGGCCTCGCGGCGCTCCACGACGGCGGTGCGCAGACCCAGCTTTGCCGCCCGCAAGGCAGCGGTGTAGCCGCCGGGACCGGCACCGATGACCAGCAGTTGATAGTCGTACATGGCGTTCTCCTGTCAGCTCTTCTGCCAGCGGACCACCGGGTGGCGTGCCGCCTGCACTTCGTCGGGCCGGCCGATGGGGGTGTTGTGGGGAGCGGCCTGCATATAGGCCGGGTCCTGATAGCCCAGCGCATAGAGCTGGCGGAACACCTCGGCGGCCCAGTCCAGCGTCTCCTTGCTCTCCGTCTCCGTGGGCTCCAGCATCAGCGCCTCGTGGACAATCAGCGGGAAATACATGGTGGGCGGGTGCATGCCGTGGTCGATGAGGCTCTTGGCCACGTCCAGGGCGGACACGCCGGTGTCCTTCTTGTAGGCGCTCAGATCCAGCACAAACTCGTGCATGCAGGTGCGGTCGAAAGCTGGCTCGAAGGTGCCCTGGATGGCCCGCATGAGGTAGTTGGCGTTCAGCACGGCGTTCTGCGCCGCCTCGGGCACGCCCTGGCGGCCCAGCGTCATGAGGTAGGCCAGGGCCTTGACCACCACCAGAAAGTTGCCGGCGAAGCTCCGCACCTGCAGGCGGCCGGGACCGTCCATCAGCGCCGAGCGGGGCAGAAAGTCCCTGAGGAAGTCCTTGCAGCCCACCGCACCTGCGCCGGGTCCGCCGCCGCCATGGGGTGTGGCAAAGGTCTTGTGCAGGTTCAGGTGGATGCAGTCGAAGCCCATGTCGCCCGGCCGCACCACGCCCATGACGGCGTTCAGATTGGCGCCGTCGTAGTAGCACAGGCCGCCGGCCTCGTGGACCAGACGGGTGATCTCCAGGATGTTCTCATCGAAGATGCCCACCGTGTTGGGGTTGGTCAGCATCAAGCCGGCGGTGTCGGGACCCAGAGCCGCCTGCAGTGCTGCCAGATCCACGCAGCCGTCGGGGGCGGAGGGGATGTTCACCACCTGATAGCCGCACATGGCGGCAGTGGCGGGGTTGGTGCCGTGGGCGGAGTCGGGCACGATGATCTTGGTGCGCGCCCTGTCGCCCCGGGCATCGTGGTACTGCTTGATGAGCAGCACGCCGGTGAACTCGCCGTGGGCACCGGCGGCAGGCTGGAAGGTCATGTCGTCCATGCCGGTGATCTCACAGAGATAGGACCGGGCAGTGTCCAGCACCCGGCGGCAGCCGACGGTGGTGCGGGCCGGGGCCAGGGGATGTACGCCGGTAAAGCCCGGCAGGGCCGCCATGTCCTCATCGATGCGGGGATTGTACTTCATGGTGCAGGAGCCCAGAGGGTAGAAGCCGCAGTTGACGCCGTGGACCTGCCGGTTCAACTCCGTGTAGTGGCGGCTCAGATCCACCTCGCTCAGCTCCGGCAGGGCGGGGGCTGCGTCGCGGCGCAGGCTTTCCGGCAGTTCGACGGTCTCCACGTCGCAGCGGGGCAGCAGGTCGCAGTGCCGGCCGGGCACGCTCTTTTCAAAGATCAGCTTCACTTTGCCAGCACCTCCTTTACGATCCGGACGGCGTTCAGAAGTTCGTCGCGGCTCACCTTTTCGGTGGCGCACCACAGCACGCCGCCGTCCACTGGCAGACCGCCCAGGATGCCGCCCCGCTCCAGCGCCGCCAGCACCTCCTCCTGCCGGGGCAGGGTGGTGACGAACTCATGGAAGAATGCACCAGTGTAGACCAGGTCCACGCCCTCGATGGCGGTGAGGCCGCGGCAGAGGAAGTGGGCCTTGGCCATGGACTGGCGGGCGGCCTCGGCCAGACCCTCCGGCCCCATGGCCGCCAGATACACGCCGGCGGTCAGGGCGCACAGGGCCTGGTTGGAGCAGATGTTGCTGCTGGCCTTTTCCCGGCGTATGTGCTGCTCGCGGGCCTGCAGGCTCAATACATAGGCCCGGCGGCCGTCATGATCGGCGGTCTCGCCCACGATGCGGCCGGGCAGCTTGCGCATATGTTTGGCGGTGGTGGCCATGAAGCCCAGGTACGGGCCGCCGTAGCCCAGGGGCATGCCCAGGGGCTGGCCTTCGCCCACGGCCACGTCGGCGCCGCAGGCGGCAGGGGTCTTCATAATGCCCAGGGCGATGGGGTTGCAGCCCATCACGTACATGGCGCCGGCCCCGTGGACCAGGGCGCCGAGGGCCTCGGCGTCCTCGAACTGGCCGAAGAAGTTGGGCTGCTGCAGGTAGAAGGAGGCCACGTCCTCCGTCAGCATTTCCCGCAGTGCGTCCGTGTCGGTGAGGCCGTCCTTCATGGGGACGATGCGCAGCTCGTCGCCGGTGCCGTAGCAGTAGGTGCGCACGGTGTTGATGACGTCCGGATGGGCGGCGGCGCTGATGAGGGTCACCCGACGCTTCCGGTCCCGGCACATGGCGGCTGCTTCGGCGGCGGCGGTAGCCCCGTCGTAGACGGAGGCGTTGGACACGTCCATGCCGGTCAGCTCGCAGATCATGGTCTGATACTCAAAGATGGACTGGAGCACGCCCTGGCTCATCTCCGCCTGATAGGGGGTGTAGGCGGTGAGGAACTCCTCCTTGGAGGTGACGGATCTGACGATGCCGGGGATGTAGTGGTCATAGGCACCGGCGCCCCGGAGCACGGTAGGGAACGCGGTGTTCTCCGCCGCCATAGCAGAGACGGCCCGGCTGACCTCCAGCTCGCTCATGCCGTCGGGGATGTCCAGCGGGCGGTCCAGCAGCATGCGTTCCGGCACATCGCGGTACAGGTCGCGATAGTTCTGCATCCCGACAGCGCGGAGCATCTCCTGCCGCTGGGCCGGTGTGGATGGTACGTAGCTCATGTCACGCCTCCGTCAGCCCTCGGTGGCGCAGAGGGCCTCGTAGGCCTCGGCATCCAGCAGCTCCTCGGTGGCGGTGACGTCCTCCACCTGGATGATCCAGGTGCCGTAGGGGTCCTGGTTCAGCAGCTCGGGGCTGTCCAGCAGATCCTCGTTCACGGCACAGACGGTGCCGCTGACGGGGCTCACCAGGTCGCTGACGGCCTTGACGGACTCCACGTCGCCAAAGGGCTCGCCGGCGGTGACCTCGTCGCCCACCTCGGGCAGGTTGACGAACACCACGTCGCCCAGGGCGTCCTGGGCAAAGTCGGAGATACCGATGACGGCCACGCCATCCTCCGTGCGGGTCCACTCATGGGACTGGGAATACTGCAGCTCAGCGGGGAAATTCATAATACTACCTCCCAAAATATATTTTTATGTACTTGATTGTCTGTGTTTCAGGATCAGAAGCCGACGCGGCCGGCGAAGTGCTCCAGCGCGGTCTCAAACGCCTCATCGGAGAAGCAGTAGCGCATCTCGGTAAAGCCGGCGCGCAGGCGGGACACGTCCTCGCCCACATCGCGACCGTGGAGGATGCAGTCGGCCATCAGGTCGGCCAGCCTGTCGAACTGCTCCGGCCCGAAACCAAAGCGTGTCATCTCGCTGACGCCCATGCGCAGCGCGCCGGAGGCGGTGAAGCCCTCCTCATCGGGGGTGGCTTGGTAGTTGACGATGACGTTGTTGCGCTCCAGCCGCTCGGCAATCTCGGCGCCCTGGGCGTAGCCCACGGAGACGATGACCTGGTGGGTTTCGGTGTAGTCGATGGCGGGATCGCCGGCCACATTCAGCCCCCGGGCCTTCAACGCTTTGGCGAAGTACTTTGCGTTGTCGATGATGGCCTTCTGGTACGCGTCCTTGAAGTGGTTCATCTCATAGGCGGCCATCAGCAGACCCAACTGGGTGCCCAGGTGGTGGTTGGACACGCTGCCGGGGAAGGCCCGGCGCTCGATGGTCTCCCACAGGCCGTATTTCAGCTCGTCCTCCCGGTAATTCACGGCCACCAGACCCCGCTGGGGGCCGAAGAAGGTCTTGTGGGTGGAGCCGGTGACAATCTCGGCACCCTCGGCGAAGGGCTGCTGGAAGTAGGGACCCACCAGGCCCAACACGTGGGCCATGTCATACATGATGGTGGTGGGGATGCCCTGCTCATCCACGAACTGGCGGATGGCGGCCACAGGCTCCTTGTGCAGCACCATGCTCTTGCCGAAGATGATGAATTCGGGCCGGTACTTCTCGATGACCTTCTTGGTCTCCTCCACATCGATCTTATAGATGTTGTCAGGGCAGACGGGGAAGTTCACCACGGCGCTGCGCTCGGTGACGGGGTCCACGGCGATATAGTCGTGGAGGGCACCCATGGGCTGGGCGGACAGGTGGCCGCCTTTGATGATGTGGTTGTTGAGCACGTAGCCCAGCCGCTTGGGGTCGTGCTTGCGGTCCAGGCGGTTTTTCCAGTCCATCAGGGCGGAGAAGACCGCCATATTGGACATCTGACCGCTGACGACGCGGGTCTCCACCTCAGTGCAGCCGAAGTATTTGCGCAGCTCATCCACGGCCAGCTGCTCCACCTCGTCGATGAACTTGGTGCCCTGATAGTAGAAGATGTCCTTGTCGTAGAAGGGAATCACCTTCTTATGCTCGGCGTAGCGGCAGGAGGGGTCGGAGGAGCACAGCAGCTGCACAGCACGGCTGGGGGTGTTCTCCGAGGGGATCAGGTTGATGCACTGCTTCTGGCGCCAGATATGATTTTCCTGGGCTTTTTTCAGCAGCTCCAGCGCCCGGACGGGGCGTTCGGCGTCGCTGATCTCGCGCTTTGCCAGCTCCGTGCCGTAGATCAGGGGCCGGGCATAGGGGGGTGCGGTCACGCTCATGTGGCGCTCAGGGATCACGGCCTTCAGCCGCTTGCCGCGGATGTCCACCTCCACGATGTCATCCGGCAGCACGTCGGCGGCGATGTAGCAGGTGCCGATGGCCCGCTTGGCCACCTCGTCGGTGATGACGGTCTCCAGCCCCTCGCCCTCGGCTCGGTAGTAGGGCACCATGGTGCCGCTGGTGACCCAGCCGATCTGCTCATCGTTCCGGTAGATGGGCATGCCGGCGCGCATGACGCCACGGTCCAGCAGCGTGATGGGCCGGATGACCCGGGGCAGGGCGGCTACGTCGGAGAAATCCCGGTCCTGGATGCGGCGGAAGGCGGCGCTCTGCCGTTCCAGCGCGGCGCGGCCCACATAGTCGCCCTTGCTGTCGGAGAAGCTGACGGCGAATTTGGCCAGCGGTACAGCGAAGATGGGCATGGGCTGTCCGTCGGGGTCCAGTCCCATCTCGTGGCCGTACAGGGGCATGCCGGCCTCCAGGCGCAGCGTGTCGCGGGCGCCCAGACCGGCGGGCTTCGCACCCAGTTCGATCAGACGGTCCCACAGCCAGGCTGCGTCGGCGGAGGGGATGAACACCTCATAGCCCAGGGGCTCGCCGGTGTAGCCGGTCTTGGCCACGCGGACGCGGTGACCCTCGAACTCCAGCGTGTTCAGAGAGTTCTTCATGGGTTCGGTGACGGCGCCGCCGCCGGAGAGCACGGTCAGCAGTTCCTTGCTCTTGGGACCCTGCACGGCGATGGAGGCCCAGTCGGCGGTGATGTCGGTGATGGCCACGTCAAAGCCAGCGGCAATGGCCGCCAAGTGGCGCAGGTCCTTTTCCGTGTTGGCAGCGTTGACCACCAGCAGGTAGCGGTCCTCCTCGTAGCGATAGAGATAGGCGTCGTCCACGGCGCTGCCGTCGGCGGCTGGGATGATGCAGTATTGGGCCGTGTTCAGGTCCAGGGCGTTGACGTTGCTGGTGAGCACATGCTGCAAAAAGGCCACGCGCTCCGGCCCGCCGATCAGCAGGCGGCCCATGTGGGACACGTCGAACAGGGAACAGAAGTGGCGGGTATACAGGTGCTCAGCCACGATGCCGGTGGGGTACTGGACGGGCATCTCCCATCCACCGAAGTCCACCATGGTGGCGCCGGCAGCCACATGGGCGTGGTAAAGCTGGGTGCGCTTGAGTTCACTCATGTTTGATCTCCAACCTTTCATTCCAGTTTTTCGCGGGCGGTACATACACAAAAAGAGGCGCAAAATCCCGCTGAAGGACTTTGCGCCTCCGTCATTCACCCGAGAGATTCCCCGGGCGCGTTCCGCGCCCCGGTTGCCCCTTTGGTGCGCGGCAGCCCCGCGCTTTCCGGAGTTTCGTCATAGTCCGATCCCTTTTACCTGAGAGTTTTCGCGATCCCCTTCGGTGTTGTGGCAGCCACAATCTCTCCCGGACCAATCATCCGAACGCTATGCGGTTTTCGGCGACGTTTTGTGCTGCGTCCATGGTACCATACGGCCCGGCAAAAAGCAAGCGCCTTTTCCACCCCGCCGGGCCCGAAGGACAACAAAAAGGCGGCGCGGAGACGGCGGCCTCCGCACCGCGGCGCAGGATCTGTCAGATATTGTAGATAAACGGGTCATTGGGGTTTTTGAAGGTGGCCTCCGGAGCCTGGATGACCACCCGCGTCCCGGCGGGGACGGAGCGGGTCAAAAAGGCGTTGCCGCCCACCACGGAGTCGTGGCCGATGACCGTGCTGCCGCCCAGGATGGAGGCGCCGGAGTAGATGGTCACGTTGTCCTCTACGGTGGGGTGGCGCTTGCCGGGCAGGCTGGCATGACCGGCCCGGGGCGACAGAGCGCCCAGCGTGACGCCCTGGTAGAGCTTCACGTGATCGCCGATGACGGTGGTCTCACCCACCACCACGCCGGTGCCGTGGTCGATGAAGAACCAGGCGCCGATGGAGGCGCCGGGGTGGATGTCGATGCCGGTGCGGCTGTGGGCGTACTCGGACATGATGCGGGGAATGATGGGCACCCGGCGCAGGTACAGCTCGTGGGCCACCCGGTAGACGAAGATGGCGTACAGCCCCGGGTAGGAGAAGATGACCTCCTCCCGGTTCTGGGCGGCGGGATCGCCGTCGAACAGGGCCTCCACGTCGGTCATCAGCAGCCGGTGCACCTGGGGCAGCTGCTCCACGAACTCCCGGGCCAGGGCGGCGGCATCGGCTCCGTCCGGCAGGGCCAGGGCGATCTGCCCGGCCAGCAGCGTCTCGATGGGCTCCAGCAACAGCGCGGCGTAGTCCTCCGGCGCCAGGGCCATCAGGCCGGCGTCGCCGAAATAGGCGGGGAAGAACAGCTTGCGCAGGTCGTTGAGGATGGCGATGATGGCCTTCCGGTCCGGCAGATGCAGCCGTTTGCCGTAAATGCGGGTGGAGGCGTCGGCCATGCTCTCCGCCAGACGGGCCGCCGTGTCCTGAATGTGCTGGTCGTACATATCGTATCCCTCCCGGAGGTGACAGATGATTTCTGTTCCATTATAAGGAGTCACCGGGGCGATTGCTATTGACAAAACTGCCAAAGTTTGGCGGCTGCCCTGCTCCGACGGATACCCTCAAACGGCAGGGGATCCTTGACAGCAAGGCGTTGCCGACATACTGAGAGGGGTACCCGCTTTGGCGGGCACCCCTCCTTCTCTCACAGGTATGGGATCATGCGGATTTGCCGCACTGGCCGCGCATGGCGCAGCCGGAGCAGCCGCTGCAGCTTCCGCCGCAGGTGCTGCCGCCGCAGAGGTGGCGGCCGGCGCGCTTGTCGCGCACGATCTTTTTCACGATGGCGTATACCGTTGCCGCCAGCAGGGCGGCCACCAGCACGGTGCCCCAGTTTGATTGCAGCCACAGCAGCATGGCGTGTCACTCCTTTCGGCGGAATACGGCGGGTATGGGTCTCACTTGACCTTCACGTTGGTGGTCAGGGTGGTGGCCTCCCTGTAGGGGCGCACCAGCAGATATACGGTGCAGGCGATGATGGCCACGGCCACGATGACGCCGATGATGTTGGCCTGACCGGCGAACAGGTTCATCATCTGATAGACGCACAGGGCGACCAGATAGGCAAAGCCGCACTGGTAGCCGATGGCGAACCAGGTCCACTTGCGGTTGTTCATCTCCCGCTTGATGGCGCCGATGGCGGCAAAGCAGGGGGCGCACAGCAGGTTGAAGATCAGGAAGCTCATGCCGGAGGCGGAGGTGAACTGGCGGGCCAGCTCACCCCAGACGGACAGCTCGCCGCCGCCGTACAGGGTGCCCATGGTGGCCACGATGTTCTCCTTGGCCACCAGGCCGGTGACGGAGGCCACGGCCGCCTGCCAGGTGCCCCAGCCCAGGGGCGCGAAGATCCAGGCGATGGCGTTGCCCACGGCAGCCAGGATGCTGCTGCCGATCTCATCCTCCTCCAGCATGCCGAAGGAGCCGTCCACCCAGCCGAAGCGGGAGAGGAACCAGATCACGATGGTGGACAGCAGGATGATGGTGCCGGCCTTCTTGATGAAGGACCAGCCGCGCTCCCACATGCTGCGCAGCACATTGCCCAGGGTGGGCCAATGGTAGGCGGGCAGCTCCATGACGAAGGGGGCGGGCTCGCCGGCGAACATCTTCGTCTTCTTCAGGATGATGCCGGAGACGATGATGGCCGCCAGGCCGATGAAGTAGGCACCGGTAGAGATCCAGGCGCTGCCGCCGAAGATGGCGCCGGCGATCATGGCGATGAAGGGGACCTTGGCGCCGCAGGGGATGAAGGTGGTGGTCATGATGGTCATGCGCCGGTCGCGCTCATTTTCAATGGTGCGGGAGGCCATGACGCCGGGGATGCCGCAGCCGGTGCCGATCAGGATGGGGATGAAGCTCTTGCCGGACAGACCGAAGCGGCGGAACACGCGGTCCAGCACGAAGGCGATACGGGCCATGTAGCCGCAGGCCTCCACAAAGGCCAGCAGGAAGAACAGCACCAGCATCTGGGGCACGAAGCCCAGCACGGCACCCACACCTGCCACGATGCCGTCCAGCACCAGACCCTTCAGCCAGTCAGCACAGCCGATGGCGTCCAGCAGACTCTCGACCAGGACGGGGATGCCGGGTACCCACACGCCGAAGTCGGCGGGATCGGGCTCGTCGAAGCCCTTCTCCTCGAAGTAGGCCACCGCGTCGTCAAAGGCCATGGCATTGGTTTCGTCGCCGGCGTTCTCCGGGATGTCGCTGCCGCGGAAGAAGACGGTGATGTCGCTCTGCTCCAGCGTCTCCTCGTCCTCCACGGTGTAGGAGACGGATTTTTCGTCGGTGGTGAAGGCCTTCATCTCAGCCAGATAGGCGTCGGCGTCGAAGGCCTCGTCCTCGGTGTCCAGACCCAGGAAGGCGTCGGCGGCCTGGGTGGCGGCGGTGTAGTCGTCAGCGGCCTCGGTGGCAGCCTTGGAGCCGATGCCGAACAGGTGCCAGCCGTCGCCGAACAGGCCGTCGTTGGCCCAGTCGGTGGCGGAGGAGCCCACGCCTACCATGGCGATCCAGTAGATGGCGAACATGACCACCGCGAAGATGGGCAGGCCCAGCCAGCGATTGGTGACCACACGGTCGATCTTGTCGGAGGTGGACAGCTGGCCGGCAGCTTTTTTCCTGTAGCTGGCCTTCAGGATGTCCGCGATGTAGATGTAGCGCTCGTTGGTGATGATGGACTCGGCGTCGTCATCCAGTTCCGTCTCGGCGGCCTTGATATCCTCCTCGATGTGAGCCAGCTTGTCGGCGGGGATGTTCAGCTGGCTGAGCACCTTGTCGTCCCGCTCGAAGATCTTGATGGCGTACCAGCGCTGCTGCTCCTCGCTCAGACCGTGCACGGCGGCCTCCTCGATGTGGGCCAGGGCGTGTTCCACCGGACCGGAAAAGGTGTGCATGGGCACGGTCTTGGTGCCCTTGGCGGCCTCGATGGCGGCCTCGGCGGCCTCCATGACGCCGTCACCCTTCAGGGCAGAGATCTCCACGATCCGGCAGCCCAGCTGCCGGCTCAGCTCGGCGGTGTCGATGATGTCGCCGTTCTTCTTGACCACGTCCATCATGTTTACGGCCAGCACCACAGGGATGCCCAGCTCCGTCAGCTGCGTGGTCAGATACAGGTTGCGCTCCAGGTTGGTGCCGTCAATGATGTTGAGGATGGCGTCGGGCCTCTCACCGATCAGGTAGTTGCGGGCCACCACCTCCTCCAGCGTGTAGGGGGACAGGGAGTAGATGCCGGGCAGATCGGTGATGATGACGCCATCGTGCTTCTTCAGCCGGCCCTCCTTCTTCTCCACGGTGACGCCGGGCCAGTTTCCAACAAACTGGTTGGAGCCGGTCAGGGCGTTGAACAGCGTCGTCTTACCGCTGTTGGGGTTGCCCGCCAGGGCGATTCTCAGATCCATAACAAACGTTCCTTTCTGTGGGTTAGCAAAAACTAACATAAAGTCTCAAAAAAGGGGAGGGCAGCCCCTCCCGGGGAGCGGGAGGCGCACTTTACAGCTCCACTTCGATCATCTCGGCGTCGGCCTTGCGCAGACTCAGCTCATAGCCCCGCACGTTGACCTCGATGGGGTCGCCCAGGGGCGCCACCTTGCGCACGTAGACCTCCACGCCGCGGGTGATGCCCATGTCCATGATGCGGCGCTTGACGGCGCCCTCGCCGTGGAGACGGACCACCTTGCAGGTGTGGCCGACCTTGACTTCTCTCAGATTGGTGTTCATGTGATTCCTCCTTGCTGTCGTTATATGTGATTCTCTCAAAATGGGCGGGGGAAGATTGGGACGGTCCCGGGACGGCTCATATCATGATCTTCTGGGCCATCTCGCGGCTGATGGCGATGCGGGACTCCTTCACGTTCACGATCACGTTGCCGTTGAGGGTGGTGATCACCGTGACCAGACTGCCCGCCACAAAGCCCAGATCCTCCAGGTGCTTCTTGATCTCCGGCTTTCCGCCGATTCGCTTGATCACGTTCTCCTCGCCCTCGTTTGCCAGTGTCAGCGGCATCATCGCCTCGCACGCCTCCTTTCGCAAAAACACTGCCTGTTCCGGCCCCAGAGGGACGCAGACAGATTAGTATCGCCTAACTTCCACCACACATTATAGTTAGCAGTAATTAACTTGTCAAGAGGGTATTTCAAAAAATGTGAAGTCTGTCGAAAGAGGACGAAAAAACAGCAAATCCGCCGGAAAATGGGGTGAAAACAGCATATTGAAATCCCTGAATGATTGGAGTATAATCGAAGCAATGTACTATTCGGGAAAAAAGCGCGGCGGCGCCGCGGGCCCACAGGCATATATCGAAACGGGAGGTCCCATATGGAAAAGATCAAAGTGACCTGCGACTCCACCTGCGATCTGACGCCGGAGCTGTATGAGCGCTACGGCGTGGAGGTGGTGCCTCTGGGCATCACGCTGGGGGAGGATTCCTATTATGACGGCGTCAACGTGACGGTGGAGGAGCTGTTCGCCTTTGCCGACCGTACCGGCACGTTGCCCAAGACCTCGGCCATCTCGCCCAGCGGCTATGCGGGGGTGTTCCGCCCCTGGGTGGAGCAGGGCTATACGGTGATCCACATCAACATCTCCTCGGAGTTCTCCGCCTGCTATCAGAACGCCTGTCTGGCGGCGGCGGAGCTGGGGAACGTGTACCCCATCGACAGCCGGAACCTGTCCAGCGGCTCGGGCCACCTGGTGCTGCTGGCGGCAGAGCTGGCCGCTCAGGGCAAGGGCGCAGGGGCGATCGTGGACATCCTCAACGAGCGCAAGGAGAAGCTGGATGTCAGCTTTGTGCTGCAGCATCTGGACTATCTGCGCATGGGCGGTCGCTGCTCCGGCGTGGCGGTGCTGGGTGCCAACCTGCTGAAGCTGCGCCCGGAGATCCGGGTGACGGACGGCAAGATGGGCGTGGGCACCAAGTACCGGGGCAGCATGGAGCGCTCCGTGCTGGACTACATCCGCGGCCGGCTGGCAAACCGGGACGACGTGGACCCCGGCCGCATTTTCGTCACCCACTCCCCCATGCCGGAGGAGCTGGTGGACAAGGCCGTGGCACTGGTAAAGGAGCTGCACCCCTTCCGGGAGGTCATCGTCACCTGCGCCGGCAGCACCATCTCCAGCCACTGCGGGCCGGAGTGCC
Source organism: Oscillospiraceae bacterium (assembly GCA_015068325.1). Lineage (GTDB taxonomy): Bacteria > Bacillota > Clostridia > Oscillospirales > Oscillospiraceae > Vescimonas. The sequence goes on along the minus strand of SVKQ01000020.1, from coordinate 112,818 downwards.
TGGGCGTGCTGTTTTTCAGAAAGTGAACCGTCAGGGGCGCCCGCCGGGCGCCCCTGCTGACCTGTATTCATAAAGGAGGAGCGTACCATGGCGGAGAGCGTGTACACCGGGAAGGTGCGGGTGCTGCAGCGGCAGCTGCTGGTGCCGGAGCGGAAAGAGGCGGCGCTGGAGGAGCTGGCGCGGTCCTGCGCCGCAGCGGCGGAGGCAGGGGCCGACCTGCTGACGTTGCCGGAGATGTTCTGCTGTCCTTACGAGTCGTCCCGCTTCGGCCCGGAGGCCGAGGAGGAGGGCGGCCCCGTGTGGAGGCGCTGCGCGGAGCTGGCCCGGTCCCATGGCATTTACCTCTCTGCCGGCTCCGTGCCGGAGCGGGGGGAGGACGGCCGGGTGTACAACACCGCCTACGTGTTCGACCGGCAGGGCCGGCAGATCGCCAAGCACCGCAAGGCCCACCTGTTCGATATCGACGTACCCGGCGGGCAGCGGTTCTTTGAGTCCGACTCCCTGGCCGCCGGCAGCAGCGTGACCACCTTCGACACGGAGTTCGGCACCATGGGCCTGTGCGTCTGCTACGACATCCGCTTCCCGGAGCTGGGCCGGCGGATGGCGCTGGCCGGGGCCCGGGTGATCCTGGCGCCGGGCGCCTTCAATCTGACCACCGGGCCGCTCCACTGGGAGCTGGTGTTCCGGGCCCAGGCCATGTTCAACCAGTGCTATGCGCTGGGCACGGCGCCGGCCCGGGATATGGCGGCCTCCTACCACTCCTGGGGCCACACCATCGCCGCCGATCCCTGGGGCCGTGTGCTGGCCCAGATGGACGAGGGGGACGGCGTCCAGCTGGTGGAGCTGGATCTGGCGGAGGTGGAGGCCGTCCGCGCGCAGATCCCCCTGCTGCGCCACCGCCTGCCCATGGACGCCCTGGCCTGCGAGTGAGCGCAGGCAACGAGAGAATAGAGAAAGCGCCCCGGAGCTCTCCGGGGCGCTTTTCTGATCGATTCGGTATGGGTCCTCACAGCAGGCCCAGCTGCCGCAGTTCATCAGCGGCGGGCGTCAGGTAGCCGAGGCCGCCCTCCGCCTCCTGCAGCGTCCGCACAGCGGTGCGCTTCTTGCCCAGGGAGGCACGCTTCAGCTTGTCCAGCGCCGTGTCCGGCAGGTCCTTGAACTCCAGCACGCCCCGGCGCTTTGCCAGCTCCAGCAGCTCCTCGCCCCGCTTCGTGCGCACGATGATCTGGTTCCACTGCTTGTCTACATCCCAGCCGTCGGCGCTGCGGCCGCCGCCTACAGAGAGATCCGCGAATTCCGCCGTCATATCCGCGCAGGCGCGGCAGGCGGGGCGCACCAGCGGCAGGACCTCGTCCAAATCCACCGGCGTCACGCGGCCCGCGCCGTCCGTGAGCTCCATGGAGTGGTACTTACTGGGCAGGATGTCCACGTGGGCGGCACCGGAGGGGGTGCAGCGCTCCGTCAGCGCCTGCATGCCGTCCCAATCCAGGCCCCAGCCGCAGAACAGGCCGATGACCAGGGCGATGTTTTCGGCGTGGTTGCCGTTCTCCGGCAGCGGATCGCAGCGCATCTTGCAAACGGCCAGCGTTTTGCAGGGGGTCCCCACCACGCCGATGCGGCGGAGGGTGTTCTCCTGCAGGGCACAGTTCAGGGCCGCCAGTGTGGGCGGAATCTGGAAGCTGCTGCCGGAGCAGCGGCGCACCTCCGCCGGGTCGGTGACGATCTCTCCGGCGGGCTCCAGCGTGCCCCGGGCCCGGCTGAGCAGGGCACCGTCGATGACACCCTCCCGCAGAGCCAACTCTACCAGCGCGGTGACGGTACCGCCGTGCTGTGCGCCGGCGCGGACCGTCCCGTCTGCTGCCCGGGCCAGGTACAGGGCCCGGTAGGGCCCCAGCTCCGGCAGGATCGTCTCGCCCGGAAAGGCCTTTTGCCGCAGAGCGGCCAGGTCGGTGGGCATGCGGGGGCAGAACCGCTGGCAGCGGCCGTCCGACCGCTCGCAGTCGTAGTAGCAGACGGTGCGTCCGCGGACGGAGCCCCAGTAGGGGCACAGCCCCTGGCAGGCGCCGCAGCCGGTGCACAGACCCTTTTGGATCACCTGAGAATCCAGCGCATATGTACTGAGCATCGTTTTCCTCCCCCTTTCACACCATGATCTGCGGCATGGCGAATACCTGCAGCTCCAGCGCCGCCGCGCCGCCGGGCAAATAGTCTGCCAAGATGTGGCTGGGCGAGCAGAGGTGGCCGCCGCACAGGAAGGCGTAGCCCGGCTTTTGGGGCGGGACGAACCCGCGGCCGCAGAGGACCGCGGTCAGCGCGGCGAACCGCGTCTGCGCCGCAAGGGATACCTCCAGCACCGCATCGGTCTCCGGGTGCAGGAAACGCACAAGGATCGGCTGATCCATCAAAGCTCGCCTCCTTCCATGGTGGCGCAGCCTCTGGCAAAGACGGCCTCGTTCATGGCCAGGACCGCGCCTTTGAAGCGCTGCTTCAGCACGGCGGCCAGGTCGTCCTTTCCCAGGGGGGCGCCGTCCAGGCAGCTGAAGGCGCCCAGCAGGGCGATGTTGGCTGCCCGGGCGTCGCCGCAGGCCAGGGCGATGTCCGCCGCGGGGATCTCCCGCGCCTCGGCGCAGAGGGAGCGGATCTCCGCCCGCAGCGCCGCCATGTCGGGATAGATCTGGGCGCCCCGCAGCACGCCCTGGGGGTATACGGGCCGGGGATCGTAGATGACGCGGGTGGCGTCTCCGGCATACTGCCGGGCGATACGCAGCGTCTCCAGCGGCTCAAAGCCGATGATGAAATGGGCCTCGCCCCGGGGAATCAGCACGCCCAGCTCCTGCTCCGCGGAGACGCGGACATGGCTCATGACGGAGCCGCCCCGCTGGGACGCGCCGTAGGTCTCGCCGATGGAGACCCGGTAGCCCAGGTCGTTCATGGTGCTGCCCACCACCTCGGAGGCCAACACGTTGCCCTGGCCGCCGATGCCGCAGATGACGATATTCAGGGGATCGTATGTCAGAGCTTTCACTGTTCCTCACCGCCTTCCACCACGATGGCGCCCGCCGGACAGAGCTTGGCGCACACGCCGCAGCCCACACAGCTGACGGGGTCGATGACCGCCTTGTTTTTTGCAAAGTCCCAGCTGTTGCCGGGGCAGCCCCACACCCGGGAGCAGAACCGGTCGCAGCCGCAGCCGTCGCCGAAGCATTTGTCCTGGTCCACATAGACCCGGAGCTTTGCCCGCCGGGATTTGCTCTTGAGGGTGGCGCAGGGCTGCCGGAGGATCAGCACCTTCAGGCCCGGCTGGCTCAAGAGCTCCGCCATGAGCGATTCCGTCTCCTCCACCTGGAAGGGGTCGGCCTCCGCCACCTTGCAGCCCATGGCCTCGCAGATGGGGCGAATCTCCATGGGCGGTACGTCGTCCCCCATGGCGGTGATGCCGGTGCCCGGATGGGGCTGGAACCCCGTCATAGCGGTGGCGGAGTTGTCCAGCACCAGCAGGAGCATGTTGGAATCGTGATACCGGGCGTTGATCAGACCCGGCAGGATCGAGTGGTAAAAGGTGGAGTCGCCGCACATGGTGACCACCTTCTGGTCAAGGCCATAGGCGGTCAGCTGACCGAGACCCTCGGCCAGGTTGATGCCGGAGCCCATGCAGTTGCAGGCCTGGTAGGCGTAGTGGCCCGCCTCCTGACCGGACATGATGTAGCAGCCGATGTCGCCGACGACGATGCCGGGGTTCTTTTCCCGCCGCAGCACCCGCCGCAGGATGTGGAAGGTGGCCCGGTGAGGACAGCCGGCGCAGAAGTTCAGATCCCGCTCCAGCAGGGGCGGCTGCGTCTCATCCCGGCGCGTCGGCAGCGGCCGGCCGGCCAGAGCGCTCACCGCCTCGGCCACCAGGTCCGGCGTCAGCTCACCGACCCGGGGAAGAGCACCGTCGCCCCGGCCCGCGAAGCGGATGGTGAAGCGATGACTGCCGGCGATGGCCTGCAGGTTCCGCTCCAGGAAGGGGTCCACCTCCTCCAGCGTCAGCACCTCTTCCGCATGCTGCAGATACTGCACGATCCGCCTCTCCGGCAACGGCCAGAGAGACGCGAGGGACAGCAGACCGATCTCGTCTTCCAAGCCCAGCCGGTGCAGGGCCTCCTGCGCATAGAGCCGGCCCGTGCCGCCGGCCACGATCAGCTTTTTGGGCTGCTCCGGACCGGAATAGTGGTTATAGGGGCAGACCTCGAAGGCCTCCTGCAGGCTGTCCAGCGTCTCCAGCATGGGCATGTGCCGGTAGCTGACGCACACCAGGCGGTCCCACTCGCCCACAGGGCGCAGCGGCCTGGTCGTCTCCGGCAGCTCGCCCAGCGTCACGTTGCCGCGGCCGTGACAGACCCGGGTGGTCAGGCGGATGATCACCATCTGCCGGTACCGCTCGGAGAGCTCAAAGGCGTAGGGTACCATGTCCTTGGCCTCCTGCATACTGGTGGGCTCCAGCATGGGCAGGTCCGCGGACATGGCCATGAAGCGGGAGTCAAACTCATTGGTGCTGGAGTGGGCGCTGGGGTCGTCGCTGGTGATGATTACCAACCCACCCTTCACGCCGTGCTGGGCGCCGCAGTGCAGGGCGTCCGCCGTGCACAAAAGGCCGTTCTGCTTGACGATGCAGATAGAGCGGGCGTTGGCCAGCGAGGTGCCGATGCAGGCCTCCAGCGCGCACACCTCGTTGGTCGCCCACTGGGCATAGAAATTGCGCTCTCTGGCGATCTTGCCCAACATCCCCAGGATCTGCGAGGAGGGCGAGCCGGGATAGGAGGCGGCGAAGTGGATGCCCGCCTCCACCGCGCCCCGCACGATGGCCTCGTTGCCCTGCATGAGGCAGACCCTGCCGGGTTCGTTGAGCGTCATGTTCCATTCCATGGTGGTTCCACCTTCTCTGCTGTTTTTTGTTGTGGTGCATCTGCCGCATATTGTACCACGCGGACAGCCGCGTTTCAAGAGAGGCGCCCCTGCTTTGCCCTCCTGCCGGATGAAAAAAACAGGGTCAGACGGCGCGATCGCCGCCTGACCCTGCCGGTCGCCGGTCTGCCCGCTCCCGCGGGGGAGGGGCCTGGAGCATATCAGTCGCCGGAGGAGGGCAGCATGCCCGCGATCATGCTGGCGAAGGCGCTGGCGGGCATGGTCTGGAGCACCACGTGGCCGGGGCCGGTGATGACCGTGTTGAACAGACCCTCGCCGCCGAAGAGCACGTTCTTCACGCCCTTGACCTGCTGCACGTCCAGCGAGCAGGTGGCGTCGATCATGGCCACGTTGCCGGTGTTCACCACGATCTGTTGCCCGGCGGAGAGGTCATACTCCACCGTGCTGCCGTCGATCTCCAGAAAGGCGGTGCCGCGGCCGGAGAGCTTCTGCATGATGAAGCCCTCGCCGCCGAAGAAGCCCGCCATGCCCTTCTTCTGGAAGAACACGGACAGCTCCACGCCGGGCTCCGAGGCCAGATACGCCCGCTTCTGGATGATCACCGGGTGGCTGGGGTCGATCTCCACCGCACGGATGGAGCCGGGGAAGCTGGAGGCGAAGGCGATCAGCCCCTCGCCCTGGGCGGTGTACCGGTTGCGGAACATGGTCTCGCCGGAGAAGAGCCGGCCGAACATCTTGCCGACGCCACCCCCGCTGGTCTCCATCTTCATGTTGGGACTCATCCAGCTCATAGCGCCGGATTCGCACTGCAGGCTCTCGCCGTTCTGCAGCCGGCAGATGACAACGGGCATGGGCTCGCCCTTGATTTCATATTGCATGGGGATGACCTCCTTATACAAGCTTACATGATATGATCATACCGCATCCGCGGGTGTGCCGGTCAGCGGCCGCGCAGCCGCCGCAGGATCATGACGACGCCCAGCAGGACAGCCACCGCGCCCATACCGATCATGATGTAGGAGCCGGTGGTGCCGGGCAGGGTGACGTCTGTCGGCTTGTCCACATTGTAGAGCACGGTCAGCTCCATGCCCTCGTAAAAGTCCTTGGGGATCTCGCCCAGCTGGGTCACGACCTTCTTGCCGTCCAGGGTGTACTCCACGGTGATCTCATATTCCGTGCGGGTACCGCCGGTGGCCTCCGAATCGGCGACCTCAACGGTCTCGATCCTGGTGATGGTGGCCTGGGTCTCCGCATACTGGCCGGTATGCAGCTTATGCAGGTGGCTGATGCCCAGCACAAGGTTCAGACCGCCCGCGGCGAGGACGACGAGGGCCAGCACAAGGCCCAGCACGCCCGACAACACTCTGTTCATATCTCTGTTTCCTCCTGTTTGATCGTTTTGATATCCGCCTCTGCGGCGGCCGGCGTGCTCCCCGTGCATCACAGCGGCGCGGAGAGCGCCGGGAAAAAGATCCGCGCCCCGACGGGGCGGGACAGGAAAACCCCGGAAACAATTGAATTTCCGGGGTTTTTGTGCGTTTAGCGCTTGGAGAACTGAGGCGCGCGACGGGCGGCCTTGAGGCCGTACTTTTTGCGCTCCTTCATGCGGGGATCGCGGGTCAGGAAGCCGGCCTTCTTCAGCAGGGGGCGGAACTCGGGATCCACCAGCAGCAGGGCGCGGCTGATGCCGTGGCGCAGGGCGCCGGCCTGGCCGGACACACCGCCGCCCTCGACGGTGGCGACGATGTCCACCTTGCCCAGGGTATTGGTGGTGTTCAGGGGCTGACGGACCACCATCTTCAGCGTCTCCAGGCCGAAGTACTCGTCGATATCGCGGCCGTTGATGGTGATGCTGCCGGTGCCGTTGGGGAACAGATGCACACGGGCCACGGAGGACTTGCGACGGCCGGTGCCGTACATATAGGGGTTCTTGGACTGATACATTCTCATTCTCCTCCTTATTTGACCAGCTCGGGCTTCTGGGCCTGGTGCTCGTGGTTCTCGCCGGCGTAGATGTGCAGGCGCTTCAGGGAGTCCTTGGTGATGGTGTTGCGGGGCATCATGCCGCGCACGGCCACGCGCATCGCCAGCTCGGGCTTATCCTGCATCAGGATGCGGTACTTGGTCTCCTTCAGGCCGCCCACCCAGCCGGAGTGGGTGCGGTAGTACTTCTGCTCCAGCTTGTTGCCGGTCAGCACCGCCTTGCCGGCGTTGATGACGATCACGTTGTCGCCGCAGTCGGCGTGGGGGGTGTAGGTGACTTTGCCCTTGCCGCGCAGCAGGTCGGCCACGACGACGGCGGTCTTGCCCAGGGGCTTGCCGGCGGCGTCCACGACGTACCACTTGCGCTCGATGTTGGCCTTGTTTGCCATGAAAGTGGACATGCTTGTTTCCTCCATTTATTTCTATGTTTGTCGCTTTACTTTTCCGGGCTCCCTTGCTACAATCGGGAGGGAGAAAGACGCTCAAACGCGCAGGAATATTTATATCACGACACAAATATCTTGTCAACAGCATTTTTGATTACGGATCAAACATCTGTTGTTTTCTCAGCTTTTCTCAATATATCTCATCATATCTCACTTTGCAAATTCATTTTCGGCGCGGAAGGAGTTCCCATGGACGAAAAAAAGACGGCCCGCCTGGGCGGGCGGACCTGGGCGGCGCTGCTGATCTTCGGCCTCTTCGGCCAGATCGCCTGGGTCATCGAGAACATGTATTTCAACGTGTTCCTCTACAACACCATCTCCGGCGACACGGCCATGATCGCGGCCATGGTGGGCTGGAGCGCCGCCACCGCCACGGTGACCACGCTGGTGATGGGCGCCCTCAGCGACGCGCTGGGCCGGCGCAAGGCCTTCATCGTGGCGGGCTATCTGCTCTGGGGCGTCAGCATCGCTGTGTTCGCCCTGGTGCGGGTGGACGGCGCCGCGGCCGCCTATGCATCCTCCGCCTACGGTGCCGCCGTGCTGGTGGTGGTGCTGGACTGCGTCATGACCTTCTTCGGCTCCACCGCCAACGATGCCGCCTTCAACGCCTGGGTCACCGACGTGACCTGCGAGGGCAACCGGGGCCGCACCGAGACGGTGCTCTCCGTGATGCCGCTGATCGCCATGCTGGTGGTGTTCGGCGCGCTGGACGGCCTGACCCAGAGCGGGAACTGGCCCTTGTTCTTCCTGATCGTGGGCGCCGTGACATCCCTGGGCGGTCTGCTGGGCCTCTTCTTCCTCCGGGAGCCGGAGACGCTGCAGCGGGCGGAGGGCAACTATTTCGCCAATATCCTCTACGGTCTGCGGCCCGCGGTGGTAAAGGCCAACCCCATGCTGTACCTGTCCCTGTGTGCCCTGGGAGTGTACTGCATGAGCCAGCAGGTGTACATGCCCTACCTGATCATCTACATCCAGCGCTTCCTGGGCATCACCGACTACACGTTCCTGCTGGCCGGCGTGCTGATCGTCAGCTCCGCCGTCTCCGTGGCGCTGGGCCGGGCGGTGGACCGCCGCGGCAAGCTGCGCAGCCTGCGCCTGGCGCTGCCGGCGGGCGTGGCCGGTCTGGTGCTGATGTATTTCGCCCGGGGCCAGTGGTTCGTGCTGGGGGCCGGCGTCGTCATGCTGGGGGGCGGCATGCTGATCTCCGCCTGCTGCAACGGCCTCATCCGCGACTATACGCCCGCCGGCATGGCCGGGCGGTTCCAGGGCATCCGCATCCTGTTCCAGGTGCTCATCCCCATGGTCACCGGTCCCTATCTGGGCGTGCTGGCCATCCGCTCCACCGGCATGACCTATGAGGACCTGGGCGTGGTGAAGGAGGTGCCCACCCCGGGCATCTTCCTGATGGCGGCGGCGATCCTGCTGCTGCTCTGGGCGGTCGTCGCCCTGATGGCCCGCCGGACGAGAGGGGAGGGTGCCCGATGAAGCAGCTCTACACCCCTTGGGGCGAGGCGCTGGACAGGGAACACCCCCTGCCGGAGTATCCCCGGCCCCAGCTGGTCAGAAATAGTTATGTCAACTTAAACGGCCCCTGGACCTACACGGTGGAGGACGGGGAGGAGTACACCCGCCGGCGCACCGGCACCATCACCGTGCCCTTTGTGCCGGAGTGCCTGCTCTCCGGCTGCGATTTCCAGCTGCACAGCGGGGAGACGCTGTGGTATGAGCGGGCCTTCACCCTGCCGGAGGGGTTCCGGAGGGACCGGGTGCTGCTGCACTTCGGCGCCGTGGACCAGAGCTGCACCGTGCGGGTGAACGACGCGGTGGTGGGCGGCCACGAGGGGGGCTATCTGCCCTTCACGCTGGACATCACCGATGCGCTCCGCGGCGGCGAGAACCGCCTTACCGTGGCGGTGCGGGACCTCACCGACGGCGGCCCCCACGCCTACGGCAAGCAGAAGTATGACCGGGGCGGCATCTGGTACACCGCCACCAGCGGCATCTGGCAGACGGTGTGGCTGGAGAGCGTGCCGCAGAAGTATATCCGGCGGCTTCGCCTGACGCCGGACTTCGACGGGCGTCTCCTGCGCTGGCAGGTGGAGGCCGACGACCCCGCCGGCGCCCACATGGTGGTGCGGATGAACGGGACGTGCATCGCCGAGGACCGGGCCGACGAGGAGGGCTGCGGGACCAGCCTGATCCGGGAGGAATACTTCCGGCCCTGGAGCCCGGAGGACCCCTTCCTCTACACGGTGGAAGTGACGCTGGGGGAAGACCGGGTGGAGAGCTACTTCGGCATGCGGAAGTTCTCCACGGTGGAGCATCGTGGGCGCAGAGTCTTCGCCCTGAATAACGAGCCGTATTTCCAGTCCGGCCTGCTGGACCAGGGCTACTGGTCTGACGGGCTCTACACCCCGCCCGCCGACGCGGCCGTGGTCCACGACATCGAGACGGTGAAGACCATGGGCTTCAACATGCTGCGCAAGCACATCAAGGTGGAGCCCCTGCGTTGGTACTATCACTGTGACCGGCTGGGCATTCTGGTGTGGCAGGACGCCGTCAGCGGCGGCAGCCCGTTTCTGCCCCTTTACACCCAGTACCTGCCCTTTATCGGTGTTCCGATCGGCGACAAGCCCTCCCGCAGGCTGGGCCGGGCCGACGAAAAAGGCCGCGCTCAGTTCGAGCGCGACCTGAAGGGGATGATCGACCTTCTCTATAACTGCGTGTCGCTCTGCCTGTGGACCCCCTTCAACGAGGGCTGGGGCCAGTTTGACGCAGGCCGCATCGCGGCGCAGATAAAGGTGCTGGACCCCACCCGCCCGGTGGATCACGCCAGCGGCTGGCACGACCAGGGCGGCGGCGACGTGCAGAGCCGCCATGTCTACTATAAACCCGTCCGGCTGAAGAACGACGGACGGCGGGTGCTGGCCCTGACGGAGTTCGGCGGCTACAGCCTGCCTGTTCCCGGCCACTGTGCCGCGGAGAAGGAATTCGGCTACCGGGCCTATCGCAGCGCGGAGGCGTGGATGGACGCGGTGGAGAAGCTGTACCGGGAGCAGGTGCACCCCTGGATCGACCGGGAGGGTCTCAGTGCCGCCGTCTACACACAGGTCAGCGACGTGGAGGAGGAGGTCAACGGCCTTATGACCTTTGACCGCCGCGTCACCAAGATGGACCCGGCGCGGATGGCGGCCATCAACGGTTTGCTGACGTTTTGACCGCTATCCCAGCACCCAGCGTACCAGTACCAGCAGCACGAATCCGGGCACACCAAGGATGCCCACCACCAGGCCGTTGAACCAGCTGAGCCCCAGGGCGAGGCCGGTGAAGCCGCTGGTCAGGTTCAGCAGGTACATGGCTCCAAAGCCCAGCGCGGCGTTGAGCAGCACCCGCACCGCCAGCTTCAGCGGCGCGGAAAACAGGCGTATCGCCGCCACCAGGAGGAACAGCAGTACCAGCCCCAGCGCCAGCGTCTCTGTCAGCGACATGACGCGCCTCCGTCCTCTGCGGCACCGGACGAGGCCTGGCCCTTTGCCGCGCGCAGCAGGTAGTTGTAGCGGGCCTGCAGGGCGTTGATCTCGTATACGCTGGCCTCCACCAGCTCCGCCTCGCACACGTAGTTGAAGCGGTCGTAGGCCCGGCGCAGAGCCCGGGCGGCCTCCTGCAGCTCCTGCTGCAGCTCTGTCCGGGGCGACGGGGCGGTGCGGATCGGTCTGTTCATGGCGGTGTCCTCCCATGCGGTCGTGGAATACTCTATTATTATGGTTTTTCCGGAAAAATATGCCGCCGGCGAGGCGGTTTGTCCCCGAAAGGAGCGGTACCCATGCACGAAGCACAGAAAGTCTATATGCGCCGGGCACTGGCCCTGGCCCGGGAGGCCGCCGCCGCCGGTGAGGTGCCCGTGGGCTGCGTCGTCGTCAGGGACGGCGTCGTGGTGGGCGAGGGCCGCAACCGGCGGGAGGAGCGGCAGCAGACCTGCTCCCACGCGGAGATGGAGGCCATCGCCCGGGCCAACGAGACCCTGGGCACCTGGCGCCTGGAGGGCTGCGAGCTCTACGTGACGCTGGAGCCCTGCCCCATGTGCGCCGGGGCCATCCTCAACGCCCGTGTGGACCGGGTCTGGTACGGCGCCCGGGACGAGGCCATGGGCGCCTGCGGCGGTGTGCTGAACCTGTTCATGGAGGATTTCCCCCACCACCCTGCCCTGGTGGGCGGCCTGCTGGAGGAGGAGTGCCGCGCCCTGCTGTCGGACTTCTTCCGCACGCTGCGGGGATAGGGGACCCTGCGGAAAAACACCGCATACCCGTGACATTTAATACTTTTGTAATAGTTTTTTGTGAGATTCTGTAACAACCTCTTGCTATCCTATACTTGCAAGAGACAAAACTTTTTTCATCAATCTTCCTACCATATTAAGCGGAGTACCGGTCGCCGGTCCTCCGCTTTATGGTTTTTATTTTGCCCGCCGCCGGCATACCGGGGACAGGCCGCTCATAAGGTAGCAGGGGCCCCGGGCCCCGATCGCCTGTGGAAAGGACGTGTCACCCTATGAGAGCATCCATTGCCGCCGGCTGGCTGATGACGGCGCTGCTGTTCCTGCCGGCCCTGCTGCTGTCGCCGGCCGCACCGCCGTCTGCGGCCCCGCCGGAGCCCGTCGATCCGCCCCCCGCCGCCGCGGAGGAGGCACCGCGTTCCGACGATGAGGTGACGGTGCGGGTGTGGAACGGGGAGGCGGTGGAGGCGCTGACGCTGGCGTCGTACCTGCCGGGCGTGGTCCGGGGTGAGATGCCGGCCAGCTTCGAGCCGGAGGCGCTGGCTGCCCAGGCGGTGGCTGAGCGCACCTGTGTCCTTTACCAGATGGCCCACGGCCCCAAGGCCGCCCACCCGGAGGCCGACGTGTGCACAGATCCCGCCTGCTGCACCGCCTGGCTCTCCGAGGCCGAGGCGCGGCAGCGCTGGGGCGGCAGCTTCGAAGAGTACGACGCGCGGATCCGCCGGGCGGTGGAGCGCACCGACGGCCAGGTCATCCTCTACGACGGCGTGCCCATTCTGGCGGCCTTCCACTCATCCTCCGACGGGCTCACCGCCGCTTCCGGCGAGGTGTGGCAGGCGGACCTGCCCTATCTGCGCAGCGTGTCCAGCCCCGAGAGCGGCGACACCGTGCCCAACTACTACAGCGTCGTCACCGTGGCCGTCGACGTGTTCCGGGAGACCTTTCTGGCCGCGTACCCGTCGGCCGACCTCTCCGGCGACCCCGCCGGCTGGCTGGGCGACGTCCGCCGCAACGACTCCGGCCGGGTGGAGAGCGCCGAGGTGGGCGGCGTGACCGTGTCCGGCGCCGCGCTGCGGGGCCTGTTCGCCCTGCGCTCGGCCAGCTTCACCGTGTCGGCCTCGGCGGAGGGCGTCACTTTCCGTGTCACCGGCTACGGCCACGGCGTGGGCATGAGCCAGTACGGCGCCAACGAACTGGCCCGGCAGGGCAAGACGTGGCAGGAGATCCTGCAGTGGTATTACACCGGCGTCACCATCGGCGCCATGGGCTGAAACAACGCTATACAACGGTGAAAAAATGTGATATAATATTTTATCCACCTATGCGCTCCGGCGCCGGGCAAATTCACAGATTGTTCAGGAAAACCGCCGCGTTCCGACTATAATACACATAGAGAAAAAACCGCTTTTTGGGAGGTCGATCACATGGCACGCAACATTCTGGTGGTGGAGGACGACCACAACATCTCCGACCTGATCCGCATGTATCTGGAGAAGGAGGGCTTCGAGGTCCGCATCGCCTACGACGGCGGCAAGGCCGTGGAGGAATACGACGCCCAGGCACCGGACATGGTGCTGCTGGACATCATGCTGCCGGTGATGGACGGCTGGGCCGTGTGCGCCCACATCCGGGAAAAGGGAAAGACGCCCATCATCATGCTCACCGCCAAGAGCGAGGTCAACGACCGCATCACCGGGCTGGAGATGGGCGCCGACGACTATCTGGTCAAGCCCTTCGAGATGAAGGAGCTGATGGCCCGCATCAACGCCGTGCTGCGCCGCAGCGAGATCCCCGACGACACCCGCAAGCGCCTGACCTTCGACAAGCTGGTCGTCGATCTGGACAGCTATGAGCTCATCGTGGACGGCAAGAGCATCGACACGCCGCCCAAGGAGCTGGAGCTGCTGTATCATCTGGCCTCCACCCCCAACCGGGTCTACACCCGCAACCAGCTGCTGGACGAGGTGTGGGGCTTCGACTACTTCGGCGACAGCCGTACCGTGGACGTGCATATCAAGCGCCTGCGGGAAAAGGTGGAGAACGTGTCCGACCAGTGGAGCCTGAAGACCGTCTGGGGCGTGGGCTACAAGTTCGAAGTGAAGTGACATGGCCCGGCTGAAACAGTTTTTCCGCCGCTTCCGCAGCCTGTACTGGCAGCAGTTCCTGCTGATCGCCGGCGTAGTGCTGCTGACGCTGCTGCTGCTGGGCGCGTCCTTCTACGCCCTCAGCTACAACTACACCCTGTCGGAGAAGCGGGGCGAGATGCGGGACCGTGCCCAGCTGGTGGCCCGCCTGTCCGCCGAGTTCTTCGTGGCCGACGGGGATGAGAGCATCGACCAGGAGGAGACGCTGCGCCGTCTGGCGGGCGTGGCCTCTTTGGTGTCTGATGTGGACTTCCTCATCTGCAATGACCAGGGCAACGTGCTCCTGACCTCTGATGACCGGCTGGTGGGCCGGGTCGTCACGGTGCCGGCGGACATCATGGCCGATATCCTGGGCCAGCGGGGCCGCTACGAGGGACGCACCACCGTGGGCGACATTTATGAGCAGGCCCAGTTCGTGGAGGGCGTGCCCATCCCGGGCCAGGACGCTCCCCTGGGCGTGGTGCTGGCGGTGATGGACGCCGGCGAGCTGATGGAGGTGTGGCGCTCCTTCATCGCCCTGTTCCTGGTCACCGCCGCCATCATCCTGATGGTGGCCTTTGTGGCCAGCTCCGTCATGTCCATGCGCCAGATCCAGCCCATCTCCGAGATGGTGCGGGCCACCCGTGCCTATGCCGCCGGCGACCTGGACGTGCGCATCCACGAGGACGGCCGCGACGACGAGATCGGCGAGCTGGCCGCCTCCTTCAACCTGATGGCCGACTCCCTGGCCGAGACGGAGCGCCAGCGCCGGGACTTCATCGCCAACATCTCCCACGAGCTCAAGACCCCCATGACCACCATCGCCGGCTATACCGACGGCATCCTGGACGGCACCATCCCGCCGGAGAAGGAGCGCCACTATCTGCAGATCATCTCCGACGAGAGCCGGCGGCTCAGCCGCCTGGTGCGGCGGATGCTGGATGTCTCCCAGATCCAGTCGCTGGAGCTGAAGATGGAGGAGTTCGACCTGTGCGAGAGCATGCGTCTGGCGCTGCTGAGCATGGAGCAGAAGATCAACGACCGCGGCCTGGACGTGCAGGCCGACATCCCCGAGGATTCGGTGATGGTGCTGGGCGACAACGACCTCATCACCCAGGTCATCTACAACCTGCTGGAGAACGCCGCCAAGTTCGCCGCGCCGGCCTCCACGCTGTATCTGGGTGTCCGCCTGCTGGGCGAGAAGGCGATGGTCTCGGTCCGCAACGCCGGCGCCACCATCCCGCCGGAGGAGATCCCCCTGCTGTTTGAGCGGTTCCACAAGTCGGACAAGTCCCGCAGCGAGGATAAGGACGGCTACGGTCTGGGCCTGTACATCGTCAGGACCATTCTGGCCCAGCACAAGGAGAAGATCTCCGTCACCAGCGAGGACGGCGTCACCACCTTCACCTTCACCATGCAGACGGCCCACGCCGCCCGCCCCAACGGATAATGACCCATCGAAAGGAACACCGACTATGACAGAAGACAGCAACAAGGAGCTGTGGCGCGCCGTGCCGGACGACGCCCTGCCCGGAAACGCGCCCCCTGCGCCGGAGACGGCCGCGCCCCCCGAGACCGGGGAGCCGGAGGAGGTCGTCTCCTGCTACACCATGCCGGAGGACCCGGAGGAGATCGTCTCCTGGTATACGGCGCCGGAGGAGGAGCCCCGCGAGGTGGTGGATTACTACGTCCACAGCCGGCCCCTGCCGGGGGCAGAGCGCCGGGCGGAGGAGCCGGAGAAGCGCCCCGCCGCCGACGTGTGGAGCGCCGCCGCCGCCCGGGAACGCAAGCGCCGCCGCCGCGGGCTGTGGATCTTCCTGGCCTGCCTGCTGGTGGTGCTGGGCGCGGTGGCCGCCGCCGTGTGGCCCACTCTGTCCGACAACCGCCGCAGCGGCGAGGAGGAGCTGGAGCCCCAGGACGGCGACAGCGCCAGCAGCATCGTGGACATCTTCGGCTACCGCAAGACCACCATCCCCCGGTTCACCGGCGATCCGTCCGTGCGTCTCACCGTCAGCACCGAGCGGGGCGAGGAGCTGACCGCCGCCGAGGTGTACGTGAAGGTGAATCCCTCGGTTGTCACCGTGGTGTCGGAGGCGGGCAGCAACGGCGCCTCCATCGGCACCGGCATCATCATGACCGCGGACGGCTACGTCATCACCAACGCCCATGTGATCTCCGGCGGCGCCAGCTGCTGGATCGCGCTGGACAACGGAGCCACCTACGACGCCCGACTGGTGGGCTATGACGAGGACGAGGACCTGGCCGTGCTGAAGGCCATGGACGCCTCCGGCCTGCCGGCCGCCGAGTTCGGCGACTCGGAGCAGCTGGTGGTGGGCGACAAGGCCTACGCCATCGGCAATCCTCTGGGCGTCGAGCTGCGGGGCACGCTGACCGACGGCATCATCTCCGCCGTCAACCGCCAGGTGGAGGTGGAGGGCGGCTACATGACCATGCTCCAGACCACCGCCGCCCTGAACAACGGCAACTCCGGCGGACCCCTCATCAACAGCGCCGGCCAGATTGTGGGCATCAACACCCTGAAGATGAGCGGCACCGGCTGGGAAGGGGAGGCCACCGTGGAGGGCCTGGGCTTCGCCCTGCCCATCAGCTCCGTGTGCTTCGTGGTCAATGACCTCATCGCCACCGGTGAATTCCGCGGCGTGCCCACCATCGGCGTCACCGTGGTCACCACCCAGGACGACCATGGCGGCATGCAGGTGGTGGTCTACTCGGTGGAGCCGGGCCTCGGCGCCGAAGAGGCCGGCGTCCTGGCCGGGGATGTGATCCTGGCGGCCGACGGCGTTCCCGTCTCCCGCACCGAGGATCTGCTGGCCGTGCGCCGCACCCACTCCATCGGCGACACGCTGCGCCTGACGCTGCAGCGGGGGGAGGAGACCGTCGAGGCCGACGTGACGCTCTACTCCAGCAAGGGCCGCTGAGCCGGCGCGTATGTATGTGAACGATCTATGTGAACAGGGGGCCGCCGGACACGACGTCCGGCGGCTCTTTTTGTCTGCACCCGGGAGAAAAGCCGGATGCCTGCCGCACCCGGGAAAAGCTCCCTCTACCTATACCCCCGCCAGGCGGAAAAGTTGTCCGTTCCGGGCTTACAACCGGAAAAAAACATAAAAATTTTTTTTGCCCGCTCCGGGGGCGGCGGTCCGCTGCCGCCGCCCATGTGTTTGTGTTTGTGGTTGAATATTGTGTTTGTATATTGGGTTTGTAATTGGGATTGTTATTGTTATTATATATACTACGATTAACGTACAGGCGTTATGTCTACTCCCGTTGTGTCAGCGACACAAATCCTGCGACCAGCAGGAAGAGACCGAAGGGGCGCCGCAGGAGGGAGGGGTCCACGGCGGTGGCCAGCCAGGCCCCCGCGGCGGCGGAGAGCAATCCCCAGGGCGCGGCGGCGCGGATGAGCTCACGGTCCAGCAGGCCGTTCTTCCTGTGGCAGAGCAGCCCCGCCGCGGCGGTGGGCAGGAAATACAGCAGGTTGATGCCCTGGGCGGCGGTCCGGTCCACCCCCAGCAGCAGCGTCATGACGAGCAGCAGCAGCGTGCCGCCGCCCACACCCCAGGCGGACAGGATGCCGGCGCCGCAGCCTGCCAGCAGCGGCAGGAGGATCTCCTTCACAGCAGGTACCGCACGCCGCCGTAGAGGGCGAAGACGGCGAAGAGCCGCCGCAGCCACGTCACCGGCACCGCTTCGAACACCCTGCCGCCGATGAGCCCGCCGATGAAGCCGCCCGCCAGATAGGGCCACGCCGCCGCCCAGTCCAGGGCGCCGCGCCAGCCGTACACCGCCGCCGACAGCGCACACAGAGGCAGCACCACCGCCACGCAGCCGGCAAAGGCCCGCCGCGGCTCCACGCCGCACCAGCGCGTCAGCAGCGGCAGCAGCACCATGCCGCCGCCCCCGCCGAAGAGCCCGTTGACCGCACCGCCGGCCAGCCCCGTCAGGCGAAGCTTCCACGTTCTGTTCAAAACCAGACACCTCCCGCCGCTATGTACCGGGGCGAAGCGCCCCGGAGAGGCCCGCCGGAGGGGGCTTTACTGCAGCTTCTTGAAGCTCTGGCAGTCGGTGCACTGGTCCTCGGCGGGGTGCGCCTCATGGGTGCCCACCTGGATGCTGGCCAGGCCGCAGCGGTCCACGCTGCGGCAGTGGTAGGCGCAGCTGGTCACGGAGCAGCTGATGGCGCTGTTGGGGGTGCAGGGACAGCCGTCGTTGGTGCGCTCGTTCATGCGGTGTTCCTCCTGTGCAAAAAATGATAGGGTCAGACCAAGCAGGTCTGACCCTATTTTTGCCCGTTTGCGCCGCATTATGCGGCCGTTTTGCAGTCGTTTCAAAGACCCAGCATATGGCTGGCGAACTGGAAATAGATCAGCAGCGACAGGGCGTCCACGATGGTGGTGATGAAGGGAGAGGCCATCACCGCCGGGTCCAGCCCGATCCGCTTGGCCATCAGCGGCAGCGTGCAGCCCACGAATTTGGCCACGGCCACGGCGCACACCAGCGTCAGGCACACGATGGCGGCCAACAGCGGCGTCAGGGCGGTGTTGCCCAGCAGCATCCGGTCCACCAGCATCATCTTGCCGAAATTGGCCACCGCCAGCACGGCGCCGCACAGCACCGCCACCCGGATCTCCTTCCACACCACGGACAACAGGTCGGAGAACTCCACCTCGTCCAGGCTCAGGGCGCGGATCACGGTGACGCTGGCCTGGGAGCCGCAGTTGCCGCCGGTGTCCATCAGCATGGGGATATAGGCCGTCAGCACCGGCACCACCGCCAACGACGCCTCGAAGCTGGTGATGATGAGCCCCGTAAAGGTGGCCGACACCATCAGCAGCAGCAGCCAGGGGATACGGGCCCGGAAGGTGTCCAGCACCGAGGTTTTCAGATACGGCTTGTCGGTGGGCGTGATGGCGGCCATCTTCTCGATATCCTCGGTGGCCTCCTCCTCCATGACGTCCATGGCGTCGTCCACGGTGACGATGCCCACCAGCCGGCTCTCCCGGTCCACCACCGGCATGGACAGGTAGTCGTACTTGCTCATGGCCTGGGCCACGTCCTCCTTGTCGTCCGTGGTGGTGACGGACACCACGTTGGTGTCCATGATGTCCTCAATCAGGTCGTCGCTCTCGGCCAGCAGCAGGTCCCGCACACTCAGCACGCCCAGCAGCCGCCGGGTGGGATCGGTGACGTACAGGGTGTTGATGGTCTCCATGTCCCCGCCGATGCGGCGGATGCGTTTGAAGGCGTCCTCCACCGTCATGTCCTTCTTCAGGGACAGAAACTCCATGTTCATGATGGAGCCGGCGGAGTCCTCGGGATATTTCAGCAGCTCGTTGATGGACTTGCGCATCTCCGGCGCGGCCTTGTCCAGGATGCGGATCACCACGTTGGCCGGCATCTCCTCCACGATGTCCGCCGCGTCGTCCAGATACAGCTCATCCAGCACCTCGCGCAGCTCCGTGTTGGAAAAGCCGTTGATGAGCATCTCCTGGCTGTCGGCCTCCAACTCCACGAACACCTCGGCGGCCAGTTCCTTGGGCAGCAGGCGGTACAGCAGAGGCATGGCCTCCTCGCCGCTGTCCTCCAGCAGCGCGGCGATATCCGCCGGCTCCATGGACTCCAGCAGGTCCCGCAGGGCCGCATAGCGCTTACTTCGCAGCAGCTCCCCGATCTTTTCCAGGATCCCCTCGTAGTTGAACATACGACCCCCTCCTTTCGGTGTACACACAAAAAAACCACAGCCTCCGGCGGTCCGGCGCTGTGGAACATTCCGTCCGGGGCGCGCGCCCCGTTACCGTTACAAGCTTTAGCATCGCCGGGCGGTGAAACTGCGTTAGATGATACCTTGGTTTCGATATCGCCTGTTCAAACCCTCTCGTGGTGTCTCCACCATTTTGCGGCAGCAGTCCGTATCCCTGCGGTAGCCTTACCTACCGGACCCTTTTCAGTTCACACAACATGGTAAAACAAATCCGCCCGTCTGTCAACCCCGCGGACCGGAAAAAAGGGGGCGGAAGAGAAAATTTCCACAGCGTTTCCTCCTTGTGCGCCGGCGGAAAATGTGATATACTATATGATCGCAATATCAGCGCGGAGAGACCGCGAAAAGACGCGCCGGACGCCCCCTGTCGGCATCCGGCGGGGGGAGGGTACGTATGGGCCTGCACGACGGGCATCGGGCGCGGAAAAAGAAGCAGTTTCTGGAGCAGGGGCTGGAGAGCATGGCCGACCACGAGGTGCTGGAGCTGCTCCTCTACTACGCCATCCCCCGGCGGGACACCAATGAGACGGCCCACCGGCTGATGGAGGTCTTCGGCTCGCTGGAGGGCGTGCTGCAGTCCGACGCCGCGGAGCTGAGCCGTGTGCCGGGCGTGGGCGAACACGCCGCGGTGCTGCTGACGCTGCTGGGCGCCGTGTGCCGCCGCACCGCGCTGGAGCCGGAGTTCTCCGACCCCATCCGCACCGGCGAGCAGGCCGGCCGCTGCTTCCTGCGCATCATGGGCGAAGAGAAGCGGGAGGTGCTCTACCTCATGTGCCTGGACGGCAAGGGCAAGCAGCTCTCCTGCCGCATGGTGGCCATGGGCGGGCTGCACCTGACGGAGATCAGCGTGCGCCGGGTGGTGGACACGGCTCTGCGCACCGGCGCCTCGGCGGTGGTGCTGGCCCACAACCACCCCAGCGGCGTGGCGCTGCCCAGCCGGGCCGACCAGATCATGACCCGCCAGGTGGCCGACGCCCTGCGCCCGCTGGGCATCCGGCTTATCGACCACATCGTGGTGGCCGACGGGGACTTCGTGTCCATGGCCGCCAGCGGCACTTCCATGGATTGAGGAGGGACGACATGCCCGCGTTCAGAGTTGTATCGGATTATCAGCCCGCCGGCGATCAGCCCCAGGCCATTGAAAAGCTGGCCGAGGGTATCGAGAACGGCCTGCGGGAGCAGGTGCTGTTGGGCGTCACCGGCTCCGGCAAGACGTATACCATGGCCAAGGTCATCGAAAAGGTCCAGCGGCCCACGCTGGTGCTGGCCCACAACAAGACGCTGGCGGCCCAGCTGTGCGAGGAGTTCCGGGAGTTCTTCCCCGACAACGCCGTGGAGTATTTCGTCAGCTATTACGATTACTATCAGCCCGAGGCCTATATCCCCCATACCGACACCTACATCGAGAAGGATGCCTCCACCAATGAGGAGATCGACCGCCTGCGGCTGAGCGCCACCTGCTCGCTGCTGGAGCGGCGGGACGTGATCGTGGTGAGCTCGGTCAGCTGCATCTACGGCCTGGGCGAGCCGGACGACTTCGCCAAGATGATGATATCCCTGCGGCCGGGCCAGACCATGGAGCGGGACGAGCTGCTGCGCCGCCTGGTGGAGGACCGGTACGAGCGCAACGATGTGGCTTTCCAGCGCAACATGTTCCGGGTCCGGGGCGACACGGTGGAGCTGTATCCGGCCTACTACAAGGACCGGGCCGTGCGGGTGGAGTTCTTCGGCGATGAGATCGAGCGCATCACCGAGTTCCACCCCGTCACCGGCGCCTCCATCCGCACGCTGCAGCACGTGGCCGTCTATCCCGCCAGCCACTATGTGACGCCCAGGGACAAGATGGATGCCGCCATCGTGGAGATCAAAAAGGAGCTGGAGGACCAGGTGCAGTTCTTCCGGGAGCACGACAAGCTCATCGAGGCACAGCGCATCCGCCAGCGGACGGAGTACGACATGGAGATGATGCTGGAACTGGGCTACTGCTCCGGCATCGAGAACTACTCCCGCGTCATCGGCCAGCGTCCGGCCGGCTCGCCGCCCATGACGCTGCTGGACTTCTTTCCCGACGACTTCGTCCTGTTCGTGGACGAGAGCCACGTGACGCTGCCTCAGGTGCGCGCCATGTACAACGGTGACCACGCCCGCAAGAAGAGCCTGGTGGAGTACGGCTTCCGCCTGCCCTGCGCCTTTGACAACCGGCCCCTGCGGTTCGAGGAGTTCGAGGAGCGGTTTTCCCAGGCGGTGTACGTGTCCGCCACGCCGGGCCCCTACGAGCGGGAGCGGGCCGATCAGGTGGTGGAGCAGGTGATCCGCCCCACGGGCCTGCTGGACCCGCGGGTGGAGGTGCGCCCCGTGCTGGGCCAGATCGACGACCTCAGCGCCGAGATCCGTGCCCGGGCGGAGCGGAATGAGCGGGTGCTGGTGACCACGCTGACCAAGCGCATGGCCGAGGATCTCACCGCCCACTTCAAGGCCGGCGGCATCCGGGTGCGGTACATGCACTCCGATGTGGCGGCCCTGGAGCGGATGGAGATCATCCGCGACCTGCGGCTGGGCGAGTTCGACGTGCTGGTGGGCATCAACCTGCTGCGAGAGGGCCTGGACCTGCCGGAAGTGAGCCTGGTGGCCATCCTGGACGCCGACAAGGAGGGCTTCCTGCGCAGCGAGACCAGCCTGATCCAGACCATCGGCCGGGCCGCCCGCAACGCCGACGGCCTGGTGGTGCTCTATGCCGACACGGTCACGCCCAGCATGCGCGCGGCCATCGACGAGACGGAGCGCCGCCGCGCCCTGCAGAGCGCGTATAACGAGGCCCGCGGCATCGTGCCGCGTACCATCCGCAAGAGCGTGCGGGAGATGGTGGAGATCAGCCACACCGCCGAGGAGGCGTCGAAGCTCAGCAGGAAGAAGCTCTCCGCCGCCGAGCGGCAGGCTGCCATCGCCCGGCTGGAGAAGGAGATGAAGCAGGCCAGCCGCATGCTGGAGTTCGAATACGCGGCGGTGCTGCGTGATCAGATCATCCGCCTGCGCAGCGAGGAGTGAGCGATATGGAGCAGCAGAAGCGCAGAGGCCTCAGCGCCCTTGATCTGAAGATCATCGCCGTGGTGTCCATGTTCATCGACCACATGGGCTACACGCTGTTCCCCGGCGTCATGTGGCTCCGATGCATCGGGCGCCTGGCGTTCCCCATCTTTGCCTTCCAGGTGGCCGAGGGCGCCGTCCGCACCCGCCGGTTCGGCAGTTATCTGGGGCGGATGCTCCTGTTCGCCGTCGTCGCCGAGGTGCCCTTCAACCTGATGTGCGCGCGGGCGGTGCTGGATCCCTATGACCAGAACGTCATGTGGACGCTGTCCGTCGCGCTGGCGGCCATCGGCTGCATCCGCTGGGCGGAGCGCCGGGAGGATACCGCCGTGCTGGCGCTGGTGTGGCTGGGGGCGGCCGGAGGCGGCTTCCTGCTGGCTCAGGCGGCCATGACCGACTACGGCGGCTGGGGTGTGATGACGGTGCTGGCGTTTTACCTGTGCCGGGATAAACGGTGGGGCTGGCCGGCGCTGATCGCCGCCATGGCGGTCATCCACAGCTTCGCGGTGCCCACCGCCCATATCCCCCTGCTGGGTCTGCGCTTTCCGGTGCAGGCGCTGGCGCTGCTGGCGCTGGTCCTCATCGCCCTGTACGACGGGCGGCAGGGGCCCCACAGCCGGCCGCTGCAGTATGTCTTTTACGCCTTTTACCCCGTCCACATCCTGATCCTGGCGCTGATCGCCATGTATCTGCGGTAGAGAGGAGCGCTGCCCCGTGGCAAAGCACAGAGAGGAAAAGACCAATGTGATGCGTACGCTGGAGCAGCGGCGGATCCCCTACACCGCCCACACCTATCCGGCGGGAGACGCGGCCCCCGACGGCGTGACCGTGGCGGCCCTGCTGGGCCAGGACCCGGCCGCCGTGTTCAAGACGCTGGTGTGCCGCGGCGCCTCCGGCGGTGCCTACGTGTTCGACATCCCCGCGGCGGCCACGCTGGACCTGAAGAAGGCGGCCCGGGCCGTGGGGGAGAAGTCCGTAGCCATGCTGGCCCAGCGGGAGCTGCTGCCCCTGACGGGCTACGTCCACGGCGGCTGCAGCCCCGTGGGCATGAAGAAGCCCTTCCCCACCGTGTTCCATGCGAGCGTGACGGCGCTGGACACCGTCATGGTCTCCGCCGGACGGGTGGGATACCAGATCGAGTGCAGGCCCGCCGACCTGCTGGCCCTGGTGGGGGCCGAGACGGCGGATATCATCGTGGATTGAGGATCGATACCTATGCAGAAGGAAATTTTTGTCAAAGGCGCCCGTGAGAACAACCTGAAGAACATCGATGTGGCCATCCCCCGGGACAAGCTGGTGGTGATGACGGGCCTCTCCGGCTCCGGCAAGTCGTCCCTGGCCTTCGACACCATCTATGCCGAGGGCCAGCGGCGGTATGTGGAGAGCCTGAGCTCCTACGCCCGCATGTTCCTGGGCCAGATGGACAAGCCGGACGTGGACTATATCGACGGCCTGTCTCCGGCCATCTCCATCGACCAGAAGACCACCAGCAAGAATCCCCGCTCCACCGTGGGCACGGTGACGGAGATCTACGACTATCTGCGCCTGCTGTGGGCGCGCATCGGCGTGCCCCATTGCCCCAAATGCGGCAGGGAGATCCGCCAGCAGACGGTGGACCAGATCGTGGACCAGGTGCTCGCCCTGCCGGAGGGCACCCGTATCCAGGTGCTGGCCCCTGTGATCCGGGGCCGCAAGGGCGAGCACGCCAAGGTGCTGGAGGACGCCCGCCGCTCCGGCTACGTCCGGGTGCGGTGCGACGGTCACCTCTACGAGCTCACCGAGGACATTCTCCTGGAGAAGAACAAAAAGCACACGGTGGAGATCGTGGTGGACCGGCTCATCGTGCGGCCGGATCTGGGCCAGCGGCTCACCGACTCCGTGGAGACGGCCTCGTCCCTCACCGGCGGGCTGGTGGTGATCAACCTGGTGCGGGAGGAGCAGGACCTGTCCTTCTCCCAGAACTACGCCTGCGAGGACTGCGGTATCTCCATCGAGGAGCTGGCGCCCCGCATGTTCTCCTTCAACAACCCCTTTGGAGCCTGCCCCACCTGTACGGGCCTGGGCATGCAGCTGAAGGCCGACCCCGAGCTGATGGTGCCGGACGAGCGACTGTCTATCCTGGATGGGGCCATCGCCGTGTCCGGCTGGGGCAACATCCGCTCCGACGGCGTCAGCCGCATGTATTTCGAGGCCCTCAGCAAGAAGTACGGCTTTTCTCTGCGCACGCCCTGGCGCGACCTGCCCCAGAGCGTGAAGGACGTGGTGATCTACGGCACCGGCGGGGAAAAGCTGACCCTGGAGTATGACCAGCCCCGTGGCAAGGGCGTGCTGTACCAGCCCTTCGAGGGCATCGCCAACAACGTGGAGCGCCGCTATCAGGAGACCCAGTCCGACTCCAGCAAGAAAGAGCTGGAGGAGCTGATGAGCGAGTGTCCCTGCCCCACCTGCCGGGGCCGACGGCTGCGGCCGGAGGCGCTGGCCGTCACCGTGGGCGGCATGGACATCTGGCAGGTGACCACGCTGCCGGTGGGCGCGGAGCTGGCCTTCTTCCAGGGACTGACGCTCACCGGCAACCAGCAGCTCATCGCCGAGCAGATCCTGCGGGAGATCCGCTCCCGGCTGGACTTCCTGCGCAGCGTGGGCCTGGACTACCTGACGCTCAGCCGCTCGTCGGGAACCCTCTCCGGCGGCGAGAGCCAGCGCATCCGCCTGGCCACCCAGATCGGCTCCAGCCTGATGGGCGTGCTGTACATCCTGGATGAGCCCTCCATCGGCCTGCACCAGCGGGACAACAACAAGCTGCTGGACACGCTCAAGCATCTGCGGGACCTGGGCAACACACTCATCGTGGTGGAGCACGACGAGGACACCATGCGCGCTGCCGACTACCTCATCGATATCGGTCCCGGCGCCGGCAGCCGCGGCGGACAGGTGGTGTCCGCCGGCACGCCGGAGCAGGTGATGGCCGACCCCAACAGCCTGACGGGCCAGTACCTCAGCGGCAAAAAGCGCATCGAGGTGCCTGACCGCCGCCGCAGCGGCAGCGGCAAGTGGCTCACCGTCCGCGGCGCCCGGGAGAACAACCTGCGCGGCATCGACGTCAGCGTGCCTCTGGGTACCTTCACCTGCGTCACCGGCGTGTCCGGCAGCGGCAAATCGTCGCTGGTCAACGAGATCCTGTACAAGAAGCTGGGCGTGGAGCTCAACCGCATGAAGGCCCATCCCGGCCGCCACGACTGCATCGAGGGCATGGAGCATCTGGACAAGGTCATCAACATCGACCAGAGCCCCATCGGCCGCACGCCCCGGTCCAACCCGGCCACCTACACCAACCTGTTCAACGACATCCGTGACCTGTTCGCCTCCACGCCGGAGGCAAAGGCCCGGGGTTACGGCCCGGGGCGCTTCTCTTTCAACACCAGGGGCGGCCGGTGCGAGGCCTGCTCCGGCGACGGTGTGCTGAAGATCGAGATGCACTTTCTGGCGGACGTGTACGTCCCCTGCGAAGTGTGCCGCGGCAAGCGGTACAACCGGGAGACGCTGGAGGTGAAGTACAAGGGCAAGTCCATCGCCGACGTGCTGGAGATGACGGCCGAGGAGGCCGCGGCCTTCTTCGCGCCCCTGCCCAAGATCGCCGACCGGCTGCGCACCCTGTGCGACGTGGGCCTGGGCTACGTGAAGCTGGGCCAGTCCAGCACCACCCTTTCCGGCGGAGAGGCCCAGCGGGTCAAGCTGGCCACGGAGCTCTCCAAGCGCTCCACCGGCCGCACCATCTACATCCTGGACGAGCCCACCACCGGCCTGCACACCGACGACGTGAAGAAGCTGCTGGAGGTGCTGCAGCGCCTGGTGGACGAGGGCAATACCGTCCTGGTCATCGAGCACAACCTGGATGTCATCAAATGCGCCGACTACCTCATCGACCTGGGGCCGGAGGGCGGCGACGGCGGCGGCACGGTGGTGGCCGTCGGCACGCCGGAGCAGGTGGCACAGGTGGAGGCGTCCTATACGGGCCGGTTTTTGAAAAAGGTCCTGCCATAACGGTTCCGCGCCCCGGCGCATAGACTGTACCGAGGTGATGGAGCAATGACATTGCTGCGGGACGGATTGATCGCCCTGCTGGCGTCCTTCGGCGCGGTGACGCTGCTGTGGCTGCTGGCGGCGGCCCTGCCGGGCCGCCGGGAGGAGCTGCCGGTGGTGCTGCTGGTGCCCCTGCGGGGCAGGGCGGAGCAAATGGAGTATATCGTCCGGTCGCTGGAGCTGCGGCGCAGCCGCGCCGGCGCGCACGCGCCCATCGTGCTGGTGGACGCGGGACTGGAGCAAGAGGCCCGCCGGCGGGCGGATCTGCTGACGGGGGAGCACCCCGGCGTGCTGCTCATCAGCGCGGCGGAGGTGTCGAAATACTGGGAATGAGGAGGCCGCCATGGGCCAGCGCCAGACGGTGGAGGGCACCGTACAGCACATCGTGTTTCAAAATGAGGAGAACGGCTACACCATCCTGACCCTGACCACCGGTGAGGGGGAGGAAATCACGGTGGTGGGATGTATCCCCTATGCCGCCGCCGGCGAGGGCATGACCGTCACCGGCGTGTGGGTGGACCACCCCAGCTACGGCCTCCAGATGAGCGCCGAGAGCGTGGAGCGCCGCCTGCCGGAGGGGGAGGACGCCATCGTCGCCTACCTGGCCTCCGGCATCATCAAGGGTGTGGGTCCCGCCACCGCCGCCCGGCTGGTGGAGCGCTTCGGGGCGGACACCCTCCGGGTCATCGAGGAGGAGCCGGACCGGCTGCGTACCGTTCGGGGCGTCACCGCCAAAAAGGCCGCGGAGATATCCGAGGCCTTCCGGGTGCTGGCGGGGCTGCGGCGGGTCACGGAGTTCCTGGCCCGCTATGAGCTGCCGGTACACCTGGCCATGCAGCTCTATCGGGCCTACGGAGCCGAGGCGCTGCCGCGGCTGAGGGACGACCCCTATCTGTTGACCGGGCCCGCCTATGGCGTGCCCTTTGCCGACGCCGACGAGATCGCCCTGTCCATGGGCTTCGAGGGGGACGACCCCTGCCGGGTGGAGGCGGCGCTGCTCTACGAGCTGGCGCACAACCTGGGCAACGGCCACGTGTTTTTGCCCCGGGACAAGCTGTCGGCTGCCGCCGCGGAGTTGATCGGCGTGGATACCGACCGTGTGGAGATCGCCCTGGACGGCCTGCTGGAGCGGCGCTCGCTGGTGCAGGAGCGCATCGCCGGCGTAGAGGCGGTGTACCTGCGCCGCATGTATGAGGCGGAGGTGTACGTGGCGCAGAAGCTGCGGCTGCTGCAGCGCGCCGCCGATCCCGGCCGGGGCAGCGCGAAGCGTGCCGTCGACGAGATCGAGCGCACCCAGGGCATCACCTATGCCGAGGCCCAGCGCCGGGCCGTGGAGCTGGCCGCCCGGGAGGGTGTGCTGCTGCTGACCGGCGGCCCCGGCACCGGCAAGACCACCACCGTCCGGGCCATCGTGGCCCTGCTGGGCCGCATGGGGCTGGACGTGCTGCTGCTGGCCCCCACCGGCCGGGCCGCCAAGCGCATGGGAGAGGTCTGCGGCGCCGACGCCCAGACCATCCATCGCTGTCTGGGCATGACCTACAATGAGCTCACCGGCGAGACGGTGTTCCGGAAAAACGAGCAGGAGCCGCTGGAGGCCGACGCCGTCATCGTGGACGAGATGAGCATGGTGGATCTGGAGCTGATGCAGGCGCTGCTGCGGGCCCTGCGGCCCGGCTGCCGGCTGGTGCTGGTGGGCGACCCGGACCAACTGCCCTCGGTGGGCGCCGGCAACGTGTTCGCCGACCTGATCCGCAGTGAAACGGTGCCGGTGGCGGCGTTGCATGTGGTGTTCCGCCAGGCGGAGCAGTCGGCCATCATCCGCAACGCCCACGCCGTGAACAACGGCCTGGCGCCGGATCTGCGCAACGGCCAGGGGGACTTCTTCTTCCTCTGCCGCCGTACGCCGGACCGTCTGGTGCGCACGGTGGTGGAGCTGTGCGGGGCGCGTCTGCCGGACCACATGGGTGTGAGTGCCGCGGACATCCAGGTGATCAGCTCCACCCGCCGGGGCGAGTGCGGCACCGTGAGCCTGAACCGGGCGCTGCAGGCGGCGCTGAACCCCGCCGCCCCCGGCAAACGGCAGAAGGTGTGGGGCGACGTGATCTTCCGGGAGGGAGACCGGGTCATGCAGAACCGCAACAACTACGACGTGATCTGGACGAAGGATGACGGCGACGCGGGCACCGGCATCTTCAACGGTGACGTGGGCGTCATCCGGGAGATCGACCCCTCCGGCGAGCAGATCACCGTCCGCTTTGATGACCGCACCTGCGTCTATACGCCGGAGCTGCTGGGGCAGCTGGACATGGCCTATGCCATCACCGTCCACAAGGCCCAGGGCAGCGAATACCGGGCTGTGGTGCTGGTGTCGGCTCCGGCGGCGCCGGGACTGATGGTGCGGGGCGTGCTGTATACCGCCATCACCCGGGCCCGGGAACTGCTGGTGCTGGTGGGCGACGACACGGTGCCCGGCAAAATGGCCGCCAACGACCGCCGCGCCCGGCGCTACAGCGGCCTGCGCCGCCGCCTGCGCGACGGCACGGCTCAGTGAGAAAGGAGCACACCATGGACATCAATGAGACACTGAACGATCTGACGAAGAGCGTCACCGACTTTTTCTTTCCCCGGCGCTGCCCCTTCTGCGGCGCCGCCGTGGGCAAGGCA
Source organism: Oscillospiraceae bacterium (assembly GCA_015068325.1). GTDB lineage: Bacteria > Bacillota > Clostridia > Oscillospirales > Oscillospiraceae > Vescimonas. The sequence continues at coordinate 83,478 of SVKQ01000020.1, read as the reverse complement.
CTGCTGTGCGACCGCTGCCGGGACACGCTGCCCTACACGGAGGGCCGCGCCCTGCAGACCGGTCCCTTCGGCCGCTGCGCCTCGCCGCTGTGGTATGAAGGCGCCGTCCGCAAGGCGGTGCTGGACTATAAATTCAAGGGTAAAATGGGCAGCCTCAACTGCTTCGGCGAGATGATGGCCCGCTGTGCTGCCGAGGAATTCAGCGGCGCGTTCGACGCCGTCACCTGGGTGCCGGTCAGCAAAAAGCGGCTGCGCAGGCGGGGCTTCGACCAGAGCCGCTTCCTGGCGGCCAGTCTCTGTGTGGACTGGCACACCGCGCCGGTGGAGACACTGAAAAAGACGGCGGACAACCCGCCCCAGTCCGGTCTGACGGATGCCGCTGCCCGCCGGGCCAACGTGCTGGGCGTCTATGAGACGGCCGATCCGGCGGCTATCGCCGGAAAGCGCTGGTTGCTGGTGGACGACATCGTCACCACCGGCGCCACGCTGGCCGAATGCGTCCGGGTGCTGAAGGAGGCCGGCGCGGCGGATGTGGTCTGCCTGACGCTGGCAGCGGCGCGCCGCAGCTGAAAAAAGACGATTTGATGCCAAACGGTTACGGATCGGAAAAACCGGGAAAATTCTATTGCAAAAGTACCGCCCGGCCGGTATAATATATGTTCACAGACAGCGTCATTCCCGCGGCGGATCGCCGCGGGCGCGGATAGAAAATGAGGTGCAGAGTATGTGTGCATTTGCCAAGGACATCGGCATTGATCTGGGCACCGCCTCGGTGCTGGTCTACATCAAGGGCAAGGGCGTGGTGCTCAACGAGCCGTCGGTGGTGGCCATCAACAAGGACGATGGCAAGCTGCTGAAGGTGGGCGCCGAGGCTCAGGCCATGCTGGGCCGCACCCCCGGCAACATCGTGGCCATCCGCCCCCTGCGGGAGGGCGTCATCTCCGACTACGACATGACCGAGCGCATGCTGCGGGAGTTTATCCACAAGGTCAGCGGCGGCTTCCGGCTGTTCAAGCCGCGGGTCATCATCTGCGTGCCCTCCGGCATCACCGAGGTGGAGGAGCGCGCCGTGGTGGACGCGGGCATCCAGGCGGGTGCCCGCCGGGTCTATCTCATCGAGGAGCCCGTGGCGGCCGCCATCGGCGCCGGCATCGACATCACCAAGCCCGACGGCCACATGGTGGTGGACATCGGCGGCGGCACCAGCGACATCGCGGTCATATCCCTGGGTGGTGTGGTGGAGTCCGCCTCCATCAAGGTGGCCGGCGACCAGTTCAACGAATCCATCGTCAAGTATATGCGCCGCAAGCACAACCTGCTCATCGGCGAGCGCACCGCCGAGACCATGAAGATCGAGATCGGCTGCGTCTTCCCTAAAGAGGAGGAGGCCTCCATTGAGATCAAGGGCCGCTGCCTGATGACCGGCCTGCCCCGGTCCCTGACCGTCACCTCCACGGAGATGATGGAGGCCTTTGAGGAGCCGGTGGAGCGCATCCTGGAGGCCGTCCACGGCGTGCTGGAGCGCACCCCGCCGGAGCTGGTGGCCGACATCTCCAACAACGGCATCGTCATGACCGGCGGCGGAAGCCTGATCGAGGGCTTCGACAAGCTCATCACCGCCCGCACCGGCATCCACACCCAGGTGGCAGAGGACGCTATCTCCTGCGTGGCCTGGGGCACCGGCAAGAGCCTGGAGTCCATCGGCGACATGACCGACGGCACCGTGAACCTGAGCCGCCGCCGCCAGATGAACTGAACCGCAGCGATGCCCGGTCTCCGTGCGGGCATCGCTTTTCACAAACGAGAAGAGGGAGGTCACGACCATGAAGTTTTCCAGCAAGGTGGAGCGCTGCCGTCTTTCCCCCATGCGGAAGTTCCACCCCTACGCCGTGGCGGCGGAGCAGCGGGGCCGCCGCATCTACCATCTGAACATCGGCCAGCCGGACATCGCCACGCCGTCGGCTTGCTTTGATGCTGTGCGCCGTTTCAACCGGAATGTGCTGGCCTATGCCCCGTCCCCCGGCATCCCGGAGCTGATCGAGGCCATCCGCGGCTACTACGCCCGGCTGGGCATGGACTTTGCCGCCGATGATATCCTCATCACCACCGGCGGGTCCGAGGCGCTGGCCATCGCCTTCCAGTGCATCCTGGACGACGGCGACGAGGTGCTGATCCCCGAGCCCTTTTACCCCAACTATAACACCATGGTGGCCACCTGCGGCGCCCATATCCACCCCATCCCCACCTGCCCCGAGGAGGGCTACCGCTACGCCGACCGGGCGCGGATCGAGGCGGAGATCAACGAGCACACCCGGGCCATCGTGGTCACCAACCCCGGCAACCCCACCGGTGTGGTGCTGACGCACGACGAGATGCGCATGATTGCGGACGTGGCGAAGGAGCATGACCTGTTCCTCATCAGTGACGAGGCGTACCGCGAGTTCGTCTACGGCGGTGAGGCGCTGCAGTCCATGGGCGAGTTTGCCGACGCTGCCGAGCACGTGGTCCTGATCGACACGGTGTCCAAGCGGTTCTCCGCCTGCGGCGCCCGCGTCGGCTGTCTGATCTCCCGCAACCGGGAGCTGATGGGCCACGCCCTCAAGTACTGCCAGAGCCGCCTGTCGGTGGCCACGCTGGACCAGGTGGCCGCTGCTGCCCTCTACGGCGTGGATCCGTCCTATTTCGCCGCCGTGCGGGAGGAGTACAAGCTCCGGCGCGACACGGTGGTGGCCGCCCTGCAGCGGATCCCCGGCGTGCTGTGCGAGTGTCCTCCCGGCGCCTTCTACCTGATGGCTGCCCTGCCGGTGGACGACGCGGACACCTTCCAGCAGTGGCTGCTGGAGGAGTTCGAGGACAACGGCGACACGGTGATGTTCGCCCCCGGAGAGCCCTTCTACGCCACCCCCGGCAAGGGCCGCAATGAGATCCGTATCGCCTATGTGCTCAAGCAGGCGGATCTGGAGCGGGCCATGGAGCTGCTGGCCAAGGGTATCGAGGCCTATAACAATCGCTGATTTGCGACGCTTTTCGGGGCGGCCCGTCGGGCCGCCCCGGTTTTTTTCTTGCATATCCGCGGCAAAGCGGCTACAATGGAGCCATACCGACGACAAGGAGAAACACCCATGTTCCAGGGATATACGCAGGAGACGGTGGATTTTCTCTGGGGGATCCGCTTCAACAACGACCGGGCGTGGTTCACGCCCCGCAAGGAGATCTACCAGCAGCATCTGCTGCAGCCCACTCGGGATCTGGCCGGACAGACCTATGACGCGCTGCATGAGCTGCTGCCGGACGAGCCGCTGCTGGTGAAGGTCTCCCGCATCTATCGGGACGCCCGCCGGCTTTACGGCCGGGGCCCCTACAAGGATCACCTGTGGTACTGCATCCGCACCGGCGACACCGACTGGACCGGCCGCCCAACCTTTTACTTCGAGATCGCCCCCGAGTATTACAGCTACGGCATGGGCTTCTGGGCGGCGGAGGCGGAGCTGATGACGCTCTATCGCCGCCGCATCGAGGAGCAGCCAGAGGAGCTGGCCGCCCTGGTGCGCCGCTTCGACCGGCAGAAGATCTTCGTGCTGGCGGGTCCGTCCTACGCCCGGCCCAAGGGGGAGGTGGGGCCGCTGCTGCAGCCTTGGTACCAGATGAAGTCCATCAATCTGGAGCACACCGCCCCGCTGGACGAGAAGATCTTCTCGCCGTCCCTGGCTGACGAAATCATCGCCGGCTGGAAGGAACTGGTACCCTTCTACCACTACTTTGCCCGCCTGTGCGCCCAGGTGTACCGGGAGGCGTAAAAAAAGACAAAAGAACAGAGGCGCCCCACGAGCACCTCTGTTCTTTTTCTGTGTTCTTGCGTTTTCGCTGTTACTCCATATATGCGTACGGGCAGATGGCAAGGCACTTGCCGCAGACACCGGGAGGCGGGAAGGCGTCCAGCTGGTCCTGACAGGCGAACTTGTCAAAGGGCACGCTGTCAAACGCTTTAGCGGGGCAGATGGCAAAGCACTTGCCGCAGGAGCCGTCCTTCCAGTACAGGCAGTCGGGGACCTCCGGCATCTGCTTCGGCGTCAGCACGGCGGAGGTCAGCACGGAACTGACCCGGCCGCAGGAGCCCTTTGCGGTGATGAGCAGGTTGTTGGCGGCGATTTTCCCGATGCCGGCCAGCGCGGCGACGCTGCGGTGGGACCAGGGCACTCGCAGCTCCGAGGGGTCATAGTTGTTGGTCACCGGTGACGAGGCGGTCGCATACCCCTGCTCCTGCAGGAACCGCTCCACCTCCGCGTTGATGCGGTCGAAGTGGCTGTTGATCTCCAGATAGGCCTCGCCCCAGATGGGGGCGGAGCTCTCCTGTGCGATGGGCGAGAGGGCCACCTCCTTTGTGAACGGGACAAAGTAGCTGATCACGGACCGCGCTCCCGGCAGAAATTCGGAGGGCAGCAGATGCCAAGGCCCGATCTTTTCCTTCAGGACCATGAACTTCTCGTCCCTGGCCTCTATGAAATTGATGACCGGCCTGCGGAACAGGTCCGGACGGCCCAGTTGCTCCAGCGTGCTGCAGATGATCTCTTCGATTTGCTGTTCCAATGTCTTCTCACTTGGCATGGTCGCACCTCCACCCCCTGTGTGACACAGGAAATCTCTGCCATTATCATACCGCATACTGCCTGCTTGTCAAGATGGAACACAAAAATAGAATACAATATTTTCACACAACATGCAGTCGCGTGGCGGATTTGGAGTATATTTGTCGTCCATTACAGCAGCCGGCAGGGGCACACACTGAGAATCACACATAAAAGGCGGCAGATCTACCTTGATCTGCCGCCCTATTCTTCTCTGTATTCAGCTATATCCTCTAGTTGGCAATTGAGTATTTTGCATAATTGGTTAAGTGTGAAAGTACTTACATTCTCATTTTTCCTCAGACGATCTAGCTGACCACTGCTAATGTCATAGATTTTCATTAGTTTATACTGCGAGATACCTTTCTTCTTCATGGTGACCCAGAGTTTATCAAATACTATCAAATAAAGCACCCCCTGACTATTTGCTTTATCAATAGCATATTTTGTTGTTCAAATATTGACTATAGCCCGTATTCGGGCTATAATATTATTGTTAATATTTCCCACAATAGGTATAAGGAGGTCTTTTATGAAAAAGCTTTTTGCCCTGCTCTTCTGCTGTGCGGTGCTACTCAGTGGCTGTTCAAACGCATCAACAAGTGATAACAAGTTCAGCCCAGAAAACAACCAAAGTGTAGAGAATGAAACAAATACTGAACAAGAAAGTGTAATCGCAGAAAACAATGAAGAAAACAACGATAGTGAACCGGAGCAGGGAAGCTATGAGTGGTTTATTGGACTCTTCATTGAAAATGTCATGGAAAATACAGCAGAAAGCAATTCGAATCTTTCATCTGCTTTGGAAATGATTGAAAACTACTTTCCTACTTTATACAATGTTGATATTAAAACATTTGATCTAGAAAACGCTGACAGCGACTGGTTCTATGAAGCGGGTACAAGTTTTGCCTATCTATACCATTACTATGGTGTCAACACAATAGGCCATCATCTAGGTGAATGCGGCCTCGATGCCCTATACTCGATTTTCCAAAAAGATGAGTCAGCTTTCGATAAAAATAAAGATCTGCTTAAATCCGCCGGAGATGATGCGGGACTAACTCTCCAAACAGCAATAATAGTAGGAAAAGTGGAGGCAGGGCAATACAAAGTCGGTGTCGATATAGCTGCGGGGGAGTATGTTGTCTTTTCTACTGATGGCAGCGGATATTTCAGTGTTTGCAGTGATGCGAATGGAGATGATATTATTTGTAATAGCATTTTCACATATAATGCGTATATAACAATCCGTGATGGCGAGTATTTGGAACTAAGCTGTTGTTATGCTATACCGCTCCTTTCAAATGATATTGAGATCAATACTGACGGCCCCGGAATGTTTAAAGTTGGCGTAGATATTCCTGCGGGAGAGTATAAACTGCAAGCCGATAGGGATACCGGTTATTATTGCATCTATCCTTCGAGCAGACAGGAAGATATCGTTGCGAATGATATATTTGACGGGCAGGCATATGTCTCTGTATATGATGGGCAGTACTTAGACCTAAGCGAATGTAGAATCCAGAAATAATAGTCAATCATATTCCATACATGTGAAGAAACTCGTACGCAGACACGCAAACCAAAACAGCAGGGGCACCCCAAAAGGTGCCCCTGCTGTTTTTTGGTGCCGGTGGTGGGACTCGAACCCACACGGTGTCGCCACCAACGGATTTTGAGTCCGTCACGTCTGCCAATTCCATCACACCGGCGTGTGAACGGAGATATTATAGCGTATCCCGAGGGCAAATTCAAGTGGAAGTTTGGCCCGGCACGGCCTTTTCGCCGAAACGCAAAAGTTTCTCTACCAAATCGGAGGGAACTGTGGTATGATATAAAAGACTCAACATGGGCGCATATTGCCGAAGGGAGGGGAAGGCCTGTGAAATGCGTTCGGAAAAGGGCACGGCTGCTGGGCGCGGCGCTGCTGGCGGCGTATCTGCTGAGCGGCTGCACCGGCCCCACCAGCGTAGAAAGTCTGTTCACGCTGCCCAAGCTGCCCATCGAATATACGGACCTGTCCGGCCAGATCAGCGACCTGATCGCCGACGGCTATGAATACGCCTCTCCCACCAGCGGACGCAACATCCAGTCCGTGCAGATGGTGGACCTGGACGGCGACGGCGACGAGGAGGCGGTGGCATTCTTCCGCCGCACCAGCGACGAAAAGCCTTTGAAGATCTTCGTCTTTCGGGCCAATGACGATACGTACGACCTGCTGTGTACGCTGGAGAGCAGCGGTACCGGCGTAGACAGCGTTTACTACCAGGACCTGACCGGCGACGGCGAGCTGGAGCTGGTGGTGGGCTGGCGCATCAGCTCCGACGTGCAGACGGTGGCCGCCTATGACATCGGTCCGGAGCCGACGGTGCTGATGCAGAGCGGCTATGTCCGCTACAGCGTGGAGGAGCTGGACGGCGACGGCGTGCCCAGTCTGCTGATCTTCCGCCCGGACGAGGACGGAAACAGCGTGGCTGAGTTCTACAGCTGGCACAACGACAGCATGTCCGTGTCCTACACCGCCAACCTTTCCTGCACCATGGCGGAGCTGGCCCGGGGCAGCGCGGTGTCCGGCCGGCTCAACGACCGCCGCTCGGCGGTATTCGTCACCGGCATCACCGATGAGGGCACGGCCGTCACCGATATCCTCACCTACCGGGACGGCGCCGGGCTGGTCAACGTGACCACGGATCAGCAGACTGGCAGTTCCACAGCGGCTTTCCCCTATATGCAGCTGCGGCCCCAGGACATCAGCGGCAACGGCGTCCTCGAGATCCCCAGCCCCCGGCTGGACCGCGACGGTCAGCCCACCGGCATCGTGGACTGGCTCCGCTATGACGCACAGGGTCAGCCGACCCGGATCATGACCACCTACCACGATCTCTCCGGCGGCTGGTACCTGATCCTGCCGGAGACGCTGACCGACCGGGTGACGGTGGCCAGTGCCGAGAGCCGCACCAACGAGCTGCAGACCACCATCAGCACGGGCGGGCAGCCGGCGGTCGTGATCTATACCCTCACCGGCGAGAACCGGGAGAACCGGGCCCTGTGGGGCAACCGCCTGGTGCTCAAGCGGCAGACCGGCACCATATACGCCGCTGAGCTGCTGGAGGGCGCCGCTGCCCCCGGCCTGACGGAGGACGTGCTGCGCCAGAGCTTCAAGCTGATCGTAAACCAATGGACCAACGGATGAGAAAGGACGGTCTGAACATATGAAAAAGGTACTTGTGCTGGAGGACGAGTCCAGCATCCGCAGCTTTATCGTCATCAACCTGCGTCGCGCCGGCTACGAGGTCATCGAGGCTGAGACGGGCGAGGAGGCGCTGGAGAAACTGGAGCACCACCGGGATACCCGCGTGGCGCTGCTGGACGTGATGCTGCCCGGCATCGACGGGTTCGAGGTCTGCCGCCGTATCCGGGCCGGCAACGCCCGCATCGGCATCATCATGCTGACGGCCCGCACCCAGGAGATGGACAAGGTCACCGGCCTCATGACCGGCGCCGACGACTATGTCACCAAGCCCTTCTCCCCGGCGGAGCTCACCGCCCGGGTGGACGCGCTGATGCGCCGCAGCGGCGGCAGCGACGTCAGCGAGGGTGAGATCCGGCAGGATCCCTTCCTGCTGAACACCCGCAACCGCACCCTGGAAAAGGACGGCCAGCGCATCAAGCTGACCCAGGTGGAGTACGCCATCATCAAGATGTTCATGGAGAACCCCGGCAAGGCCCTGTCCCGTGAGGAGATCCTGGACACCGTCTGGGGCCGGGACTACTTCGGCGAGCTGAAGATCGTGGACGTGAACATCCGCCGCCTGCGGCTGAAGATCGAGGACAACCCCACCAACCCCACCTACATCACCACCGTCTGGGGTTTCGGCTACAAGTGGGGCTTCTGATGCCCGCAGATACTTTGCAAGGGGAGGGGGATGCGCCATGGCCAAGCGGCTGCCTGTGGTCCGCGGCCTGCGCAGGCGCTGGCTGCTCAACAGCGTGGGCCCTGTGTTGCTCATCATCCTGCTGATCACCATCCTGGCCGGCGTCGCCGTCAACACCACGTATTACGGTACCGCCCGCTCGTCGCTGGAGGCCAAGGCCAAGGCCAGCGCCGATTACTTCAACACCTATACCATGAACAGCTACAGCGAGTATTACCGCACGGCCTCGCTGTATGTGGCCAGCTTTGACGAGAGCGATGTCATCGAGCTGCAGTTCCTCAATGTCTCCGGCCAGATCGAAACCTCCACCCGGGGTCTGACGGCCGGCACTTCCCCCGGCACACCGGAGATCGCGCTGGCGCTGGAGAGCGGCGCCGTGGAGACCTTCAACGGCGCTGACCCGGCCACCGGCGAGCGGATCATGTCCGTGTCCAGCCCATTGGTATTCAACGGCGTGCCGGTGGGCCTGATGCGCTACGTCACCTCCACCCGTCAGATCGACCGACAGGCGGTGCTGGTGAGCCTGACCATTGCGGCGGCCGTGCTGGGCGTGGCGCTGCTGGTGGTGGTGTCCAACCTGATCTTCATCAACAACGTAGTGGAGCCGGTGGCCGAGGTGACGGAGGCAGCCAAGCGCATCTCCGGAGGCAGCTATGGCATCCAGATCCCCAACCGCTACTCCGACGAGATCGGCGAGCTGGTGGAAAACATCAACGACATGTCGCTGAAGATCAGCCAGAGCGAGAAGATGCAGACGGAGTTCATCTCCTCCGTGTCCCACGAGCTGCGCACGCCGCTCACGGCGATCAACGGCTGGGGCGAGACGCTGCTGGCCGACGAGAGCAGCGACAGCACCCAGCTGCGCCGGGGCGTGGGCATCATTCTGAAGGAGTCCCGCCGCCTGACCAATATGGTGGAGGAGCTGCTGGAGTTCTCCAAGATGCAGGATGGCCGCTTCACCCTGCGGGTGGAGTCGGTGGATCTGCAGGCGGAGTTTGAGGACGCCATCTATACCTATCGGGAGCTGTTCCGCCAGGAGGGTATCCAGCTGGAGTATGAGGACGGCGGCGAGCTCTTCGAGCAGTCTATCTCCGGCGACCCGGAGCGGCTGAAGCAGGTGTTCTGCAACGTGCTGGACAACGCCGCCAAGCACGGCGGCGCCGGCAAGCGCATCACCGCCTCCATGGCCCGGGAGGGCGACGAATATGTGCTGCGCATCCGGGACTACGGCCCCGGCATCCCCGAGGCGGAGCTGCCCTACGTGAAGCAGAAGTTCTATAAGGGCTCCTCCCGTGCCCGGGGCAGCGGCATCGGCCTGGCCGTGTGCGACGAGATCGTCCAGCGCCACGGCGGCACCTTTGAGATCGGCAACGCTGAGGGCGGCGGCGCGGTGGTCACCATCCGCCTCCCGATCGAGGAGAACTGACCTCCGCTACCTGCAAAATAATCGAACAAGTGTTGCATTTTTCGGGAGAATGTGATAGAATCAAGTGCAAGCAGAAAGGACCTCATTCCATGGCAGACAAACAGAAATCCTGCGCCTTCCGTACCACCATCGGCGGTCAGGCGCTGATCGAGGGCATATTGATGCGCGGGCCGGAGAAGCAGGCCATCGTGGTGCGCTCAAAGGACGGCCTGGTGACGAAGGTGGAGCCGCTGAAGCTGATCCGGGACCGGTATCCGGTGCTGGGCCTGCCGGTGATCCGCGGCGTAGCGACGTTCCTCAGCTCCATGGTCAACGGCGTCAAGGCGCTGATGTTCTCGGCGGATTACTTCCCCGAGGAGGAATTGGGCCAGCCCTCCAAACTGGATCAGTGGCTGGAAAAGCACGTGCCGGCGGAGAAGCTGCAGGGCGTGCTCACCTGGGTGGCGGTGCTGTTGTCCCTGGGACTGACCGTCGGGCTGTTCATGCTGCTGCCCACGTTCCTGGCGGGGCTGGTGGATCCCTACATCCACTCCGCCGCCGTCCACAACCTGATCGAGGGCGTGGTGAAGGTGGCCATCTTCATGGGCTACATGATCCTGGTGTCCCGTCAGAAGGACATCGCACGGGTGTTCCAGTACCACGGCGCCGAGCATAAGACCATCTTCTGCTACGAGGCTGGCCTGGACCTAACGGTGGAGAACGCCCGCATCCAGCCCAAGCACCACCCCCGCTGCGGCACCAGCTTCCTGTTCGTGGTCATCATCGTGTCCATCCTGTTCTCCAGCCTGGTGCTGGCCCATGTGGAGTGGCGCAGCTTCTGGGTGCGGGTGTTGGTGCACATGGCGCTGCTGATCCCGGTGGTGGGCGTGACGTATGAGTTCAACCGCTGGGTGGGCCGCCACGATAACGCCCTGACCCGGGTGCTGTCGGCCCCGGGCATGTGGATGCAGAATTTCACCACCAACGAGCCGGATGACTCCATGCTGGAGGTGGCCATCGAGGCCATGAAGCTGGTGCTGCCGGAGGAACAGGGAAAAGACACCTGGTAAAGGAGATCACATATGGCGATCACCTACAACAATCTCTATATGGATATCCGCCAGTTGTTCCGTGACAGCGGCATCGATGCGGCCACGCTGGAGGCCCGGGAGCTGGTGTGCTATGCCTCCGGCAAGACCCGGGAGCAGCTGAGCCGGGATGCCCGGCTCTATGTGCCCCAACTGATCGAGGAGCGGACGCGTCAACTGGTGGCGCGTCACCTGGCTGGTGAGCCGGTGGCCTATCTCATCGGCGAGTGGGAGTTCTACGGCCTGCCGCTGGACATCAACGAGAGCGTTCTGATCCCCCGTGCGGACACCGAGGTGCTGGCCGCCCAGGCCATCGACTATGTGAAGACGCTGACCGGGGCCCGGATATTGGATCTGTGCGCCGGCAGCGGCTGCGTGGGCCTGGCCGTGGCAAAATACGCCCCCGGCTGCCACGTGGTGCTGGGCGAGATCGACGAGGGAGCCCTGCGGATCTGCCGCCAGAACGTGCGGCGCAACGGCCTCACCACCCAGGTGATGCCCTATCAGGTGGACGCCCTGGCCAGGCCGCCGGTCAACCTGGGCGAGTTCGACTGTATCGTCTGCAACCCGCCCTATATCCCCGACGGCGACATCGCCGGCCTGGACGTGTCGGTGCGGGAATATGAGCCGCTGCTGGCCCTGCGGGGCGGCGCCGACGGGTTGGATTTCTACCGCGCCGTGTGTGACAAGTGGCGCCAGAGTCTGCGCACCGGCGGCCGGCTCTATTTCGAGGTGGGCGTCGGCCAGGCCGATGCGGTGCTGCGCATCATGCGTGCCGTGGGCTTTGGCGACATCCAGATCGTGGCCGACACCGGCGGCATTCCCCGGGTGGTGTTCGGCACATTGCTTGACAGCGTCTATTGACTATCCATATTCCGGGACAGATCCTGTGATAGAATGAACGCAAGATAAAGACGAAGGAGGACATTTCCTATGGCAGCGAAGAGAGAACCCGTTCCCGCCGCCCCCGTTGTATCCGACAAGAAGAAGGCCCTGGCCACGGCCATGCAGCAGATCGAGAAGATGTACGGCAAGGGCTCCATCATGCGCTATGGCGACGGCCAGGTGGCCAACGTGGAGATCATCCCCACCGGCTCGCTGGCGCTGGATCTGGCGCTGGGCATCGGCGGCCTGCCCCGCGGCCGCGTGGTGGAGATCTACGGGCCGGAGTCCTCCGGCAAGACCACGCTGGCGCTGCACGTGCTGGCCGAGGCCCAGAAGCTGGGCGGCGAGGTGGCCTTTGTGGACGCCGAGCACGCGCTGGACCCCACCTATGCCCGGGCCCTGGGCGTCAATGTGGAGGATATGCTCATCTCCCAGCCGGACACCGGTGAGCAGGCGCTGGAGATCACCGAGGCGCTGGTCCGCTCCGGCGCCATTGACGTGGTGGTGGTGGACTCTGTGGCTGCGCTGGTACCCCGTGCCGAGATCGAGGGCGAGATGGGTGACAGCTTCGTGGGCCTCCACGCCCGGCTCATGAGCCAGGCGCTGCGCAAGCTCACCGGCATCATCAGCAAGACAAACACCATCGTCATCTTCATCAACCAGCTGCGCGAGAAGGTGGGTGTCATGTACGGCAACCCCGAGGTCACCACCGGCGGCCGCGCGCTGAAGTTCTATGCCTCCGTCCGCATCGATGTGCGCCGTGTGGAGGCGTTGAAGGCCGGCGGCGAGGTGGTGGGCAACCACGTCCGGGCCAAGGTGGTCAAGAACAAGGTGGCCCCTCCGTTCCGGGAGGCGGAGTTCGATATCATGTATGGCGAGGGCATCAGCAAGCTCAGCGAGATCATCGACCTGGCCGTCAAGCTGGATCTGGTGCAGAAGAGCGGCAGCTGGTTCAACATGGGCGAGCTGCGGCTGGGCCAGGGTAAGGACGCCGCCAAGCAGTATTTTCGCGATCACCCCGACGAGGCCGAGGCGTTGGAGCGTAAGGTGCGGGAGAATTTCCCCCGGCTCATGGGCGCCCAGTCCCGCATCGCCGCCCGCGCCGCGGGCCGGGCAGTGGACGTGTCGGCCGACGATTTTGACGACGACGCCGAATGAAGATCGTCAAGATCGAACGATCCAAACATAAGCAGGAGCGCGTGCTGGTGTATCCGGAGGAGGGCGACCTCCTCCGCATCACCGAGGCGGAGCTCCTGCAATTTGGCTTATATCCCGGCATGGAGCTGAGCGGAGAGGAGGAGGCCGCGCTGCGCGACGCCGCCCGCCGCTCGGAGACGAAGCTGCGGGCCGCCCGCATGGCCTCCGCCCGCATGCTCAGCAAAAAGGAGCTGACGGACCGGCTGCGCCGCAGGGGCGCCGGGGCCGACGAGGCGGCGGAGGCCGCCGCGCGGATGGAAGACCTGGGTGCCGTCAACGACGCCGCCTATGCCGGTATCCTGGCCCGCCACTACGCCGCCATGGGCTACGGCCCCGGCCGGGTGGAGCAGGAACTGTACCGCCGCGGCATCCCCAAAGAGCTGTGGGATGCCGCACTGCGGGAGCTGCCCGACAGCGCCGACGCCATCGACGCATTTTTGCGGAGCAAGCTGCGCGGCCGTGTCCCGGACCGGGCCGAGCGGAAGAAGCTGTCCGATGCGCTGCTGCGCCGCGGCTTCCCCTGGAGCGATATCCGCCCGGCGCTGAACCGGCTGGGCGGCGACGAGATCGACAGTGACGAATAGAGGGAAAACGACGTGAAGGTTTCATTTATCTCCCTGGGCTGCGCCAAAAATCTGGTGAACACCGAGCAGATGATGGCCCTGTGCCGGGATGCCGGTATGGAGCTGCTGTCGGAGCCCGACGGGGCTGACGCGGTGGTCATCAACACCTGCGGCTTCATCGACAGCGCCAAGAGCGAGGCCATCGACACCATCCTGTCCGCTGCGGCGCTGAAGGAGGCCGGCCGGGTGAAGAAGATCCTGGTGACCGGGTGCCTGAGCCAGCGGTACAGGGAGGAGATCCTAACCGAGCTTCCGGAGGTAGACGGCATCCTGGGCACCGGCAGCTACGGCGAGATCGTGCAGGCGCTGCGATCGGTTATGGCGGGGGATACCCCCTGCCGCTTCGGCAGCATCCACGCTCCGGTGGAGGAGCTGGACCGGGTGCTGGCCACGCCCCGGCATTACGCCTATCTGCGCATCGCCGAGGGCTGCGACAACCACTGCGCCTACTGCGTGATCCCGTCCCTGCGGGGCCGCTACCGCAGCCGTCGGCTGCCGAATATCGTCGCCGAGGCGGAGCGCCTGGCCGACGCCGGCGTGCGGGAGTGCATCGTCATCGCCCAGGATATCACCCGCTACGGCATCGATCTGTACGGCGAGCGCCGTCTGCCCGAGCTGTTGCGGGAGTTGTGCCGGCTGAATTTCCACTGGGTGCGCCTGCACTACCTGTATCCCGATGAGATCACCGACGAGCTGATCGACACCATCGCCGACGAGCCCAAAATCCTGAAATATCTGGACCTGCCCATCCAGCACTGCAACGATGCCGTGCTGACAGCCATGAACCGCCGGGCCGACAAGGCGGAGCTGACAGCCCTGTTCCAAAAGCTGCGCCGGCGCATCCCCGGCCTGGTGCTGCGTACCAGCCTCATCACCGGCCTGCCCTATGAGGACGAGGCCGCTTTCGCGGAGCTGTGCGACTTCCTGCGGGATGTGCGCATCGAGCGGGCCGGCGTGTTCCCCTACTCCCCGGAGGAGGGCACCCCCGCCACCCAAATGCCCAACCGGGTGGACACAGCCGAGGCCGAGCGCCGTGCCGAGCTGGTGGTGGACGTACAGTCGGAGATCATGGATGCGTTCAACGACAGCCGTATGGGCAGCGTGCTGGAGGTGATCTGCGACGGGTTCGATGGTCAGGCCATGTCCTATGTGGGCCGCAGCTATGCCGAGAGCCCGGATATCGACGGCCGCATCTACTTCACCGCGGAGCGGGAGGTGGCCGCCGGCGAGTTCGTGCCCGTGCGCATCACCGGCGTTATGGACGGCGAGCTGACCGGCGAACTGGAAGAAGAAACGGAGGATTGAGCCATGCCGATGACAACTGCCAACAAGCTGACGCTGCTGCGCGTCTTTCTGATCCCGGTGTTCCTGGTGGTCGCCTGCTGGGACTTCCCCGGCCACCGCTATGCGGCGCTGGCGGTGTTTATCATCGCCAGTCTCACCGACACGCTGGACGGCTATATCGCCCGCCACTACAACCAGATCTCCGACTTCGGCAAGTTCGCCGACCCCCTGGCCGACAAGTGCCTGGTGATGGCGGCCCTGTGCTGGTTCGTGGAGACGGGGGAGATGTTCAGTTGGCTCCTGGCCATCGTGCTGCTGCGGGAGTTTGCCGTGTCCGGCATGCGGCTGATCGCCGTGGAAAAGGGCCGCGTCATCGCCGCCGGCTGGTCCGGCAAGGTGAAGACTGCCAGCACCATGGTGTGCATCTGTCTGATGATCTTCTTCGGGCCGGAGCCCCGCTGGCTGAATCTGTTGTGCCAGGGCATCATCCTGGTGACTACCGTTTACTCCGGCGTGGAGTATTTCATCAAGAACTGGGACGTGTTCCGCGAGTCTTGACACGCTTCGAAAACCCTGCTACAATAACCATCACAACCCCATAGCGCGATGATCGGAAAGAGTACGTTCTTATTCCGGACCAAGAGAGGGAGGGCCGTCGGCTGCAAGCCATCCCGTCCGGCGGGACCGAAAGTGCGTCCGTGAGCGCGGAGGATGCAGAAGCCTCCCGGCCGCCGCGCCGCAAAACCGCCCGATGAGTGATAAACGAGAGTGGAACCGCGAAATCATTTCGCCTCTCATGCCGGCAACGGCATGGGAGGCTTTTTTATCAGACCCGACAGGAAAAAGGAGAACGATCCATGTATCTGTATAATTCAGCCACCCACAGAAAAGAGGAGTTCAAGACCCACACCCCCGGCCACGTGGAGATGTATACCTGCGGCCCCACGGTGTACCATTTCGCCCATATCGGCAACCTGCGCTCTTACATCATGGAGGACGTGCTGGAGAAGTACCTGCGCTTCGCCGGGTACGACGTGAACCGCGTCATGAACATCACTGACGTGGGCCACCTGACCTCCGACGCCGACGAGGGCGAGGACAAGATGCTCAAGGGCGCCCGCCGGGAGCACAAGACCGTCATGGAGATCGCGCAGTACTATACCGAGGCCTTCTTTGACGACTGCCGCAAGCTGAATATCCGGCGGCCGGACGTGGTGCAGCCCGCCACCGGTATGATCGATGACTATATCCGCATCGTCCAGACGCTCATCGACAAGGGTCACGCCTACGTGGCTGGCGGCAACGTGTACTTCGACACCGGTACGCTGGACCGCTACTACGTGTTCAACGACCACAACGAGGAGGACCTGGCCGTGGGCGTCCGGGAGGGCGTGGAAGAGGACACCAACAAGCGCAACAAGAACGACTTTGTGCTGTGGTTCACCAAGTCCAAGTTCGAGGACCAGGCCCTCAAGTGGGACTCCCCTTGGGGCGTGGGCTATCCCGGCTGGCATATCGAGTGCTCCGGCATCTCCATGAAGTACAACGGCGAGTATCTGGACCTCCACTGCGGCGGCGTGGACAATGCCTTCCCCCACCACACCAACGAGATCGCCCAGTCCGAGAGCTATCTGGGTCACCCCTGGTGCCCCCACTGGTGCCATGTGGCCCACCTGAACACCGCCGATGGCAAGATGAGCAAGTCCAAGGGTGAGTTCCTTACCGTGTCGCTCCTGGAGGAGAAAGGCTACGATCCGCTGGCCTACCGCTTCTTCTGCCTCCAGAGCCATTATCGCAAGAATCTGGTATTCTCCTGGGACAATCTGGATAATGCCGTGGTCAGTTACAATAAGCTCATCGCCCGTCTGGCGGTCCTCGATCCGGCAGACGGCGCGGTGGACGAGGCGGTGCTGGCGGAGCTGAAGGGGAAGTTCCAAAAAGCTATGGACAATGACCTGAATACCCCCAACGGCATCACCGTACTCTATGATATTCTCAAGGCAAAGACCAACGGGGCCACCTGCTGGGCCGCTGTGGCGGCATTGGACGAGGTGCTGGGACTGAAGCTGTGCGAAAAGGCCGCCGATCAGCGAGCCCGGGAGGCGAAGGCCGCCGCGGCCGCGCCGGTCGCCGGCTTCACCGTGGTCAGCGAGAGCGGCGAGACCGACGAGGCGGTGGAGACGCTGATCCGCCACCGGGCCGAGGCCAAGAAGGTGAAGAACTTTGCCGAGGCCGACCGCATCCGTGACGAGTTGAAGGCCCGGGGCGTGGAGATCACCGACGTGGCCGGTGGCGCCCGCTGGCGGCGCGTCTGACAGCAAAAGACAAATGACACAGGCCCGCCGGGAGTATTCCCGGCGGGCCTGTGCCGCAGAGAGAGGGTAAACGGGTTTACATGACCGCGCGGCGGCGGGGGTCGCGGAACTCCCGCAGGCGGGTCTCATAGGCGGTCTGGGCCTCCGCCTCAAAGGCGGGGTGGGGATCCTGTACCCCGGCCAGGTGTAGCAGATAACGGGTCAGGGGAGGGTTCAGGGGCAGCAGCGGCCCCAACAGATAGGTACCGAAGAAATGGCGGATGCGGATCCCCTCCCGGACTGAGCCGGGGTGGATGCCGCCGCCCCGCAGGGCCTGGAAGCAGAAGCCGTCCTCGTTGTCCGCCCAGGTGTGGGAGAACTGGGACTTGAAGCCCACCACGTCGATGGCCTGGCCTGCGCTGTCGTCCGGCGGCAGCTGCCCCAGAAACAGGGCGTTGTAGCGGCGGAACATCTGCCGCCGGGCACAGCCGTCGTAGAGTTCGAGCCCCCGGATCTGTCGCCCGTCCTCACAGTCGATCTCCCGGCCGAACACCTCAAGGGCGTTGCCGGTCATGAGGAAGACGGTGTCCGCCGCCACCAGCTGGCGGATGCGGTCCATGCAGGGGCGCAGCCGCCGGATCACCTCCTCCTGCATTTGCTCCGTCATGGGGCCCATGTAGATCAGGTCCACGTCCTCCCGCATGAAGCGGGGCGTCCCGTTCAGCGGCGTGCGGATGATCTCCGCCTCTGGCACGGATTGCCGCAGATACTCCACGTTGAAGGCATCGCCGTAAAGGTTACAGGCCTCCGTGTACAGCGCTTCGATCTTCATATCGTCGTCTCCTTCCGGATCGCCTCTCGGATCTGCCGGCGCAGCTGCAGCGACGGCTCCGTCTGGTGCAGGTCGTAGAGCAGACAGATCTCCGTTTCCGGCTGCAGCGCCAGCAGCGACGGGATCTCCTCCGTCTCCGCCGCGTGGTACAGCTTCTCCCGCGGCACGCCGGCCAGCAGCAGCCGCAGCAGGAAGTCGCCGGCGCGCACGCCTGTCACCACGATGCGACGTATCTCGGGGCGGTTCAGAAATTCGAAATCCGTGTCGTAGAGATAGGTGATATTCTCTGAAGAGCGGCGGTTTTCCTCCGGATCCTCCAGCAGGAGAATCACCTCCTTTTCACCCGGCTGCCGCCTGACGTAGTCGAACACGGCAGAGCAGGCCGGTGCGATCCAGCCCTTTGTCATGACGGAGGTCATGCGGACGCCGCACACCGTCTCCCTGGTGTAGCGGGAGGCGGTAATGGCAGTGCGGGACAGGCTGTCGGCGATCTCGTCGGCCGCCAGACCGAAGGCGCGCAGCGCAGTGATGGCCGCCAGCTGGTCATAGATGTGGAAAACACTGTCGTTGAGCAGCGGAAAGCCGACTTCCGTATCCCCCTGCCGGACGCGGAGCAGCCCGGACGCCCGGTCGATGCGCTCCAGCAGGAGGTCCGCCTCCGGCGAGGCCAGGCCGCAAGCGGGGCAGTGCGCCCGCCCGATGTGGTTGTAGCGGACGCGGTCATAGACCAACGGTGCCTGGCAGCGCGGGCAGACCCGAGCGTCATTGACCAGGTTGAAGGGCGCATCGCGGTCCTCCGGCTGGGGGCCCATGCCGTAATAGATGCGGGGGTTTCCCTCTTTGAGCCGGCAGGAGATGATGTCGTCTGCGTTGAGGATCATGACGGAACTGTCCGGCAGCGCCCTGTCGATGATGTCAAAGATGTAGTAGGGGTGGGCGTTGCGGTAGCAGGAGTCCCGGGCCAGATTGGTGCACACCACCCAGTCGGGCTTCACATGGGGATAGATCCGCAGGGAGCTGCGCTCGTCGATCTCTAGCACACCCAGCCGATAGCGGGGCCGGTTGCCGGCGGTCACGCCGCCGAGCAGGCAGGTGGCGATGCCGGATATGATGTTGCTGCCCAGCCGGTTGGAGAGGAAACGGTACCCCTTGTCGGCCAGCACATCCGCCAGGATGTTGTTGGTGGTGGTCTTGCCGTTGGTGCCGGTAACGGCGATGATCTTTTCGGGTTTGGCTACATGGCGTAGAAAGTCCGGACAGATCTTTAGAGCCAATTGCCCGGGAAAATCCGTGGCGTTGTGTCCTGTAAGTTTCAGCAGCGGCTGGGATAGCTTGGCTGCCCACAGGGCCAGGTAAAAGCGTACTTGCATAACGATGCTCCGGAAAATGATTTGCGCCGGAAAACGGCGGATATAAATAACATATACCAATGGATAGGGATTGTCCATTAAAAATTAGTAAAGAATTGGTAACAGATGAGGAAAGAGACGGAATAGCGCCATGCATCTTCGCAGAACAGCCGCCGCAGTTTGCTCCTGCGGCGGCTGGCGATCACGCGTATTCGATAGGTGTGTGGTCGCAGAGCTCCCGGATCTTCTGCTGCAGCCGCTTCAAGTCCTCAAATGTCTCCGGCTTCTTCCGGGGGTCCCGCAGCAGGGCGGCCGGGTGGTACAGGGCCATCATCTGGATGCCGCCCTTCTCGAAAAACTGGCCGTGCTCCTGAGAGATCTTGAAGTCCTCCTTGATGAGCTCCGCGGCGCTGATGCGCCCCAGGCACACGATGATCTTGGGCCGCATCAGCTCGATCTGCCGCTTCAGATAGCCGCGGCAGGCGTCTTTCTCCGTGTTCAGCGGGTCCCGGTTCTGGGGCGGGCGGCACTTGACGGAGTTCGTGATATAGATCTTTGTCCGGTCCAGGCCGATCATGGCCAGCATGTCGTCCAGCAGCTTGCCGGCCCGGCCCACGAAGGGCTCGCCTTGGGCATCCTCGTTGGCGCCGGGACCCTCACCGATGAACAGCACCTCCGCCTCCGGCGTGCCCACGCCGAACACCACGTTGGTGCGCGTCTCCGCCAGGGCGCAGGCCCGGCAGCTCATGCACTGCTGCCGCAGCGCCTCCCACTCGCTCATGGTCGTCTCCTCCGTCAGCAGTATTTCTTCAGCCAGCTCCAGATGTCGTCGTACACCGTCTGCTGCTGGGCGGCCTCGTTGAGGATCTCATGGCGCAGCCCGGCGTAGGAGAGCAGCGTTACGTCCCGCATGCCGGCACTGCGAAAAGCGTCCCGGGAGCGGATCACGCCCTTCATCATGCTGCCCACCGGGTCCTTCTCTCCGGAGATGAACAGCACGGGCATGTCCTTGTCCATCTTACGCAGATTTTCGCCGCGCTGGTTGAAGCGGATGCCGGTGAGCATCTGGCGGAACAGCCCCACCGTGGCTGGCTGGCCGCACAGGGGATCGGCCACATAGCGATCCACGTTGTCGCTGTCGGCGCTGAGCCAGTCCACCGGCGTCCGGTTGGGGGCAAAGGCCTTGTTATAGGAGCCGAAGGCCAGGTTGGTCACCAGATCGCTGACAGCGTCCTCGCCGCTGCGGTTGATGATGATTTTGGCCACGGCCAGCCCGGCGGCGAGGGTGGCCTCGTTCTGCCAGCCGGTGCCCATGATGATGGCGGCGCGCACGGTGCCGGGATAGCGGATCAGATAGGTGCGGGCCAGGAAGGAGCCCATGGAGTGGCCCATCAGGAACAGCGGTGCGTCGGGAAACCGCTCCTTGATGCGCAGATGCAGGGTGTACAGGTCGTCCACCACTGTGTCCCAGGTGTTGCCGTCGCCGAAATAGACGGGTGTGCCGTTGGCGGTGACGGACTGACCATGGCCCAGGTGGTCGTGCCCCACCACGGCGATACCCTGCTCGTTGAGGAAGCGGGCGAAGCCGTCATAGCGGGCGATGTGCTCCGCTACGCCGTGGGCGATCTGCAGCACGCCGATGATGTCGCGCCCCTCCGGAACCCAGGACATGCCGTGCAGAGATGTTTTCCCGTCGGAGGAGAGAAACGTAAAATCTTGCATATTTGTCATGGAAAAACCTCCTGTTCTGTGTTATGATAAAAAAGAGCATCCTGATCACCAGATAGTATACCACGTTTTGCTGCGGTTGAAAAGAGGAGGTTACCATGGGAAGCTATATCTTGGCATTGGATCAGGGCACGACCAGCTCCCGTGCCATCGTCTTTGACCGGCAGGGGCAGATCGCCGCCATGGCGCAGCATCCCTTCCGCCAGATCTATCCACAGGCGGGCTGGGTGGAGCACGACCCCATGAACATCTGGAACAGCGAGCGGCTGGCGGCCATGGAGGCCATCTCCGATTTCGCCCCCGGTGACATCGCCGGCATCGGCGTCACGAACCAGCGGGAGACCACCATCCTGTGGGACAAGAATACCGGCGAACCGGTGTACAACGCCATCGTGTGGCAGTGCCGCCGCACGGCGGAACTGTGCGAGGAGCTCAAACGCCTGGGTCTCACCGAGCGGGTGGAGACCGCCACCGGTCTGCTGATTGACGCCTATTTTTCCGGCACCAAGATCCGCTGGATCCTGGACAACGTGCCCGGCGCCCGGGAGCGGGCCGAGCGGGGCGAGCTGCTGTTCGGCACGGTGGAGACATGGCTCATCTGGCTTCTGACGGGCCGCCATGTCACCGACTATTCCAACGCCAGCCGTACCATGCTCTTCAACATCCACGACCTGTGCTGGGACGAGGAGCTGTGCACCCTGCTGGACATCCCCATGAGCGTGCTGCCCGAGCCGGTGGGCAACAGCCAGATTTACGGCTGTGTGAAGCCGGACATCCCCGGGCTGGAGAAGCTGGCAGGTGTACCGGTGTGCGGCGCGGCCGGCGACCAGCAGGCCGCGCTGTTCGGCCAGGCCTGCTTCCACCCGGGCGATGCCAAGAACACCTACGGTACCGGCTGCTTTACGCTGATGAACGTGGGCGACAGGCCGGTGCGCAGCCGGGCGGGGCTGGTCAGCTCCGTGGGCTGGCAGGTGAACGGACAGACCACCTATGTGTTGGAGGGCAGCGTCTTCAACGGCGGCAGCACCATCCAGTGGATCCGGGACGAACTGGGTCTTATCGACTCGGCGCCGGAGATCAACACCCTGGCCGCCACAGTGAGCGACAGCGGCGGCGTGGTGGTGGTGCCGGCCTTCACCGGTCTGGGCGCGCCCTATTGGGACATGTACGCCCGCGGCGCCATCCTGGGCATCACCCGCGGCACCAACCGGGCCCACATCGCCCGGGCCGTGCTGGCGTGCATCGCCTGTCAGGTCACCGATTTGATGCTGGCCATGCGGCAGGATGCGGGCCGGGACATCACCCGCCTGCAGGTGGACGGCGGAGCCAGCGTCAGCGACATCCTGCTGCAGATGCAGGCGGATCTGTTGCGCATCGAGGTGGACCGCCCCACCATGGTGGAGACCACCGCCTTCGGCGCGGCGGCGCTGGCAGGCCTGAGCTGCGGCGTGTGGAGCAGTCTGGAGGAGCTGGCGTCCCTGCGGCGCAGCCAGCGGGTATTCCGGCCGGAGCGGGTCCAGTCCGACTGTGACCGGGAGTACCGGTTGTGGAAGCGGGCCGTGCAGCGCGCAGCCGACTGGATTGAGCACTGACGGGCGTTTTTTAAGAGAGTGTAAATTTCCGCCGTCGGCCCTTGCGCCCAGCGGGGAAATGCAGTATAATCGGCCCAACCTGAACAGACACGAGTGGGAAAGGAGCGATCCATATGGCAATTTTTGAAGAACTGACCAAAAAGGCAAAGGATCTGGCCGGCGTCGCCAGTGAGAAGGCAAAGGACATCGCGGAGGTAGCCGCCGAGAAGGCGAAGAACGCATCCGAGACCGCCAAGACCAAGATGGCTATCGCCACTGAGCAGCGGGAGGTGGAGAAGAACTACAAGGCCATCGGCGAGTGGTTCGTCTCCGAGTTCGAGGGCGAGGTCCCCGATGCCGTCAAGGACGTGGTGGCTGCTATCAATGCCTCCAAGGCGAAGATCGCCGAGCTGAGCACCAAGGCTGAGGAGGCCGTGGAGGAGACTGTGGAGAAGGTCGTTGAGGCGGCGGAGGAGATCCCTGAGCTGAAGACCTGCCCCGTCTGCGGCGCGGTGTCCAACAGCAAATTCTGCCCCGACTGCGGCGCCCCCATGGACGCCAAAGAGGAGTAATCCCACAGGTACATACGGAAAAAAGCCGTCCCCACCGGGGGACGGCTTTTTTCGCTTGCTCCTGTTGCGCGTTGTCAGGCCAGGAAGCCGTTGAGGATGGTCTCCTCCGCCTCCTCCGGCGACAAGCCCAGCGTCTCCAGCTTCAGCAGCTGGTCACCGGCGATCTTGCCGATGGCGGCCTCGTGGATCAACTGGGCATCTGTGCAGTTGGCGGCGATGGCGGGGATGGACTTGACCCTTGCCTCACCCATGATGATAGAGTCGCACTGCACATGGCCGAAGCACTGGGCGTTGCCCACCATGCGGGGGTAAAACACCTGCTCCGACCGGTCCTGGGCCACGGAGCGGGAGATGACACGGCCCCGGGCGTCGACGCCGTTGAGCTCGATCTCCATGTCGCTCTCAGCCACCTGCACGCCGTGGGTCAGCAGCCGCTCGGTGACCACCACCTCACTGCCCGCCTCGCACACGAATTTGGTAAAGCGCTTGGTAGAGTCGATGCCGCGGATCTGCACGGTGTCCATCTCCATGGTGGATCCCTCGCCCAAATAGACGATGGTCTGGGGGTTCATGACGTTTTTGCCGGTCTGGTCCGGGTCGTTCTCGCCGTAGTGCTTTTCGGCGTAGCGGACGCGGCAGTTTTTGCCGATATAGAAGGTGTGCACGCCGTCGTGGCGGCTCTCGTCGCAGCCGGAGTTGTGGATGCCGCAGCCGGCCACGATCTCCACGTCGCTGTCGTCGCCCACATAGAAGTCATTGTACACCATCTCGGTGAGGCCGGTCCTGCTGATGATGACGGGAATATAGCACTTTTCACCCTTTGTGCCGGGCTTGATGCGGATGTCGATGCCGGGCTTGTCCGTTTTGCCGGTGATCTCGATGTGCTCGGTGGACTGGCGCGCCTCACAGCCGCTGTCCTTGCGGATGTTGATGGCGCCCACCGGCTTGCCGGTCAGATCGGCGATCTTTTCCAACAGCCTAGCGTCGATCTCGGTGATCATACAGCGGCCTCCTTTCGGCTCAGTACGGGGCAGCTGCCCCGGGTGTCGGCCAGGATCAAGGGGAAGATCTCCTCCGCGGTACCCTGGTGAGAGATCTGCCCGCCGGCCACCACGATGATCCGGTCGGCCAAACGGATGATCCGCTCCTGGTGGGAGATGATGACCATGGTGGCATCGCGCCGGTTGTGGATCTGCTCAAAGGTCTCCGTCAGCCGGGCGAAGGACCACAGGTCGATGCCGGCCTCCGGCTCGTCAAAGATCATAAACCGGCTGTTTCGGGCCAGGATGGTGGCAATCTCGATGCGCTTGACCTCGCCGCCGGAGAGGGAGGCATCCACCTCCCGGTCCAGATAGTCGTTGGCGCACAGGCCTACACCGGTCAGGTATTCACAACAACGGTCCTTGCTCAGCTTCTCCGTGCCGGCGGCCACCTGCAGCAGGTTTTGCACCGTGATACCCTTGAAGCGGGGCGGCTGCTGGAAACCGTAGCTGATGCCCAGCCGGGCTCGCGCCGTGATGTCCAGGTCGGTGATGTCCTCTCCGTTATACAGGATCCGCCCGTCGGTGGGACGGATCAGCCCCATGATGAGCCGCGCCAGCGTGGTCTTGCTGCCGCCGTTGGGCCCGGTAAAGACCAGCAGCTGCCGGTCCGGTATCGTCAGGTCGATGTGCTTCAGAATGTCCATCTCCCCCTCAGGGGCGGAGACATGGTATGAGATGTTCTTCAGTTCCAGCATGGTGGGTCCTCCTTTGGGCGCCGATGGCCCGGCGATGGTGTCGGTCCAATTAAAATAGTTTAACAGAAGAAAAGCGAAAAAGCAATAGGTAAACCGGCCTTCTCCGGCGGCATAGGATGGTGGGGAGGTGAGATGATGGAACAGCGAGAAAGCATGGACCGCCGCCGCGCCGCTGATGTGTGGCGCCGTGTGGCGCCGGAGCTGGACCCGTATCCGGAGGAACGGCCCGGACGTCCGAACCGCCGTCCGGCACCCGGCGCAAGGCCCGGTCGTCCGGTACCGCCGCCGGCCCCGCCGCCGCGGCCCGCTACCAGAGAGATCACAGAGGCGGAGGCGCTGCGCCTGGCTATCGGGCAAAAGGAGCAGGCCCGTCAGGCGTATCTGCGCCAGGCCCACCGGGCCGGCGGGCCTGTTGGTCGCGGACTGGAGCAGCTGAGCCGCGAATTGGGGCGACAGATCCGGCGGCTCCGTAGCCTCTATTATATGGAGACGGGACGGGATGATGCGCCGCTCCGTCCACCGGCGCCGGCGCCGGCGGAGCCTCTGCAGCCGTTTTTGCGGCGGCGATACCGGGAGGAGTTGGCCTCGGCGGAGAAGTATGACCGCTGGGCCGCCTCCGCGACGGATGCCTGCGCCGCCGAGACGCTGACAGAACTGGCGGAGGAGGATCGCCGCCGGGCCCGGGTGGTCCTGCGCCTGCTGGAAAACAGACTTGCGCAGTAGGGAACAACCTGCTATACTATGGAAAAAACAGGCGGCACCGCCGCCACAGGGAGGCTGTACGGATGAGAGAATGCATCGACCGTCAGACGGCGCTGGAGGCGCTGCAGACGTATAACAAGGAGCCCTTCCACCTCCAGCATTCGCTGACGGTGGAGGGGGTCATGCGCTGGTACGCCGGCGAGCTGGGCTACGGCGACGAGGCGGACTTTTGGGCCACGGTAGGCCTGCTCCACGACATCGACTTTGAGCGTTGGCCGGAGCAGCACTGCCAGGTGGCGCCCCGTCTGTTGGCCGAGGCCGGCTGCGGGGAGGATTTCATCCGCGCCGTCTGCTCCCACGGCTACGGGATCTGCAGCGACGTGGAGCCCATCCACCTGATGGAGAAGGTGCTCTTCGCCGCCGACGAGCTCACCGGCCTCATCGGCGCCGCTGCGCTGATGCGTCCCAGCCGCAGCGTGCAGGATATGGAGGTCAAAAGCCTGAAGAAGAAGTTCAAGGACAAGAAGTTCGCCGCCGGCTGTTCCCGTGAGGTGATCGCCACCGGGGCCGAGCGCCTGGGCTGGACGCTGGAGGAGCTGATGGAGCGTACCATCTTGGCCATGCGCTCCTGCGAGGACAGCGTGCAGCGTCAGCTGGAGACACTGACGGCGTGACCGCAGAAAAGCGAATAGGGAAAGCGGCAGGTGCCCGGCGGGGCACCTGCCGCTTTTTGTCAGTCGGCTTCCTCGTCTAGCGCCTCGATGAGGAAGCTGACAGGGCGAAAGCCGTCGTTGCAGGAGATCATGGCGGAGCGGGGATTTTTCATCCATCCGTCATAGAAGTTTTCCCCGCCGTGGCTCAGCGTCAGCACGAAGGGGGACATGGTATCCCAAGCGCTCTGACACATACCCTCCGGTCTCTCCCAGCCGTTGGAGATGAATACCTGGCCCTCCTCCATGCTGCAGGCGTGGGCGATGGGGTTTTCATACCGGGCGGAGAGGTCGTCGTACCGGGCCTTCCGCACCACGGTGATGCGGCACTTTTTCATGGCAAATTCACTCAATGGATACGATGTAGTAGTATACGGGTTGCCCGCCGGAGAGCAGCGACAGCTCACAGTCGGGGCAGGCGGCGCGGAAGAAGATACTGGCGGCCTCGGCCTCCTCGTCGCTGACGCCCTCGCCGTAGAACAGGGTGATGAACTCGGCACTCTTCTCGGCAGCCAGGGCGGCCAACTGCTCCAGCAGCGCGTCGATGCTGCGGTCGGTGCCCAGCAGCTTGCCGTCCACCAGCGCCAGATAGTCGCCCTCGTTGATGGCGAAACCGTCGAAATCGGAGTTGCGGGCCGCATAGGTGATTTGGGCGGTGGTCACGCCCTCGGCGGCGGCGATCATGGCCTCGGCGATGGCCTGGGGATCCTCCTGCTCCAGATCCACGCTCATCATGGCGGTGATTCCCTGGGGCACGGTGGCGGTGGGGATCACGATGATCTCCTTGTCCGTCAGCCCCACGCACTGCTGGGCGGCCATGACGATGTTCTTGTTGTTGGGCAGGATGAACACAATCTCGCTGGGGGTCTGCTCCACCTCGTGGAGGATGGCCTCGGTGGAGGGGTTCATGGTCTGCCCGCCGGATACGATGCGATCCACGCCCAGATCCCGGAAGGCCTCAGCCAGCCCGTCGCCGGCGCACACGGCCAGGAAGCCATAGCGCTTCTCCGGCGCGGCCTCGGCCGGTTGGGTGCTGTGGGGCTCCATGTCGTCATCGGTCAGGTCATCGGCGCTGATGGTCTTGCGCCCGGCGGCCATGTCCTCGGCCTGGATGCGCATGTTCTCAATCTTGCAGACCTCCAGTGTGCCGTACTTCTGGGCCTCCGTCAGTGCGGCGCCGGGGATATCGGTATGTACATGCACCTTGAAGGCCTCGTCGTCCTCGCCGATGACCAGTGAGTCGCCGATGCTGGTCAGGTACGCCCGCAGGGGCTCCAGAGATTTCTCCACCGTCTTGCGCATGATGAACACCGTGTCAAAGGTGAAGGTGATGTCCTCATCACCGATGGCGGCGAAGTCGGCCTTTTCCCGGGCCTCTCCGGCCTCGGCCTCCGGCACCTCCTCCCCCTGCAGGCTGCGGAGCATGCCCTCCAGGATGATGAGGTAGCCCTTACCGCCGGCGTCCACCACGCCGGCCTTCTTCAGCACCGGGTTCATGTCAGTGGTTTCAGCCAGGGTGGCGTAACCGGTCTTGATGGCCTCGGCCAGCACATATTCCACGTCGTTCTGCTCCTGGGCGGCCTCCACAGCCCGCTTGGCGGCCAGGCGGGAGACGGTCAGCACGGTGCCCTCGGCTGGCTTCATCACAGCGCTGTAGGCGGTGGCCACGCCTTCGGTCATGGCAGCGGCCAGGTCGGCGCCGTCAGCGTCGGCCATGCCCTTGAACGTCTTGGACATGCCCCGGAACAGCAGGGACAATATCACGCCGGAGTTGCCCCGGGCGCCCCGCAGCAGGGCAGAGGCGGTGGTCTTTGCGGCCTGATCCAGGGTGGCCGGATCGCCCCGACGCAGCTCGACGGCGGCGGTCTGGATGGTCAGGCTCATGTTGGTGCCCGTGTCGCCGTCCGGCACGGGGAACACGTTCAGGTCGTTGATGGACTGCTTCTGCTGTGTGATGCAGGCGGCTCCGAACAGCACCATCTGCTTAAAGGCGCCGCCGCTGATTCTCTCTGTCATTGTCTTCTTTCTCCTTTGGCGCGGTCGGTCAGGGCATGGTGATGGAGTCCACGCACACGTTCACGTCGCGCACCTCCACGCCGGTGTTTTTGCTGACCATATATTTGACCTCGTTCATGATGGAGCGGCACACGGTGGCGATGTTGACGCCGTTCTCCACGATGATGTGGAGTTCAATGGACACGGTGCCGTCCTCATTGTAGGTGACCTTCACGCCCTTGCTCATGGCCTCCGGCCGCAGCAGGTGCACCAGCCCGTCCTTCATGCTGCGGTAGGCCATGCCCTTCACACCGAAGCAGTTGGTGGCCGCCGCGCCGGTGATGGTGGTGAATACCGCATTGCTGATGCTGATCTCGCCGCACTCGGTCTGGACTTTTATCATAGCGATCCTTCCTTTCTGTGGGGGTGTTCGGATAAGACGTATCAATTCATTATATACCAGTTTGCTCCGGATAACAAGAGCAAAATACCACAGGCCGTCAGTAGCCCCGGCGGCGGTCCACCGCATGCAGCAGCGGATCCCCGGCGGCGTAGCGCTCCAGCTCCCGGCAGAACTGGGCCGCATTCAGATCCCGCGTGACCTGTGCTGTCAGGTTGCCGGCCACATGGGGCGTCAGGATCAGGTTGGGCGCGTCCCACAGGGGGTGGTCCGGCGGCAGTGGTTCCGGCGTGGTCACATCCAGTGCTGCCCCGGCCAGCGCGCCGCTGTGCAACGCCTCCAGCAGTGCCTGTTGATCCACGGCGCTGCCCCGCCCGGCGTTGACCACCACCGCGCGCTGCGGTAGCAGGGCGATTCGCTCGCGGGACAGGATGCCGACCGTCTCCGGCGTATGGGGCAGGGCCATGGCCAGCACATCGGTGCCGGGCAGCGCCTCCTCCAACCGGGAGAAGGGATACACCGCGTCAAAGCAGTCCTCACCGGGACGGTCGCTGCGGCGCACACCCCGCACAGCGGAGACACCCAGCGCCTTGACCCGCCGCGCGTAGCCGGCACCGATGTCGCCGGTCCCCAGTACGGTGACGGTGCTGCCGGAGAGAGTGCGCACCGGCAGCGGCGCGTGCCACTCATGGGCGGCCGTGGACCGCTGGAACACCGGCATCTGCCGCAGGATCATCAGCGTCAGCATCAACATGTGTTCGGCCACAGTGACGCCGTAGGTGCCGGAGGAATTGCTCAGCACCACCGACGAGTCGGGATAGACGGCGTCCTGCAAATAGGCGTCTGCCCCGGCGCTGTCCAGACACAACCACCGCAGGTTCGGAAAGAGCCGCAGACGGCGGGGCGAGACCTTGCCGTAGATGACCTCGTAGAGATCCAGCTTTTCCGGCGGCACCTCCTGAAAGGCATCGTAGTAGTCCGCGGCAAAGCCGCAGCGCCCGGCGGTCTCATCCAACGCCCGACGGTGCGCTTCTGTCAGGAATTTGGCAAAAACGGCGATGTATCTCATAGCAGTCCCTCCCGGATGTGTTGCAGGATGTGTTCGGCGGCGCGTATGCCGTCGGCGGCGGCGGAGAGGATGCCGCCGGCATAACCGGCCCCCTCGCCGCAGGGATACAGCCCCGTTACGGCGCTTTGGCCCGCAGCGCGGCGCAGGATGCGCACCGGGGAGGAGGAGCGACTCTCCACCGCCGTCAGCACCGCGTCGCCTTGGGCGTATCCTCGCAGCTTCTGCTCCAGCAGCGGCAGCGCCCGGGCGATGGATTCGGCCACAAAGGGGGGCAGACACCGCCGCAGGTCGGTCCAGACAACGCCGGGCCGGTAGCTGGGTGTCACGGCGCCGGGACCCGTGCTGGGCCGTCCGGCCAGAAAGTCCTCCACCCGCTGGGCCGGCGCCCGGTAGTCGCCGCCGCCCAGGAGAAAGGCACGTCGCTCCAGCTGCCGCTGGAAGGTGACGCCCGCCAAGGGGTGGTCGCTGCCGAAGTCCGCCGGATCCACGTTGACCAGCAGTGCGCCGTTGATGTTGTCCCCGTTCCGGGCGTATTCACTCATGCCGTTGGTCACCACCTGCCCCGTCTCCGAGGCGGCGGCCACCACCTGCCCGCCGGGACAGACGCAGAAGGAAAAGACGCTGCGCCCGTCGGGGAGATGGCAGGCCAGCTTGTAGCTGGAGGCCCTCAGGCCGGGGTGCCCGGCATAGGTCTTATACTGTGCCGCGTCCATGTCCGCCTGCCGATGCTCGATGCGTACCCCCACGGCAAAGGGCTTCTGCTCCATGGGCACGCCGGCGCGGTACAGCATCTCGAAGGTGTCCCGGGCGCTGTGGCCCAGAGCCAGCACCACCTGCCGCGCCGGCAGGTCATAGGTGCCGTCGGGACCCTCCACCTGTAGGGAGACTACGGAGCCGTCCGCGGTCCGCAGCCCCGCCAGGCGGTGGCCGAAGCGGATGTCGGCTCCCGCCGCCAGCAGCTCCCGCCGCAGACTCTGCAGCGTGATGCGCAAATTGTCAGTGCCCACATGGGGTTTGGCGTCGATGAGGATGCTCTCCGGCGCGCCGCAGGCGACCAGCTGCTCCAGGATCCAGCGGTGTCGGACATCCCGTGTGCCGGTATTCAGCTTCCCGTCGGAAAAGGCACCGGCGCCGCCCTCGCCGAACTGCACGTTGGATTCGGCGTCCAGCGGCCCGCCGGACCAAAAGGCCTCCACATCCCGGCTGCGCTGCTCCACGCAGCGGCCCCGCTCCAGCAGGATGGGTCGGGCGCCGCAGCGGCCCAGCACCAACGCGGCAAAGAGACCCGCCGGCCCGGCACCCACCACCACGGGCCGTACCTCCGGCGGATCCACCGGCTCGGGCAGGGCGTATACCTGCTGGGCGTATACGCTGACGCGTCCGTCCCGGCAGCGACGCAGCACCCGCTGTTCGTCCCGCACCTCCACCGTCAGCGTATAGACCAGTACCGGCTCCTCTCGGGCGTCCACCGCCCGGCGCAGCACCTGCAGCGACAGGATGTCCCCCGGCACCAGACGCAGCATCCGGGCCGCGGCAGCGCGCAGAGCCGTCTCGTTCTGTCCGGGCTTCAGTTTGATCTGATCCAGCCGCAGCATGGCATTACCTCGTTTTCAGAAAGTTAAAAATTACCGGAAAAATTTAAAGCTTATTTTAAGATTTCTGTTTATGATAGGGAGTAGATAGAAAGAGACGCATCGTCGGCCCTGTCATG
This sequence comes from Oscillospiraceae bacterium, assembly GCA_015068325.1. Classification (GTDB taxonomy): domain Bacteria; phylum Bacillota; class Clostridia; order Oscillospirales; family Oscillospiraceae; genus Vescimonas. The sequence continues at coordinate 51,762 of SVKQ01000020.1, read as the reverse complement.
GCCCTATGATACCATAAGAGGCGACGACCCACAAGCAAAACCGCGCGAGAAAAAAAGGAGGTCTTTTCCATGACGAATGAATATAATGGCTTTGAACCGCAGGACAGCTTCGACGGGAGCTATCGCTTTACCCGCGGCGATGATCTGCCCCGGGATGACTACCTCAGCGAGCCGATCCGCACAGAGACGGGCGCCCCGGAGGAGGACGGATCCGCTGCGGCTGACCGGGACGCCTGGAGCAGCGAGCCTTATCAGACTGCGGCCCCGGAGGAGCCGGCGGCGAAGAAGGGATTCTTCCGCCGCACCTGGGTCCGCGTGACGGCCCTGCTGCTGGCGGTGGCCGTGGTGGGCGGCGGCTGCGGCTATGCCGGCGCGTCGCTGGCCGGTGCCGGACGGAGCACCGCCACCGTGCAGCAGAGCGCCCGCGAAGCGGTGAACGTGTCGGTCAGGACCGTGCGGGGGCATGAAGAGATGACGGCGGCGGAGGTCTATGCCTCCTCGGTGAACTCCGTAGTGTCCATCAGCAGCTCTGCCGTCTCCACCAATGTATTCGGTCAGCAGGTGGAGAGCGCCAGCGCCGGCAGCGGCTTCATCATCACTGCCGACGGCTATATCGTCACCAACCAGCATGTGGTCAGCGGCGCCACCTCCGTCAGCGTTACGCTCTACAACGGCGATACCTATCCGGCCACCGTGGTGGGCGGCGACAGCGACTACGACGTGGCCGTGCTGAAGATCGAAGCCACAGGCCTGCAGCCGGTGACGCTGGGTAGCAGCGCCGACCTGAACGTGGGCGACACGGTGCTGGCCATCGGCAACCCGCTGGGCGAGCTGACATTCTCCATGAGCCAGGGCATCGTCTCCTGTTGCGACCGGGCCATCAACGTGGACGGCACGCCCTTCAACATGATCCAGGTGGATGCCTCCATCAATCCCGGCAACTCCGGCGGCCCGCTGGTGAACCTGTACGGTGAGGTGGTGGGCATCGTGTCCGCCAAGTACTCCACCTATTCCACCACCACAGTGGAGGGCCTGGGCTTCGCCATCCCCATGGATGACGTGCAGGCCATCATCACGGACATCATGGAAAACGGCCAGGTGACCAACAAGGCCTATCTGGCCATCACCGCCGGCACCATGACCGAGTCCATGGCTGCCCAGTATCAGATCGACGTCACGGAGGGCGTGTTCGTTTTCTCCGTGGTCAAGGGCGGCGCCGGCGACAAGGCCGGGCTGCAGCTGGGGGACGTGATCACCAAGGTGAACGACACGGATATCACCTCCATGCTGGACCTGTCCGCCGTGAAGAAGAACTACCGCGCCGGCGACACCGTCACCCTGACGGTGTACCGGGAGGGCGCCTATATCACCACTGAGCTGACCTTTGACGAGCAGCCGGAGACCACCGGCCAGGAGCAGGAGCAGCAGCCTCAGTCTGGTCAGGAGCAGGAGATCCCCGGTTGGGAGGATTTCTACAACTACTTCTTCGGCAATGGCGGCAACGGCAGCCGCGGCTGGAACTGGGGTAACTGACCTGGCAAAACGGAAAAAACGGTGTGACCTTCCTGGCCACACCGTTTTTTCTATAAGGGTCCTATTTCTTTGCCTGGAGGAAGCGGTATCCGGCCAGTGCCGCGCCGCCGAAGAACCACAGCGCCGTCCAGTAGCCGGAAGCGTCGCCGGGGATCAGCATGGCCAGTCCCAGCACTGCCAGCACCACCAGCAGGGACAGGTGCAGCGCGCGCAGGACCTTGTTCCGGCCGCCGGACCGCCTCCGCGGGAACACGCGCCAGGCCAGGCAGTAGGCCCCGGCCGCGATGGTGCCGGCGATCAGTGCCAGGTGCAGGTCATCGGAGCCTCGGCCCGCGGAGAGATACATGAACCCGCCGATGAAGCAGAAGAACGCCGCCAAGCCGCCGAAGACCCGCAGCAGGATGTGAAGGGTGTTCCCATTGGAGTGCAGGCGCCGCAGCGCCTCCTCCGCCGGCTGATGGCCCCCTTCCAGTGCTTTTTGGTAGAGCGCCTCGGCCCGGACTGTGTCCTTCTCCACGCCCATGCCCTTTTCATACAGGATGGCCAGGTTATGGGCGGCCAGGGGTAGCCCCATGTCGCTGGCTCGCTGATACCACTCCGCCGCCTTCGCCAGACTTTTGCTGCAGCCCAGGCCCCGCTCATAGAGGTAGCCCAGATTGTTGCAGGCGGTCTCGTCCCCCTGTCGGGCGGATCGCTCGTAGTAGGAAAAGGCCCTGTCGAAATCCTGCTCCACGCCGAGGCCACGCTCGCAGCAGTAGCCGTACTGGCACTGGGCGCCGGGATGGCCCCCGTCGGCGGCCAGGCGATAGAGCCGGGCGGCGCGGTCCTGGTCCTTTTCCACGCCCCGGCCGGTGAAGTAGAGGTTGCCCAGGAAGTATCTGGCCGCCGCGTCGCCCTGCTTGGCGGCCTGCATATATAGCTCCGCGGCCCGCCGCAGGCTCCGCTCTACGCCGATGCCGTTCTCATAACACACGCCCAGCGCCCGCTGGCCGCTGGCGTAGCCCCGGTCGGCGGCGGCGCGGTAGAGCTGCGCAGCTTTCTCCCGGTCCTTTTCCACGCCCCGGCCGAACTCGTAGTGCAGCCCCAGGAAGAACTGGGCCCGTGGGAAGTTCTGCTGGACGGCCCGCTGGAAATACTGCACCGCCTTGATGTCGTTCTGCTCCACGCCCACGCCGCTGCGGTAGAGCACGCCCAGGTTGCAGAGGCCCTCCGCACCGTTGCGCTCCGCAGCTCGCCGGTACCAGGTCACGGCCTGCTCCAGATCCTCCGGTACGCCGCGCCCGGCCTCATAGCACACGCCCAGATGGGCCATGGCCCGGGGGTGGCCGGCCTCGGCGGCCCGGCGGTAGCAGTCCGCGGCCTTTTCATCGTCAACCTCGGTGCCCCGGCCCCAGGCATAGCACAGGCCCATCTGGAACAGGGCGTCGGGATATCCCTGCGCCGCGGCGGCCTGATACCAACGGAAGGCCTCCTCAGCGTTCTCCTCGGTGCCGTCACCGTTGTCGCAGCACTTACCCGCAAAGAACTGGGCCCGGGGCAGCCCCAGACCGGCGGCTCGGCAGAAGAGGGAGAAACCCTTTGCCTCGTTCTTTTCCGCGCCCTTGCCCTGGAAGTACATCACCCCCAGGGAGCAGATGCCCTCAGCGTAGTTCTGCCGGGCGGCCTCCTCGTAGAGCAGGAAGGCCCGCTTGTCGTCCTGGGGTACGCCGGTGCCGAACTCGTAACAGTTGCCCAGCAGCTGCTGGGCCCGGGGCAGGCGCTGCTCCGCAGCCAGAGCGAACAGCCGCGCCGCCTCCGCATTGTCCTGCCGCACGCCGATGCCGTAGTAGTACATGGCGCCCAGATTGCATTGGCCCATGGCGTAGTTTTGCTCCGCCGCGGCCCGGTACAGGGCAATGGCCTTGTCCAGATCCTTCTCGGTGGCCTGTCCGTACTCGTAGAACACGCCCAGGTCGCACAGGGCGGGAGCGTAGCCCATTTCCGCCGACTCGCTGAGCAGCTCAAAGGCCTTTTTCTGGTCAGCGGGGGTGCCCACGCCGTTGTCATAGCACATTCCCAGCCAGTAGCGGCCCACCGGGTCGTCCGGCGGCGTCTGGCTCAGCCAGTAAAAGGCCTTGTCCGGATCCTTTTCGGTGCCGTTCTCGCCGTAGAGGTAGTTGATCCCCAACTGCACCTGGGCACTGGCGTCGCCGTCCTCGGCGGCTTGGCGGCACTCCTCCAGCCGCTCCTGAGTCCGCCGGCGCTTCTCGTCGGCCAGCTTCAGCACCTCCGGTGAGAAGAAGACCACCGGCCCTCCGGCATCGGGACGGGTTTCTCTGTTTTCTCTGTTCTCATCCATTGCGTATCGTCTCCCTGCTGCAGGCGGCCGCCCGCAGTCCATGGTGTATTTTTGCGTATTGTATCACATTCTGTCGCCGCCCGCAATCGGCAGTTCCGTTCCCGGCGCGGCGCAGAAAAAGCAGGCCGGTCCGCAGACCGGCCTGCTCGGATATGTCGTGTGTTCCGTGCCGGATCGCTCAGTTCACCACCGCGATGGAGGTGATGACCGGCTGCGCCTCCGGCGGGATGGTGCCGTTGTCGTCGATGGGCTTGGCATCCCTGGCGATCTGTTCGACCACGTCCATGCCCTCCGTCACGTGGCCGAAGGCAGCGTACTGCCCGTCCAGGAAGGTGGCGTCGTCCACGGTGATGAAGAACTGTGAACTGGCGCTGTCGTAGTTCTTGGAGGAGCGGGCCATGGAGATGACGCCCTTGACGTGGGAGATGGGGTTTTCGTGTCCGTTCTCGGCGAATTCGCCCACGATCTTCTTGTCGCTGCCGCCGTAGCCGGTGCCCTCCGGGTCGCCGCCCTGAATCATGAAGCCGTCCATGATGCGGTGGAAAGTGAGACCGTCGTAAAACCCGGAGCCCGCCAACTCCAGAAAATTGGCTACTGTCTCCGGCGCCGCGCTGGCGTCCAGTTCCAGCCGGATCTCGCCGTAGCCCGCTACAGTGATCACCACGTGGTGCAGCTCGTCCGAAGAGGTGGTTCGCTCCGGATCGTCGTTTGAAGCCCTGCTTCCGCAGCCAGCCAGCAGAAACAACGTCGCCAGAAAGAGGGGCATCGCGATCCGTCTGTATGCTTTCACGGTGTGAGTCCTCCTGATCGTTGAAATGAGAAATATATAGATTATATAAATTATTATAGCGCATGCCGCGGCGGATTTCCACAGGAAAATGTAAAAGATGGGAGGACGCTGCTTCTGGCGGGCTCTGCAGCGGGACTTGCACATTGGGGGAAAAGATGATAGAATGCAACGCAGAAAGAAAAAGGAGGAATTCCTTTATGAAATTAGGTATCGTGGGCCTGCCCAATGTGGGCAAATCGACCCTGTTCAACGCACTTACCGGCTCCAGCGCGGAGACGGGCAGTTATTCCAACGCCGCCGCCAAGCCCAACATCGGTCAGGCCCGGGTGCCGGACGAGCGGCTGGACTGGCTGGCGGAGTACTACCATCCCAAGAAGTATACCCCCGCCACCATTGAGTTTGTGGACGTGGTGGGTATCAAGAAGGGCGCCGGCCGCGGCAACGCCTATCTGCAGACCATCCGCCAGGTGGATGCACTGGTGCACGTGGTGCGCTGCTTTGAGAGCGACGAGCTCTTCACCGAGCCGGCAGATGCCGTTCGGGATGCGGAGACGCTGGATCTGGAACTGATCCTGGCGGACATTGAGTTGGTGGAGCGCCGCCTGGATCGGGCCAAAAAGAACGCCAAGAGCGGCGACAAGAAGTACCGGCGCGAGGTGGACATGTGTACCGAACTGCTGACCCACCTGGAGGACGGAAAGCCCGCCAGCAGCTTCCCCTTCACCGAGGAGGACAGAGACATCCTGCAGGACGGCGGCCTGCTCACCATCAAGCCCGTCATCTACGCGGCCAATCTGGACGAGGACGGCATGGCCCACTATGCGGAGGATCCCCAGTTCCTGGCCCTGTCCCGCCTGGCCGAGGCCCAGGGCGCGGCGGTGCTGCCGGTAGCGGCCAAGTTTGAGGAGGACATCTCCGGCATGGACGCCGAGGATGCGGCGCTGTTCATGGAGGAGCTGGGCCTGACGGAACGGGGACTGGACCGGCTGATCCGCACGTCCTATGAGCTCCTGGGCTACATCTCCTTCCTCACCGCCGGCGAGGACGAGGTGCGGGCCTGGACCATCGTCCGGGGCACCAAGGCCCCGCGCGCCGCCGGCAAAGTGCATACGGACATCGAGCGGGGCTTTATCCGGGCGGAGATCGTGGCCTTCGACGCCCTGAAGGCCAGCGGCACCATGGCCGCCGCCAGGGAAAAGGGTCTAGTGCGCATGGAGGGCAAGGAGTACGTTATGCAGGACGGCGACGTCACTTTCTTCCGGTTCAACGTATGAGCAGATACAGGGCTGTCTTGTTCGATATGGACGGCACGCTGCTGGACACGCTGCAGGACATGCGGGCCAGTATGAACCGTGTGCTGTCGGCCAATCACTACCCGCCCCGTAGCCTGGCGGAGCTGCGGCTCTATGTGGGCAACGGTGCCCGGAACCTGACCCGCCGCGCCCTGCCGCCGGACACGCCGGAGGATGAGGTGGAGCGGGTATTCGCCCTCTACCGGCAGGAGTACCGGACCCACTTCTGCGTGGACACGGTGCCCTATCCGGGCGTGACGGAGCTGCTGGAGCGGCTGCGGATGCAGGGCATCGCGGTGGCCATCGTCTCCAACAAGCCCCACGCCACTGCCGCGGCCCTCACCGGGACGTTTTTCCCCGGTGTGCTGACGGTGGGCGACGATGGCGTCCATCCCCGCAAGCCCGCCCCGGACAATGTGCTGCGGACGCTGGAGCAGCTGGGCGTGGCCCCGGAGGAGGCTCTCTACGTGGGCGACAGCGAGGTGGACATCGCCACCGCCCGCAACGCCGGCATGGACGCGGCCATCGTGGGCTGGGGCTTCCGAGACCGGGACTTTCTGCTGCAAAGCGGCGCGGAGGAGGTCATCAGCACCGCGGAGGAGCTGTGGAAAAAAATCACGGCCTGACGGCGGTTGACAAACACCGCAAAGCGTGATATATTACAACATCATCATGAAAAGGCCATGACGAGGAAGCCGTCGGTGAAAGACGCCAGAGAGATGCTCCGTGTGCTGTGAGAGCGTCCGCCGGAAGCCGACAGGGCACCGCCTCCGAGCCGCCCCCCGAACGGACCAGACCCAGTAGGCGGGGACGGGACCTCCCGTTACAGAGGACACGAGCGACGGCACAGGCCGTAAGCAGGGTGGAACCGTGGAGTAAAGCGACTTTACCTCACCCCTGGAACAACAGGGGTGAGGCCTTTTTATGCCCGCCCCATCAAACAAGGAGGAACGATCATGTCCGAAGAAAACCTGTATTCCTTTGATAACGAGCAGTACCGCCGCACCTACTGGCACACCTGCTCCCATGTGCTGGCCCAGGCCGTCAAGCGCCTGTACCCGGAGGTCAAGCTGGCCATCGGCCCCAGCATCGACAACGGCTTTTACTATGATCTGGACTCCCCCTTCCCCTTCACCCAGGAGATCATGGAGAAGATCGAGGCGGAGATGCGCAGAATCTGCAAGGAGAAGCTGAAGCTGGAGCGGTTTGAGCTGCCCCGGGAGGAGGCTATCCGCTACATGGAGGAGAGGGAGGAGCCTTACAAGGTGGAGCTCATCCATGATCTGCCGGAGGACGCCGTCATCAGCTTCTACCGACAGGGTGAGTTCGTGGACCTGTGCGCCGGCCCCCACATCGACTCCACCGGCCGCATCAAGGGAAACGCCCTGAAGCTCACCGCCTGCAACGCCGCCTACTGGCGCGGCGACGCCAAGCGCAAGTCCCTGCAGCGCATCTACGGCGTGGCCTTCCCGAAAAAGGATGAGCTGGACGAGTACCTGCGCCGACTGGAGGAGGCCAAGCTCCGCGACCACCGTAAGCTGGGTCGCGAACTGGGCCTGTTCATGACCGACGAGCTGGTGGGCCGCGGCATGCCCATGTTCCTGCCCAAGGGTTACACCGTCTGGCGCCTGCTGGAGAACTATATCCGTGACAAGGAGCTGAAGCTGGGTTATCAGCACGTGCTGACGCCCTGTGTGGGCACGGTGGATCTCTACAAGACCTCCGGCCATTGGGACCACTACCAGAAAAATATGTTCCCCGCCATGGAGGTGGAGGACGAGATGTATGTGCTGCGTCCCATGAATTGCCCCCACCACATGCGCATCTTCGCCAACCAGCCCCACTCCTACCGCAATCTTCCCGTGCGCATCGGAGAGATCGCCCACGACTTCCGCTATGAGGCCTCCGGCACGCTGAAGGGCATTGAGCGGGGGCGCCATTTCTGCCAGAACGACGCCCATCTGTTTGTCACGCCGGAGCAGATCAAGGACGAGGTATCCAAGGTCTGCGACCTGATCTTTGAGACGTATAAGGACTTCGGCATCACCGACTACCGCTGCGTGCTGTCCCTGCGGGATCCCGCCGACAAGGAGAAGTACCACGATGACGATGAGATGTGGAACACCGCCGAGAACGCCCTGCGGGATGTGCTGGTGGAGCTGGGTCTCCACTTCACCGAGGAGATCGGCGAGGCGGCCTTCTACGGGCCCAAGCTGGATGTGAACGTGATGCCCGCCGTGGGCGCGGAGTATACCCTCTCCACCTGCCAGCTGGACTTTTGCCTGCCTGCCAAGTTCCACCTGACCTATGTGGACAAGGACGGCGCCGAGCGCACCCCCGTGGTGATCCACCGGGCCATCCTGGGGTCCCTGGACCGCTTCATGGCCTACCTCATCGAGGAGACCATGGGCGCCTTCCCCACGTGGCTGGCCCCGGTGCAGGCGAAGTTCCTGCCCGTCACCGATCGCGCCAACGACTACTGCTGGGCCCTGGCCGACAAGTTGGAGGAGCGCGGCTTCCGGGTAGAGGTGGACGAGCGCAACGAGAAGATCGGCAAGAAGATCCGTGAGGCCCAGATGGAGAAGATCCCCTACATGCTGGTGGTGGGCGACCGCGATATGGAGAACGGCACCGTCTCCCCACGCCACCGTTCGGACGGCGATCTGGGCGCCATGCCCTTGGATCAGTTCATCGCCCTCCTGCAGGATGAGGTGGACAGCAAGTCCAGAAAATAAAAAACCATGTGTAAGGCGCATTTCCGCGGCCTCCGGCACACGCCGGAGGCCGCTTTTTTGCTGCCGCCGGACTGGTATAATTTGCAAGAATAAAGAAATTAAATTGCAAATTAGGAATAAGGAGGGGGAGGAAACGAGACGGAAAAAGAGTGCGGATGAACGTGAATAAACTGCTAAATAAAAGGAAAAAGGGCACATCAGGTAAAATACAGGAGGCGAATTCATCACTTCATACTGATAAACGACAAAAAAGAAAATGAAATTTGTAGGAAATAATACTTGCAAAATAGGGAGAGGGGGCCTATAATGTCGCCAAGACACACGGGAGCAGGCGGCGCCGCTGCTGCTTGCGGCCGGGAAAAGGAGAGATCTGTATGAAAAAAGTATTGGCTTTGATCTTGGCGCTGGTCCTGACGCTGAGCCTGGCGGCCTGCGGCGGCAGCTCGAGCGGCGATAACAGTGCGCCCGACAACACGGACAACACATCCATCGACAACACGGACAATTCCTCCACTGACAACACCGACAATTCCTCAGCCAACAACACTGACAACACCGACAGCAGTGACGGCTCCTCCGCCTCCGGCGAGAAGCTGCGCTTCGTCACCGGCGGTGAGGCCGGCACCTATTACGCCTTCGGCAGCGTCATCGCCCAGCACGCCAGCAACAACGCCGGCATCAGTGTGGTGGGCCTGGTGGGCAACGGATCCCAGTCCAACATCTTCGAGCTGGACGACGGCAACGCCGAGCTGGCCTTCTGCCAGTCCGATGTGATGGCCTACGCCTATGAGGGCACCAACCTCTTTGCCGACACCGGCAAGGTGGACTGCTTCTCCACCGTAGCCGCCCTTTACACCGAGCAGGTGCAGATCGTCACCCTGGATCCCAATATCAAGACAGTGGCTGACCTGGCCGGCAAGAACGTGTCCATCGGTGCCGCCGGCTCCGGCGTGTACTTCAACGCCATCGATATCCTGGGCGTCTACGGTCTGAGCGAGAGCGACATCAAACCCACCTACCAGTCTTTTGGTGACAGCGCTGATGCCCTGAAGAACGGCCAGATCGACGCCGCCTTCATCGTGGCCGGCGCCCCCACCAACGCCGTGACCGATCTGGCCACCACCAAGGCCGTGAACCTGGTGTCGTTGGATGCCGAGCATGTGGCCAAACTGCTGGAGGCCTCTCCCTTCTACGCGGAGTGCACCATCTCCAAGGATGTGTACGGCACCGCGGACGATGTGCTGACAGTGGGCGTGGGTGCGGTGATCCTGGCCCGCAACGACGTCTCTGCCGACGCTGTCTACGCCTTGGTGGCCGACATCTTCGACAACGCCGCCAGCTTGACCACCAGCCACGCCAAGTACGGTGAGGTCAGCCTGGAGTACGGTGCCTCCATCACCTCCGTGCCCTATCACCCCGGCGCCGCCAAGTACTTTGCCGAGAAGGGCTTCAACGTGGGCTGATTCCCTGAGACCATATCCCCGCGCGGACTGCGGCGGAGTGCTCCGCCGCAGTCCGCGCGCTGTGACTTTGCAAGAGGAGAGGATGTCATGAGTCTGTTTGGAAAGAAGAGAGCTGCGGAACTGCGGAGCGGCGCCGTACCGCCGGAGGCGGGTGGCGAGGCCGATCTGGACGCCGTTATGCGAAAATATGACCGGGAGTCCAACACCCGCGTCTGGGAGGGCGTGCCGGCGCTGGTCATCCGTGTGATCATGGCGCTGTTCGCCGTTTACTGCATCGCCATGACGCTGTTCTCCACCGCCATGCCGGAGATCCGGCTGCCGCTGTTCGTAGGCTTCATCATCATCATGGGCTTTTTGACCTATCCGGCCAAAAAGGGCCATGTCCGCGTCAACTGCATCCCTTGGTACGACGTGATGCTCATGGCTGTGGGTGCCGGCTGCTTTTTCTATTTCGCCGCCAATGCCATGACCATGATCCGGTTGTCCACCCGCATCCAGCCCGTCCACGTGGCGGTGGGCTGCGTGGGCATCCTGGTGCTGGTGGAGCTGTGCCGCCGCTGCGTGGGCGTTCCCATCCTGTGCGTGGCCGGGGTACTGGTGGTCTACGCCTTTGCCAACCAGCTCTCCTACAATCCCAGCTTCTACCAGGCCCTGCGCAACATCATCTACAAGCTGTTCTACACCACCTCCGGCGTCATCGGCACACCCATCAGCGTGTGCTACACCTACATCGTCCTGTTCATCATCTTCGGCGCGTTCCTGGAGCGCACCGGCATTGCCAACTTCTTCATCTCCCTTGCCAACCGGCTGGCCGGTTGGTCCAGCGGCGGCCCGGCCAAGGTGGCGGTCATCTCCTCCGCTCTGTGCGGCATGGTGTCCGGCTCCTCCGTGGGCAACACGGTGACTACCGGCTCTGTGACCATCCCCATGATGAAGAAGACCGGCTACCGGCCGGAGTTTGCCGGGGCGGTGGAGGCGGCCGCTTCCACCGGCGGCCAGATCATGCCGCCCATCATGGGCGCCGCCGCCTTTTTGATGGCGGAGTACATGAACCTGCCCTATGCACAGGTGGCCGTCAAGGCCATCCTGCCCGCCGTGCTGTACTTTGCCGGCATCTTCATCGCCGTCCACCTGGAGGCAAAAAAGATGGGGCTCAAGGGCATCCCCATAGCGGAGCTGCCCCGGTGGCGCACCCTGCTGCGGGATTGCTATCTGCTCCTGCCGCTGGTGCTGCTGGTGTGGCTGGTGGCCACCGGTGCCAAGACCATGTCCCACTCGGCGGCCTACTCCATCCTGGCGGCCGTGGCGGTGGGTGCCGTCAACTTTTTCCTGATCCGCCTGCGGGGCGGGGAGGACCGGGCGGCAGAGAGCGCCGGCACGGCGCTGACCGGCGCCGGGAAGGACACCTTTGTCTCCGCGGTGGGGGCGCTGGAGGCCGGCGCCAAAGGCGCTGTCACCGTGGCGGTGGCCTGCGCCATGGCCGGCATCATCGCCGGGTGCATCACCGTGACGGGCTTGGCCTCCATCCTCATCAACGCCATCGTCCGGGTGGCTGGCAACGTGACCATCATCGGTCTGGTCCTGACCATGCTGTGCTGCATTGTGCTGGGTATGGGCGTGCCCACCACCGCCAACTACTGCATCATGGCCTCCACTTGCGCACCCATCCTGGTGCAGCTGGGCTTTCCAGTGGTGGCGGCCCACTTCTTCGTGTTCTATTTCGGCATCGTGGCGGACATCACGCCGCCTGTGGCGCTGGCCGCCTACGCCGGCTCCGCCATTGCCAAATCTGATCCCATGAAGACGGGCGTCAATGCCACCAAGCTGGCCATCGCCGCCTTCGTGGTGCCCTATATCTTTGCTTACAGTCCCGCCATGCTGTTCGAGCATGTGGCCGGCTGGTGGGAGGTGCTGCAGATCGCCGTCAGCGCATTGGTGGGTCTGTTCGGCATCGCCGCCGCCCTCAACGGCCACCTGCTGCGCCGTATCCCGGTGCTGCTGCGCCTGGCGCTGGCGGCCGGCGGACTGTGCATGATGGTCCCCGGCACCTGGACCGACCTGATCGGTCTGGCGGTGGTTGCAGCTGCCGTTGTTTTCCAATACCTGTCCGGTCGGTAGAACCGTGCCGCGGCAGCGTAAGATCTCCTCGCAGGGCTCCGTTGTAAAACGGAGCCTTGCACTTTTCTGCGCGGTGGGGTAAAATGAATTATAAAGAAAGGAGGAGGGATGGCCCATGAAGATCACATGGTTCGGCCACGCCTGCTTTGGCGTGGAGTCGGTCGGCTATCGCGTCGTGCTGGATCCCTATGATGTGGTAAAGGGCTATCCGCCTCTGCACCTCACCGCCGATGAGGTGCTGTGCAGCCACGACCACTTCGACCACAACTACCGTCCGGCTGTTTCCGTCCGGCCGTCCAGCTACTCACCATTCACGGTGGACACAGTGGCCGCCTGTCACGACGATCTGGGCGGCGCCAGGCGGGGTCCCAACACCATCCACATCCTGACGGCTGAGGGACAGACGGTGGTGCATCTGGGCGACCTGGGCCACCAGCTCTCAGCGGAACAGGCCGCACCCCTGCTCGGCTGCGACGTGCTGCTGATCCCGGTGGGCGGCTTCTACACCATCGATGCCGCCGGTGCCAGAATGGTGATAGACGCCCTGCAGCCCAGGATCGCAGTGCCCATGCACTACCGCCGAGGGCCCTGCGGCTTCCCGGAGATCGGCACGCTGGAGGATTTTCTGCCCCTGTTTCCTCCGGAGCAGGTGCACCGCCTGGCGGACAGCAGCTTCGACCCGGCGGAGACACCGCCGGGCGTTGTCGTGCCCGTCTATCCCCTGTGAGCATGAAACAAAAAAAGGCCGGCAGGTGTTCTCACCTGCCGGCCTTTTTTTGTGCCTGTATTTGCCTATAATTGCCTATGTGCGTCCTTAAAAGGCCTATACTCACTCTTACAGCGCATATTTGGCCTGATACTCCTCATAGTATCGGGTGAAAGCGGCGTCGCGGCGCTGGCGCACGTCGTGGAGGTATTCATGGGTGTCGAAGCTGTCGGCATTGAGCTCGATGAGGGCCACGGCCACATTGGAGCAGTGGTCGGCCACGCGCTCATAGTTGGTCAGCAGGTCGTTGAACACAAAGCCCTGGCTCAGCGTGCACTCGCCCCGCTTCAGCCGCTCCACATGGTGCATCTTCAGTTGGTCGCACAGATCGTCGATGATCTCCTCCAACGGCTCCACCCGGGCAGCGGTCTGCAGATCGCCGGAGACGAAGGAGCCAACCGCCAGCCCCAGGATCTCCGTCACAGCGGTCTCCATGATGTTCAGTTCCCGGGCCGCGTCACCGGAGAAGTGCAGATCCTTCTGATGGATCTCCTGGGCAGCCTCGGCGATGTTCAGGGCGTGGTCGGAAATACGCTCAAAGTCAGAGATGGTGTGCAGGAACTTGCTGACCTCCTCGCTCTGCTCGGTGGAGATGGATCTCATCGTGATCTTCATGAGATAGGTGCCCAGTTTGTCCTCGTACCGGTCGATAAGGCTTTCCAGTTCCTCTACCTGGTCGAAAGCCCGCTCGGACCAGGTGGTGCGCAGGGAGATGGCCTCCAGCAGGTTCTGCTGTGCTCTCTCGGCCATGGAGTTGGTGACCAGGCGGCTCTGCTCCACGGCCAGCGCCGGGTGCTGCAGGAAGCGCTCCTCCAGCCGGTCCATGTCTTCTTCGTCCTCTGTCTGGCGAAGGCGGTCGGGGATCAGCAGACAGACCAGCCGCTCCATGGGGGCGATCAGCGGTGTCAGCACAGCCACAGTAGCCAGACGGAACACCGTATTCATCAGCGCAATGGAGACGGCCGTCATCACCACGGAGAGGAAGGAAAAGTGGAAGATGGCGTTGGCCCCGTAGAACAGGATGGACCAGATGATCACGCCCAGCACGTCAATGAGCAGGTAAGTGAAGGCGGTGCGCCGTCCGGCGACACCGGCGCCCAACGCACTGAGCAGCACCGGTACGGCGGCGCCCACGGCGATGCCCATGACGATGGGAAGTGCCACGCCAAAAGTGACGGCGCCGGTGACAGCCAGTGCCTGCAGGATACCGACAGCGGCGGAAGCGCTCTGCAGCACGCTGGTGAACACGATACCTACCAGAATGCCCAGCAGGGGGTTGGAAAAGGCCGTCAGCGCGTGGATGAAGGCCTCACTCTCCTTCAGCGGAGCCACGGCTGCGCTCATGGCGTTCATGCCGAACATCAGCACGGCAAAACCCAGCAGGATGTCGCCCACATGGATGGTGGTGCGCTTCTTGCCTGTCATGCGCAGCAGGATGCCGATCACCGCGATGACGCCCGTCAGTGTGGACGTGGACAGCAGGGACAGCCAGTTCCCGCCGCCGCCCAGCGTGCTGAGCGCCACGATCCAGCCGGTGACACTGGTGCCCAGAATGGCTCCCATGATGACGCCGATGGCCTGGCGCACCTTCATCATGCCGGAGTTGACAAAGCCCACCACCATCACCGAGGTGGCGGAGGATGACTGGATCACGGCGGTGACGCCGGTGCCCAGCAGAATGCCCCGCAAAGGCGTGTTGCTGAGACGGTACAGGACCAGCTCCAGCTTGCTGCCGGCCACCTTCTTCAGGTTTTCCCCCATGAAGGCCATGCCGAACAGGAACAGAGCTACGCCGCCCAGCAGGGCAATGTAATCACTGATGGTCATATCGCATTCCCTCCCAATATACATCCATTATACAAGAAATAAGCGCCGATGTCGACGCTTTTTTGCACGGTTTCGGCGGACTTCGCCACAGAATTCCGCCGAAAAAAGGGGTGGTTCCCTGTGAAAACCGCCGATCCTGAGAAAAACCGCGGCTTCTCCCTTGCAAAAGGATGCCGCGGCCGGTATAATATTTTATTATTCCCGCGGCGGACGCGGGAAATCTTCTGTATGCGGAGCGTGTCATGCTGAAACACTGTATCATTGTTTTTCTGGTGTCCATGGTGCCGCTGATCGAGCTGCGGGGCGCGATCCCCTACGGTGTGGCCTACGGTCTGCCGCTGTGGCAGACCTTCCTCATCGCCATCGTTGGCAACATGCTGCCGGTGCCGGTGATCTACCTCTTTGCCCGCAGGGTGCTGGAGTGGGGGAAGGACAGGCCGGTGATCGGGCGGTTCTTCACCTTCTGTCTGGAGAAAGGCCACCGGGGCGGCGAAAAGCTGAAGGCCAGGGCGGGGCGGGGCCTGTTCTGGGCGCTGCTGCTGTTCGTGGGCATCCCTATCCCCGGCACCGGCGCCTGGACGGGGACACTGGCCGCCAGTATTTTGGACATGGGATTGAAGAAGAGCGCCCTGGCCTGTATGGGCGGCGTACTGCTGGCCGGCTGCATCATGGGCCTTCTCAGCGTGCTGGGCGTCAACCTCTTCGGCACCGTCGCCTGAGACCACGTACAAGAAAAGAACGGCTCCGGCACATGTGCCGGAGCCGTTTTCTGTTGTGTGTCACTCCGCATACTCCGGCGACTTGCCCTGGTAGATGTTCTGCATCTCCCGGTCCACCTCATAGATGGTGTCCGAGCACAGGCGCAACCGGGCGGTCTCCTCCTCGTTGAAGTCCCGGTCGGACTTATAGCGCAGCTCATGCTCCAGGCTGGCCCACATGTCCATGGCGATGGTGCGCAGTTGTACCTCCACAGGCAGGTGCAGTGTCCCCTCGGAGATGACGATGGGCACATCGATGATCAAATGCAGGCTGCGGTAGCCGGACTCCTTTGGCTGAGTGATGTAGTCTACCTCCCGGATGACCTTGAAGGACTCGGTGCGGGTCAACAGGCTTCGGAGATAGAAGATATCGTCCAGATAGTTGCAGATGACGCGGATGCCGGCCACGTCGTTGACGTGGGCGTAGATGTTGTCGATGGTGATCTCGTGCCCGTCCCGCTGCAGCTTCTTGATGATGCTGTCCAGCGTTTTGATGCGGTATTCGATGTGGTGGATGGGGGAGTGGTCATACAGGCTGGCGAACTCCTCGTCCAGGATCTCCATCTGGGTCACGGCCACCTTCAATGCGCTGCGGTACAGATGGTTGACCCGGACCATTCCCTGGGCCAGCTCCTGCTGCTCCGGCGTGGTCCCCTGGGGGAGCGGGATCTCCCGCAGGCGGATGCTGCCGCTCTTTTCAATCATCATGGGATACGACCTGCCTTATTATCAGATTCTCTTTTCTCTGATCTTCCTGTTTTTTTATCATAGCACATCCCGGCGGCGGAAATATGAACAGGGGGAAAACTTTCCGGGCATCTTTTGCCGGGGCATCGCAGAGGTTTTCTCTACTGCGCGCCGCGCTGCTCCCGTGGCAGCCAGCGTCTGCCGGCCAGCCGGAGCAGAAAGATGGCGCCCCGGAAGGTCAGTTCGACGGTCATGGCGATCCAGGCGCCCCGCAGGCCGTAGCGGGCCACCAGCGGGATGGCCAGCGGGATGCGCAGGCCCCACATGCTCAGCAGGTCCATGAGGGTGGCGGGCAACGTGTTGCCGGCGCCCTGGAACACGCCGGTGGCCACGATGGAGGCGCCGAACAGCGGCTCGACGAAGATGACGATCCGCAGCACCGATGCGGCCAGCGTCACCACCTCTGCATCCGGCGTCATGATGCCCAGGATCAACGGCGCGGTGACATAGAGGATAGCGGCGGAGAGCGTCATGATCACCATGGACAGCCCCGTGATGATCCAGCCCAGCCGGTGGGTGAGATCCTTCCGCCCGGCGCCCACGCTCTGCCCCACCAGTGTGGCGGCAGCGCTCTGGATGCCGTAGCCGGGCATGTAGCACAGCCCCTCGGCGGTGATGGCAAAGGAGTGGGCGGCAACAGATACCGTGCCCAGCGGGGCGATGATGCGCATGGACACGATCTGCGCCGAGGACATGACGCCCCGCTCCGCCGCCACCGGCAGGGACAGCCTGGCGGCAAGGCGCAGCTGATGGGGGACAAAGCGGAGGCGCTCCCCGCGCCGCAGCCGCAGCATAGGAGAGCGGCACAACAAAAACCAGGTCAGGATCAGCGAGCCGATGCCCCGGGCCAGCAGCGTGCCCAGCGCCGCACCGGTGACGCCCAGCCCGGCGCCCGGCACGGTGACGCCGAGAAGCGTCCGGCCGGGGAAAATCAGCAACGCATTAAACACCACGTCCATGGCACACATGGACACCATCAGCACGCTGGGCGTGCGCATATTGCCGCTGGATTGCAGCATGCCGGCGCTCAGAGCGCCCAACTGGACCAGTGGCAGGGACAGGGCAAAGATCCGGAAATAGCTGCTGGCGTCAGCGTGGATCAAGGGATCGCCCCGAAGCCAGCGGGGCAGGGGACCGCTGATGGCCAGCGCCAGCGCCATCATCACCACCGAGACAGCCAGCGTGACCACCAGACCCTGCCGCATCAGGTTGCGGGCCTCGGCTTCGTCGCCGGCGCCGATCCGCTGGGCCACCTGCACCGTAAAGCCCACCACCATGGCGGTGGCCACGTCGGCAAAGAGCCACATGGAGGAGGACACCAGCCCGATGGCCGCCGAGGCACCGGCACCCAGTTGGCCCACCATGGCGGCGTCGATATACTGCATGACGATGGTGGACAGCTGGGCCAGAATGGCCGGGACGCTCAGCCGCAGCGTCAGCAGGATCTGCTGTTGCCACGACAGCGTTTCACCGCGCCGCATGCGGGCCAAATGATCCTGCCGCATACCGATACGCCTCCTCTCCCTGTCAGGTATTCCCTTGAAAATCTACCACATCTGGTATATGATTGTCAATTGAGAGCGCGCCTTCTTTCTGCAGCCGTTCCGCCGCAGGGAGGAGCCTTTACAGATCATCACACAGGAGGAGTTCCATGAAAAAGACCGTTTTGCGCAAGTATGCCCGGCTCATCGCCCGCATGGGCGTCAACGTCCAGCCGGGGCAGGAGGTGTTCATCACCGCGGAGCTGGACCAGCCGGAGTTCGTAAAGCTGCTGGTGGAGGAGTGCTACCGCTGCCAGGCCAAAAAGGTGGTGGTGGACTGGAACTACCAGCCCCTGACCAAGCTGCACTACCGCTACCGCACCCAGGATACCCTCGACCACATGGACCACTATGAGGAGGCTCGCTGGGCCCACTACGCCGACGTACTGCCCTGCCGCATCTATCTGGTCTCCGAGGATCCGGACGGCCTCAAGGGCGTGGACCCGGTGAAGATGGCCAAGGCCCAGCAGGCCCGGTACCCCGTCATCAAGGGCTACCGGGACCGGATGGAGAACCGGTATCAGTGGTGCATCGCCGCCGTGCCCGGCGCGGCCTGGGCCAAAAAGCTATTCCCCGGCCTGCGCACCAGCCAGGCGGTGGAGAAGCTGTGGCAGGCCATACTGGATACCTGCCGCGTGTGGGACGATCCCGTGGCCGAGTGGGAAAAGCACAACAAGTCCCTGCACGACCACTGCGCCTATCTCAACAGCCTGCACATCGAGCAGCTCCACTACACCGCCTCCAACGGCACCGACTTCACCGTGGGTATGATCCCCGAGGGCCGCTTCTGCGGCGGCTGCGAGGAGTCCCTGCAGCACATCGTCTACAACCCCAACATGCCCACTGAGGAGTGCTTCGTCTCCCCCATGCGGGGCCAGGCGGAGGGTATCGTCTATGCCACCAAGCCCCTGTGTTACCAGGGCCAGCTGATCGAGGACTTCTGGATCCGCTTCCACGAGGGTAAGGCCGTGGAGTGGCACGCCGGCAAAAACGAGAAGCTGCTCACTGAGATCATCCGCATGGACGAGGGCAGCGCCTATCTGGGCGAGTGCGCTTTGGTACCCTACGACTCCCCCATCAGCCGCAGCGGCCTGCTGTTCTACAACACGCTGTTCGACGAGAACGCCGCCTGCCACCTGGCCCTGGGCAAGGGCTTCATGGACACCATCGACGACTTCCAGCACAAAACGCTGGAGGAGGTCCGCGCCATGGGCGTCAACGAGTCCATGGTCCATGAGGATTTCATGATCGGTTCGGCCGACATGAATATCGACGCCATCTGTGCCGGCGGCAAGGTGGTGCCCATCTTCCGCAGCGGCAACTGGGCCTTCTGAAGGTGAGAAGAGAAAACAGCTATGAAGCCAAACGGCTTCATAGCTGTTTTTTTGCTTGGACAGGGGCGTGCGGCGCATCGATCTCGATGTGCCGGGCGTCGCTCCGGCGCAGCGCGATGACGGTGTCCAGCACCCCGTAGGCCACCGGATCGCCGAAGGGGCTCTCCTGCAGCGCCGTGATCCGGGCACCGGGCAAGAAGCCCAGCTCCTGCAGGCGGATGCGTTTCGGTCCGTCCAGCGACACCGCCGTGACCCGGGCGCTCTGTCCCAGCGCCAGTTGGGCCAATGTTCTTGCCATAGGGAACCTCCTTTGTTCCGCCCCATCCTATGCGGCGGCGGCGGCCCCGGTCACAGGGTGAAGCTGTGGGGCAGTAGCTGCGGCAGCGTGTACTTCTCGTAGTCCCCCGCGCCGTTGACGCACAGCACCTCCAGCCCCGGGGCAAACTCCAGCATCACCTGGCGGCAGGTGCCGCAGGGGACGCAGTAGTCCGCCGACCGGCCGGCGACGGCGATGCGAACGAAGTCCCGGCGGCCCTCGCTGACGGCCTTGAAGATAGCGGTGCGCTCGGCGCAGACGGTGGCACCGTAGGCGGCGTTCTCGATGTTGCAGCCGGTGAACACGGTGCCGTCGCTGCACTCCAGCGCGGCGCCCACGGGGAAGCGGGAGTAGGGACAGTAGGACCGCTCCAGCATGTCCATGGCGGCCTGACAGAGTTCCTTTTCAGTCATGGAGAGCCTCCTTCGATGAGAAGATGGGTAGAGGACGGCGGAGTGTTCCGCCGTCCTCTATTGTAAGCGATGATCCGCGGCCCGTCAAGCGGCGGTCAGCTGAGCTCCGCCTGGCCGGTGTAGAGCTGATAGTACCGGCCCCGCTGGCCCAGCAGGTAGTTGTGGTCGCCCCGTTCAATGATCCGCCCCTGTTCCAGCACCAGGATAGCCTGGGCGTTGCGGACAGTGGAGAGCCGATGGGCGATGACGAACACGGTGCGCCCCTCCATCAGCGAGTCCATGCCTTGCTCGATCAGCGTCTCGGTACGGGTGTCGATGGAGGAGGTGGCCTCGTCCAGGATCAGCACAGGGGGATCGGACACCGCCGCCCGGGCGATGGCCAGCAGCTGACGTTCACCCTGACTCAGGGAGCCGCCGTCGCCGGTGATGACGGTGTCATAGCCCTGTGGCAGGTGGCGGATGAAGGCGTCGGCATTGACCAGCCGGGCCGCGGCACGGACCTCCGCGTCAGTGGCGTCCAGCTTGCCGTAGCGGATGTTGTCGGCCACGGTGCCGGTGAACAGATGGGTGTCCTGCAGCACGATGCCCAGGGAGCGGCGCAGCGACTCCTTGCGGATGTCCTTCACGTCGATGCCGTCGTAGGTGATGGTGCCGTGCTGGATATCGTAAAACCGGTTGATCAGGTTGGTGATGGTGGTCTTGCCGGCGCCGGTAGAGCCCACGAAGGCGATCTTCTGCCCCGGCTCAGCCCACAGGGACACGTCGTGCAGCACCGTTTTCTCCGGCGTGTAGCCGAAATCCACGTCGTGGAAACGCACATCGCCCCGCAGCTCCGTCAGCGTGCCGTCCGGACGCTTCCAGGCCCAGCGGCCGGTGCGGCGCTCCGTCTCGGTCAGGGTGTCGCCGCACGTTTCCACACGCACCAGCACGGTCTGCCCCTCGTCCACCTCCGGCTCCGTCTCCATGACGGCGAAGATACGCTCAGCACCGGCCACGGCGGCCAACAGGATGTTCACCTGCTGGCTGACTTGGGCCACTGGCTGAGAGACCTGGCGCACATACACCAGATAGGCGCCCATGGAGCCGATGTCGAACACGCCGCCCAGGGCCAGCAGGCCGCCCACACAGCAGGTGACGGCGTAGTTGATGCGGCTCAGGTTGCCCATGGCAGGCATCATGGAGCCGGAGTAGGCCTGGGCGCGGGTGGCCGCGTCCCGATAGGCTGTGTTCAGCCGGGAGAACCGGGCCACGGCCTTCTGCTCATGGTTGAAGACCTTGATGACCTTCTGCCCCTCGATCATCTCCTCCACATAGCCGTTCACGGCGCCCAGCGCCGCCTGCTGCCGCTGGAAGTTGGCGCGGCTCCGGCCGCCCACGAACTTGACCACCAGCCCCATCATGGACAGGAAGAACACGGTGACCAGCGTCAGGCGCCAGTTCAGCACGCACATCATGATGAAGGTGCCGAAGAAGGTCAGCGTGTTGGAGAGGATGCTGGCGAAGGAGTTGTTGATGAGCTCGCTGACGGTGTCGATGTCGTTGGTGAAGCGGCTCATCAGATCGCCGGACTGGTGGGTGTCGAAGTATTGCAGGGGCAGCGTCTGCAGCTTGTTGAACAGGTCTTGACGCAGAGCGGCCACCGTGTGCTGCGACACGTGCACCATGATGCGGGCATAGGCAAAGGCGCACAGGGCGCTCAGCAGGAACAGCCCGCCCATCAGCAGCAGCATCTTCAGCAGTCCGCCGAAGTCGCCGGGCAGAATATAGTCGTTGATGAGCGGCTTGAGCAGATAGCTGGAGGCGATGCTGCCGGCGGAGCTGAGCACCAGGCAGATCATCACGATGACCAGCTGCAGCTTATATCTGGCTACGTATTTCAGCAGCTTGCGCACGGTACCGCCCAGATCCCGCGGCCGCTGATAGCCGTGGCCCTGGCGGCCGCCGGAACTGCCGCGGGGACGGGCGTTGTTGTTCTCAGCCATCGATGCTCACCCCTTCCTGCTGGGATTGATAGACCTCGCGGTAGATGTGGTTGTCGGCGAGCAGCTCCTCGTGGGTGCCCATGCCGGAGATCCTGCCGTCATCCAGCACCAGGATCAGGTCGGCGTCCATGACGGAGGTGATCCGCTGGGCAATAATGATCTTGGTGGTGCCGGGCAGGGTGGAGCGCAGTCCGGCGCGGATCTTCGCGTCGGTGGCGGTGTCCACGGCGGAGGTGGAGTCATCCAGGATCAGGATCCGGGGTCTGCGCAGGATGGCCCGGGCGATGCACAGCCGCTGCTTCTGCCCGCCGGACACGTTGGTGCCGCCCTGCTCGATGCGGGTGTCGTAGCCGTCGGGCATGGCATCGATGAATTCGTCGGCGCAGGCGATGGCGCAGGCCTGCTGCAGCTCCTCGTCGGTGGCGTCGTCGCGGCCCCAGCGCAGGTTCTCGGCAATGGTGCCGGAGAACAGCGTGTTCTTCTGCAGCACCATGGCGCAGCCATCCCGCAGGGCCTCCATGGAATACTCCTTTACGTCGTGCCCACCCACGGACACGGCGCCCTCCGTGGCTTCATACAGCCGCGGAATCAGACTCACCAGGGTGGTTTTGGCACTGCCGGTGCCGCCCAGGATGCCCACCGTCATACCGCTGCGGATCTCCAGATTCACATCGTCCAGGTTCCAGGCCTCGGAGGTGGGGTGGTATTTGAAGTACACGTGGTCAAAGCGGATGGAGCCGTCCTCCACGGTCAGACCGGGGACAGCCGCGGCATCGGTGATCTCCGGCTCCTCGTCCAGCACGGCGATGATGCGTTTGGCGCAGGCGATGGACCGGGTCAGCATCATCAGCACCATAGACACCATCATCAGGCTCATCAAGATCTCGCTGGCGTAGGTGAAGAAAGCGATCAGGTCGCCGGAGAGCATCATACCGCTGTACACATAGTGGCCGCCGATCCACATGATGGCCACGATGGTGCCGCCCATGATCAGCGTGATCACCGGCATGAACAGCACCACGAAGCCGAAGGCACGCAGGGCCGTGTCGCGCAGGTGCTCGCTGCGGCGGGCGAACTTCGCCTCCTCACGCTCCTCCCGGACAAAGGACTTCACCACGCGGATGGCGTTCAGGTCCTCCTGTACCACCAGGTTCACATCGTCGGTGGCCCGCTGCAGGGCGGTGAAAAAGGGCCCCACGCGCGTGATGACGATGACGACGCCGATGATCAGCAGCGGGATGGATACCAAAAACACTTGGCTGAGGTCGACGGAGATGGTCAGCGCCATGATCAGCGCCGTGATCAGCATCACCGGCGCCCGCACAAAGATGCGCATGCCCATCATCAGCGTCATCTGCATGGAGGCCACGTCGCTGGTGAGACGGGTGATCAGCGAGGCGGTGGAGAAGTGCTCGATGTTGGCAAAGCTGAAGCGCTGCACCTGTTCATATTCCGCTTGGCGCAGCTGGGCGCCGAAGCCCATGCCGGCTCTGGCGGCGAATACAGCGGCGCCGATGCCGCCTGCCAGCGCTGCCAGCGCCATCAGGATCATCTTCAACCCGGTGGACAGGATATAGGCCCGGTCCCCGGCCGCAATGCCGTAGTCCACGATGCTGCTCATGGCCTTTGGCAGCAGCAGCTCGAACACCGACTCGGTGGCCGAGCACAGGATCCCAGCCAGGATCCACAGACGATAGCCCCTGGTATAGGGGGCCAGCTTTCGTATCATTCCGTCGTTTCCTCCTCTGTGCGCAGATTGCGGGCCACCCGCAGCAGATAGCTCCGGAGCGTCTCCAGCTCCGCAGGCGTGAAGCCCTGCTCCATCTGGCGGTTCACCCGGCCCACCACGGCGGTCAGGTCGTCGTAAAAGCGCACGCCCTGCTCCGTCAGCGTCAGGATGCGGCAGCGCCCGTCGCTTTTTCCGGCGGTGCGGCGCAGCAATCCTTTTTCCTCCAGCCGGTCCACGATACCGTTCACGGTGGAGGGCTTTACCAACAGGTGCTGCTCCAGCATCCGCTGGTTCACCTCGCCCGTCTGGTTGTGCAGATAGGTCAGCGTGCGGCACTGCATGGGCGACACATCGTATTGCCGCAGCAGCCGTCCCATGACCTGCTGCACCCGGTGGTCGCAGTAGCCCAGCAGAGGTCCGAAGTGGTCGGGCACGCAGGGATGTAGCTTGTCCATGGTGTACCTCCTCTCAAAATAGTTAGCACACTAAAAATTAGCGGACTAAATAGTACCACGCGGGATCGGCGCTGTCAACAGGAAAATGCCGCCCGGCGGTAAAAAAGCGGCCGGTATACCGGCCGCCTGGGTATCACTCTGAGATGTTGTACTGGTCGTTCAGGATCAGATAGAGTTGGGGGAACAGGCGCATCAGATTCCACAGCCCTACGCCCCGCAGGCCGCTGTCCGATGCCAGTGCCAGCTTGGCGGCGGCGCTGCGGGCATCCTCAAACCACACCTCATGGTCCTGGCCGCCCGCCCGGTAGCGGAACCAGGGCGCCTGGGCCACCGGGTCATATTGGATCTCCGCGCCGTGCTGCCGGGCCAGGGTCAGCGCCGCCTGGGGCGAGAGGGAACTGGCCCGGGTGACGCCCTGCTCATAGGGCAGGGGCCAGTCGTAGCCGTAGGTGGGCACACCCAGATAGAGCTTCTCCGCCGGGATCACTGACAAGGCGTAGTCCAGCACCTGGCGCACCTGGGACATGGGCGACACCGCCATGGGCGGGCCGTAGGTATAGCCCCACTCGTAGGTCATCAGCAGCACCGCGTCGGCGGCAGCACCCAGGGCGGGGTAGTCATGGCCCTCATAGAGGGACCCCATCTGGTCGCCGCTGACTTTGGGGGCCAACGCCGCCAGCACCGGCCAGCCCTGGGGCGCCAAATACTGTCGCAGTGCAGCGATGAAACCGGCGTAGGCCTGGGCCAGCTCGCCCGGCAGATACTCGAAGTCCACATCCAGTCCCCGGTAGCCCTTGTCGCGCATGGTGTCCCCGATGCGCTGAATCAGCAGTGCCTGCCGCTCCGGATCGGCCAGGAGCTGTCGGGCCAGTGGGCTGCTGAAGAGACCCGCCTCCGTCAGGGTGGACAGGTGCATCCAGGGCGTCACGCCGAATCGGGACGCCGCGTCCAGCAGCTGCCGGTCACCCAACGGCACCAGACCGCCCTCCGCCGTGATACCGTAGGTAAAGGGGACTAGACCGGTCAGATAGGGCATCTGCTGCTCCAGCACCCACTGGGGGATGAAGGGATAAGCGTAGCCGTTCACCGCCAGTGCGCCCTGCCGCGCCCCAGACAATGAGATCACCAGTTCCTGTCCCGGAGTCAGGGCGCTTTGGCCGTGGAGGAAGTAGTTGTTCCGCAGCAGCGCGCACACCGTGGTGCCATAGCGCCGGGCGATGCCGAACAGGGACTCGCCGGCGGCCACAGTGTGGACCCGGGTGGGGAAGAGCACCACCAGCGCTTGGCCCACCGCCGGCTGGCCCGCTTCCGGCAGCTGATTTTGCAGCCGCAGCAGCCGGGGTGAAACACCGTAGTGCCCGGCGATGGAGTCGACGGTCTCCCCGGCGGAGACCACGTGGATCGTCATATGCAACACCTCATCAGAGCATATGCCGCCGCCTTCCGTATCAGAACGCCCGCCCCGGCGGCGGCATAGAATGGCGCAGCAGAAAAAGGGGGCGGCGTGATGGAGGAGTATACGGTAGCGCTGGCGGGCAACCCCAATGTGGGGAAATCCAGTCTGTTCAACCGGCTGACGGGACTGCACCAGCACACGGGCAATTGGCCGGGCAAGACGGTGGAGCTGGCCCGGGGCACCTGCCGGGACAAGTCGGCCACGCTGCACCTGGTGGATCTGCCGGGCACCTATTCGCTGCAGGCGGACTCACCAGAGGAGCAGGTGGCGGGCGATTTCATCGCCGGCGGCGAGGCCGACGTGACACTGGTGGTGGCGGATGCCACCAGCCTGCGCCGCAGCCTCCACCTGGCGGTGCAGGTGCGGCAGATGACGTCCCGGATGGTGCTGTGCGTCAACCTGATCGACGAGGCCCGGCGCCGGAAGATCGAGGTGGATTTCAAGCGCCTGAGCTGTGCGCTGGGGGTGCCCGCGGTGGCCGTTTCCGCCCGCAGCGGCGAGGGGCTGGATATGTTGTGCGCGGCGCTGCGGGACGTGGCGTCGCGCCCTGCGGCGCCGGACCGCTGGCACGTGACCTACGGCCCGGCGGTGGAGCGGGAGCTGGCGGTGCTCTCACCGCTGCCGCGGCACGAGGCGGTGCGGCAGCTGGCCCGGCAGGGGAACGAGAGACTGCGGGACGGGATCGTTGCCGCCCAGATGGAGCGCGCAGAGGCCATTGCCGCCGTCAGCGTCCGCCGGCCGGACGGCGGCACCGATTGCCGTGACCGGTGGCTGGACCGCCTGCTGACCTCCCGCCGGACCGGCATCCCGGCCATGCTGCTCCTGCTGTTGCTGGTGTTCTACCTGACCATCTGGGGTGCCAACTACCCCTCAGCGCTGCTGAGTCGGTGGCTGATGGGGCTGCAGGAGCCGCTGCGGGGACTGCTGGGCGGCGCCCCGTGGTGGCTGCGGGGCGCACTGGTGGACGGCATGTACCGCACGGTGGCGTGGGTGGTGTCGGTGATGCTGCCGCCCATGGCCGTTTTTTTCCCGCTGTTCACGGCATTGGAAGACGCCGGTCTGCTGCCCCGGATCGCCTTCGATCTGGACCGTTTTTTCCGGGGAGCCGGCGCCCACGGGCGCCAGAGTCTGACCATGTGCATGGGCTTTGGCTGTAACGCCTGCGGCGTCACCGGCTGCCGCATCATCGACAGCCCGCGTGAGCGGCTGGTGGCTATGCTGACCAACCAGTTCGTCCCCTGCAATGGCCGCTTCCCCACGCTGATTGCCCTCATCAGACTGTTTTTCTCCGGCGGTGCCCACACCAGGACGCGTGCCCTGTCGGCCACCGGCGTGTTCCTGGCGGTGATCCTGTTCTCCGTGGCCATGACGTGGCTGGCCTCCCGGCTGCTGTCCTCCACCGTGCTGCGGGGGGAGACGTCGTCCTTCTCCCTGGAACTGCCGCCCTACCGCATGCCGCGGCTGGGGCAGGTGCTGGTGCGCTCGCTGCTGGACCGCACGCTGTTCGTGCTGGGCCGGGCGCTGACAGTGGCCGCCCCGGCGGGGCTGCTGATCTGGATCCTGGCCAACGTTCGCGCCGGCGGTGCGCCACTGCTGACACATCTGAGCGGGGTGCTGGAGCCCCTGGGCCGACTGATGGGACTGGACGGCATGATCCTGCTGGCCTTTCTGCTGGGCTTTCCCGCTAACGAGATCGTGCTGCCGGTGCTGCTGATGGGCTATCTGCAGACCGGCAGCCTGACGGATTACGGGGAGCTGACCCAACTGGGTGCCATCCTGACGGGTCACGGGTGGACGGCCGTGACGGCGCTGTGCGCCATGCTGTTGTGCCTGCTGCACTTCCCCTGCGGCACCACCTGTCTGACGCTGCGGCGGGAGACGGGCAGCTGGAAATGGACGGTGGTAGGGTTCCTGCTGCCCACGGCCATGGGCGTCGCCGCCTGCATGTTGACGCATGGCGCGGCGCATCTGCTGGGGATGTAGGGCTGGGGACTCTGTCAGAAGCCCTCAGCCAGGGTGGGACGGCACCCGGGAACCAGTCAGTCGTGCCGGTTCTCGCCGTCCAACAGATAGCCGTCGGAGTCGTGGATGCGGCCGTTCTCCAGCATGTCGTGGTAGCGGTCGCTGTCATCTTCGGCACCGTAGGTGTTGCCGGGACCGTAGGTGTTGTCCGTACCGTAACCATAGTCGTTGTTGTCGGAATAAGGGGCGTCATAGTTCCCGGTATCCCGCATCACGTTGTTGCCGCTGGAGCAGGCGGTCAGACCCAGCAACAGCAGGGCGGACAGGGTCAGCGCGGTGAGCTTCTTCGTCATAGCGGTTTTCCTCCTTTGCCGGTAGATTTGAAAAAAGATCCATGGTCCGGCATATGTCGGGCCATGGATAGCTTTGCCGTTTTCACATGAAATCAGCCGTTGAAAGATCTGGACGCACCGGAAAAAGAGCCCAACAGCCGCTTTCGGTTGCAAATCACTGCCGATATCGGTATAATACGATATATGAAAGAGATATGCAGGCAGAACAGAAAACGTCTGCCCGTTGAAAAAAGGAGGAGAGCCGCCGTGCAAAATCTGGAAAAACAGTTCCACATCCGCTGTGTGGAGGGCGACGTGGGCCGCTACTGCATCCTGCCGGGCGACCCTGGCCGCTGCGAGGCCATCGCTGCGCTGTTTGACGACGCCGCATTCGTCGCCAGCAACCGGGAGTACACCGTCTATACTGGCCATCTGCTGGGGGAGAAGGTATCCGTCTGCTCCACCGGTATCGGAGGCCCGTCGGCGGCCATCGCCATGGAGGAGCTCCACAACATTGGCGCCGACACTTTCATCCGGGTGGGCACCTGCGGCGGCATTGATCTGGATGTGCGCAGCGGCGACGTGGTGGTGGCCACCGGAGCCGTCCGCTATGAGCACACCAGCCGGGAATATGCCCCTGTCGAATATCCGGCCGTGCCGGATTTCGGGGTGACCGCGGCGCTGGTGCAGGCCGCGAAGAGGCTGGGCAAGCCCTGCAAGGTGGGCGTGGTCCAGTGCAAGGACTCCTTCTACGGCCAGCACAGTCCCGGCCGCATGCCGGTCAGTGGGGAGCTGCTGGAGAAATGGGAGGCCTGGAAGCGGCTGGGCGTCAAGGCCAGCGAGATGGAGAGCGCCGCACTGTTCGTGGTAGCAGCCGCCCTGGGCTGCCGCTGTGGCTCCTGCTTCCATGTGATCTGGAATCAGGAGAGGGAGGCCGCCGGGTTGGACCAGGAGATGAGTGAGGATACCTCCTCCGCCGTGCAGGTGGGTGTGGAGGCGCTGAAGCTGCTG
Source organism: Oscillospiraceae bacterium (assembly GCA_015068325.1). GTDB lineage: Bacteria > Bacillota > Clostridia > Oscillospirales > Oscillospiraceae > Vescimonas. The sequence goes on along the minus strand of SVKQ01000020.1, from coordinate 22,864 downwards.
ATCGCCGCCGACCGGGCCGGGAAAACAGAGTAAAAGCAGGGGAGCCGCGGACAACAGTCCGCGGCTCCATTTTCAGTATGACGGACGACCTGCAGCGGCCCCCGGGGATCGCTTTTTATTTGCCCAGCTCCGCCCGGTATACCTGTGCCTCTTCTACATAGCCGGCGGCGCTGTCGGCATTGGCGGCGATTTCTTCCTCCGTCACGGCGCGGCGCACCTTGGCGGGAAAACCCACCGCCAGCGATCCGTCGGGGATCACGGCGTTCTGGGGCACCAGCGCGCCGGCGCCCACGATGCAGTTCCGGCCGATTACCGCCCCGTTGAGGACGATGGCGCCCATGCCGATGAGGCTGTTGTCCCCCACGGTGCAGCCGTGCAGGATGGCGCCGTGGCCTACAGTGACGTCCCGTCCGATATGCATGGGAAATCCTTCGTCCACATGGAGTACACAGTTGTCCTGGATGTTGGTATGCTCCCCCACGGTGATGGCGTCGTACTCGGCCCGGACCACCGCACCGAAGAACACGCTGCACCCGGCACCCAGCGTCACGTCACCCAGTACGGCGGCGTTGGGCGCCACGAAGGCGGAGGGATCGATCGCAGGTTTTTTCAGCATGGCACGGCCCTCACTTTTTGAACAGCCAGCGGCCCACCAGGATCACCAGGCACGCGCCGCCCACACCGATGAGGATGGAGCCCACGGAGTTGGTGGCACCCACGCCCAGAGAGCTGGCCACATAGTTGCCCACGGCGGAACCCGCCAGTCCAAGCAGGATGTTGCGGATGAAGCCGCCCTTGGCGCCCATGAGCTTGCCGGCGATCCAGCCGATCAGGGCGCCCAGCAGCAGAGAGATAAGCATGATGAGGTCTCCTTATTTGTCCAGAATGTGGATGTTCAGATGGTTGAAGGTCATGGCCACGCCGGCCTCGTCGAAGCAGCGCTTGATCTCCTCAGTCAGCGGGAAATAGGCGCCCCAGTAGTCGGCAGCGTTGCACCAGCAGTGGATGAGGTACTGGATGCTGCTCTCGCCATAGCTGCTCACCATCACGGCGGGGGCGGGATCCTGCAGCACCTTCTCACAGCGGCCGGCGGCGTTCAGCATGGCCTCCCGGACTTTCTGCACCGGCATGTCGTAGGAGGCGGACACAGTGACCTCCACACGGCGGCGGCCCAGCTTGGTGTAGTTGACCACCTTCTCACCGGACAGGGAGCCGTTGGGCAGGACGATGCGCTGGCCGGCGGGGCTGTCCAGAAAGGTATGGGTCAGGCGGATCTCGGCCACGGTGCCCTCGCTGCCGCCGGCGGCCACATAGTCACCGATGGCAAAGGGCTTGGAGGCCATGATCACCAGGCCGCCTGCCACATTGGACAGCACCGTCTGGATCGCCAGCGTCACCGCCAGGGACAGTACGCTCAGCAGCGCGATGAGGGAGGTGATGGGGATGCCCAGCTGGTCGGCCACGATGAGCACGGTGATGACCAGCAACACGATCTTGGCGGCGGAGACGATGTAGCCCGCCACCCGCGTATCCAGCTTGCTGCGGCCCAGGATCTTGCGCAGGACGGTCAGAATGATCTTCACGGCGATCAGGCAGATCACCAGCGTCAGCAGGGCGTAGAGCACCGTCATCAGCGACAGGCCGCCGAGGGATGCGTTCAGCGTATCGGTCACGTTTTCAGGCATGGGTGGTTCCTCCTTTTCAAATTATATGATGCCCCCATTATACCCTTCGGGGCCCCGGATGGCAAGGGCCGCGGCGCTTTTTTGCCGCCGTACCCGGCAAAAACCGGACGAACGGGGGATTTCCCGATGTCGGGGCAAATTGGGTCTTTCCAAAGACGCGGGAGCTATGCTATAATATAGTTCGATAAGTCCGGCGGGGCGCAATGTCCCGCGAAACAACCATTCTGTACTGGAGGAAAGATATTATGAAGAAATGGGTATGTTCCGTATGCGGCTATGTCCATGAGGGAGACACACCTCCCGAGCGCTGCCCCGTGTGTAAGGTCCCCGCTGAGAAGTTTGTGCTGCAGGCTGCCGAGCAGAGCTGGGCCGCCGAGCACGTGGTGGGCGTCGGCAAGAGCTTCGGCGCCGATGTGCCCGAGGAGGTGCAGCAGGAGATCATTGCCGGTTTGCGCTCCAACTTTGAAGCCGAGTGCTCCGAGGTGGGCATGTATCTGGCCATGGCCCGCGTGGCCCATCGCGAGGGCTATCCCGAGATCGGCCTGTACTGGGAGAAGGCCGGCCTGGAGGAGGCCGAGCACGCCGCCAAGTTCGCCGAGCTGCTGGGCGAGGTGATCACCGACTCCACCAAGAAAAATCTGGCCATGCGCGTGGACGCCGAGAATGGCGCCACCCAGGGCAAGACCGACCTGGCCAAGCTGTGCAAGAAGTATAACCTGGACGCTCTTCACGACACCATCCATGAGATGGCCCGCGACGAGGCAAGACACGGCAAAGCGTTCAAGGGCCTGCTGGAGCGCTATTTCAAGTAAGAGGAGATCACGATGGACAAGTATGTATGTCCCTGCGGCTATGAGTATGATCCTGCCGTCGGCGATCCCGACAGCGGTATCGCTCCCGGTACCCCCTTCGAGGCCATCCCCGACAGCTGGGTCTGCCCGGTGTGCGGCCTGAACAAGAGCGATTTCACCAAGGCGTAAGGAAACAGATAAAAGGGGACGCGCGGTTATGCCGCGCGTCCCCTTTTATCTGTCCTGCACTTTAAAATCGGGTCCTGCGTGAACCCGGTGCAGCAGGCCGCGTGGGGAAAAGGAGAAGCAGCGGAATGAGGACGGGGTGGCTTTTTGATGCAAAGCATAAAAAAGTCGCCGCAAGCGATATGCAGCTTGCGACGACGTGGTACGGGTAGTGGGATTCGAACCCACACGGTTGTCCACTGGAACCTAAATCCAGCGCGTCTGCCAGTTCCGCCATACCCGCGTGCGCCGCTATTGTAACACGGCCGGCCGGATTTCACAAGAGGAAGATCCGGCGAAAGAGTGGGAGGCCCGTGACGGGCCTCCCGCTGTGTCATTCAGTTGCGGCAGGCCTTTACGCCTCCGGTTTCTGTTCCGGTTTGTTGTTAGGGCTATCCTCGGCGGGCGTCTGCCCGGCAGGAGGCTCCTCCCCGGCGGGGGCGGTCTCCGGCGTCTCCCCGGCGGGCTCCTCCGGCAGCTCCGGCATGGGAATGGGCTCGGAGGTGATGTGGATGTGCTTGGCCGGTGCCTCGATCACGTCGGGCACAGAGGGACGGAACAGCTTCTGCCCGCCGTCCTCTTTCGTGGCGCCGTAGTTATCCACCGTCTCGGGGTCCCGGCCCTCGATGATGGCCATCATCTCCTGGCCGGTGATGGTCTCCTTCTTCAACAGATAGGCGGCGATCTGGTCCAGCAGCTCCCGGTTGTCCCGCAGAATCTGGCGGGCCTCCTCGTGGCACTGGCGGATGATGGCGATGGTGGCCCGGTCCGCCGCGGCATACGTCTCCTGGGCGCAGACCATGGAGTAGGTGCCGTCCAGATACTGGTTCTGGATGGTGCCCAGGGCCATCATGTCGAACTCTTCGGTCATGCCGAAGCGGGCCACCAGGTTGCGGGCCATCTCGGTGGCGCGCTCGATGTCGTTGGCGGCGCCGGAGGTCATGGTGTTGCACACGATCTCCTCGCTGGAGCGGCCGGCCAGCAGCGTGCGGATCTCCGCCAGGATGTCCTCTTTGGACAGGAGGAACTTCTCCTCCTCCGGCAGGTGGAGCGTATAGCCCAACGCGCCCTGGGTGTGGGGCACGATGGTGATCTTGGACACAGGCTGGGCGTTCTTCTGCCGGGCCGCCACCAGCGCGTGGCCCACCTCGTGGTAGGCGATGATACGCTTTTCCTCGTCGGTGATGACGGTGCCCTTTTTCTCACTGCCGGCGATGACCACCTCAAAGGCGGCCAGCAGGTCGTTCTGATTCACGGCGTGGCGTCCGTGGCGCACGGCCCGTAGGGCGGCCTCGTTGACCAGGTTGGCCAGATCGGCACCCACGGTGCCGGCAGTGGCCTGGGCGATCTTCTCCAGGTCCACGTCCTCAGCCAGATGGATGTTGCGGGTGTGTACCTGCAGCGTGGCCAGACGGCCGGCCAGGTTGGGCCGGTCCACGGTGATGCGCCGGTCGAAGCGGCCGGGACGCAGCAACGCCTTGTCCAGCACCTCGGGGCGGTTGGTGGCACCCAGGACGATGACACCCTTGCTGGGGTCAAAGCCGTCCAGTTCCGCCAGCAGCTGGTTCAGCGTCTGCTCCCGCTCGTCGTTGCCGCCGAAGCGGCCGCCGTCACGGCTCTTGCCGATGGTGTCGATCTCGTCGATGAAGATGATGCAGGGAGCCACCTTGGCGGCCTCCTTGAACAGGTCGCGCACGCGGCTGGCGCCCACACCCACGAACATCTCCACAAAGTCGGAGCCGGAGATGGAGAAGAAGGGAACGCCCGCTTCGCCGGCCACAGCCTTGGCCAGCAGTGTCTTACCGGTGCCGGGGGAACCCACCAGCAGTGCGCCCTTGGGCAGCTTGGCGCCGATGGCGGTGTATTTGCCGGGGTTGTGGAGGAAGTCGATGATCTCCTCCAGACTCTCCTTGGCCTCGTCCTGGCCGGCCACATCCCGGAAGGTGACGCCGGTGGACTTCTCCATATAGACCTTGGCGTTGGACTTGCCCACGTTGCCGATGCCGCCGATGCCGCCGCTGCTTTTGCTGATAAAACGGAACAGCAGCATGAACAGACCGACCATGATGACGGTGGGCAGGATATAGTTGATCATGAACACCAGAATGGGGCTCAGCTGCGCCTCATAGGGCGCGGTGTACTCCACGCCATGCTCCTCCAGCAGGGACAGCAGGTCGGGGTTATAGAGCTCTACGGTGTAGAGCGTCAGCTTCTTGTCATCGGTGCTGGAGTAGGTCTTGCCATCCTCATCGGTGTAGACATAGCTGTCCTTCGGCGTCAGATAGATGGTGCCGTCCTTGAACACCACGCTTTCGGCGCTGTCCTCCTTCACGATCTGCACGAAATCGCTGTATTTGATCTCGTAACTGGTGGAGCGGTTGGAGTCGTTCCTGGTGTAAGCGTTGATATAGTTGAATATCACCGTCAGGACGACAGCCCAGGTGATGAGGGTCAGGATGCCCCGCATGCTGCGGTTCGGCCTGCCGTTCTTGTTGTCCTTGTTGTTGGGATCCATGTGAGATCTCCTTCCACTATGTCATCGGCGCCCCGGCGCCTGGTATATGACGCAGTATTTGGCGGAAACTCCGCAAGTATGTGTCAGTATACCATAGAAATAAGAAACTCACAAGCGGCGCGCGGTCGAATTTTCTGTAAAATTTCTATGAAGGGCGCTTTATCTTGCGGGAAAAACATGGTATACTTATTGCCGTATGAGATTTCCCCACCGGGAGGGAGCATTTGCCCATGAGAGACAACAGTGATCGCCGCGCCGCGCTTCAGGCCGATGCGGACGGCATCATCGAGGGACGCAACGCCGTCATCGAGGCGCTGCGCACCGGCACGGCCATCGACAAGATCTATCTGGCTAGGGGCGACACCGACAAGACCCTGGGCCACATCGCCTCCCGGGCACGGGAGGCGGGTGTCGTGGTGGTGGAGGCGGACCGGCGCAAACTGGACGCGATGTCCCGCACCCACGCCCACCAGGGCGTCATCGCACTGGCGGCAGTGCGGGAATATGTCAGCGTGCAGTCCATTCTGGATGCCGCCGCCGAAAAGGGTGAGCCGCCGCTGATCGTGGTGTGCGACGAGATTTCCGACCCCCACAATCTGGGGGCGATCCTGCGCACCGCCGAGTGTGCCGGTGCCCACGGGGTCATCATCCCAAAGCGCCGCAGCGCCGGGCTGACCGCTGTCGTGGCCAAGACCAGCGCCGGCGCCGTCAGCTATGTACCGGTGGCCCGGGTGGCTAACCTCTCCGCCACGCTGCAGGAGCTGAAGAAGCAGGGCGTATGGGTATTCGGCACGGCGGCCGATGGCACCACCTCCCTCTACGACGCCGATCTGCGGGGACCGGCGGCCATTGTTATCGGCTCGGAGGGCGACGGCATGAGCCGCCTGGTGGCGGAAAACTGCGATTTTCTGGTGAGCATCCCCATGCGGGGGAGGATATCCTCCCTGAACGCGTCCGCGGCGGCGGCCATCCTGCTGTACGAGGCTGTGCGCCGGCGGCAATAGAGAGACAGGACGATATATGAGCAACTACACCGACGATGAGCTGTATCAGACACTGACGGAGACGGGCCGTCTCCTGCGGGGCGTGAAGCCTGTGGAGGGGGAGGAGTACTCTCTGGAATCCATCCTGGCCGAATTCGGCCAGGGTGCGGCGGAGCCTGCTCCGGAGGAACCGGAAGAGCCCGTCCCTGCCCCGGAGAAACCGGAACCTGTCCCGGAGCCGGAAGGGTCCGCCCATATCCCGGAGGAGCCGGAGAGCGAGCCGGAACCGGCTGCGGCGGCGGAGCCGGAGCCCAAAGCGCCGGTGATCGGGGATCCGTCGCTGCTGGACACCCAGCGGCTGCGCCGGGCGGTAGCCGCCAACGTGGAAAAGGTCATGGGACCGGAGAAGCGCGCGGAGATCAAGCTGACGCCCCGGGAGAAACCGGCCATCCGGAAGAGGGAAGAGCCGGTCCGCGAGGAACAGTCTGCACGCCGAGAGCCGGAGCCGCCCAGGGCGGAGAAGGCCCCTGCGCCGGAGCGTGAGCCGGAGCTGCCCGCCGGCTGGGAACGGCCCGCACTGCAGGTGGTGCAGGGTGGCCGCGGCGGGGCGGATGAGCCGGAGCAGCCGGCGGATCCATTTCCTGTGTTCCCCGAGGAGCCGGAGGGGATGCATGAGGTGGCGCTGGAGCAGGTCATGTCCCAGACGGTGGAATCCGTGCTGGACGAGGACGACGCCATCCTGGACCGTCCCGCCCCGCTGGGTCGGCGGATCAAAGAGGCGTTGGAGGACGGACGGGAGAGACTGGCCGCGCTGACAGCGCAAAGGAAGAGAGAAGAGGGCGACGCCCTGTGGGAGGAACCGGCATATGAGCCGGAGCGGGTCCAGGAGGAGCCGGAGCCGGATATGGAGCAGGCGGCTCGCGAGGAAAAGCGCCGCTGCAAGCGGCTGCACCGCCACGCAGTGCTGTCGGCGGTGCCCGCCGCGGTGCTGGCGCTGTGGACGGTGCTGGATGCCGCCGGCGCACTGGACGGCCTGTGGCGGCAGACGCCGATGCTGCAGTATGCGGTGCCGGGTGCGCTGCTGCTGGTCACGGCGGTGCTGGCGCTGCCTGTCTGGAAGGAGATGCTGGAGCGGCTGCAACGAGGCCGCGTAAACTGTGAAGCAGCAGCCTGCCTCACCACGCTGGTGGTGCTGGCCGACTGCGTGTACGGCGTGTCGGGCCGCACCGGGGGACAGACCCCCTTTGCCGCCCCGGCCGCTGCGCTGATCTGGCTGTGCCAGTTGGGGTTGCTGTTGCGGTCTGATGCCCGGCGCGAGGCCTTCCGCCTGGCAGACATCGGCGGCGTGCCGCCCTACGCCGTGTCCCTCACCGCCGCCGGGGCCTGCAAGCAACAGGGTACGCTGAAGGGGTTTTATCAGATCTCCGGGCGGGAGGACCCCGCCCGCAAGTGGCAGTCAATCCTGGTGCCGCTGTATCTGGCGGCGGCCACGGTACTGGCTGGCGTGGTGACCCTCTCCCGGGAGGGCGGGGCGCACCTGTTGTGGGTCTGGTCTGTGCTGCTGGTGGCCGGACTGCCCCTGGCTCTGCCGCTGACGGGCACGCTGCCGTTGAAATATCTGAACCAGCGTCTGGTCAAGAGCGGCAGCGCCGTGGCCGGTTATCAGGGGGCGCGGGCGGTGAGCCGCTCCCGCCGCATGGTAGTGACGGATGACGATCTGTTCCCACCCGGGACGGTGGGCCTCAACGGCCTGAAGGTCTACGGCGAGGAGATCGGCAAGGTGGTGTCCTATGCCGCCAGCATGACCCAGGCCTGCCACAGTCAGCTGCAGCCGCTGTTCGAACAGCTGCTGACCGCCGAAGGCGGCGTCCATATGGCGGTGGAGGATCTGCACTATTACGAGGAGGGCGGCGTTGGCGGTACCATCCACGGTGAGAGCGTGACCATGGGCAGCGCCTACTTCATGCGCAAGACCCACGTGACGCTGCCCCAGGAGCTGAAGCTGAAGACCGGCGTCTTCCTGGCGGTGGATGGCGCGCTGATCGCCATCTTCGCCATCAAGTACCAGCCCTCCCGCAACGTGGAGTGGGCGCTGCGGGCCATGCGCCGCAACCGAATCGAACCGGTGCTTGCGGTACGCAGCTGCAACATCACGCCGGGCCTGCTGCGCCGCCGCTTCAATCTGGACGTGAAGCCGGTATACCCGGACGTGTCCACCCGGCTGGCCCTGTCGGACCTGAGCCGGGAGACGGCGGAGCGCTCCGGCGCCGTCATCTACCGGGAGGGACTCATGCCCTTTGCAGAGACGGCGGTGGGCAGCCGCCGCATGGTGCGCGCCGTGCGGAGCGCCACAGCGCTGGCGTATCTGGGCGGCCTGTGCGGCCTGCTGCTGAGCTACTACTTCACCGGTGTGGGTGCCTTCAGCCTGCTGGACCCCCTGCGGATGCTGGTGTTCCAGGCACTGTGGCTGTTGCCCGCCTGGCTTTTGAGCGGCTTTGTGAAGCACTATTGAGACAGAAGAGGACCGCGGCAAGTGCCCGCGGTCCTCTTTGCATGATATGTAAAAAGCAGCGGTGTAAATTCTATGTCTGCACCGGAAAAATGTAGTTGTCAGTTATGAAAAAATAGTATATAATCCAAATGTTGAGCAATTTGCGCGCATGAGCGCGCTGACAGAAAACGAAGGGAGAAACGGAAACTATGACTGCCAATGACATTCGCAATATCGCCCTGCTGGGTCACGGCGGCTCCGGCAAGACATCCTTGGTCGAGCAGATGCTCTATCTGACCAAGGGGACCGACCGCCTGGGCCGTACCGCCGACGGCAACACCACCTGCGACTACGACGCGGAGGAGATCAAGCGCCAGATCTCCATCTCGCTGGCCTTCGCCCCCGTGAATTACAAGGGCGTGAAGATCAACGCGATGGACGCCCCCGGCAACTTCGATTTCTCCGGCGAGGCCATGTCCGCCATCCGCGCCGCCGAGTGCGCCGTGTTGGTGGGCGCCGCCAAGGACGGCCTGTCCGTGGGCATTGAGCGCAGCTGGAAGATGCTGGGCAGCAAGCCCCGCATGATCTTCATCAACCGCACCGAGGAGGCCAACTCCGACTACGCCGCCTGCCTGGAAGCCCTGAAGGGCAAGTTCGGACAGACCATCACCCCCATTGTGGCCCCGGTGATCGACGGCAACAAGGCAGTCACCGCCATCGTGGATCTGCTGCGCGGCAAGGCCTATGAGGTCAAAGGCGGCAAGGTCGTCGAGTGCGCCGTGCCCGCCTCCGTGGCCGACGAGGTGGAGAGCCTGCGGGCCGAGCTGATGGAGAACGCCGCCGGCGCCGATGAGGAGCTGATGGAGAAGTTCTTCGACACCATGGAGCTGTCCGCCGAGGACATCGCCAAGGGCCTGAAGATCGGCGTGCGGGACGGCAGTATCTGCCCGGTGCTGTGCGGCAGCGCCGCCACCGGCCTGGGTGTGGAGCTGCTGATGCAGACCATCCTGGATCTGGTGCCCGTGGCCACCGATATGGCCGCCGAGACCGCCGAGGATGACGACGGCAACGCTGTGGAAGTGGCTGTGGATCCCAACGGCCCCACCGCCGCCATCGTGTTCAAGACCATTTCCGACCAGTACGGCAAGTACTCCATGATCAAGGTGATCCGCGGCAAGGTCACCAGCGACATGGCTCTGTACAACACCACCACCGGCAACACCGAGAAACTGGGCCGTCTGTACTTCATGAAGGGCAAGAAGAGCGAGGAGACCAAGGAGATCTGCTGCGGCGATATCGGTGCCATCGGTAAGATGGACAAGGTTAGGACCGGTGATACCCTGTGCGATGCCAAGAACATCGTCAAGCTCCAGGGCATGAACTATCCCCAGCCCTGCTATGAGCGTGCCATCGCCCCCAAGACCAAGCAGGAGGTGGAGAAGCTGGGTACCGGCCTCAACAAGCTGAACGAGGAGGATCCCACATTCCGCGTCACCAATAATGCCGAGACCCATCAGGTGGTCATCGCCGGCACCGGTGACATCCAGATCGACGTGCTGTGCGCCAAGCTGAAGTCCCGCTTCGGCGTGGACACCGAACTGTCCACCCCCCGCGTCCCCTATCGCGAGAAGATTCGCAGCAAGGTGGAAAAGCACGCCCGCTACAAGAAGCAGACCGGCGGCAGCGGCCAGTTCGGCGACGTCGTCATCGTCTTCGAGCCCCAGGCTGAGCAGGAGGAGATGGTCTTTGAAGAGGCCGTGTTCGGCGGCTCCGTGCCCAAGAACTACTTCCCGGCCGTGGAGAAGGGCCTGCGGGAGAGCTGCCTGAGCGGTGTTCTGGCCGGCTATCCCGTGGTGTTCCTGAAGGCTACCCTAATCGATGGCTCTTATCACCCGGTGGACTCCTCCGAAATCGCCTTCAAGCTGGCCGCCAACATGGCCTTCAAGGCCGCGCTGCCCGAGGCCAAGCCCGTGCTGATGGAGCCCATCGGTGAGCTGAAGGTCACCGTGCCCGACAACTTCGTGGGTGACGTGATGGGCGATCTGAACAAGCGCCGCGGCCGTGTGATGGGCATGAACCCCACCGGCGACGGCGAGACCGTGCTGGAGGCCGAGGTCCCCATGGCCGAGATGACCTCCTACGCCATCGACCTGCGTTCCATGACCCAGTCCCGCGGCACCTTTACCTTCAACTTTGTCCGCTACGAGGATTGCCCCGCTGCGGCTCAGGAGAAGGCCATTGCCGAGGCCAAGGCGCTGGCCGAGGCCGAGTAAGCATCAATATCCGAAAAGACCGCTGCTACGGCAGCGGTCTTTTTTTGCCGGCGGGCGCGATGCGTATTGAAAAACCGCCCGCACCTGTGGTACACTGTAAGCACTGACAAACAGATAAAGGAGGAACCATTCCATGAAAAAAGATCTGGGTGTTCGACCCTACCTGTTCCCCATGCCGGTGCTGATGATCTCCACCTATAACGAGGACGGCACGGTGGACGTGATGAACATGGCCTGGGGCGGCATCTGCGCGTCCAACAAGGTGGCCCTGAACCTGGACGAGACCCACAAGACCAGTGCCAATCTGCTGCGCACCGGCGCTTTCACCCTCAGCGTCGCCGATCTGGAGCATATCCGCGAGGCCGACTACTTTGGCCTCGTCTCCTCCAACGACACGCCCGACAAGTTCGAGCGCTCCGGCCTCCACGCCGTGAAAAGCGGGAAAGTGGATGCCCCCGTGGTGGAGGAGTTCCCCTTGACACTGGAGTGCAAGGTGATCGAGGCCTGCGACACCATCTCCGGTTTCCGGGTGGTGGGCGAGATCGTGGGCGTGCTGGCTGAGGAGAGTATTCTAGACGACAGTGACCGGGTGGACCCCACCTGCCTCAACGCCTTCGTGTTCGACCAGTTCCGCAGCGGCTATTATGCCATCGGCGAAAAGGTCGGCCAGGCCTGGCACACCGGCCGGGAGCTGATGAAGTAAACGATCACGGCTGTCTGCCGCCCGTTCCCCCCGGGGGAGCGGGCGGCTTTTTTCACGCTGTGCTGCGCCGCTTGCGGGCCGGACAAAGATATAGTATAATAGCCGCAGGAGACGCTCTTACATCAAAACAGAAAGGGTGTGCTTTTCAATGCGACCTGTTGCAGTGGATGAATTCTGCCACTTGAAATTCCTGTCCAACGTCACCTTCTCCCCGGAGGGGACCACTGCCTGCCTGACGGTGACAGAGGCCGACCGGAAGAAGAACGGCTATCGCTCCTGCCTGTACCTCTACCGGGACGGACAGTTCCGCAAGCTGACTACCTTTGGCAAGGAAAGCAGCTTCCAGTATCTGGACGAGGATACGATCCTGTTCCCCGGTAAGCGGGACGAGGGCGGCAAAAACAGTCTGGAGAGCCGATATTACCGCATCTCCCTCAGCGGCGGCGAGGCGGAGCCGGCCTATACGTTCCCTATCCCCGTCTCCCGACTGCTGCCCCTGCCTGGCGGCGACTTCCTGGCGGTGGGGACTACCTTTCCCGGCTTTGAGGAGCTGTACCTGGGCGAGAGCCGGCTGCTGGCGGCATATGAGAAGTACCGCAAGGAAAACGAGGATTACGAGGAGATCGCCCAGGTGCCCTGGTGGTGGAACGGCGCCACCTATACCAAGGGGGCATACGAGTCCCTCTTCTACTACGATGCCCGCCGCAGATCACTGCGCCGACTGACGGAGTTGAACGTGAACGTGTCCGACGTGAAGCTGAGCCGGGACAAAAAGTCTGTCTATTTCCTCTCTGCCCCGGTGCGGCCGCTGCTGCCCATGACCGGCGCCACGACCCTGTGCCGCCTCGACCTGGCGAACGGCGCCTGCACGCAGCTGGCAGCGGACAGCGAGCATTTTTCTCTGGGAGGTCTGGAGGTGGGCGACAGCTTTTTGCTGGTACTGGCCTCCGACAACCGCTGCGGCCTCAACACCGACACCGATTTCTATCGCCTGGACTACGACACGGGGGAGCTGACCCTCTATGCCCGCCACGGCCAGTCCATCGGCTCCTCCGTGGGCTCCGATGTGCGCTACGGCGGTGGCCGCGCCCTCAAGATGGTGGGGGACACCTGCTATTTCATCACCACCCGCTATGACAGCGCCTACCTCTACAGGCTGGCCGACGGTGTCATCTCCCCGGTGGTAGAGAGGGATGGTTCCGTGGATTGCTTCGATGTGTGCGGCGACCGGCTGTTGGCGGTGGCACTATACGATATGCGGGCCCAGGAGTTGTACGACGGCCGCGGCAAGCGGCTCAGTCGCTTCAACGAGGCGGCGCTGCGGGGAAAGTATGTGGCCCGTCCCCGGCCGCTGCGCGTACAGCGGGACGGCTATGAGATCCACGGCTTCGTGCTGGAGCCCATGGATTATGACCCGGCGAAAACATATCCGGTGATCCTGGATGTCCACGGCGGCCCCAAGACGGTATATGGTCCGGTGTTCTACCATGAGATGCAGTACTGGGCGGGGAAGGGCTACTTCGTCATCTTCTGCAACCCCACCGGCTCCGATGGCCGCGGCGAATTCATGGACATCCGCGGCAAATACGGCACCGTGGACTTTGACGACATCATGGCCTTCTGCGACGCGGCGTTGGAGGCGTATCCCTCCATGGACGCGGAAAATTTCTTCGAGACCGGCGGCAGCTATGGCGGTTTCATGACCAACTGGATCATCGGTCATACCGACCGGTTCCGGGCCTGCGCCAGCCAGCGGTCCATCTCCAACTGGTTCTCCTTCTATGGCGTGTCGGACATCGGCGTGGAGTTTGCCATGGACCAGAACGCCGCCGATCCCTGGGCCGACCCGGAGAAGCTGTGGTTCCACAGCCCCATGAAGTACGCCGACCGGGTCAGGACCCCTACGCTGTTCATCCACTCCTTTGAGGATTACCGCTGTCCCATCGACCAGGGCTACCAGATGTTTACCTCGCTCATCGCCCACGGGGTGGAGAGCAAGATGGTCTGCTTCCGCAGCGAAAACCATGAGCTCAGCCGCAGCGGCAAGCCCGCCCACCGTCTGAAGAGGCTGAACGAGATCACCGCCTGGTTTGACAGCCACCGGCTGTAATGCCTGTTACGACAACAAGGATACGGACAGTCCCGGACTGTCCGTATCCTTGTTTGCCGGAGTGTGTGTTGAGATATGTTTTACCATCCTGCGGCGCAGAAAGGGTTTATCCCTTACGGTTTCGACGGAACTGCTCCTGGATGTTGAGCAGCGTCTGCAGATCGGTGATCTTCATGTTGGCCCGCTCCAGCTGGCCGCGCAGTTCCTTCTGTTCCCGGCGCAGCTTGTCGTTCTCCCGGCACAGTGACTCCACGTACGCCCGGGTCTCTTCCTTATGGTAGCCGAACAGACAGGTCTTGATATTCATGGCCGCGCGGCCCTGTGCCGGGCCGCATCCCTCCTTTGCTTTATATTGATCGGTTCGATCATGCGGCCGCCCGGATGCGGCGGCAGAGTTTTGCCGCGCGCCGCTGACAGGCGGATCGGAAAGCAAGGCATATAATAGGGAAGTATAGCAGGTGAGCAATCACACCCTACTAACAAAACCCTCTCTTTTTTATGAATTTGAGAGAAAAAAACCTGAAAGCCGAAAAGCAGCGCATACGGGCAGAGAACTAAAGAACACACGCCGGCAGACGCCGGCGTGTGTTCTTTTGAAAACGGAAATCCGGATGAGATACCACCCACGGCCTGTCAGTTCATGGGAGTACCGCTCTCCCGCAGAATGTCGGCCAGCATACCCTCACCCCAGGTGTACTCCGAGAGGAACTCGCCGTGGAAGCGGTCCCGATCTGCCATGTTCCGATCCTGCCAGGCGTAATAATCGCAGTCGAATAGGGCGGTGTTGATGATCTGCCCCCTGGGTGTCGAGAGCAGCAGATCGCCCAGCCCCTTGCATTCCAGCGTCTGCTTCAGTCGGCGCAGCGCGTTGTAGTAGACGCCCATGTTGGCGTTGCTGTACTCCCGCCCTTCCCAGATGATGTTGAACAGCTCCTCGTTGCTGATCTCCCGGCCCCGCCGCGTCACCACCAGCGCCAGGATCTCCTTGGCTTTGCCGGACAGGGGGAGCGGTCTGCCGTCCCGAAACACGTTGAACCGCCCGAAAGTCTGGATATACAGCGCCTTCTCCTGGCGGTGCGCCAGAAGGCGGATGCGCTCCATCACCATCTCAAGCGTCTTCTGGTCATAGGGCTTGATGATGTAGTAATCGCCGCCGATCTGGTTGAAATCCCGTATGTACTCGTCATAGGCGGAGATAAAGATCACCAGGAGATCCGGGCGCAGCGTGCGCAGCCGTTTGGCCAGATCGATCCCGTTGAGGATGGGCATGGCCACATCCAGAAAAGCCGCCTCCACCGGATGCCGCTCCACATAGCGGATCGCCTCCATCGAATCGGAGAAGTGCCCGACAACCATCAGATCCTCGATGTCCTGACTCAGGCGCAGGAACCGTTTGACCATGATGGGCTCGTCATCTACGATAATAGCTCTCATGTGTTCCCCTCCTTTGGTGTTGTCGCCAACAATTCACAATCAATTAATACCATATATCCGCAAAAAAAGCAAACTTTTCCGATATAACGTCATACCTGCACACAAAAAAAAGCAGCAGGACATGCCTGCCGCCCGTCAGTATTTCCATATGAGACCCTATGCCTCGTTGGCGGCCGCCGGATGCTGGCGGCCGGTGTGGTCGATGGTATAGTCACCGGTGTAGATAAGCTGGGAAACGGGAATGACCGCGTAGCCCTTCCGGATGAGTGTTTCCAGAATGCGGGGCAGTGCCTCCGGCGTGTGGAGCGCGGCGTTGTGGAACAGCACGATGCTGCCCGGCCCTACCTGTCCGGTGACGCGCTTGTAGATGGTGTCCGCGTCGTAGTCCTTCCAGTCCAGACTGTCAACATCCCACTGGATGGGCTCCATGCCGAAGGAGCGGATGGCGGAGATCACATGGTCGTCATACTCTCCATAGGGGCAGCGGATCAGCGTGGGCACGATACCCGTAGCCGCACAGATCCGCTCGTTGGCGGCAGTCAGGTCGGCTGTGATCTGGTCGGCGGTGAGGCTGTTGTAGTGGTCGTGGTGCAGGGAGTGGCTCATGACCTCGTGGCCGGCGTCGGCCAGCGCCTTGGCGGACTCGGGATACTTCTCCGCCCAATCTCCCACCACAAAAAAGGTGGCTTTGATGTCGTATCTGGCCAGGATATCGATCAGCGTCTGGGTGTCCTCGTTGCCCCAGGCGGCGTCAAAGGAGATGGAGCAGACCTTCTGCTCCCGCTCCACGGAGTAGATGGGCAGTTGGCGTGCCGCGGTGCTGGCACTGACGGCGGCGGGTCGGCTGACGGCCCAGAAGATGCCGCCCGCCAGCACCAACCCGGCCAGCACCAGGAGATATTGCCGCCGCAGCAGGATGATTTTTACCGAACGTTTTTTCATAGTGCCTTCGTCCTTTCCCGTTTTGTGCCGCAGTTGCGGTTCCCTCCGGCCCTACAAAGCGTATGCGGCGGCGAGGCGGGATATGAAAAAAGCGCCGCCTCGATAGGCGGCGCTTCATGAAGCACATGTGCGGCATACCGGGGAAGAAGACGGATCAGACGGCTTCCGGTTCGGAAGTGGATACGTTGACGCTAGGTACCGCCGCAGCGCGCTTTGCCCGGGGGCGGGAGAGCTCCGTGCAGCGGTCATACTCCACCTGCATCACAGAGGAAATGGTGTGGCGGCCGTAGTTGTCCAGCTGGGCATACTGCTCCAGCAGATGCAGCGCGTCCTCTGTCAGATAGTGCGCGGCGTCATCGGAGACGGGCTTGATGCCCAGCGCCTTGCAGATCTGCACCACGGTGTCATAGGAGGATCCGCCGATACCGTTGTGCAGGGCGCTGTTGATGGTGGAAAGAGGAATATTGACGGCAAAAGCAAACTGGCGTACGCTCTTGTACTGCCGTGCGATCTCCGCACGGACGATGGAAGTAAGATTATCCATGGATCGACCTTCTTTACAAAAAATGGGAGAAAAATGTATACAATACTCGACGATAGATATGATAACACACGGCTGTCTAATTTACAAGATGCTAAATTGAAATTTTTAGAAATTTTTAGAAAAAGATGGAGAAAGTGGCGGAAACGGGCGGAGAAGAGGCGAATAAAAATGACTTTCTTTTTGCCCTGCACTGTGGTAGAATAACGTGGCAGGAGGATCGAATCATGACAAAATCGACCGGGAGACAGCGCCGGCCCACCGCCTTCCGGTGGGTGCTCCATCGGGTACTGCTCCATTACTACGACCACGACGTGGCCCGTGACAGCGCCGCGCTGACCTACTATCTGCTGTTCGCCATTTTCCCGCTGCTGATCTTCATCAGTGTGTTGCTGGGTGCGTTGGCGCTGGATGTGGACAGCATCGTGGCTTTTCTGGGCACCTTTGTCCCACCCGAGGTGGTGGGTATCGTGGAGTCGTATCTCCAATATGTGTCCGGCAACACCAGCAGCCAGCTCATGTGGTTCAGCCTGGTGTTCTCCATCTGGTTTCCCATGCGGGCCACCAGCTGCCTGATGCACTCCGTCCGCAAGGCCTTCGGCTACAGTCAGCCGGAGAATATGTGGATCGGCACGCTGCGCACGCTGATCTTCGCTGTGCTGCTGATCGTTACCATCGTGCTGACCACGCTGCTGACCATGGTGGGCGGCCGGGCGCTGCGCTTTTTATCCACCCGGTTCACCATCCCCGCCGGCTTCATCACGGCGTGGGGCTACCTGCGCTTTGTGTTGATGGGCCTCATCATGATGGCCGCGTTGGTGGTGCTGTATATGCTGGCACTGGGCGAGCGGATGCCGGTACACCGTGTGTTGCCGGGCGTAGTGGGCTCCCTGGCGGCCTGGCTGCTGCTGAGCATCGCATTTTCCTATTATGTGGAGCATTTTGCCCACTATGCAGAGCTGTACGGCTCCATCGCCACCATCATGGTGGCGCTGCTGTGGCTCTATATGAGCGGCACGGTGCTCATTTTGGGCGCCGAACTCAGCGCCGCACTGGTCGCCCGAAAAGAGCAGAGCGGAGTATCCACTCCGTCTGCGAAAGAGGAAGGACAATGATATGAAGATCATCATCGTCGGCAACGGGAAGGTGGGCTACGCCATCGCCCGGGAGATGGCCAAGGAGAACCACGACATCGTCATGGTGGACTCCGCCACAGCGGCCCTGCGCAGGGCCGACAGCACGCTGGATATCATGTGCGTGGAGGGCAACGGCGCCAGCATCAGCGTGCTGATCGAGGCCGGCGCCCGGAGCGCAGACCTGGTCATCGCCGTGACAGACAAGGATGAGACCAACCTGGTCTGCTGTCTGATCGCCAAAAAGCTGGGCGCCCGCCACACCATCGCCCGGGTGCGCAACCCCGAGTACCGCCGTGATGCCGACACGCTGAAAGAGGAGATCGGGCTGGATATGGTCATCAACCCCGACCTGAGCGCCGCCCAGGAGATCGCCCGCATCCTCAGCTTTCCCACGGCCTCTTCGGTGGAGCCCTTCGCCCAGGGCCGCATCGACATGATCGGCTTTCAGGTGCAGGAGAAGGACTCTATCGCCGGCACCACGCTGAGCACGCTGGGCGTGCCGCGGCTGTCCAACGTATTGGTGTGCGCAGCCGAGCACGGCGACGAGGTCATTATCCCCGACGGTAGCTTTGCCCCGGTGCCGGGCGACAAGCTGTATATGATCGGCACCAAGCCGGAGTTGCAGAAGATGCTGCTGGCCATCGGCCGGCCCCAGCAGCGCGTCAGGACGGTATCGGTGCTGGGCGGCAGCCGTATCGCCGTGTATCTGGCCTGGGAGTTGGCCCGGGTAGGCACCAAGGTGCGGCTGATGGAGCTGAACCACGACAAGTGTCTGCGTCTGGCGGCTCAGCTGCCCCACGCCATGATCATCGAGGGTGACGGCACGGACAGCAACTTGCTCCAGAGTGAGAACATTTTCGATTCTGACGCCTTTATCTCCCTGACCGATCGGGACGAGGAGAACCTGCTGATGGCCCTCAACGCCCAGCGGATGGGCGTGTCCAAGGTCATCGCCAAGATGACCCGCCCCAACTACATCGATCTGGTGCGCGCCACCGGCATCGACAGCATCATCTCTCCCAAGGACATCACCGCCGGCCAGATCACCCGGTATGTCCGTGCCCTGGCCAACAGCGAGGGCAGCGCCGTGGAGAGCCTCTACCGGATGCTGGACGGCGCTGTGGAGGCGCTGGAGTTCACGGCCACCGCCGCCAGCGCCCCGGTGCTGAACACACCGCTGAAGGATCTGAAGCTGAAGCATGGGCTGCTGCTGGCCGCCATCGCCCGGGGCCGCGACATCATCATCCCCGGTGGTATGACCGAGATCCGGGAGGGCGACCAGGTGGTGGTCGTCAGCAAGGCCATCGGCCTGGAGGATCTGCGGGATATCTTGAACTGAACAAGGTTTGAGCGGCTCCGCCATGGCGGAGCCGCTTTACTGTGCCTCCCGCCCAGGCAGCCACGGCCCCTTCTCCCGGCAGTAGGGGATGGTGAATACCGGGATTCCCTCCGTCGCCGGCGCGATGTCAAATATTTGATAGAAGATGCACAGGCCGTTCTCCGTCAGATAGTAGCGGTCGCTGCTGAAGGCGGCGCGCAGACGGCGGCGCCAATCGGGCCGGTAGGCGGCGACGCCCAGCTCCTGCTGCCGCCGGATCTGTGAGGCGGCGGCCTCCAGCAGGCGCCGCCGCCACAGGGGATCGGTGGGGAAGAAGTGACCCGGCGGCAGGAGCACGCCGCCGGACAGATCCCAGGTGTCGCTCCGCCGCAGTGTCAGCCGCCTCCCACCGCAGCGCTCCACCGTGTCGGTGTAGAGACTCAACAGGCCGTCCCGCTCCAGCGTGACGGCGGTGTCCAGCGTGATCTGCCATTCCGGCAGCGCCCCGCCGGCCTGCCGCGTCTCCGTCAGTGCCTCCTGTGCCCGGGAAAACAGGCTCGTTTGGCAATAGGAGAAAAAGGCCCGGGCATAGGCGGCGTAGTAGCGGTCAAAGCGCCGCCCACCGGTGCCCTGCCAGCGGGGCAGACGCAGCCGGGCAGTCAGCAACGGCAGATCGTCCGGCGGATAGGTGCGGCTCTCGGTAGTGAAGTCCAACTGACCCTGCAAATCAAACACCTCACTGCTTGTGGAGTGGTCTGCTCCAACTTATGAAATTGCAGACAACTGTGTGAAAAAAATCCAAAAGGTGTTTACTTTCGTCGGCTACCATGCTAAAATCGATGTAGAAATACAGGGAAGCGAGGGATAGACCATGGCGAGAGTGGCAAAGTCGAAAATCGCCCGAAAGGAGAAGAGCGATCTGCTCTATAAGGCGATCCTGCAGCTGAAAACAGAGGACGAGTGCTATCACTTTTTCCAGGATCTGTGCACCATCGCGGAGCTGCGCTCCATGGAGCAGCGGTTCGAGGTGGCCATGCTGCTCAATGACGGCATGATTTACAACGATATTCTGGAACGCACCGGTGCCTCCAGCGCCACCATCAGCCGCGTGAACCGCAGCCTGATCAGCGGCACCGGCGGCTACGAAGCGGTACTGGACCGGATCAAGGGGGCCGGTGACGCGGAATGAGCAGTTACACCTCGCTGGCGGATCGCTACGATGTCCTGACCGGCGATGTGGATTATGAACGGCGGGCGGACTACTTGGAAAAGCTGTTCCGCCGCGCTGCCATGCCGGTGCACACGGTGCTGGATCTGGCCTGCGGCACCGGCACCATGACCTGGCTGCTGACAGAGCGCGGCTATGAGATGATCGGCGTGGACGGCAGTGAGGACATGCTGGCTGTGGCCATGGAGAAATACGGAGAGATGGGGGGCGTGCCCCCTGTCTTTTTGCACCAGTCCATGCCCCGACTGGACCTTTACGGCACCGTGGACGCCGCCGTCTGCTGCCTGGACAGCCTGAATTACCTGATTCGCCCGACCGATGTGCAGCGTACGCTGCAGCGGCTGCGGCTGTTTATTGCCCCCGGCGGACTGCTGATCTTTGACGTGAACACACCGGAAAAATACCGGGCCATGGATGGGCAAGTGTTCCTGGACGAGACGGAGGATACCTATTGCGTCTGGCGTGCGGAGTACAGACGCCGGATCTGTACCTATTATGTGGACCTGTTCCGCCGCCGTGCCGGCGGCTGGACCCGTGATCTGGAGATCCACCGGCAGCGGTGCCACACGGTGGAGGAGCTGACGGAGTGGCTGCGCTGGGCGGGCTTCGGCCGGATCCGCGTGTATGGCGACGTCAAATTGCGCCGTCCGGCTGCGGGCGAGCAGCGGATCTATTTCTCCTGTGTGCGGCTGTAGGAGGGGAAACCCATGTACAATAGTTTTTTTTATATTGTGCTGCTGTCCCTGCTGATCGTGGCCCACAGCGTCTATCTGTGGCGCCTTGAGCGGAAACGGAAGGACCGGCAACCTTGGCCTGCACCCACAAAGACCTTTCTGTCGGTGCTGGCGATTTTGTATGCCGCGGCCGTGGTGGCGGGGCTGGCAGTGGTCATCGCCCGCCTGGAGCCGTCGGCCAGTCAGGCCCTGGGTGGTGTAGCGCTGCTGCTGGCGGTGTGGTTCGATTTCCGCCTGGGCCGCGCCTGCGGCAAATAAGTGTTCGGGAGCGTTTTTATGAGTGATCGCATTGTTCGGGCCATTTCATCCGACGGCATGGTGCAGGCCGCGGCAATCTGCAGCCGCGACCTGGTGGAGCGCGCCCGGCGCATCCACGGCATGCCGCCCACCGCCACGGCGGCTTTGGGCCGTGTCCTCTCCGGCGCCAGTCTGATGGGCAACGCCCTGAAGGGGCAGGGCGCCAGTTTGACACTGCAGTTCAAGGGCAATGGACCTCTGGGCACGGTGCTGGCGGTGTCCGATCCGGAGGGCAATGTCCGCGGCTATGTGGGTCGGCCACAGACGGAGTTGCCCCTGCGTCCCGACGGCAAGCTGGATGTGGGTGCCGCCGTGGGCCACGAGGGCACCCTGACCGTCATCAAGGATCTGAACATGCGCGAGCCGTATGTGGGCACCGTCGATCTGCTGGGCGGCGAGATCGCCGAGGATATCGCCGGCTATTTTGTGGAGTCGGAGCAGATCCCTACCGCCTGTGCCCTGGGTGTGCTGGTGGACCGGGACCAGAGTGTCCGCAGCGCCGGCGGCTACATCATCCAGCTGCTGCCCGGCGCCGGCGAGGATACCATTGCCCGGGTGGAGGGCGGCATCCTGGCGGCGGGCGCCGTGTCGCCGCTGCTGGACCGGGACGACGACCCGGAGCACCTGTTGCGCACGGTCATGCCGGATTTTGAACTGAAGATCCTGGATACCACGCCGGTGGAGTACCGCTGTTACTGCTCCCGGGAGCGGGTGGAGCGGGCGCTGATCTCCCTGGGGGCCGACGAATTGGAGAGCATCCTTCGGGAGCAAGGCGGCTGCCAGATGACCTGTCAGTTCTGCGACGCGGTGTACGATTTCTCCGGCGAACAGCTGCGCGGGCTGATCGACGGCCTGCGTCGCCGGCCGTAAAAAAGAATGGGACCGCAAAAAAACTTGTTGACAGACCGCGCCGGTTTTAGTATAATGACTTTTGCCGTTCGCGGCAGGGACGGGAGCATAGCTCAGCTGGTTAGAGCACCTGCCTTACAAGCAGGGGGTCACTGGTTCGAGTCCAGTTGTTCCCACCATCCAAAATGGCCAAGTAGTTCAGTTGGTTAGAACGCCAGCCTGTCACGCTGGAGGTCGTGGGTTCGAGCCCCATCTTGGTCGCCACATGCCTCGGTAGCTCAGTTGGTAGAGCAGCGGACTGAAAATCCGCGTGTCGCCAGTTCGACTCTGGCCTGAGGCACCATCTGCGGGCGTAGCTCATCTGGTAGAGCGCGACCTTGCCAAGGTCGAGGTAGCGAGTTCGAGCCTCGTCGCCCGCTCCAAAAATGCACCACCGAAAGGTGGTGCATTTCTCTTGCGGGACGAGTGCTCTCTCCGTTGCGGCAACCGCTTCTCGCTCCCGCTGGTCGCGATAACCGGGCCGCTGTCTTGATTTCACCTCGCTGTATCCGCCACAGGCGGTGCTTCGGTGAAATCCTCGTCGCCCGCTCCAAAAAAGATACCACCCAG
>SVKQ01000019.1 GCA_015068325.1 Oscillospiraceae bacterium | reverse complement strand
TGGTCTCCTACACCTACGATGCATGGGGCAATCTCCTCAGCGTCACCGGCGACATGGCCGACGGCCTTGGCGCGTTGAATCCCCTCCGCTACAGGGGCTACGTCTACGACACCGAGACGGGCCTCTACTACCTGGGCTCTAGGTACTACAATCCCGCCTGGGGCCGGTTTATCAATGCGGATACGCCCGCTGTACTCACCTCTTCCGCCGCCTGTCCCCTCTTGCATTTTCCGCCGTTTTGCGGTAAAATCGTCCGGGACACGGCCATCGGCGCCGCGACCCGCATCCCACGTGAGAGGTGACTTATGGACCGAAAAGAACTGATCCGCACACTGAAATTCGTCGGCTTCTCCATCTCCGCCGGCGTCATCGAGATCGTCAGCTTTACGCTGCTCAACGAATTTGCCGGTCTCCCCTACTGGCCCTGCTATCTCATCGCGCTGGTGCTGTCGGTGATCTGGAACTTCACACTGAACCGCAAGTTCACCTTCCAGTCCGCCAACAACGTGCCGGTGGCCATGGCCAAGGTGTTCGGCTACTACTGCGTGTTCACCCCCCTGTCCACCATTCTGGGCAACTACCTGGCCGAGACGCTGGGCTGGAACGAGTACCTGGTTACCATCCTCAACATGCTGCTGAACTTCGTCACCGAATACCTCTTTGACCGGTTCGTGGTGTTCCGGGACAGCATCGACACCAACGACCTGGCCAAAAAGAAGCAGGCCGCCGAGAGCAAATAACGACGCACCCCTGCCCCGCGGGATCTCTCCCGCGGGGCATTTTCTGCGTTCCGGCAAAAAACAGGTTGACAATATCGTTAAACGATGTTATAATGGGATCAAGGAATATCGTTAAACGATATCAGGAGGTGGCGATCGTGCCGAGAAAAACACTGGAGACGCTGTCGGAGCCCATGTTCTACGTGCTGATGGCGCTGCGCCACGGCACGCTGTGCGGCTCGGAGATCGTGCAGTGGATCGACCGGCGCACCGGACACCGGGTGGTACTGGGGCCGGGGACGCTGTACACCCTTCTGCCGCGGTTGGCCGAGGCGGGTGTGATCTGTGAGGCGGAGCAGGACGGACGGCGGCGCGCCTACGCCCTGACGGAGCGGGGCCGGGCCCTGTACGACGGGGAGTGCCGCCGGCTGCGCCAGTGCGTGGCGGATATGGACGACATCCCTTTTGAGCAGCGGGCGAAGGAGGCATGATATGGCGACCGTCATGACAGCGCTGCATAAAGATCTCCCCTACGAGCTCTTTGAGATAGACGCCAACGAGGACTGGCTGGACGAGCAGGCCCGGCAGGGCCTGCGCCTGACCGGGATACGGGGCCGGCGCTGCTGGTTTGAAAAGCCGGACGCGCCCGCCATGACCCGTTACCGCATTGATGTGCTGGGCCGGCGCCGCGATGACCTGGAGCGCCGCGCCGCCTACCGGGAGTTGGGCTGGGAGTATGTGGACAGCATCGACAGCCGCCTGGACGTCTACCGGGCCGCGCGGCCGGATGCGGTGGAGCTCAACACCGACGAAGACGCTCTCCGCCATGCGCTGCGGCGCTACCGGCGGCAGCAGTATCTGCTGCTGGTCGTCGACGGCATTTTTGTGCTCCTCTTCCTCTGGATCCTGCTCTCCCATTCCTTCCGCCTGCTGCTCAGCGGCAATCCCTATGCATGGGCGGTGAGTCTGGGCTATCTGGTCTATGTCATCATCTCGCTGGGACATGAGCTGCATATCCTGCTGCAGGTACGCCGGCGGCGGTTGACGGAGCGTGGCTATCACTCCCCCGCCGCCGCCAGACGGCGCGGCGTTCTCCGCTGGGGGCTGTGGCTCCTGATGATGGCGATCCTGCTCACACGGCTCATCGGCGGATACCGCGCCCCCCTGGCCATCAGGGACAGCATCGGTGATCTGCCTGTCGACGGCATCCCCCTTCCCACCGCCGCGGAGCTCTTCGGGCCGGAGGCGCCGCAGCGGACCGCGATCTTCCGGGCTGACTTCCCCCTCTGCACATATTACTGCTCCGACAGATATGACGGGCGGTACGACCCGGTCGCCGACACCTGCTATTACGGCGCAGAGCTCCGGGATGTCAGGTGGCCGTTCCTGGCCGCCGGATACGCCAGAGAGCTGCGCAGAGGGACGGGTGCGCAGGGCGTCGCCGTTCCCGGCTGGGAGCAGGCGTGGTACTATGAAACGCCGGGCGGAGATCGTGGAAAGTCGCACCTGATCTTGCTGGACGGATGCCGGGTGATGACCGTGGACTGCACCGGCGCATCGCTGCCGGAAAATCTGGCACTATTCGCACAATCGCTGTAAAAGGCACAAAAAAGCTGCCGCAGGGCGACACCCTGCGGCAGCTTTTTTGCTGTTCGTTACGGCTCCAGGGTGAAGGTCATCTCCACCGGGTTATGGTCGGAGCAGGCAAACTCCGTATCGATGACGGCACTGCCGCTCACCGACACGTTATCGGAGACGATAAAGCCGTCGATGGTCAATACGTACTGCCCCTGGTGATAGGGCCCGTCGGCATTGCGGCAGGAAGGCACGGGGTCGCTCTCGTCCAGCGGCGCCACCAGCCGCAGCCCAGTGCCGTCAAAGATCCCCTCCGGCAGGGGCTGGGCCCAGTTGTACTCGATGTCGCTCTTGCCGAAGTAGGCGCTGGAGTCGCCCAGAATGTCCTTGTTGAAGTCACCGCCGCCTACTACATAGTTGCCCTTTTCGTATTCGCTCCGCATGTCCGCCAGCAGCAGACGCAGCTGCTCCTCGGCGATGGCTCCGTCGGAGGTATAGGCAGACAGGTGCATGTTGTAGAGCACCAGCTCCTTCCCGCCCTCCACCGGGATGCGTGCAGCGGAGTAGCAGCGGTCCAGATCCACCAGCCGCATGAGGCTGTCCTCAATGGGCAGCTCCCGGCGGACGGCGAAGGTGATTTCAAAGGGTGAGAAGGTCATGATGCCCGACACAGACTTGCCGTGGGGCTGCGTCAGCGGATAGAACAGGAAGGGCGAGTCATAGTTCTGGGCCCATACGCTGCCGCGGCCGGTCAGCGCCGCGCACAGCGACGCAGTCTCATCCCGGTGGTAGGAGCGGGTGGAATTCCGGTCCACCTCCTGCACGATGTAAAAATCCGACTGCTGCTCCGCCAGCGTACCGGCGATCTTCTGCAGATTGGCGTCCAACCGCTCCCCGGACCACGCCCAGCTCTCGGTGCCGCCGTCCATGAAGAAGCCGTAGTCGCTCTCATAGGCGCCGAAGCCGATATTCCACGAGACGATCTGATACGGCGTACCGGTCGCCGCGGCACCGCTCTGGTTGTCAGACACCTCCAGCGGGATATGGTCGCCCAGACGGTGATAGTCGATCAGCACATAGGCCAGGTAGCCGACCACGACGACTGCCAGTGCCAGCAGCACACACAGAACGATCTTCAGGACTTTTTTCATGGTGCCCCTCCTCGGTTTACTTTTCTCCGCAGTTGTATTATAATGGAAACGACTCCGAATGAAAAGGGGAAATTCGCTTTGAAAAAGCTTGTGATTCGTTTCAACGCGCCTGTGGTGCTGACCTTTGCGCTGCTGGCGCTGGTGGTGCTGATTCTGGACGGCATCACCGACGGCGTGTCCACCAGTCGCTTCTTCTGCGTCTACCACGCGCCGCTGTCCGATCCGCTGACCTATGTGCGCTTTTTCGGCCATGTACTGGGCCACACCAGCTATACCCACTACATGGGCAACATGCTGCTGCTGTTGCTGGTGGGGCCGGCGGTGGAGGAGCGCTACGGCAGCCGCTCCACGCTGCTGTTCATTCTGGCCACGGCGCTGGTCACCGGCGTGGTGCAGTACGTGTTCTTCCCCTCCACCGCCCTGCTGGGTGCCAGCGGCGTGGTGTTCATGATGATCGTTCTGTCCTCCTTCACGGAGATGAAGAAGGACGGTATCCCCGTGACGCTGATCCTGGTGGTGGTCTTTTATCTGGGCGGCGAGATCATGGACGGTCTCTTCAGCAAGGACAATATCTCGCAGATCACCCACATCGTGGGCGGTCTGTGCGGTCTGGTGTTCGGCTTCACCCAGCGGGGCCGGAGACGGTAAGGTGCCGGTGATACGCTGACAGTACAACAGCCGGCGGAGGGCGATGTCCCTCCGTCGGCTGTTGTACTGTTCCTCTGTCGAGTGCTCTCACCGGATCTCCAGCATGTCGCCCACGCAGACCTCCTCCACCGGTACGGCACTGTGGATGGCGGCCCGGGCCGCAAAGCAGGTGCAGTGGCAGGGGCACAGCCGCCGGGGATGGCGGCGGCGCAGATATGCCGCCGTGCCCCGTACCCGGTCGGACAGCTCCAGCAGGTGGAACCCTCCGATGACGCCGGCGATGCGCTCGTCGCCGCAGACGCGGATCGCCTGCTCGATGATGTTGCAGATGCCGGCGTGGGAGCAGCCGGTGATGACGGTCAATCCCTCCTCACCCCGGTAGACCAGGGCCGAGTCATCCGGCAGACAGTCAGGCTGCCAGCCGCCGTCCGTCAGCCGCTCGCCGATGGCGCGGTCCGGCTCGAAGGGCTGGGTGCGGGGGATCTGCCCCAGGAAAATCAGCCGGGGCGTGACCTCTGCCGGTTCCGCTGTCAGACGCAGGTCGAAGCGCTCCGCTGCCTGTTCTTCCGTCCACGGGGCGCCGATGCTCTGTCCCCCCCACCGCCGGGGCAGGAACACGTCCGGGTGGGCGTACAGCCGCGGCCGGGCGACCGGCGGCGGCAGGTGGACCAGTCCGCCGGTGTGGTCGTCGTGGCCGTGGGACAGCACTACCGTGTCCACCGCCGACAGATCGATACCCATGGCGGCGGCGTTGCGGACGTACACATCGGAATAGCCGGTGTCGAACAGGATGCGGCGTCCCTCGTCCTCCAGATAGTAGCTGACACCCGGCTCGCCCAGGTAGTAGGCATCAATGCGGGTGGTGTTGTCGGTCAGGATCGTCAGTTTCATGGGGGCTCCTCCCTGCCGCCGCCGGATACAAAGAGGGGTATAACGGCCGTTCTGCAACCATTATACCCCTCTCCTCTCCTTTTTACAAGGGCAGGTCAGACGCCCTGCAGTTCCCCGTCCAGCCAGGTGTCCTCCGCACCCAGCTCCGCCGTGAAGAGACGGGACGCATCCGAAGCATCCCGGCTCTGGTGGAACTTGAACAGCATCCGGCCGGGCTCCATCTCCCCCAGGATCTCGATCTTGCCGCGGGGATGGCTCATGGCGTAGCGGATCGCCTTGCCCACGCCGTTCTGCAGCGCCTTGGCTCCGTCCACGATGCCCACGCCCTCCCTGAGCGGCACCTGGAATCGGCCCTTGACCCCGGTGACGGGGCGGCACTGGAACACATAATAGGGCATCACGCCAATCTGCGTCAGGCGGCGCAGCAGTGTACCCAGCGTCTCCGCCGAGTCGTTGACACCCCGCAGCAGCACCGTCTGGTTGCGCACCTGGATGCCCCGGTCCTGAAAGGCCTGGACGGCGCGGATCGCCTCCGGCGTGATCTCCCGCGGGTGGTTGAACTGAGTCACCAGCAGCAGCGTCTTCTCCCGGGCGTACAGATCCAGCAGATCCAGCAGCTCCCGGTCCTCGCAGATCCGCCGGGGAAACGTGACCGGCACCCGGGAGCCGATGCGGATGAAGTCCAGCGTGTCGATGTCGCACAGCTCCTGCAGATAGCTGCCCAGGAGCCGGTGGGAGCACATCAGCGGGTCGCCGCCGGAGAGCAGCACGTTGGTGATCTCCGGGTGGGCGCGGACGTACGACGCCGCCTCGTGTGCCTGTTTGTTCTGCTCGGCGTCGCTGATGCCCACCATCCGCTTGCGGAAGCAGTGGCGGCAGTACATGGCGCACACGTGGGTGGTGAGGATCAGCGCCGTCTGGCGGTACTTGTGCTGCACCCCCTCCTGCCGGGTGTTGTCGCCCTCGCCGCTGGTATCAAAGGTGCCGGAGGGGTCCAGCTCATCCTCCGACGGGATACACATCCGGGCGATGGGATCGGCCGGATCGGCCGGATCCACCAGCGACAAATAGTAGGGTGTGATCTGCATGGGGTACAGAGCGAGGATCCGTTCGTACCGGGGGATCTCCGTCTCCGGCAGGCCCAGTGCGGCACACAGCTGCTCCGCCGTGCAGATACTGTTTGCGTATTCTTTTTCCCAATTCATGGCTGCCCCTCCTCTCAAAAAATGTCTGTATCTATTGTAGCACATAGGTTGATAATTATCAATAATTGATTTACATCAACCATATCTTGACATTTTTCGACTTTGGGACTACCATATTTCCGGACAGAAGGAGGAGACGTGCATGACCATACAACAAGATGGCGCAGAGGAGCTCTCCCTGCTGGCGCTGCCCCAGCTGCAGAGGCTGGTGATGTCGGGCGGGTTTTTCCGAACCTTCGGGTTTACCAAGAGCCAGTGGATCATCTTCGCGGCGCTGCTGCACCGCGGCAGCCTGACCATGTCCCAGGCGGCGGCCTACATCTCCTCCTCCAAGGAGCAGGCCACCCGCGCCGTGGCCCAGATGGTGGCGGAGGGCTATGTGGCCCGGGAGATCGATCCCGACAACCGCACCCACGTGCGCATCTCCCTGACGGAGGCCGGGCTCACTCTGGCGGCGCGGTGCCGCCGGGAGGTACTGCCGCAGCTGCATGACCGGCTGAGCGCCAGCCTGACGGAGCAGGATCAGCAGGAGCTGTGCCGCTCCCTGGCCAGCATCATCCGCATCCTGGACCGGGTGGTGTGAAGGCCCGCGGATCAGAACAGAATAAACAGGACCCGGATGGCCGCAAGGCCGTCCGGGTCCTCTTCTTTTGCTGCTTGTGGGATCACGCCTGGCCGAACCAGCAGTCGGCATAGGCCACCAGCGCCGGGATCAGCGCCTTGATCTCCAGGCCTGAGGTGTTGACGCACAGGTCATAGGACTCCTTGCGGCCCCACTTGCTCTCGGTATACATCTCGCGGAACTGGCGGCGGCCCCTCTCCACCTGGCGGATGCGGCGCTCCAGCTCCCGGCGGGTCAGGTTCTCCCCCTCCGGCGCCCGGGCCTGGCAGCGGGCCACCTTGGAGTCCAGATCGGCATAGACGAAGATGTTCAGCGGATGGTACTCCTTCAGGATCACGTCGGCACAGCGGCCCACGATGACGCAGTCGCCCTGCTTGGCGAAGTTCTCCACGATCTGCCGCTGGGCCACCGCTACGCGGATGGGCTGGTCCATCACCGGCATGGAGGGCATGGCGAACCGGTGGCCGATGGTCAGCGGATAGGCCGCCTCGATGCTGCGCTCGGACACGTTGGCCACATAGCGCTCGTCGAAGCCGTTCTCCCGGGCGATCATCTGGATGATCTCATGGTCATAGCAGGGGATGCCCAGCGCGTCGGCCAGGCGCTTGCCCAGCTCGCGGCCGCCGCTGCCGAACTCCCGGTTGATGGTGATGATACGCGTCATTTGTCGTACCTCCTTCCTGTCAATACGTGTAGCAGCTTCCGCCCACGAACTCACGAACGATGGAGTTGAGCGGCACGTAGGGCGTGTGCAGCGGCGCCACACCGCCCACCACCTTCATCAGGTCGGTGAGGCCGTACTCCGCCAGGAAGTCCGGCGTCAGCTCCTCGCGGAACTGCGGGATGTCGGCCAGATATTTGGCCAGGATGCAGGGCTCATAGTCGTGGAAGGTGTCGATATGGATGGCGGCGTTCTCCTTGTAGGGCATGATGTAGCTGACCTCGCCCTGGTCCACGCTGCGGGCACGCTCCACCGTCTCCCGCAGGGAGTGGCCGCGTGTGTTGTAGTCCCGGATCAGGCGGCGGGCCACCCGGAGCTGCTCGGGCCGGACGATCTTGTCATCCTGGGTAATGATGCGGGTGCGGGGCGCCACATAGATGCCGTTGGCGGCGCCGCGGATCTTGTCGAAGATCAGTGGGTTGAGCATGTGGATGCCCTCGGCGATGATGACGGCGTTCTTGTCGCCCTGCATCTTGCGGTAGCCGCCGGTCTTGCCCTCCTTGAAGTCGTACCAGGGGATGTCCGCCTCACGGCCGTCGGCCAGGCGACTCAGGGTGGACACCAGCAGATCCACGTTGACGCAGTAGGGGGACTCCCAGTCCGTAGCCTCCGGCGGCCGCTGATCGATGGGAAAGAAGAAGTTGTCCATGCTGATCAGGCAGACCTTGACGCCCAGATTCTCCAGATACTCCTGCAGGCGCATGGCAGTGGTGGTCTTGCCGGAGCCGGAGGGTCCTGTCAGCGCCACAAAGGGTTTGTCGGTCCGGGAGGACAGGATCGTGGCCGCAGCGGCGCTGATCTTGTCGTGAAACACCTCCTCGCAGCGCAGAACGAACTGCGTCTCGTTGCGCATGGCGTAGTTGATGTTCTCTATGTCGATCACTCGCATCGTGGTCGCTCCTTTCCAGGATGGGTTTATATGGATTATAGCACGTTTTTCTCTCTGCCGCAACAAAGGGTTTCAAAAAAGAGGGATATATCCCTCCTCTGTCCCCATACACACAGCGGGAAGGGCGCCTGTGCGCCCCTCCCGCCGGGTCGGTCCATTTATTTCACCGTCAGCGTCCGGATGCCGGTGTACACATACCCCGCCGCGTTGCTCACCTTGCACCGGTACTGATACCCGTTGTGCCGGGTCGCCGTGGTCAGGCTGTAAGTCGCCGTCTTGCCGCTGGCCGCGCTCACCGCCGTCCATGTCCCGGTGGAGCTGGTGCGATAGTACCACTGGTAGCTCAGGCTCGTGCCGGAAGCCACGACAGTAAACTTGGCCGTCTTCCCCTCCGCCTCGCTGACGTTCTTGGGCTAGGTGGTGATGACGGGAACGGGGGTCTCGGACAAAACCTCTGTGGTCTTGTCCACACACAGGGCGTCGCCATCTTTTATATACTCATAATATGTTTCGCCGTTATACCGCATACCATTGAGGTAGGCGTTCACCAGATTCGGGCTGGCGCCGATGTCCAGCACGGCGAATCTGTTGTTTTCGCAATACAGCGTCTTCAGGGCCGCGTTGGCACTGACATCCAGCGCCGTCAGCAGATTGTTATAACAATACAGCGTCTCCAGCGCCGTACACCCGCTGACGTCCAGAGCCGTCAGCTGGTTGTAGTCGAAATTCAAGGTCTCCAGCGCCGGGCAGCCTGTGACGTTCAGTTTCGTCAGGGCGCAGAGCCTGCAGGAGAGCTCCGTCAAGTCGGTGTTGTTCGAGACGTCCAGCCAATTCAGGTCGCTGTGCTGGTCGACGTTCAGCTCCATCAGCCAGTTGCCGCTGCAGTTCAAATAGGTCAGAGCCGTGAAGTACTCCACGCCCGTCAAGGACCCGATGTCCTTGTTGGCAACGTTGATCGTCTTCACCGCGGTGATCTCCGTCGCGCTGAGCACGCCGTTGCCGTTGGCGTCGCAGTTGGCGGACACATAGCTGCGGAAGTTGGCGTCCGGGAAGTTGGCGGCATTGACGGTCACGTCGCCGGCGGCCTCCGCGGTGGGCAGGGTCAGGAACAGTCCCAGGCACAGGACCAGCCCCAGCAGGATGGTGGAGATGCGTTTCATGGGGGTACCTCCTTTTGTGTTATATGTCAATGGGTCGTCTCACAGGGTTGGGGGCAAGGTCAAAGGCTCCCCACCACCGGGGGGAAGCTGGCTGCCCGCAGGGTAGACTGATGAGGTGGCTCCGGCACGGACTTCGGCCTACACCTCATCCGTCGCCTTCGGCAACATCTTCTCCTCAAGGAGAAGGCTATTTCTATCTCAAACACGCGAAAAGGACGCACCGCAGGCGCGGCGCGTCCCTCTATTTATGCGCAGAAAGGCCCGACAGAGCGACAATTACTCTATCGATCTGTCTGTCTGATGGTGGCAGGCACAAGCATGGTTGTCAAGCCCTTTCTCATAAATAAGCAGGCTTTCTCACGATAACCTGTTGGTATGATACCACATTTTCCCTGTGTTTGCAAGGGCGATCTGCCGCAAAAAAGGAGGCCGCCCGGGGGCAGCCTCCCTCCTGTTGTTCTGTCAGGCCCTGCTGCGGCGCAGCAGCGCCACCGCGGCCCACACCGCCGCAACAGCGCCCAGCACGCCCGCCGCGATCAGCAGCGCACGGCGATGGGCCTGCACAAAGTCGCGCACGGCGGCGTACACGCTGCGCACCGTCTGGCACGTCACGTCCGTCACCGTCTCTACGGCGGTGTTGGCAAAGTCCGCCGCAGCCAGCAGCAGCTTCTTCCCGTTCTCCCGCAGGCTGACCATCAGTTCCTCCATCGTCGGATCCTCCTCTTTGGTGCGGCCCGTCCGCCGCCGTTTATTTGAGTCAGTATACCACAGTCCGCCGGAAAAAACATGAACGAATTGTCAATTTTCCGCCGGGACCAGCGGTTTTTCCACCACGCAGCGCCCATCGGACCAGACAGCCACGATGTTGCGGCGGTGGAGCATATAGACGGCCCGCTGGAACCGTTCCCGGACCGTGAGCGGCCCCACAGCCTCGGGGAAATCGCCGTCGTCCACCACGATGGCGTGGAGCCGGTTGCCGGGGGCAAAGCCCTCCCCCGCCCCGAAATAGCGGTGGCCGGCGGTGGTGCCCAGGTAGAAGGCCTCCTCCACCGTGAGGAAGTCGGTGGTCCAGTCGTCTATGACCCGGCGGATCTTGGAGGCGCGGATCGCCGCGGTGATGACCTTGTACATGGGCAGTTGGGCGCCGCCGGCGATGTCGCTGCCCAAGGTCACCCAGATTCCCTCGTCCAGCAGCCGCCGCACCGGGCACACGCCGGAGCAGATGTTCACATTGGAGTCGGCGCAGTGGACCGCCACCACGCCCGCCGCGCGCATGGCGGCGCGCTCGTTCGTGTCGGACCAGACGCAGTGGGCCATGAGGGTGTGGTCCTTCCACAGGCCGAACTTGGCATACGTCTCCCAGTACCGCTCACAGTCCGGGTGGAGGTTGCGCACCCACTCGATCTCCTGCAGGCTCTCGCTGAGATGGGACTGGACGTACAGGCCCCGCTCCGCGGCGATGGCGCCCAGGCGGGCCATCAGTTCGTCGCTGCAGCTGGGGGTGAAACGGGGCGTCAGGATTGGCTTGACACGGTCGGACCGGCAGCCCTCCAGCCAGCGCAGCGTCTCCGCCGCCGACTGCTCCGCCGTCTCCTGCAGCAGACCTGGCACACCGTTGCGGTCCATGTTCACCTTGCCCACATAGCCGGTGACGCCGGCGCGCTCCAGCTCCTCCATCAGGATCCAGGTGGCCTCGGTGTGGAGCGAGGAGAACATGCACACCCGCGTGGTGCCGTTGGTGATCAGGTCGGAGGCCAGGCGGCGGTAGGTACGCCGGGCGTAGTCCGGGTCCCCAAACCGGGCCTCGGTGGGAAAGGCATAGGTACCCAGCCAGTCCAGCAGCGGCAGATCCATGCCCATTCCCAGCATGGGGTACTGGGGCGCGTGGAGGTGCATGTCGGCAAAGGACGGTAGGATCAGCCTGTCTCCGTAGTCGGTGACGGGCGCGTTGTCATAGGCCGCCGGCAGGCGGTCAAAGACACCGCGGATGACGCCGTCCTCCAGCACCAGCCAGCCGCACTCCGTCACCTGCAGCTCACCCAGCCGCGGCGCGTCGACGATGTGGCCCCTCAACACACGGATCATATGTGCTCCTCCCTTCGCAAACGAAAAAGGCGCTCCGCCGCGCCGCGGCGGAACACCCATAGCGGGGCTGTCGGGCCGCCCCGTAGAAACGCTCCGCACCATGTGCCGCGGAGCTATATGAGTTCTCTATGTGTTCTTATCATACCACAGCGGCCGCCCGCTGGCAAGGAAAAAATGGCCGTATAAGCGGCGGGCATGCCGCATAGGCTTGTCTGCAAGGGGGCGATGGGGATGAAGCACAGGTGGATGCGGCGGGCGGTCGCGCTGACTCTGGCGGCACTGACGCTGTGGGCGGTGAGCGTCACCGTGGGCAGCACCTCACTGCCGGAGGCGCTGGACGCCCTGCGGGCCGAGGCGCTCCCGGTGCGCCTGGTACGCTGGGAGCTGGGCGACCTGTTTCCGCACCGGGCCCTGTCGCTGCCGACGCTGCTGGCGCTGTACCAGGCCCCCCTGCTGCTGTCGGCCGGGGACAGCGCAGCGGAGGAGGCGCCGGAGATGCCGGAGGCGCCGCAGCAGAGCGAGCCGGAGCCTCCGCCGGAGGATGATCCGACCGAGCCGCCGGAGGAGAGCGAGCCGCCGGAGGAGAGCGAGCCGCCAGAGGAGAGCGAGCCGCCGGAGGACACGCCGGATACGGACGGACCGGAGGGCGGGGACACGGCCTCCGATCCCGCCGCGGGACTGGACTTCGCCGACAACGGCGTGCACGCACAGACGGTGCGGCCCTCCGCCTCCAACTACGCTGCGGACGGCGGCGTGTACATCCGCAACCGGTCCGACAAGGGGCTGGAGGCGGTAGACCTGGACAGCGGCAGTTTTGCCGCCGTCTGCCCGGAGGAGGGGCCGCAGGTACTCATCATGCACACCCACGGCAGCGAGGCCTTCACCATGCCGCCGGGACAGGCGTATGAGGGCAGCGGTTCCTACCGCTCCGGCGACCCCTCCCTCAGCGTGATCCGGGTGGGGGACGAGATGGCGGCGGTACTGTCGGCACACGGCATCTCTGTGCTCCACGACCGCAACCTCTACGACGCGCCCCACTACAACGGCGCCTACGAGCGCAGCGGCGCGGCGGCGGAGGACTATTTGGCCAAATACCCCTCCCTGACCTACATTCTGGACGTACACCGGGACGCGGTACAGGACGCGGAGGGCGTGCAGTACAAGCTGCTCTCCGCCGAAGATCCCCGTGCGGCCCAGATCAGCTTCATCATGGGTGTGAACCACGAAGGCTGGGAGGAGAACCTGAAACTGGCCGCCGCGGTACAGCGGACGCTGGCGGCGGAGCACCCCACGCTGATGCGGCCCATCAGCCTGCTCAACGCCAACTATAACCAGAATCTGTCCCGGGGCAGCGTGCTGGTGGAGGTAGGGGCCGCCGGCAACTCGCTGGACGAGGCCATCTACGCCGCCCGGCTGTTTGCCGACGGCTTTGCCAAGACGGTGCTGGCCAGCCGGGCCGGATAAAAACCGTTTACAGCGGCGCGATTCTTCGCTATAATGGAAAAAACCGGCTGCAAGGGGTGATGGCGTATGGCGAGGCTGGAGCGGGAGGCATATACCGGCGACACCGTGGCCATCGCCCGGGGGCTCGTGGGCCGGTGCCTGGTGCGGCAGTATCAGGGGGAATACCTGGTGTGCCGCATCGCGGAGACGGAGGCCTATGTGGGCGCCGTCGACAAGGCCTGCCACGCCTACGGCTACCGCAAAACAGCCCGAAACGCCGTCATGTTCGGGCCGCCGGGCCACGCCTACATCTACCTGATCTACGGCATGCACTGCTGCCTCAACTTCGTCACCAACCCGGCGGGTGAGCCGGACGCCGTGCTGCTGCGGGGACTGGTCCCCCTCTACGGCGCCGACACCATGGCCCGGCTGCGCTTCGGTCTGCCCTACGACCGTCTGACGCCGCAGCAGCGGCAGCACCTCTGTGACGGACCCGGCAAATGCTGTAAGGCTCTTGGCCTTGACAGGTCCATGAACGGAATGGATCTCACCGGAGAAGAGCTGTTTCTCTGCGACTCTCCCGCCGACGTGGGACTGCCGGATATCACTGCGCCGGGCGGCACCGTCCGCGCCGACAAACGGGTGGGCATCGACTACGCAGAGGAGGCCCGGGACTTCCTCTGGCGCTTTATACAGGAGGACACCACATGCTGATCTTCGACATGGACGGGACGCTGATCGATTCCAACGGCATCTGGCGCACCGTGGATGAGCGGTTTCTGGCCCGGCGGGGCATCCCCTACACCCAGGCCTACTACGAAGGCGTGGCCCACACCGCCTTTTCCAAGGCGGCCATCTTCACAAAGGAGTTCTGCCGGCTGTCCGAGAGCACCGACGAGATCAAGGCCGAGTGGCTGGAGCTGGCCGGAGACATGTACGCCACCTCTGTGCCGGTGAAGCCGGACGTGGTGCCCTTTCTGGAGAAGTGCCGGGCTGCCGGAGAGCGGATGATCGTGCTGACCTCCAGCGTGCCAGTCCATTGCCGCACGGCGCTGACCCATCTGGGCCTGCTGCCCTACTTCGAGCAGGTTCTGATCTCCGAGGAGCTGGATCTGGACAAGCGGGAGCCGGAGATTTTCCACAGAGCCGCAGAGATCATGGGGGTAAAGGAATATAACTGTACAGTATTCGACGACTCCATCGCCTCCTGCCGGGCCGCAAAGGCCGCCGGGATGCGGGTGGTGGGCGTCTTTGACGAGTTCTTCCACGGCGCCTGGGAGGACATGCAGGCCGTGTGCGACCGGACCATCCGGGGCTTCGGAGACCTGCTGTAAGGGGCCGCAAAAAAGAGCAGCCAGTCCGTTTCATCGGACCGGCTGCTCTTTTTCACGGCTTGAGCTCCGCCAACAGCTCCTCGGCACTGACGCCGAACAGCCTGGCCAGCGCCAGCAGATTGGAGGTGCTGGGATCGGAGGCGCCGCTCTCCCATTTGCTGACCGCCTGGCGGCTGACGCCCAGGGACTCGGCCACGAATTCCTGTGTCATCTGTCTCTCCACCCGGTGGGCCTTCAGCACCTCCCCCAGCGAGCGGCGCGCCGCCTCCGTCTCCCGCCGGACCTCTCCGGAGCGGATATATTTCCGCAGGGCGCGGATCACCAGGATCAACAGATAGACCACCAGCGTCAGGCCCGCCAGGACCAGCAGGCCGAAGAGCAGTGCGACCAGACTTCTTCCCATATTGGCTGCTCCTTTCTCTCAAGATGCTCCCATCATAGCGGAGACAGGCGGTTGCCGCCACCAACCATGGCGCAACTTTCGGTTGCAGCAGGACTTTTCAGCGCTTTTCAGAAGCTGCCGATGGGGATGGAGCCGTCGTCGCGGCCCTTTTCCACGGAGAGGATGGTGACGTCGTAGCTGCGGCCGTTCTCCATCTCCACCGTGACCCGGTCGCCGGCCCGACGGCCCATGACGGCCCGGCCCACCGGAGACTCTTTGCTGATGAGGCCCTGCAGCGCGTCCTGCCGCAGCGTAGTGACCATCCGGATGGTACGGATGCGGCCGGTGTTCTCCATGCGGATCTCTACGCGGTCGTAGAGGCCCACCGCGTCCGCCGCGGACCGTTCCTCGATCACCCGGGCCGTTTTGATCATCCGCTGTAGGTAGCGGATGCGGGCGTCGTTGCGGTTCTTCTCCTGCTTGGCCACCTTGTACTCGAAGTTCTCGCTGAGGTCGCCGAAGGCCCGGGCCGTCTGTACGTCCTCGATCAGCTTCGACCGCAGCACCTGCACCCGATAGTCGATCTCCTCCTGCATCTTGTGCAGATCGCCGCGGGTCAGTTCGTCATACATGGTCGTTTCCCTCCAAAATGTCGTTGAGTCTGCGCAGGCCCTCCGCCAGCCGCTCCGTCTGGATGCCGGAGTAGTTCACCACCAGCACGTGGGGCGGCGCCTGCCGGGGATCGCTGTGGTAGTCCGACAGCAGGGCCAGGCGGAGTCCTTTGGCGGCGGCGCGGCGCTGTAGCTCGTCGTCCGGCAGCGCTGTGTCCAGCCGGACCAGGAAGTGGAGCCCCGCGTCCTGCTCCATGATCTCCGATCGGGGCAGTCCGGCTCGGATGGCGGCGATGACTGTGTCCCGCTTCTGGTGATAGCGAGTCTTCATGCGGTTCAAATGGTGCTCATAGTGGCCCTGGGCCAGGAATGCTGCCAGTGTGTACTGCTCGAAGCTGGACACGGGGCAGGCGTAGAAGCCCAGGCGACGGCGGTATTCCCCCAGCAGCCGGGGCGGCAGGATCATATAGCTGACGCGGATGGAGGGGGCAATGGTCTTGGAGAAGGTGTTCAGATAGATCACCCGGCCCTGCTCGTCGGCAGAGAACAGTGTAGGGATGGGCCGCCCCACAAAGCGGAACTCGCTGTCATAGTCGTCCTCCAGCACGTAGCGTCCCTCCCGCTCCCCGGCCCAGCGCAGCAGCTCCTGCCGGCGCCCCACGGGCATGACGATGCCGGTGGGATAGTGGTGGCTGGGGGAGATGTGGACCACGTCGGCGCCGCTGCGGCGCAGCGCCTCCACGCTGAGGCCTGCGCCGTCCAGTCCGATGCGGCGGACGGCTACGCCGTCGGAATCGTAGATCTGGGCGATCTTGCCGTAGCCGGGGTCCTCCACCGCATAGCACTTGCCGCGGCCCAGCAGCCGGATCAGCAGGCTGTACAGCGACTCGGTACCGGCGCCCAGAATGATCTGGCTGGGGCTGACCGACAGGCCCCGGAAGGCCCGCAGCCACGCGGCGATGGCCTGCCGCAGCTCCAGCGCCCCGGTGGAGGGCGTGGATCGGAGCAGATCGGTGCTCTTTTCCAGAATGGTGCGGCGCATCAGCCGCGCCCAGGTGTCAAAGGGGAAATACTCCGCCGCCGTGGCGTTGGTGACAAAGTCCAGGAACCACCTCCGCTGCTCCGGCTCACGGAGCTCGGTTGGAGACGGAGCGACAGCCGCGGGGCGAGCCGCCCCCTCCACCGGGCAGACGAAATAGCCCCGTTTCTCCTCGGAGCGGATGTAGCCCTCCGCCGCCAGCTGGTCGTAGGCGTTCTCCACCGTCACCACGCTGATCTCCAGGTGGCCGGCCAGCGCCCGCTTGGAGGGCAGCTTCTCCCCCTCTGTCAGCGCGCCGCGGATCACATCCGCCTTGATGCATCGGTAGAGCTGCTCATACAGGCTGACGGGCGCGGCCCGGTCCAATGTATAGGTCAACATAGGCGCCTCCATCTGGTATTATCATATAATCACAATTTGACTATTTCAATCATGTCAGACAGCAGTATAATACAGATAAAGTTGAAAAGCAAGGGGGATTTTGCTGTGGAGCCGAAAAAACTGCGCATCCTGATATACAGCGCGCTGATGGCAGCCATGGTCTGTGCGGCCACGGCGGTGATCCGCATTCCCTCCCCCACCGGCGGCTACGTGAACGCCGGGGACGGCGTGGTGCTGCTGTGCGGCTGGCTGCTGGGGCCGTGGTACGGCGGCGCGGCGGCGGGCGTCGGCTCCCTGCTGACGGATCTGCTGATGGGCTACGCCCACTACGCGCCCGGTACGCTGGTCATCAAGGGGCTGGACGCCGTGGCGGCAGGACTGATCTTCCGTTCGATGGGCCGGAGCTTCCGGGGGCAGTTGCTGGGCGGCGTCGCCGGCGAAGTCATCATGACGGCGGGCTACTTCGGCTATTCGGCGCTGCTGCTGCAGCGCGGGCTGGGGGCGGCGGCCAGCGTGCCCGGCAACCTGGTGCAGGGAGCCGTGGGGCTGGTGACGGCCGTGCTGGTCCTGCAGGCACTGCGGCGTACCTCGCTGGAGCAAAAGCTGATTGCATAAAAGGGAGTGTTTTGGATGGCAGGCATCATACATCAGGCGGAGTCGGCGCAGCTGCTGGAGGAGCTGCGCACACAGGCAGGCAGGGCGGCGCAGCAACTGGCGGAGGCCGCGCATCTGCGCCCCGGACAGATCGTCGTGGTAGGCTGCAGCAGCAGCGAGGTCGTGGGGCGCCGGGTGGGCAGCTGGTCCACGCCGGAGGTGGGACAGGCCATCTTCGACGGGCTCCGCAGCGTTTTTGCGCCTATGGGCGTATATATCGCCGCTCAGTGCTGCGAGCATCTGAACCGGGCGCTGATCGTGGAGCGGGAGGCGGTGCCGGGGGCGGAGATCGTCAACGTGGTGCCCCAGCCCAAGGCGGGCGGCTCCTTTGCCACCGCCGCCTATCATAGCTTCCGTCGCCCCGCAGCGTTGGAGCACATCCGGGCCGATGCGGGACTGGACATCGGCGGCACGCTGATCGGCATGCACCTGAAGGAGGTGGCGGTGCCGGTCCGGCTGGAGCAGAATCACATCGGCGCAGCGGTGGTGCTGGCAGCCCGGACGAGGCCCAAATGCATCGGCGGCGAGCGGGCCGCCTACGACGAGGCTCTGAAGGACGGATATCCGGACTGACAGAGCGGGAAAAGAAGATAAAAGAGGGCTGTCCCGGATGGGACAGCCCTCTTTTTATCGTTGCTGATGCGTTTTCGTTTCGTCGGTTTTACTTGGCAGCCTTGGCGGCGCGGATGGACTCGATCAGCTCAGGGACCACCTTGAACAGGTCGCCCACGATGCCGTAGTCCGCCACCTCGAAGATCGGCGCCGTCTCGTTCTTGTTCACCGCGATGATG
>SVKQ01000018.1 GCA_015068325.1 Oscillospiraceae bacterium | reverse complement strand
GCAGCCCATGCTGCCCTTCCTGAAGGAGATCGCCACCAAGGGCGTGGTCCAGGCGCTGAAGGACAACAAGTATCTGCGCACCGGCCTGACCACCTACAACGGCCTGCTGACCCTGAAGGAGACCGGTCTGAAGCAGAACCGTCCCTTCGTCTCTCCCGAGGAAGCCCTCGGTATGTGATCCCCCGTACATCCTTTTCAGTTTCCTCTTATGCCACGAAGGGCGCGTTCCCGCGCCCTTCGTGCAGTTCATAGCCAAAACGGAACCCGGTCTGAAGCAGAATCGCCCCTCTGCTTCCTCCTGAGAAAGGCCGGGATAGGAAGCGGGGCAAAAAACAGAAAGGAGACCACCACATGAGCCATACGCCCTGGCAGACCGAAAACTGGTTCACGAGCCCCTGGAACTTTGCTCCGGAGGCCACTACCGGCTTCAACTTTGCCAAAAAGATCAAATTCCACGACGTGACCCTGCGGGACGGCGAGCAGCAGGCGGGCCTGCTGCTCACAAAGGACGAGAAGATCGCTCTGGCCGACCGGATGGCCGAGATGGGCATGCACCGGATCGAGGCCGGTATGCCGGCCGTCTCCCCCCAGGATCAGGAGGCCATCGTTGAGATCGCCAAGCGCCACGAGGGTCCCGGCCAGCCGGAGATCTTCGCCTTCGCCCGCTGCATGAAGGCAGACGTACTGCGTGCCGTGGACTGCGGCGTCAAGGGCATCGTCATTGAGATCCCCGCCAGCGCCCACATGGTCAAGTATGCCTACAACTGGGACTATCAGCGGACCATCGACCTGTCCATCGAGGCCACCCGCTGCGCCCACGAAAACGGCCTCTACACCGTTTTCTTCACCATCGACGGCACCCGCACGGAGATGGACACCTACTTCAACCTGATCAAGACCGTGGCCGAGCAGGGCCATATGGACGCGCTGGCCGTAGTGGACACGCTGGGCGGCCTGGCCCCCCACGCCTGCAGCTACCTGATCCGCCAGATCAAGAAGGAGCTGGACAAACCGCTGGAGGTCCACTTCCACGACGACTTCGGTCTGGGCGCTGCCAACACGCTGATGGCCCTGTCCGCCGGCGCAGAGGTGGCCCACACCACCATCACCGGCATCGGTGAGCGGGCCGGCAACACCGCCTATGAGGACGTGGCTCTGTCCTTGCTGACCATGTACGGCATCGACACCGGTCTGGACTACAGCAAGATGTACAGTCTCTCTGAAACCATGCGCCGCTACACCGGCCACGTCATCCCCGGCAACCGGGCCATCGTAGGCCCCACCATGACCAGCATCGAGTCCGGTATCGTGGCTGACTGGTACAAGAACGCCCACGCGGAGCACCCGCTGGAGGTGGTCCCCTATCTCTCCTCGCTGGTGGGCCGCCCCGATTCGGAGATCGTGCTTGGCAAGATGAGCGGCATCCCCAGCGTGGACATCTATCTGGATCAGTTGGGTCTGACCTGCGACAATAAGGAGCAGAAGATGGAGATCGTCAGACGCATCAAGGCGAAGGCCTATGAAAAGCACGCTCTGCTGACGGTCGGCGAGTTCGCCGACATCGCCCACGCCGTTCTGGACTGATCCGATCCCGCTCAAGCGCAGCGACAGACACAGCAACAAAGAAGCGCGGAGCCTGATGGCTCCGCGCTTCTTCTATATGTGCCGCTCAGTTCAGCTCGACCACGGTGTCCAGTCGGTCGCCGCAGCGCTCAAGCAGCTCGCGGCTGCCCACCACACAGCAGCCCGCCGCATTGCAAACGTCCTCCAACGCATCGGCAAAGGCCGCCACGTCCGCCGGTGTGGTGCGCAGCATCTGGGCGCGCACCCGATCCATGTGCTCCTGATCCACCTGCAGCAGATACCGGTTGGCCGCCATGCGCCCGCTGGTCCGGGGCGTCCGCAGCGGCTCAGACTCCCCCACGGCGCTGATAATCAGATCCGTCAACTCCCCCTGCTCCGGCAGGTTGCCGCGGAGGAACGCCGCCGCTGAACGGAAGGTGTCCAGCGAATTGGCCGGATTGGGGTCGCGATAGGTGGTACAGCGCAGCTCCCCGAAATCGCCCACCGACAAGCCCGCTCCATAGGCGCCGTTCTGCACGCGGATCACGTTCCAGAAATAGCCGTAGGACAGCAGCATGGCCGCCGGGAGCATGGAGCCGCTGTATCTCCGGCCCAGGGCGTACAGATTCCCACCCAGCGCCGTAAAGGCCACGTCCGTGGGCACCGCGATGCCCTCCCGGGCCACAGGAAGAGGGCGATAGACCCGGGGCACCACCGCCGCATCATCGGCCGGCAAACTGCCGATCAGCCGTTGGGGCAGTTCCGGTGCCGGGTGGCCGATCAGCGACACCGTCAGCCGATCGGCAGTAAAGATCCGGCGGTAGAGCTTCTCCAAGCGCTCCAGCGTACCCGCCGTATCCTCGGCACAGCAGCCCAGAAAGCGGTAATGCTCCACGCCCGACAGATACTCGCTCACAACACCTCTGGCAGAAAATGCAGCCGCCACGCGGCCGGCGGCAAAGCCGGTGCCGCTCTCGGTCATCTCCTCCCGCATGGCAAGACGCTTCTGCCGCAGGATCTGCCGCAGCTTGTTCACATCCCGGAGCGTCGCCTCCCGCAGCAGCTCTACCAACAGTTCCGCCGCCTTGTCCTGCTTGCTGTCCAGCGTGCTGATGCGCACTGTGAAGCAGGGCATACACCGATCCACCCGGTCAAATCCGCCGTAGGTCTCTACCCCGCAGGTGAAGCTGCCCAGATGGGTTTTGAGTTGCTTTTGGAACGCCTCGCTGCTGCGGCGCTCCGTACCCATCTCGTCCAACACGTTGGCCAACAGCATGGCGGCGGCCAGCTCTTCCTCCGTCAGGTCGCTGACATCGAAGAACAGGTCCGCATACACGATG
The DNA here is from genome assembly GCA_015068325.1 of Oscillospiraceae bacterium. Taxonomy (GTDB): domain Bacteria; phylum Bacillota; class Clostridia; order Oscillospirales; family Oscillospiraceae; genus Vescimonas. The sequence goes on along the minus strand of SVKQ01000018.1, from coordinate 2,557 downwards.
CCGTTGGTGTCATAGGGCGCGCGCAGGACGGTGCGTCCCGCCACGGTGTCTTTCTCCAGCAGCAGCCGCTGTGTCTTTTCGGACACGTCACTCAGCGCCAGATGGGGCAGCGTGGCCAGCTGCTCCGGCGTATCCTCCCGCTGCTGAGCCTCCAGCAACCCCGTCGCCTGTCGGGCCACTGCTTCCCGCTCCTGCGGGTTCCAGCTTCGCTCCAGCGTATCCAGTCTTTCCTGCAGCGCCCGGCGACGGTCATCACCACAAGTAGAGGAGGGACGCATCAGCACCGCGGCGGTGTGGGGATTGGCCAGCAACTCCCGAAGCAGCTGCTCAAAGTACCCCTCTTCCGCCCGGCGGCGCAACCGGTCGAACAGGTCGCCGACGCACAGCCGCGCCGCAGGATCACCTCCGTAGAGCCAAGTATCCATGATCTGCAGGGCAAACACCACGCCCTTGGGCATGCTGCCGAAGTCCCGCTCCCGGGCAGCAAACTCCATGACGTTGATAGAGGCCATCAGCATCTCCCGGTCCAGTCCCCGCTCTGCCAGCTGTGCCAGCGCGGTGTGGATGGTCTCCTGCAGGGCGGGCACATTCTCCCCTGCCACATTTCTGGCGGTGATCTCCACCTGCAGGTAGCGGCTGCTCTCATCCGAGGCGGAGAAATCGATGTTCTCCGCCAGACCGCTCTCCACCACCGCCTTTTTCAGCGGCGATTCATTGCTGCCGCAGAGCACGTCGCTGAGCACCCGCAGCGCGGCGGCCTTCTCCTTTTCCGCATAGCCGCCGCAGATCCAGCCCCGGGCAAAGTAGCACAGATCTCTCTCCTCTGTCTCCCGGTCCGTCTCGTAGTACTCCTCTGCCGCGGCGGGGGACAGAGTGGGCTGCGCGGGCTCGTCGAGGTCGATCGGTCGGCGGTCATAACCGCACAGATAGCCGTCCAGCAGCGCCAGCATGTCGTCCAGATCCACGCTCCCGTCCAGCACGATGTAGGCGTTGGAGGGGTGATAGAACCGCCGGTGGGTATCCAGAAACTGCTCATAGGTCAGCTCCGGGATGCTGTCGGGATGGCCGCCGGAATCATAGCGATAGCAGGTGTCAGGCAGCAGCAGCTGCCCCATGCGGAAATCCATCTGGGTCTCCACGGAGCCGTAGTCGCCCTTCATCTCGTTGTACACCACGCCGTTGCAGATCAGCCTGCCGTCCTCGTCCCACTCGTAGTGCCAGCCCTCCTGCCGAAAGGTCTCCTCCCGGCGGTAGATCAGCGGATGCAGCACCGCATCCATATAGACGTCCACCAGATTGTGAAAGTCCCTGCGGTTGCGGCTGGCCACCGGATACACCGTCTTGTCCGGATAGGTCATGGCATTGAGGAATGTCTGCAGCGACGACTGCAGCAGATTCACAAAAGGCTCCTTCACCGGGTACTTCTCCGAGCCGTTGAGCACGGAGTGCTCCAGGATATGGAACACGCCGGTGTCGTCGGTGGGAAGGGTGCGAAAGCCGATGGCAAAGCTCATGTTTTCGTCTTCCCGGTCCAGCCACAGCAGCCGAGCGCCGTTCTTCTCGTACTCCATCTCCACCAGCCGTGTGGAGATCTCCGGCAGCGCCCGGCAGGAGCGGACGGTAAAGCCGCGGAGCGTGTCACCCGGCTGCAGATCGTTCTCCGGCAAAGTCGTACGCGCTGTATCTCCGGTCTCCCGCACAGCAGAGCGGTCAAGCCCTGTTTCGGTCATCGTCGTTCCCCCTTTTGTATCCCCGCGGCACGGAAGCGCTCCGCCGCCGCTGTAAAGTGCGTATGGCCATTATACGCCTGAAATCAAGCAAAAGGCAAGCCCCGCGGCGCGTTGCCTGTGGGGCCGGACGCCTTGACTGCGCCGGGAAAGCTGGTATAATCGTATGTGACACCATTCTACGGAAAAGAAAGGAACGACATGGACAAGAAACAGGCATGGATCCGCATGGTAGAGGAAAAGTCCCTCCACTACCTGAACCTGGGCGACGGCGGCTTTGACGAACGCATGAAGGCGCGACTGGTGGACTGTGATTTTGAGGCGCAGACGGTGACCTACGCCTTTGAGACGCAGACGTGGCAGATCAACGAGAAGGGCGGCATCCACGGCGGCGCCATCGCCGGGATGTTCGACACGGCCTTCGGCGTGGTGGCCAATTTCACCGCCGGCGAGAACGAGGCCACCACTACCGACATGAACATCTCCTTCCTGCGGGGCGTGGATTACGGTATGACGCTCTATATGAAGGTCTACATCGTCAAGGCCGGGCGCAGCCTGATCCGCCAGCGGGCGGAGCTGACAGACGCAGCCACCGGCAAACTGCTGGCCACCGCCAGCGGCAGCTGGATGCCCCTGTAAGGACGGCGCAGCAGCAAAAGAGGAGAGGCGCATCGCCTCTCCTCTCTCTTTTTCGTCGGTTTTACTTGGCAGCCTTGGCGGCGCGGATGGACTCGATCAGCTCAGGGACCACCTTGAACAGGTCGCCCACGATGCCGTAGTCCGCCACCTCGAAGATCGGCGCCGTCTCGTTCTTGTTCACCGCGATGATG
>SVKQ01000017.1 GCA_015068325.1 Oscillospiraceae bacterium | reverse complement strand
CGCTGTATCCGCCACAGGCGGTGCTTCGGTGAAATCCTCGTCGCCCGCTCCAAAAAAGATACCACCCAGCGGGTGGTATCTTTTTTGGTATCTGCGGGCAGAGGCTCGAAAAGACCGGTCGGGACAAAGTCCCGGTCTCAACAGTCCGGTGGGCTGTTGAGAAGGTCGTGTGCGTGCCGGCGGCGGAAAAAACCCCCAATCTCCCCTTGACAAAGGACTGTGGGCTATATTATAATACCCAACGGGCCTTTGGGCCGCAAGCACATACGGTGACATAGCCAAGTGGTAAGGCAAGGGTCTGCAAAACCCTCATTCCCCGGTTCAAATCCGGGTGTCACCTCCAAAGAAAACACCGCCCGCCGGGCGGTGTTTTCTTTGACTTTTCTCCGTGTTTGAAACGGGCCATCCGCCGGCTGCCTGGCCCCTCTTGCCGCTTGACAGAAATGTCCATATGAGTTAGTATAAACAAAACGGAACAAATTGTGCGGCACAGACAGAGGAGGTGCTGACATGGCAGACGGACGACGTTCCAGCGAGGATTATCTGGAGGCGATCCTGATGGTCCGCGAAGCAAAGGGGAGCTGCCGCAGCGTGGACGTGGCGGCACATCTGGGCTTTTCCAAGCCCAGTGTCAGCGTGGCGATGAGCAAGCTGGTGGACAGCGGCTGTGTGAAGCGGCTGGATGACGGGCAACTGGTGCTGACGGATAAGGGCATGGCCATCGCCCGCAGCACGTTGGACAAGCACCACCTGCTGACGGAGGTATTCTGTGCAATGGGTGTCAGCCCCGATACGGCGGAGCATGACGCCTGTCTCATCGAACACCACTTGAGCGAGGAGACCTATGAGAAGCTGCGCGGCTTCTGGCAGAAGTGCCGCCAGTAACGGACGCATGAGAAAACGCCGGCCTTTCGGCCGGCGTTTACTGTTTGTTCTGGAGAGAACAAAGAAAGGGTCCCTCCGGAGAAGGGTGGCTCCGGAGCGTCGGCGCCGAGGCAAGACGCCGACCATTTTGAGGATAGAAAGGATGCTCGTCTCTTTCGAGATTCGCTGCACATACTGTACTGCGGCAGAGCGCAAATGTAAAGCGACGGTTTTTCATATTTCCATGAGAAGTCGTCATGATGTACAAAGGGGAGGGGCGCTGCTGCAACGTCTGTCGGGAAAACGACAAAATGGTGGAAATACACGTTGTTTGCCTTGCCAGGCACTGGATTTTCGTTTATAATAACGATATGAAAAAAACTCATGTATGGGGGGTGAGCCAATGGACACGAAGAAGCTGGAGGCGCTGGCGGCGGCGGTGCGGCTGGGCAGCTTCACCCGGGCTGCCGAGGTGCTGGGCTATACCCAGTCCGGGCTGACCCACATGATGAATGCGCTGGAAAAGGAATTGGGCTTCCCCGTCCTGGTGCGGGACCGCTCCGGCGTGCGGCTGACCGCCGGCGGCGAGCGGATCTTCCCCCTGGTGCAGGATTGCCTGTCGGCGGTGGAGACGCTGGAGCGGGAGGTGGCGCTGGTGAACAGCGACCAGGAGGAGACCATCCGCGTGGCCTCCTATGCCAGCATCGCCGTCCACTGGCTGCCGGAGGTGATCCAGCAATTCCGCGCCAGCCACCCCAACGTGAGCGTCAATCTCCGCATGGGCAATGTGGACGACGTATACCGCTGGCTGCAGGAGGACCGGGTGGATATGTGCTTTGCCAGCCGGCAGGAGAACGTCAACGCCGATTGGATCCACCTGAAGGACGACCCGCTGCTGGTGATCCTGCCGCCGGACTACGACCTGCACGGGGCCACGTCCTTTCCCGTCAGCCGGTTTGACGGCCAGGAACTGATGACGGCCTCGCCGGGCTTGCACCTGGATACCATGCGGGTGATGAGCCGCTGCGGTGTGCAGCCGTTGGTGGGCCAGAACCGGATCAGCGACAGCGCCATCATCTCCATGGTGGAGCACGGCCTGGGCATCAGCGTGCTGTCGGAACTGGTGCTGCAGGGCCGGCAGAGCGCGGTGCAGGCACTGCCCATTGATCCACCGGCCTTCCGGGAACTGGGCGTGGCGCTGCCCTTGCGGCGGGAACTGCGGCCGGCAGCACGGCAGTTCATTGCCGAGGTCCGGAAGATGGTGGACAAGCTGTAAAAAATCACACGAAAAGCAGAGGATAGTATGCTGACTTTTGAAAAAGTAACACCCCAGAACGCCCATGTGATACGGCGTTACTATGAAAACTGTGATTACCGGCTGTGTGAGTATGCCGCGGGCACCAAGGTGATGTGGCGTGGCTATCTGAACCCGGCTTTTGCGGAGGCAGCCGGCTGCCTGGTGGTCTGCAACTGTATCGGCGGGAAGGTGGAGTTCGACCTGCCGGTACCGGGACCGGAGGGCGACATGGACGCCGCCCTGACCGCCATTGAGGATTATTGCACCCAAAAGGGCCTCCGCCCGGTGATCTCGGTGGTGCCGGCGGAGCAGACGGCACTGCTGTGCGGCCGCTATGCCCGGGTGACGCTGACCAACGAGCGGGTGTGGAAGGATTATCTCTACCGCGCCGCCGACATGGCGTCCTTTGCCGGCCGTCGCTACAGCGGCCAGCGCAACCACATCAACAAGTTCCGGAAGGGGTACCCCCAGGCCCGCTTCGTGGAGCTGACGACGGCGGATGCACCGCGGCTCGACGCGTTTTGGGAAGCCTATGGGGCGGAATTCCAAAAGGGGGACGATCCCCGGGCGGTGCGGGAACTGGCCAACGCCAGGGAGATGTTCACCCTGCTGGATACGGGCTGGTTCCGCACCGGCGCTCTGGAGGTGGACGGGAAGCTGATTGCCGTCTGCCTGGCGGAGAAGTGCGGCAGCACGCTGGTGATCCACGTGGAGAAGGCCCTCTACTCCTATGAGGGCGTCTATCCCGCGTTGGTGCAGGCCTTTGCCGTCCGTTTTGGGGGCGACTGCCAGTGGATTAACCGGGAGGATGACGCCCGGGACAAGGGCCTGCGTACCTCCAAGATGCAGTATCTGCCGGCGGAACTGGGCAGCAAGGTGCATTTTGCCATCGGCTGTGAGCTGGATGACTGGGACGCCATTCCCTCGCTGACAACGGAGAGACTGACGCTGGACGCACTGCGGGAGGCGGACAAGACGGCCTATAACGCCCTCTGTCTGGACGACGAGCGCAACCGCTGGTGGGGCTACGACTACCGGGCCGACCTGAAGGGCGAGCTGACGGAGGAGTACTTCCTGGATGTGGCCCGCCGGGACTTTGACCGGCATCTGGCGGTAAACTTTGCCGTGCGGCTGGAGGGCTGCCTCATCGGTGAGGCGGTGCTCTACAACTTCGACTGGAAGGGCGGCGCCGAGCTGGGCTGCCGTATCGCGCCGGCGTTCGCCGGCCACGGCTACGGCACCGAGGCCTTTGCTGCAGCGGCGGAGTGGGCGCTGTACCGGCTGGGCCTGGGCAAGGTAGTGGCCAAGTGCTGCAAGGAGAACGCGGCCTCCTTCAAAATGCTCTCTTCCTGTATGCGGCGCAGCGGGGAGGATGAGACTTTCTACTATTTCATCAAGACCGTGTAAGAGATGCCTTTGCGGCGGACGGATGCAGTTCCGTCCGCCGCTTTTATACCCTCCGGGCGGAATAATCGCCGCCGCCGTGCCCCATACTATGGAAAAAGCGGGAGGCGGCAGATGAGAGGAATGGATTTTGCGCACTGCGCAGCGGAACTGGATGCGTTGCTGGGCGACGGCCGCAGTTTCGACATGACCAGCCGCGTGCTGCGGATCGGCGGGCGCCGGGCTAAGCTGTGGGTGGTCAATGGCTACGCCGACGACGCGGTGCTGGAGCGGATGATCGCTGTGTGGCTGGCGGTGCCGGATTTCAGAGGGATCGGCAGCCTGCAGGATTTTCTGGAGCGCTATGTCAGCATCGCCGATGTAACGGTGGAGACGGACCGATGCCGGGCGGTGACGGCGGTATTTGCCGGCAAGACGCTGCTGCTGATTGAGGGCTTCGACGGCGTCGTCCTGCTGGACGCCAAGCAGTTTCCCCTGCGGGCGGTGGAAGAGCCGGATTCCAGCCGGGTGCTGCGGGGCAGCCATGACGGCTTTGGGGAGAGCCTGATGCGCAACGCCGCGCTGCTGCGCCGCCGTGTCCGCAGCAGCGCCCTGACGCTGGAGCCCCACCAGGTGGGCGGCCGGACGGGACTGGACGTGGCCGTGTGCTACATGGAGGGCCTGGCGGACGAGGCGCTGCTGGCGGAGCTGCGGACCAAGTTGGCCGCCATCGACGTGCGTTCCCTCTCCATGAGCCAGGAGAGCGTGGCGGAGTGCTTGTCGCCCCGCCAGTGGTATAACCCCTTTCCCAAAATACGATATACGGAGCGACCCGATGTGGCGGCCTCCTGCCTGATGGAGGGCAACGTTCTGCTGATGATGGACAATTCCTCCTCCGCCATGATTCTGCCCACCACCGTCTTCAGCTTTGCCGAGGAGGTCAACGACTACTATTTTCCACCGTTGATCGGCTCCTATCTGCGTCTGATCCGGCTGGCGGTGCTGACCATGACGCTGTTCATCACTCCCATGTGGTATCTGTTGGTCAACGATCCGGTCCATTTGCCGGATGCTCTCCGTTTCCTGCTGGTAGAGGGGGATATTGCCGTGCCGCTGATCCTGCAGCTGCTGCTGGTGGAGTTCATCATCGACATTTTGAAGCTGGCCTCGCTGAACACGCCCAACGCCCTGAGCAACTCCTTCAGCATGCTGGGGGCGCTGATCCTGGGAGACTTCGCCGTCCGTTCCCGCTGGCTGGTACCGGAGGTGCTGGTATACATGGCCTTCGTGGCGGTGGCCAACTATGCCCAGCACAGCTACGAGATGGGCTACGCCTGCAAGCTCTGCCGCATCGGACTGCTGCTGCTGATCTGGCTGCTGGGCTGGTGGGGCTTCGGCCTGGGCGTAGCGTGTATCCTCCTGCTCGTCGCCACCACCCGCCCTCTGGTGGGCCGCGGCTACCTCTATCCGCTGCTCCCCTTCGACGGCCACGCCCTGTGGGCGCTGCTCCACCGCCGCCCCATCAGTCGCGAGAACACATAGCGGCTGTTTTTTATGCGGAAACAAAGCCGTCCCGCTTGCGCAGCGGGCGGCTTTGTGCTATGCTGAATTGTGTACTTTGCACCGGGGGAGGGGATCGCATGGCGTCGCTGCGGGACAAGCGTCTGTTCCTGCTGGATATGGACGGCACCCTCTATCTGGACGAGCGGCTCTTCGATGGTGTGCCGGACTTTCTGGCCCGTGTGCGCCGGATCGGCGGGCGGTATCTGTTCCTCACCAACAACTCTTCCCGCGGTGTGGAGGGCTACATCGAAAAGATGGCCCGGTTGGGCATCTCCGCCGCGGAGGAGGATTTCCTTACCTCGACGGACGCCACCATACGCTATCTGCAGAGGCATCTGCCCGGGCGGCGCTGCTATGTATTCGGCACCCACTCCTTTTACCGCCAGCTGCAGGCGGCCGGCATCCCAGTGACCGCGAGCCGCGGCGGCGCGGACGTGCTGCTGTGCGGCTTCGACACGGAACTGACCTTTCAAAAGCTGGAGGACGCCTGTATCCTGCTGAACGGCGGGGCGGAGTGGATCGCCACCAATCCGGACTGGGTCTGCCCCACCTGGTATGGCAGCGTGCCGGACTGCGGCAGCGTGTGCGCCATGCTGACCCGCGCTACCGGCCGCCAGCCGCTGTTCATCGGCAAGCCGCGGCCGGCTATGGTGGAGCTGGCCCTGGAGCGGACAGGCTTTGCCTCGGAGCAGGCCGTCATCATCGGCGACCGGATCTATACGGACGTGGCCTGCGGCGTCAACGCCGGCATCGACAGCATCTTCGTCCTCTCCGGCGAGGGCGTCCGGGCGGACATCGAGAGGTTTGACATCCACCCCACGTGGGTCTATCAAGATATCAAGAGTGTTTGGGAGGATATGAGATGAAACTCAACTACAAACGCACCATCCTGGTGGGCTTCGCCTTTTTCCTGATCTGCGCCTTCTGGCAGTCCTACGACAACACCATTCCCCTGATCCTGACCAACAAATTCGGCATGCGGCAGGCCTGGTCCGGCGTCATCATGGCGCTGGACAACATCCTGGCACTGGCACTGCTGCCCTTGTTCGGCGCCATCTCCGACCGGCACCAGGGCAAGCGGGGCCGCCGCACGCCCTTCATCGTCTTCGGCACGCTGGTCGCCGCGGTGACGCTGGTGTGCCTGTCCTTTGTGGACGGCGCCCAGCTGCGAAACATCTCCGATGTGTCCGCCATCGATGATCCCGCGGCGCTGACCGCCATCTATGAGAAGGAGGCGGACGCCCAGCTGCTGACGCCCGACGGTGAGAAGTACGTTCTCAGTGAAAAGTACACGGCGGAGCAGTTTGCCGCCGTCACCAGCCAAATCACCGCCGGGGATAAAACCGTTACCAATCCCGAGTACACCGACTACGTGGTGCCTGCCCGCCAGGCCTATGCCTGGCAGGTCACGGCGGAACACCCCACCACGCTGGTGTTCTTCGTGGTGCTGTTGCTGATCATCCTGGTGTCCATGTCGGTGTTCCGTTCACCGGCGGTGGCGCTGATGCCGGACGTGACCATGAAGCCGCTGCGCTCCAAGGCCAACGCCGTCATCAACCTGATGGGCTCCGCCGGAGGCATCCTGGTGCTGGCGCTGGGTATGGTGTTTGCCACCTCCGCCGTGCGCAACAGCCTCATGAGCTATACCGGCTACTTTGCCGTCATCGCGGCCATCATGCTGGCGGCATTGGTCATCTTTCTGCTGACCGTCCGCGAGGTGGAGTGGGCCCGGCAGATGCAGCGTGACAGCGTGGAATATGGCATCCAGGAGGAAGAGGAGACTGTCGAGACGGAGAAACGCAAGCTCTCTCCGGATGAAATGCGCTCCCTGCTCTTCATCCTGCTGAGCATCGTGCTGTGGTTCTTCGGCTACAACGCCGTCACCAGCAAGTACTCCGTCTATGCCACCAACATCCTGCACAAGGACTATAACCTGACGCTCATCATCGCCCAGGCGGCGGCTATCGTGGCCTATCTGCCGGTGGGTATCGTGGCCAGCAAGGTGGGCCGGAAGAGGACCATCATGGCCGGTGTGGTGATGCTGACGGTGGCCTTCGGCGTGGCGGGTTTCCTCCGGGCGGAGAGCCCTACCCTGCTGATGAACGCCATGTTCGCCCTGGCGGGCATTGCCTGGGCCACCATCAATGTCAACTCCTTCCCTATGGTGGTGGAGTTGGCCAGCGGCGGCGATGTGGGCCGCTACACCGGCTTTTACTACACCGCCTCCATGGCAGCCCAAGTGGCCACGCCCATGCTCTCCGGATTGCTGATGGATAAGTTGGGCATGCGCATCCTGTTCCCCTATGCGGCCATTTTCGTGGCGCTGGCCCTGGTGAGCATGTACTTTGTCCGCCACGGCGACAGCAAGCCGGAGGCAAAAAAGGGCCTGGAGGCCCTGGAGGATATGGATGCCGATTAAAGAGAGAGCGCTATGGATCGTACTGCTGATCCTGTTGATCCTGCTGGTCCTGGGTGAACTCTATACGCTGGCACTGCGGTGCCGCCGGGGCCACCCGGACTGGAAGTATCTGCGGCTGTGGCGCTATGCCCACCGGGGTTATCATGACAAGCCCATTGTGCCGGAGAATTCCATGGCGGCCTTTCGCCGGGCGGTCGAGCACCGCTTCGGCGCGGAACTGGATGTGCACCTGCTGCGGGACGGCCGGCTGGCCGTCATCCACGACAGTAGCCTCCGCCGCACCGCCGGCGCGGACGTGGAGGTGGAGGACCTGACTGCGGAGGAACTGAAGCAGTATCGCCTGGAGGGTACCGACGAGACAGTTCCCCTGCTGGAGGAGGTGCTGGCCCTCTTTGAGGACCAGACGCCGCTGATCGTGGAGCTCAAGCCGGCCCGGGGCAATCACGACGAGCTGACCGCTGCTGCCGTCGCCCTGCTGGACCGGTATCGTGTGCGCTATTGCATGGAGTCTTTCAATCCCCGCTGCCTTATGTGGCTGCGGAGAAACCGCCCTGAGATCGCCCGGGGCCAGTTGAGCGAGCAGTTCCTGCGTCGCGGCGGTGAGGGACAATTGAGCAAGCTGAACCGGTTTATCCTGGGCAACCTGCTGATGAACTTCCTGACGGTGCCGGATTTCATCGCCTACCGCTATCAGGACCGGAAATGTCTGAGCGTGCGCTGGTGCCGTCGCTTCTACCGGGTGCAGGAGGTCAACTGGACCATCACTGACCGGGACCAGATGGCAGACGCCGAGCGGGACAAAAGCCTGGTCATCTTTGAACGATTCGATCCCAAAGGAGAGCAACACGTATGAGAGTCATCACCGGATCTGCCCGGGGCAGACGGCTGAAGGAGCTGACAGGCATGGAGACCCGCCCCACCACCGACAAGGTGAAGGAGAGCATGTTCTCCATCGTCCAGTTCGACATCGAGGGCCGGCGGGTGCTGGATCTGTTTGCCGGCACCGGCCAGCTGGGCATCGAGGCGCTGAGCCGCGGCGCGGCGGAGTGCGTGTTCGTGGACCAGCGGAGCGACGCCGCGGCGCTGGTGCGGGAGAACGTGGAGCTGTGCGGCCTGGCGGACCGGGCCCGGATCAAACGGGGCGACGCGCTGGCCTATCTGCACAGCGGCGAAACATTCGATCTGATCTTCCTGGATCCGCCCTATCAGAGCGACCTGCTGGATCAGGCGCTGGAGGCTATTACAGCGTTTGACATTTGCCGCGGGCATGGTATAATAATGGCGGAAAGCGCGGCGAATCACACGCTGCCTCCTGTGCAGCCGCCCTATCGGCTCTATCGGGAGTATCGCTACGGCAAGATCAAGCTGACGGTGTATCATCGCAGCGGAAACGAGGGCCATGAATGAACAGTGCAATCTATCCCGGCAGCTTTGATCCCATCACGCTGGGCCACCTGGACATCATCCGCCGGGCAGCCACCTGTTTCGACAAAGTGTATGTGTGTGTGATGGTGAACTGCGAGAAGAACTCGCACATGTTTTCGGAGACCGAGCGCGTGGCGCTGATCCGCGCCTCCGTGGCGGACATCGCCAATGTGGAGGTGGAGTCCTGGAGCGGCTTGCTGGCGGATTACGCCGTGGCAAAAGAGGCTTATGTGCTGGTCAAGGGTGTGCGAAACGCCACTGATTTTGACCAGGAATATCAGATGGCGGACATCAACCGGGGTATCTGTCCCCAGCTGGAGACGGTGCTGTTGCCTGCCAGCGCACAGTACCGGCACTTCAGCAGCACCATGGTGCGCGAGATGATCCGCTACGGCCAGCCGATGGAACTGTATGTACCCGCACCGGTGGCGGAGGAATTAAAACGAAAGGGAAGGGCTTAACTATGGAAGAGAAAGATGTACAGCGCCTGCTGGATATGCTCTACGGTATGATCGACGAGGCAAAAAACGCCACCTTCAGCTCCGACAAATGCCTGGTCAACCGCGACGAGGCTCTGGACCTGCTGGACGAGATCCGCGCCAAGCTGCCTCTGGAGATGAAAAAGGCCCAGGAACTGATCCGTGCCCGGGAGGAGTACGTCAATTCCGCCAAGAAAGAGGTGGAGAAGATGCTGCGCCAAGCCGAGCTGGATGCCCAGACCATCATCTCCGAGAGCGAGACCATCCAGCGCGCTCGCCAGAAGAGCACCGAGATCATTCGCCGGGCCGAGGAGCGCAGCAAGGAGCTCTATCGTGCCGCCAACACCTATACCGAGGATGCGCTGCGCCGCACGGAGGAGGCCATTCAGATGGCCCTCAACGAGGTGCAGGAGTCCCGCACCCGCTTCCGCGCCGCTTCCGTCGAGAAAATGCAGGAGCAGCGCGAACAGCTGGATAAGTCCGGAACTGAGCGGGAGACCGAGTAAAAACGCCGAAATTTTCAAACAAATTTTGTGAAAAATAACCATATCCTATAGGCGGATTTCCCACACAAAACCCCATCGGAATATCTTGTGGTCAACATCTGACAGCGAACACTATATATAGTGTTCGCTGTTTTTATATGCCCGATAAATAGAACAAACGTTTCATAAAATGGGCCAAAAAAGTGCGAAAATACGCGAAAAACAGCGGAAAACGACAGTTCTTCCAGTGAAAAAACTTCTTGCATTTGGCGGGTAAATTATGTATACTCAAAGTACCTGGTGGTGAATGATGGGGGATGAGCCCACATTTGTGGTGTACAGCCCCACGGTCAACCCCGGCAATGCCCCGCAGAAGAGGGAGGTGACAGACGTGACCGGTCAGTATGCGCACAATATCGATGCCAAGGGACGTTTGTTTATCCCCGCCAAGCTGCGGGAGGAACTGGGTGCCACCTTCCACGTGACCGTGGGGCAGGATCACTGCCTGTCGGTCTACTCGGACGAGAGCTGGAACCTCCGCATGGAGAAGCTGAAGGAGATGTCCTACAGCCAGGTGAAGGAGCTGCGCCCCATGTTTGCCAACGCGGCGGACTGTGAGCCGGACGCCCAGGGCCGCATCCTGATTCCCTCCCAGTTGCGCAGATATGCGGGGCTGGAGAAAGAGGTCGTGGTCATCGGCAGTTTCGACCGGGTGGAGATCTGGAACGCCCAGCGCTGGGCCGAGATGGAGAGCCAGGCCTTCTCTAGCGGCGCGCTGGAGGCGGCCATGGAGGCCATGGGCCTGTAACCCATGGAGGAGAGCGGATTCCGCCGCAACGGTGCAGAGGACGCGGCTTACGGCCACCGGCCGGTACTGCTGCAGGAGTGTCTGGCGGCGCTGGAGATCCGGCCCGACGGCACCTATCTGGACGGCACACTGGGCCGGGCCGGCCACTCGCTGGAGATCGTACGGCGGCTGACCACGGGACGGCTCATCGGTGTGGACCGGGACGAGGCGGCACTGACCGCCGCCCGGGAGCGGCTGCGAGACTATATGGACCGCGTCACACTGGTCCACAACAACTTCGAACGGCTGGATGAAATACTGGACGAGCTCGGCATCGGCGGTGTGGACGGGATGCTTTTCGACCTGGGCGTGTCCTCCCCACAGCTGGACGATGCCGGGCGCGGTTTCTCCTATATGCACAACGCCTCCCTGGACATGCGGATGGACCGCACCGCGGCGCTGACCGCCCGCCAGGTGGTCAATGAATGGAGCTATGAAGAACTGCGCCGCATCCTGTACGAATACGGCGAGGAGCGCTACGCGCCCGCCATCGCCGCGGCCATCTGCCGCCAGCGGGACGAGGCTCCCATCGAGACCACACTGGAACTGGCGGAGCTGATCCGCCGGGCCATGCCCGCCAAGGCGCTGCGTGAGAAGCAGCATCCGGCCAAGCGAAGCTTTCAGGCCATCCGCATCGCCGTCAACGGTGAGCTGGACTCTCTGCCGCCCATGCTGGCCGCGGCGGCGGAGCGGCTGCGACCTGGCGGCCGTCTGGCAGTGATTTCCTTCCACTCACTGGAGGACCGGATCATCAAGCGGACGCTGCAGGAGCTGGCCACCGGCTGTACCTGCCCGCCGGAGTTCCCGGTGTGTGTGTGCGGCAGAAAGCCAAAGCTGCGGCTCATCACCCGCAAGCCGGTGACGCCCGGCCCCGCGGAACTGACATACAATCCCCGCGCCCGCAGTGCCAAACTGCGCGTGGCGGAAAAGCTGTAGGATCATTTGTGAAAAGAACGAGAAAGGAGGCTCCCGGTCATGGCAGAGCAGAGAAAGAGACCTCGCACCAACACATACGGCTCTCTGGCGTATAATCTGGATACGCTGGCCCGGGAGCGTGAGCTGGAAGAAGCCGCCAAGGTACGCGAGCAGGAGCAGCGGCCCCAACCCCGGCCCCAGCTTCGCCGTCAGGCGGAGACCCAACCCCGCACCAAGGCGTCGCCCCTGCTGGTGGGCGGCATCGTAGTGCTGGCGGCCATGGTGCTGGCGCTGATCATGGGTTACGTGCAGCTGACTACCATCTCCGGCGATGTGGCGGACATGAAGAGCGAGCTGGCTGCGTTGGACGACGAGCATGTCTCCCTGCTGACCAAGTATGAACAGACCTTCGACCTGGCCACCGTCAAAGAGACCGCCGAGGCGGCGGGCATGAGCAAACCCACCAGCGCCCAGATCGAGTACGTGGACCTGAGTGGTACGGACACGGCCGTGGTCTACCAGGCCGGCGCCGGCGGACTGCTGAGCGGTATGGCAGAGCGGGCGGAGACCATCCTGGCCGCGGTGGTGGAATATTTTCGGTGAGCCATCCCATATAACAGGGAGGGACCACTCCAAACAGACCTGACGACGAAAGGAGTAAGAAGGGGACTTCTTGCTCCTTCGTTGGCATCATACGCGTATTGCAGAGAGCGGCGAAAGCCGCCGGAAGGAGAACAAGGTGGCAGGATCGAGCAACCGGAAAAATGAACATGTGCGCCGCGCCAACCGGGTAATCCAGCAGCGTACGTTTATTCTGATGCTGGTGTTGGGCGTCGGCGTATTTTTGCTGCTGTTTGCCAAGCTGTATCAGCTGCAGATCACCCGCCATGAGGAGCTGCAGAAGCTGGCGGTGAACCAGCAGACCCGCAGCACGGTGGTGTCCGCCTCCCGCGGCACCATTTATGACCGCAACGGTAACATTCTGGCCATTTCCGCCTCGGCAGAGACGGTGTTCCTCTCCCCGCTGGAGATTGACCGGACGCTGAAGGCCAGTGACGAGGCCACCGACGCCAAGGATAAGGTGAACTGGACCAAGGATTCCCTGGCCGCCGATCTGGCTGAGCTTCTGGGCGTGAACGAGGAGAGCGTCCGCAAACGCATGGATAACATCAACTCCCAGTATGAGGTCATCAAGCTGCGGGCCGATGAGGATGTGGCCAACCGGGTGCGGGAGTACATCAACGAGAACAAGGTGCAGGGCGTCTATCTGGTGACGGACAGCAAGCGATACTATCCCTACAGCGACCTGGCCGCTCACGTCATCGGCTTTGTAGGAAATGACAACACCGGCCTGTACGGCCTGGAGGCCAAATACGAGGAGGAGCTGGAGGGCCAGACCGGCCTGGTGATCACCGCCAAGGATGCCGCCAACCGGGATATGCTCTACGAGTTCGAGCAGTATTTTGATGCCCGCAACGGCGATGATCTGGTGCTGACCATCGATACCACCATGCAGTACTACCTGGAGCGCACGCTGGAGGAGATCAACGCAAAGTACGAGGTGGCCAACGGCGGTATGGGCATCATCATGAACGCCAAGACCGGCGCCGTATACGCCATGGCCTCCTACCCCGACTACGACCTCAACGACTTCAGCGCCGTGCGCGACCAGAGCATGCTGGACGCCATCGAGTCCGGCGAGGCCACGCTGGCGGAGATGCAGATGCGTCAGTGGTGGAACAAGGCCCTCAACGAGGTCTACGAGCCCGGCTCCACCTTCAAGACGCTGACGCTGGCCGCCGCGCTGGAGGAGGGCGTCATCGACATGAGTACCACCTACGAGTGCCACGGCTCCATCCGTGTGGCCGACGCCACCATCAACTGCACCGCCAACCACGGTTATCAGACGCTGAAGGAGACGGCGGCCCACTCCTGCAACCCGGCCTTCATCACCTACGGCCTGCGGCTGGGCACCGAGAAGTTCTATGAGTATATGCGTGCCTTCAACCTGATGACCGGCTCCGGCGTGGATTTGGACGGCGAGGGCACCAGCATCTTCATTGACCCCAACAGGTTCACCCAACTGGATCTGGCCTGCTATGCCTTCGGCCAGAACTTCAGCGTTACCCCTATCTCCCTGATCGCGGCCCAGGCGGCCTGCGTCAACGGCGGTTACCTGTGCCAGCCTTACGTGGTGGCCCAGGTGCTGGATGACGACGGCAACGTGATCTGGCAGCACGACGACACACCGGTGCGCCAGGTAGTCAGCGAGTCCACCAGCGCCCAGGTCCGTGAGGTGCTGGAATATGTAGTGGAAAAGGGCACCGGCAGGAACGGCCAGGTGGCCGGTTACCGCATCGGCGGCAAGACCGGCTCCGCCGACAAGCGCGACGCCAGCGGCCAGACCAAGGACCTGATCGTGTCCTTTATGAGCTTTGCCCCGGCGGATGACCCGGAGGTCATCATGCTGCTGGCACTGGACACCCCCAGCCGCACCACCGGCACCTATCCCTCCGGCGGCAACATGGTGGCCCCCGCCTGCAGCCAGATCATGGCAGAGATCCTGCCGTACCTGGGAATCGAGCCCTCCTACTCCGCCGAGGAGCTGCTGGGCGCGGACACCACTGTGCCCAACGTGGTGGGCATGTCGACCGAGGAGGCCCAGCAGCGGCTGAAGGACCGCGGCTTCAGCAGCCGCGTGGTGGGCAGCGGCGAGACGATTACCGATCAGACGCCCTTGGGCGGCGCCATCATCCCCGGCAAGTCGGTGGTGGTGCTCTATGCCGGCGCCGACAAGCCGGATGATCTGTGCACCGTGCCCAGCCTGCTGGGCCGTACGCCCTCCGAGGCCAACACCGCGGCCACCAATGCCGGACTGCTGATCCGTTTCGCCGGCACCACCGACAGAGAGGGCAGCAGCGTCCACGTGATGAGCCAGTCCGAAGAGGTGGGTGCGGAGGTACCCGCCGGCACCGTCATCACAGTGCAGCTGGGCGATAGCTCCGTGCAGGATTGACGCTAAGTCATAGCCGCCCGGCGGCCTGACATATAGTGTGGTGCGGCGCGTTGCCGCCGCCGTACAGCGAGGAGCGGCCCTCCGGGAGCCGGAAGGGAAATAACCGGCAAGGGAGCTGCTCCGATGCAACTGAACGAACTGCTCACCGGTCTGGAACTTTTGGAGTTCCGGGCCGATCCGGCGCGGGAGATCACCGGCGTCAGCTATGATTCCCGCACCGTGGTCCCCGGCCATGTGTTCGTGGCCATTGATGGTACTGAGACCGATGGCCGCCTCTATGCGGCCGAGGCCGCGGCCGCCGGCGCTGCCTGCGTGGTGTGCCGGCAGGCTGTGGCAGGGGTGCCCTGTGTGGTGGTGGCCTCGCCCCGGCGGGCGCTGGCTGTCATCAGCGCCAATTGGTTTGGCCATCCCGCCCGTCAGCTGACCGTGGTGGGCGTCACCGGCACCAACGGCAAGACCACCTCCGCCTGCCTTATCCGGCACATCCTGGAGCGTGCGCTGGGGACGAAGACGGGCCTGATCGGCACCGTGGAAAACCGGATTGGGGACGATGTCCTGCCGGCCCGGCACACTACGCCGGAGTCCCGGGATCTGCAGCAGCTGCTGCGGCAGATGGCGGATGCGGGTTGCACCCATGCGGTGATGGAGGTCTCCAGCCACGCCCTGGCCCTGGATCGGGTATACGGCATTCCCTTTGCCGCAGCGGTGTTCACCAACCTGACCCGGGACCATCTGGATTTCCACCGTACCATGGAGGACTACTGCGACGCCAAGGCGAAGCTGTTCCACCGCTGCGCCGCGGCGGTGTACAACGCCGACGACCCGTGGCATGAGCGGCTGCTGCGCGGCAGCACCTGTCGCCGCATATCCTATGGCGTGGAAACGCCGGCAGATCTGCGGGCCGGGCACATCTGTCTGGGCGCCGGCGGCGTCAGCTATGAGGCCGTGACGGCGGAGGGGAGCATCCCGGTCCGGATCGGCATCCCCGGCCGCTTCACCGTCTACAACACGCTGGGCGCCATCGCCGTCTGCAATGTGCTGGGCGTGCCGCCGGTGGACTGCGCCGCCGCACTGGATACGTTCGGCGCCGTGCGGGGCCGGATGGAGCCGGTGGCCGTCCCCGGCGGGGCGTATACCGTGCTCATCGACTACGCCCATACGCCGGACGCGCTGGAGAACGTGCTCACGACGGTGCGCGGCTTTGCCGCAGGGAGGGTCATCGCCCTGTTCGGCTGCGGCGGTGACCGTGACCGCACCAAGCGGCCCCGGATGGGCGCCATCGCGGCCCGTCTGGCGGACTTCGCGGTGGTCACCAGCGACAACCCCCGCACCGAGCAGCCGTCGGACATCATCCGCGACATCCTGGCCGGCATGTCCGGCTGCGACCACTATGTGGCGGTAGAGGACCGACCAGAGGCCATCCGCCGCGCGCTGACCCTGGCACGGCCGGGGGACGTGGTGGTGCTGTGCGGTAAGGGCCACGAGACGTATCAGGAGATCGGCCGTACCCGCCACCATCTGGACGAGCGGGAGATTCTCGCGGCATATTTCAAAGAGAACTGACACAGGAGGCGTCGCCCCACTGCGGGGCGCAAAGGAGAGCGTATGATTCGGATCCTACTGGCACTGGCAATCGGCTTTGCGGTCACTGCCCTGGCGGGCAGACTGCTGATCCCCATGCTGGTGCAGCTGAAAGCGGGCCAGAGCATCAAGGAGATCGGCCCCACCTGGCACATGACCAAGCAAGGCACTCCCACCATGGGCGGGCTGATGTTCATCATTGGCATCGGCGTGTCCATCGTGATCTGCGGCTGGAGGGGAATGATCGGCGGCAGCTTTGCCCATCTGTACGTGTACTTGTTCGCGCTGGTGTTCGGCGCCATCGGCTATATCGATGACTATCAGAAGGTGAAGCACCACCAGAACACCGGCCTCACAGCTTTGCAGAAGTTTCTGCTGCAGCTGGCAGCGGCGGTGGCATTTTTGAGCCTGATGCGCCACGAGGGTCTGCTGAGCCCCAACCTGTATATCCCGTTTTTCCACACCCACATTGTGCTGAACTGGGTGGTGTATCTGGTGCTGGCTGCCTTTATCATTGTAGGCACGGTCAACGCCGTCAACATCACCGACGGCGTGGACGGGCTGGCCTCCGGCGTCACGGTACCGGTGGCGGTGTTCTTCGCCGCTGTCGGATGGAAGTGGGGCACGGAGTACCTGCAGCTGAGCGTGTTCGCCGCGGCGCTGCTGGGCGGCCTGTTGGGTTTTTTGATCTACAACTACTATCCCGCCAAGGTGTTCATGGGCGATACCGGCTCGCTGTTCCTGGGCGGCGCGGTGGCGGCCCTGGCCTTCGCCTGTGACATGCCTCTTGTGCTGATCCTGGTGGGCATCGTCTATATCTGCGAGACGCTCAGCGACATCATCCAGGTGGCCTATTTCAAGCTGACACACGGCAAGCGGGTGTTCAAAATGGCGCCGCTGCATCACCACTTCGAGATGTGCGGCTGGAAAGAGACCAAGGTGGTGGCGGTGTTCACCGCCGTCAGCGCTGTTTTCTGCATGCTGGCCTATTTGGGCGTGATGGATCGCTTCGGCATCTGACTGCGTCGTTTTTTTCAGAGAGGGGGGATATCATGACCCGCGAGGAATACCACAGACAAAAGGAGCGGCAGCAGCACGCCAAAGAGACGGAGAGAAAGAGCTATGAGGCCTCCAAGGGGCGTCTGGATATTCCCTTCCTGCTGTTGACACTTCTGCTGACGGCCATTGGACTGGTGATGGTGTTCTCCGCCAGCTTTCCCTCGGCCTACTACGAGTCCGGTGACCCGGCCTTTTACTTCAAGCGCCAGGCCATCTTCGCCGCGCTGGGCATCGTGGCCATGTTCGTGGTGGGCAAGATCAACTACCAGCGCTGGCGCGGCGCCTCCAGACTGCTGCTGGGCTTTTCTGTGTTCCTGCTGATCCTGGTAGTCATCCCCGGCGTGGGCGTCACCGTCAATAACGCCACCCGCTGGCTGGGGATCCCGGGCTCCAGCTTCCGTTTCCAGCCCTCGGAGATCGCCAAGCTGGGTGTCATCGTCTATTTTGCCGACAGCATCTCCAAAAAGCGTGAGAAGATGCTCACCTGGCGCCAGGGCATCTGGCCCTACGTAGCCATTCTGGGCATCATCGGCGTGCTGATGATGCTGGAGCCCCACATGTCCGGCACTATCCTCATCGTGGGTACCGGCGTGGTCATGATGATCGTAGGCGGCATCCAGACCTGGTTGGTGCTGGCGGGCATCGGCGGCGTGGCCGCGGCAGCAGTGCTGTACGTCAAGCTGGTGGAGGCCGGCATCATCTCCTACGGCGCCAACCGCATCGCCATGTGGCATGACCCCTGGATCGATGAGCTGAACGACGGCTACCAGATGGTCCAGAGCCTTATCGCCATCGGCTCCGGCGGCCTGCTGGGCGTGGGCCTGGGCAAGAGCCGCCAGAAATTCCTCTATCTGCCGGAGGAGCACAATGATTGTATCTTCGCCATCGTGTGCGAGGAACTGGGCCTCATCGGGGCCTGCGTCATCATGCTGATCTTCGCCCTGCTCATCATCCGCGGCTTTTGGATCGCCCTCCATGCCCGGGACCGGTTCGGCTCCCTGCTGGTGGTGGGCATCACCACCCAGATTGCACTGCAGACCTTCCTGAACATCGCCGTGGTCAGCGGCCTGGTGCCGGCCACCGGTATTTCGCTGCCGTTCTTCAGCTACGGCGGCACGGCGCTGGCGCTGCAGCTGCTGGAGACGGGCATCGTATTGAGCGTCTCGCGGCAGATTCCGGCGCCCAGAAGCAGCTGACAAAGCGAACATTTCCCGACGGGGAGGACAGAACCATGAATGTGATCTTTACCTGCGGCGGCACGGCGGGCCATGTGAACCCGGCCCTGGCGCTGGCGGGCTATATGAAGGAGCGCCTGCCGGAGCTGCGCGTGCTGTTTGTGGGCACGCCGGACGGCATGGAGCGTGGTCTGGTGGAGAAGAGCGGCTACGATTTCCGCGGTGTGGAGATCTCCAATTTTCAGCGCTCCCTGAAGCCGGCGGCGCTGGGCCACAACCTGCAAACCGCAAAGCGCATGGTGACCTCCCGCCGCCAGGCCCGCGCCATCCTGGCTGAGTTCCGGCCCGATCTGGTGGTGGGCACCGGCGGCTACGCCAGCTATCCCATGATTCGCTCCGCCGCCAAAGCGGGCATCCCCACAGCGGTGCACGAGTCCAACATGGTGCCGGGCCTCACCACCCGCATGCTGGAGAAGTACACCGACCGCATCATGGTGGGCTTTGAGGAGTGCCGGGCGCACTACAGGCGCCCGGACAAGGTGGCCGTCACCGGCACGCCGGTGCGGGGAGACTTCTTTGCTCTGACCCACGACGAGGCCCGGCAGCGTCTGGGATTTTCCGATGATCGGCCACTGGTGGTGTCCTTTTGGGGCAGTCTGGGGGCCAGCGGCATGAACGCGCAGATGCTGGACTTCTTCCGGCGGGAGCAGGCGGAGGGCGAGCCCTTCCACCACATCCACGCGGTGGGCCGCGGTGGCTGGGAGAAGATGAAGAGCGAACTGGCCGCCCGGGGGCTGGACAGGTGTCCGTCGCTGGACGTGCGGGAATATATCTATGATATGGCGGTGGTCATGCGTGCGGCGGATCTGGTGATCTGCCGGGCCGGTGCCTCCACCGTCAGCGAGGTCACGGCACTGGCGGTGCCCACCGTTATCGTGCCGTCGCCATACGTGGTCAACAACCATCAGGAGAAGAACGCCCGTATCCTGGAGCAGCACGGCGGCGCCGTACTGCTGCTGGAGAGCGAGTGTACCGGCGACAAGCTGTATGAGGCGGCCCGCGGCATCCTGTCCGACCCGTCCCGCCGCGCCGTCATGTCCCGGGGCATGGCTTCGCTGGGCATCCTGGACGCCACAGAGCGCATCTACGACACGGTCATGGCGCTGGTGAAGTAACCTCACGTTTCCCACCTTGCATAGAATGGCTTGAGAAAGCAATGAAAGGCGGGGCGTAGGATGAATATGATCGCGGTGGAGGGCGGCAGCCGGCTCCGGGGGGAGCTGACGGTGCAGAGTGCCAAAAACAGCGTGCTGCCAATCCTGGCGGCTGCTATACTGAGCAGCGGCGTGTGCGTCATCGAGCGCTGCCCCCGGTTGGAGGATGTGGAGGCCAGCGGCGCCATCCTGCGGCACCTGGGCTGCCGGGTGTGCTGGCAGGGGGAGGACCTGGTGGTGGACAGCAGCAGCCTTGTCCGCTGGGACATCCCGGATGCGCTCATGCGGCGGATGCGCTCGTCCGTAATCTTCCTGGGAGCCATCCTGGCCCGGTGCGGTCGTGCAGAGCTGAGCTATCCCGGCGGCTGCGAGCTGGGGCCGCGGCCCATCGACCTGCACCTGTCCGCCCTGCGGACGCTGGGTGCGCAGGTGGAGGAGTGCGGCGGCCGGGTGTGCTGTCGGGGCGAAGGACTCCGGGGTGCGGAGATCGTTTTGGGCCTGCCCAGCGTGGGCGCCACGGAGAACGCCATCCTGGCGGCCTGCGGCGCCTGCGGCACCACAGTCATCGTCAATGCGGCCCGCGAGCCGGAGATTATCGATCTGCAGGATTTCCTGCGCAAGCTGGGCGCCGAGGTGCGGGGTGCCGGCACCTCCACGGTGATCGTGGAGGGCGTGCGGCCGCTTCGGGGCTGCTGCCACCGATGCATCGGCGACCGGATCGCCGCGGCTACATATCTGGCGGCTGCCGCCGCCGTGGGCGGAGACATCTGCCTGAGCGGCGTGGACTACCGCAGTCTGTCCACGGTGACCACGGCACTGCAGCAGGCCGGCTGCCGCATCAGCAGCGACGAACAGTACATCCGCCTGCGCAGCGACGGCGCCCTGCGGGGCATCTGCCCGGTACGCACCTCGCCCTATCCCGGCTTTCCCACCGACGCCCAGGCGGTGCTGATGGCGTCGCTGCTGCGGGCGAGAGGCACCACGGTGTTCGTGGAGAATATGTTTCAGAGCCGTTATCGCCATGTGTCGGAGCTGTTGCGCATGGGCGCGGACATCCGGCTGGAGGGTCGGGTAGCGGTGGTGTGCGGCGTGCCGCATCTGTGCGGCACCGCTGTCCGCTGCACGGACCTGCGGGGCGGTGCGGCGCTGGTGCTGGCGGGCCTGCAGGCCGACGGCATCACCCAGGTGGAGAACATCCACCACATCAGACGCGGATACAGCGACCTGGCGGGCGATCTGGCCCATCTGGGCGCCAGGATACAGGAGATCAGGGAGTAGGAGAGCACGCATGGCCAGACACAGCAGACGCAATCGAAGAAGCAGGCGGGGAAGGTTTGCCTTCCTCTACCGCCTGCTGACGTTCGTGGTCATCTGCGGCGCCATTGTGGCGGCGCTGGCCCTGTTTTTCAAGATAGAGACCATCGAGGTAACCGGCACGGAGCGCTACAGCTCCGAGGAGGTGATGGAGGCCAGCGGCCTTTCAGTGGGTGACAATCTGTTTCTGATGGATAAGTACGAGGTAGCGGAGCGGGTCCGCTCCGCGCTGAGCTACGTGGAAACGGTGCAGATCAGCCGCAGCCTGCCCAGCACGCTGCGTATCACGGTGACGGAGTGCGCCGTCACCGTGGCAGTGGAGCAGGACGACGTGCTGTGGCTGGTGGCCGGCACCGGCAAGATTGTGGACACCATTACCCCCGGTACGAAGGAGTTCGCCCTGGTGACGGGGCTGACGCTGCAGGATCCGCAAATCGGCCGCACCATTGCCGCCGAGGACGGCGACGCATGCGCCGTGTTGCTGGATCTGCTGCAGCATCTGCGCAGCAAGGACATGCTGGGCGACGTGGACGCGATCCGTCTGGAGGATCCCGCCGTCATCACGCTGGAGTATCTGGACCGCTTCCGGGTGCAGATCCCTTGGAACGCCGATATGAATTACAAGCTCAACTACCTGCTGGCGGTGGTGGAGCGGCTGGAGGACAACGAGCACGGCACCATCAACATGAGTCGGGATGACCGGGTCAACTTCATCCCCGACTGATCACACAACTTTTTTCCGGAAAACACGGCGGAGCTCTTGACCTGCGGCCCGATCCGTAATACAATAGTACAAACCACTCTATATTGGGGTTACGGGCAGATAATCTGTCTTTACAATACAACAGATAGCAGGAGGAACCGTCATGAGCTTTGGATTGGAAACAGGCGTGGAGAACGTTGTCGGTATCAAGGTCGTGGGCGTAGGCGGCGCGGGCAACAACGTGGTCAACCGCATGGTGCGTTCCGGCACCAAGGGCGTGGAATTTATTGCCATCAACACGGACAAGCAGGCGCTGAACGCATCCAGCGCGACCTATAAGATCCAGATCGGCGAAAAGCTGACAGCCGGCAAGGGCGCCGGCTCCAATCCGGATGTGGGCCGCAAGGCCGCCGAGGAGAGCCGCAACCAGATCTCCAAGGCGATGGAGAACACCGACATGGTGTTCATCACCGCCGGTATGGGCGGCGGCACCGGCACCGGCGGCGCCCCCGTGGTGGCGGAGATCGCCCGTGAGATGGGCGTGCTCACCGTGGGTGTGGTCACCAAGCCCTTCAAGTTCGAGGGCGGCCGCCGCATGACCCAGGCCGAGCAGGGCATCGAGGATCTGCGCGGCAAGGTGGATTCCCTGGTCATCATCCCCAACGAGCGGCTGAAATACGCTACCGACGAGAAGATCACCTTTGCCAATGCCTTTGAGATCGCCGACGATGTGTTGCGCCAGGCGGTCCAGTCCATCTCCGATCTGATCCGCGACACGGGCTTCATCAACCTGGACTTTGCCGATGTCACCGCCGTCATGAAGGACGCGGGCTTGGCCCACATGGGCGTGGGCCGCGCGGCCGGCAAGAACAAGGCCGAGGAGGCCGCCAACATGGCCATCTCCAGCCCCCTGCTGGAGACATCCATCAACGGCGCCAAGGGTGTGCTGATCAACGTCACCGGCTCCATGGACATCGGCCTGGAAGAGGTGGAGGAGGCCGCCTCGCTGGTGCAGAAGGCCGTTCACCCCGACGCGCTGACCATCTTCGGCGCCACCTTCGACGAGAAGCTGGACGACGAGATCCGCGTCATTGTCATCGCCACCGGCTTTGAAGACGGCAGCAAGGCGGAGGAGAAAGAGCAGACCGGCCCCACCACGCTGGAGCCCCTGGATGAGAACAGCGTCGAGACTCCCGACAAGAAGGACGAGGGCGACGACCCCTTCGGCGACATCATCAACATCTTCAAAGGTAAAAATTTCTAAAAACCAGATGGATACCGGACGCCGCGGCACACGCCGCGGTGTCCGTTTTTTGTGCCTGTTTTCCTGATTTTGACCGACATAATCATGCCCCATTCGGCACAAAGTAATGCTGTCGCCGGTGACAAAACAAAATAAGGGGTGATCCGATGCATGAAACGCGACGACCATCTTTTCTGCGGCGGAGCGCCGCGCTGCTGCTGGCGATCCTGCTGGCCCTGTGCTGTTGTCAGCCGGTCTGGGCGGCGGAGGGCGGCAGCCGGCAGTTGATCCCCATGGGCCGCGCCGTTGGCATCAAGCTGTTCGCCGACGGCGTGCTGGTGGTGGCCACCTCTGACCTGAACACAGGCGGGCGCTCTCCGGCGGAGGACTGCGGATTACGGGAAGGAGACCTGATCCTCCGGATTGACGATGAGGAGATCCAGTCAACAGAGCATTTGCAGTCCCTCCTGCAGGAGCACGGCGAGGCGGCGGTGACGCTGACCGTCCGCCGCGGTCAGCGCACCTCGGCGGTGGACACCTGCGCCGTGCTGTGTGACGACGGCGTCTATCGCCTGGGCGTCTGGATCCGCGACAGCATGGCCGGCATCGGCACGCTGACCTTCTACGATCCCAACACCGGCAACTACGGGGCTCTGGGCCACGGCATCACCGATGTGGACACTCAGGTGCTGATGCCCCTGAGCTCCGGCTCTATCATGGAGACCACGGTCCGTGCGGTGAAAAAGGGTCAGCGGGGCGACCCCGGTGAGCTGAAGGGCGACTTCTCCGTCCAGCGGGACGTGGGCACCGTCTTTGCCAACACCGCTGCCGGCATCTTTGGAGTGGTGTCGGACAGTGCCTTCGCCAGCGGCGGACAGCCCATCCCGGTGGCCGCACCTGACGAGGTCCATCCGGGCGAGGCCGAGATCCTCTGCACCGTTTCCGGCGACCGGACGGAACTCTACCGAGTGGAGATCACACGCCTCTGTCCCGGCCGGCAGGACATGCGCGATCTGCTGTTGCGCGTTACCGACCGGCGGCTGCTGGAGACCACCGGCGGCATCGTGCAGGGCATGAGCGGCAGTCCCATCATCCAGGACGGCCGGTTCGTGGGTGCCGTGACCCACGTGCTGGTCAACGACCCAACCCAGGGCTACGGAATCCTCATGGAGAACATGCTCTCCATGGCCGGATAGACCGGGGCGCAAGGCGGCCGGAGGAGCGTTCTCCGGCCGCCTTCTCCTGCCGTTTTCCGGCGGAAATTGTCGAGCGATTCTCCGGGCGGTTCGACGAAATCCGCGGGAAAACGCTGTCCGATTCTGCTACATTATAGGCAGGTCAAGGGACGGATGTTGATTTGCCGCGGAAAGGCGGCAGGTTGTGCGGACATTGAAATTTTGCGAAAAGAGGACGGATTGCCCATGGAAAACAAGATCAAAGTGGTCCTCGCCGACAGCAGCGAGGAGTTTCGTATCTTGCTCAGGCAGAGCATCGAGGAGACGGGAGAGTTCGTCGTAGCAGGCGACACCGGCGACGGACAGGAGGCGTGGCGCCTGGTGGTGGAACAGCAGCCCCAGCTGCTGGTGACGGACCTGGTGCTGCCGGCGCTGGACGGCTTTGCGCTGCTGCGGCGCTGTGCCGAGCGGGGCACAGCCGCACCCCGTGCCATCGTGGTGTCGGCCTTCTGCGGCCAGCGCACCGTGGCGGAGGCGGCGGCCCTGGGTGTGTGGGCCTTCCTGCCCAAGCCCATCAGCGAGTCATCGCTGCTGGAGCACATGCGCCGCGCCGCGGGGCCGGAGCCGGCGGAGAGCGAAGCCTCTCCGGCGCTGGAGGGTCAGGTCACCGCCATCATCCACGAGATCGGCGTGCCCGCCCATATCAAGGGCTATCAGTACCTCCGCGAGGCCATCCTGATCGCCGTGTCGGATATGGATGTCATCAACGCTGTCACCAAGGTGCTCTATCCGGAGGTGGCCCGTCGGTTCGACACCACCGCCTCCCGGGTGGAGCGCGCCATCCGCCACGCCATCGAGGTGGCCTGGGACCGCGGCGACCTGGAGACGCTGCAGAAGTACTTCGGCTATACCGTCAACTCCGCCAAGGGCAAGCCCACCAATTCGGAGTTCATCGCCATGATCGCAGACCGCCTGAGCTTGCAGATGAAGCAAAAGCGGGCGTGAGCGCAAAAGTGCAAAAGCACCTCCGAGGGGCCGATTTTAAAATACGGCAGGTCGGGGGTGCTTTTGTGACAGATAAATATGGATAAGTACTTACGATAAATCTGACACTACTGTTTTTTTGTAAGAGTCAAAGTTGTGCTTGCTTCATCCAGGTCAGGTAAATCCAAATCGGATAGATCATATGCGAGGGTGAGCTTTTTACCTTTGATGGAATACTTGAATGTGAGTTCAAACGCATCGTCAGATGTGTCTGTGAGTTTCAAGCGATCTTCAGTGGCTGTCCATTGAAAAGTAAGGGACTCGGTGCCTTCCAAGATAGCACATGTCCCATCTGGATAGAACGTAAACTCCTCTGTTACATCAGAGGGCGGATCCACAAGTACCCACGTTCCAATCAAAGGGTCTTTTGACGATGAGTTACAGCCAATCAACAGAATTGTGACGCATAGGCAGAAAGACAAAAATAAGCTTTTTTTCATATGGCACCCCCGTAGTATTTAATAATAGATATCGAAATTAGAATATAGATAAATCATATCATATAAAATACAATTTAGCAAGAGGGAGGTGGACAATATGGCAAACTTTATTCCAAAGAGAAGCGAGAAAGAAGTTATTTCCATGCGTATATCGACGGACAAATTGGCTGCCATAGACGGGAAAGCCGCACAGTATGGAATCTCCCGCAATGAGTTCATCAACCAGTGCATAGACTTCGCCCTGCAAAACCTGGAGGATGAGGAGAATAAATAGACCGTCCCGCGGTGCGGGGCGGTCTATTGCATATAATCATGTAATATAAAACATAACTGATGAAAGAGGATCTTTGCCGGTGGATGTTCGCCTTTGACCATCAAAGCTCGCATGTCGTCTATGCCAGCGTATGTTCCCGATACGCGGTGCCGTCCAGCTCCTTGAAGGTGACGCGGTCCTCCTCCAGAATCAGATAGCCCCGGTGCTCTGTACCCTTGGGCAGAGAGGGGGAGCCGGGATTGAGGTAGAGAAAGTCCGGGAACATGTCGCAGGCGGCGTGATGGGTGTGACCGGCCAGCAGGATAAAGCCGGGGGCCAGCAGCGGCGGGCGCTCTGGGCTCCACACGTCGCCGTGGGTGGCGAACACAGTGCGCCGGCCCAGCTGCAGCAGGAGATACTCCGACATGATGGGGAACTCCAGCACCATCTGGTCCACCGCCGCGTCGCAGTTGCCTCGCACGCAGAGGATCTCGTCCCGGCACTCATTGAGCAGCTCATAGCACCGCCTGGGGTCGTAACCCCCCGGCAGCGGGTTGCGCGGCCCGTGGTACAGCAGATCCCCCAGCAGGAGCAGTTTGTCCGCCTGCTCCCGCTCATAGGCCGCCAGCAGCTTCTCGCAGGCGGTCGCGCTGCCATGCAGATCCGACGCCACCATCCATTTCATCGTACCATACCTCCGTCGATGTTTTCTCTATTGTAGCACGTGGCGGGGTTTTTGTCACCAGCCGGGCAAAAACTATATTTTGTGGGTACCGCACCCAACCCCTACTATATCTTCCTAAAGTTGCGGATGTGCGGATTTTGTCGAACGAAAGTTGACGAAAAATGGCAATATTTTCTTGAAAACGGAACAAAGCTGTGGTAATGTACCTACTACAGGACCGAGAGAAAACAGTGTGGGGAGAGAAAGCCATGAGCGGAAAAGAGCACGTGTTGTTGGCGGATGCAAATGAAGAGTATCGCCTCTTGATGAGGGATCTCATCGAGAGCACGGGTGAGTTCCGGCTCGTGGCCGACACCGGCAGCGGCGCCGAGGCGCTGGAGCTGGCGCTGCGCCTACAGCCCGACGTGGTGATCACCGATGCGGTGCTGCCGGGGCTGGACGGTTTTGAACTGCTGGGCCGGCTGGAAGGTGTGGTGCCCGGCCTGGTGATGATCACCGGCTTCTGTACCCGTGCCGTGATGCTGCAGGCGATCCACCAGGGTATCCGCCATTTTCTGCCCAAGCCATTTGAGACGGAGGCGCTGCTGGAGACGCTCCGCCGCGCCTGTGGCGCCGGCGTGGAGCGCGCGGCCCCAGCCCGGTGGGAGCTGCTGGTCACCCGGGCGCTGCAGAATATCGGCATGCCGGCCCATCTGAAGGGTTATCCCTACGTGCGCCGCGCGATCCTGATGGTGATGGAGGAGCCGCATCTGGCCCACGCCCTGACCAAGGAACTGTACCCGGCGCTGGCTCGCCAGTTCGCCACCACGCCGGGATGCGTGGAGCGGGCCATCCGCAGCGCGGTAGAGGCCGCTTGGCTGCGGGGCGACCCGGAGATCCAGAGGAAGCTCTTCAAGGCGGAGCTGCGTTGGAGCAACGGGACCTTCATCGCCACCATGGCGGAGAAGCTGTGTTTCCGGGTCCGGGATCCGGGCGCGTGAGCAGAGGACAACAAAAAAGCCGCTTACCGGTCCGGTAAGCGGCTTTATCGCGCGCATACGAGCTCTATAGGTGCCTAATGAATGCCAATAAACGCCCCCTACAAGCGGCTGATGGCGCCGAACAGCGCCCAGGGAAAGGTGTCCGGCGGGGGACAGGTGACGTCCACAGCTGCCCCGGTGACGGGGTGATCGAAGGCCAAACGGTACGACCACAGGGCGGCGCCGCAGCGAGGATCCTTGCTGCCGTAGCGGATGTCGCCCAGCAGCGGCAGACCGCGGGAGGAGAACTGCACCCGGATCTGATGGGTGCGCCCGGTGTGGAGCTGGATCCGCACCAGGGAGAGGTCCTCCGTCCGATCCAACTCCGTGTAGTCCAGCGACGCCTCCCGCACACCCTTCCGCACCCGTTTTACCACATAGCTCTTGTTGTGGGCGGCATCCCGGAACAGCAGGTCGGTGAGGGTGTCAGCCGGCGGGGTGGGGTGGCCCCGCAGCACCGCCAGATACTCCTTGGTGACGCGGCGCTCCCGGATGGCGTCGGCCAGCTTGCCGGTGACTTCCCGCCGGCGGGAGAACACCATCCCGCCGCCCACGATCCGGTCCAGCCGGTGGACGGTGGCAACATAATCGCTCTCCCCGGCCGCCTGGAAATGCCGCCGCAGCAGGGCGGGCATAGAGGTGCCGCGGTCGCTGTCCTCCGACAGGACGCCGGCGGGCTTGACGGCCACGACCAGGTACTCGTCAACATAGAGAATGGTGAGTTCCGGCACGCAGACGGCCTCCCTTCAAAGAAGCTGCCATCCCGTGGGATGGCAGCACAGCGTTTTTATCTCCGCCTGCCCCGGTAGGAGCTGTGGAGCGAGCGGCGGCCGCCGCGGCCATAGCGCCGGCGGGGACGGACCAGCCGCCAGATCAGCAGCAGCACGATCAGCACTGCCAGCACCACCAGCGCGATCCGGACGGTCGAGCGGGCGAAGAAGGCCTCCACAGCCCGCTTGCCCACCAGAAACCGGGACACAGGCACATCATTGAGAGCCAGCAGAGGCACGGTGACGTAATCCTGCCCGTTGTAGCTGACGGTAACGGTGCCCAGCTGCTCTCCGGCGGTGACGGGCGCGTCCACCGAGGTGGGCAGATCCAGCGTATAGGTCAGGTCGGCTTCGGGGTCCAGATCGTAGGGCAGCACCGCCTGGGTGGTACGCTCCGGGTGGACCATCACCGTGTTGGTCTCCTTGGACAGCTCCACCGGCACGGCGTAGAGCTTTTCCTCCTCCAGCACGGTGAGGTTGGTGAAGTTGTCAAAGCCCCAGTCGAACAGACGGCTGGTCTCGGTAAAGCTCATGGTGCGGTAGCCGTCCTCCTCGCTGGAGATACCGGCGCCCAGCACGATGCTGATGAGGGTGCGGCCGTTGCGGGTGGCGGAAGCCAGCAGACAGTGGCCGGCCTCTTGGGTGGTGCCGGTCTTGATGCCGGTGGCGCCCTCATAGAGGTAGCCGGTGGACCGCCAGTTGGAGATGAGGGCATTGGTGGTGTGCAGGTCCCGTTGTTGGTGCATGTTGGTCTCCGGCACGGTATAGGATTTGCTGCTGCAGATGGTGACGAAGGTGTCATGCTTCAGCGCCTCGCGGGCGATGAGATAGATGTCCCAGGGGGAGATGTAGTGGTTGGGGTCGTGGAGACCGGAGGTGTTGGCAAAGTGGGTGTTGGTGCAGCCCAGCTCCGCCGCCCGCCGGTTCATCTGCTCCACCATGGCTGTGTCGCTGCCGTACATGGCCTCACCCAGAATGTCGCCGGTCTCGTTGGCGGACACCAGCAGCATACAGTAGAGCAGCTGCTCCACCGTCAGCGTTTCGCCAGCCTCGATATCGGCGGTGCTGCTGTCGGGCGTCAGGTTGGCCAGGGAGGACTCGGTAGCGGTAATCTCCTGGTCCATCCGCAGGTCGCCCTGGTCCACCGCCTCCAGCACCAGCAGCGCCACCATCACCTTGGTGATGCTGGCGGGGTACTGTGCGGTGTAGCCGTTTTTCTCATAGAGCACGCGGCCTGTGTCGGCGTCCACCAGCATGGCGGCCCTGGCCTGAATGTCCGGATCCTCAATGGCTTGAGCCGGCACGACGCAGAGCAGGCCCGTCAAAAGGACGGCCAGCAAAAAAACAGACAAAATACGGCGGATTTTCATAGGATTTTTTCCCTCGATATGTTATAATGTGCAAAAAGACAGACGCGGCGTCCAGCAAAGCGGCGATCCGCGGAGGATTTGAACGGGAATAAAATTATTATAAGCAAAAACCATGGGGTAGTCAACTGTGAGAAAGCCGGGAAACATAACAAAAAATGAGATGCTCCTGCTGGCGGTGACGCTGCTGTTCCTGGCGGCGGTGCTGACTGCGCACCTGACGGCGGCCGGCGGCAGGCAGGGAAGCTACACGGTGACGGCCCGACAGACGGGAGAGACGGCGCAGCCGCAGGAGCGGCTGATCGACCTGAACACGGCGGATGCCGAGACGCTGCAGCAGCTGCCGGGCATCGGGCCGACGCTGGCGGAGCGGATCATCGCCGAGCGGGAGGCCAACGGCCCCTTTGTCTCGGTGGACGAGCTGACGCGGGTCAGCGGCATCGGGGAGAAGACGGTGGAGGCCATCCGGCCCTATGCCGCGGCTGGTGAAACGGGCCCGGAGAACACAGGAGGGGAGACGAGACGTGAAGATACTGGTAGTTGACGATGAAAAGCTGTTGGTGAAAGGGATCCGCTTCAACCTGGAAAACGAAGGCTATCAGGTGGAGACCGCCTATGACGGGGCCGCCGCCGTGGAGATGGCCCGGACGGGAAGCTTCGATCTGATTATCCTGGACCTGATGATGCCGGTGCTCTCCGGCAGCGAAGCCTGCATGAAGATCCGGGAGTTCTCAGACGTGCCGGTGATTATGCTGACGGCCCGCAGCGAGGATGCCGACAAGCTGATGGGCTTTGCCTGCGGGGCGGACGACTATGTGACGAAGCCCTTCAACATCATGGAGCTGAAGGCCCGCATCCGCGCCCTGCTGCGCCGCACCGGCGGCGCGGCACAGCAGCAGCGCAGTGCGGCGCTGCTGACAGTGGGACCGCTGAGCCTGGATATGGAGCAGCGGGTGGCCATACGGGACGGGCAGATCATCGACCTGACCGCCAAGGAGTACGACCTGATCGAGCTGCTGATGAAAAACCCTCGGCGGGTCTACAGCCGGGAGAGCCTGATGAACCTGGTGTGGGGATACTCCTACGTGGGAGATTACCGCACGGTGGACGTACACATCCGCCGCCTGCGGGAGAAGCTGGAGCCAAACCCGGCCGCGCCGGTGCACATCATCACAAAGTGGGGAGTTGGTTACTATTTTCAAGGGGAGAACCAGCCTTCAATTTAAATTCGGCCTGAGCTATATCGTGATCATTCTGGCGGTGCTGGCGCTGCTGAACTCCTATCCGCTGCTGGTGTCGCAGAACTTGGTGTTTCGCTCGAAGCAGAGCTCCATGTCCGGCAGCGTGAAGCTGATCGAGTCGTCCCTATCGGGATTGGCGGAGCTGACGGAGGAGAACGTGGGGCAGGCCCTCAGCGGGCTGCGGGAGACGGGCGTCAGCCGCATTCTGGTCACGGATACGGCGGGCCGCATCCTCTACGACACCCGTGAGACGGGCAACGCAAGGGGCCTCTATGCCTTTTACACGGAGGTGGCGCAGGCACTTGCCGGCAACGACGCCTTCTACTGCCGCTATGACAGCGAGGCTTTCATCAGCCGCAGCGCCGTGCCGGTGGTCTACCGCAGCCGGACCGTGGGCGCTATCTACGCCTATGAGTACGACACGGAGCAGGCAAGACTGCTGCAGAGCTTTCAAAAAAACCTGCAGGCCATCTCCGCGCTGGTGGGCGCCCTGGTGCTGTTGCTGAGCGTGATCCTGTCCCGATTGTTCACCCGGCAGATCAGCGACCTGTTGCAGGCCATCCGCAGTGTGCGGGAAGGCGCCTACAGCCACCGGGCCAACGTGCGGGGCGGTGACGAGATCGCCCAGATCGCGGCCGAGTTCAACAGCCTGACAGACCGGCTGCAGACCACCGAGAACGCCCGCCGCCGCTTCGTGTCAGACGCCAGCCATGAGCTGAAGACGCCGCTGGCTGGTATCCGGCTGCTGACCGACTCCATTTTACAGACGGAGGATATGGACGACAGCACCGTGCGGGAGTTCGTCAGCGACATCGGACAGGAGGCGGAGCGGCTCAGCCGCATCACCGAGGATCTGCTGCGCCTGACCCGACTGGACAGCGGTGCCCTGGAGCGAGCCGAGGCCGTGAATGTGGGCCCGGTGCTGGAGCGGGTGGTGCGCATGCTGGGGCTGGTGGCAAGGGAGAAGGAGGTCTCTCTGTCCTGGGAGGCGGACGGGAGCGCCGTGGTCATGGCCGCCGGGGACGATATCCATCAGATCCTGTATAACCTGATCGAAAACGGCATCAAGTATTCCGGCCGGGCGGGCTTTGTCCATGCCCAAGCGCGGGTGGAGGAGCAGGCCGTGGTCATCCGGGTGGAGGACAACGGCATCGGCATCCCCGCCGAGGACAGGGACCAGATCTTCGACCGCTTTTACCGGGTGGACAAGATGCGCTCCCGCCAAGTGGGCGGCACCGGGCTGGGGCTGGCCATCGTGCGGGACACGGTGGTGCGCCGCGGCGGCACCATTTCCGTGGAGGAGCGGACAGGCGGAGGTACGGTGTTCACCGTGCGCCTGCCGCTGGCAGAGGGAGGTGAAGCGTCATGAAGCGGTGGATGACCCTGTGTCTGACCCTGCTGACGCTGGCCTCCGTCATCGGCTGCGGCGCTGCGCCGTCCGTGCCGGAGGGGGATACACTGGCCGTATACTACGCCGCTGATCCCGAAACGGTGCAGGGCGGCGACATTCTGGCCTCCGTCCAGGTGGATTGGAGCCAACAGGCGGAGAAAACAACCCAGGAGCAGGCACAGGCGGCCATGGAACAGCTGCTGGGCAATTGCCGGACGGCGGGGTTCAGCAGCCCTGTCCCGGCGGGAACGCAGCTTTTGAGCTGCAACGTCAACGGGAACACGGCCGTGGTGGATCTCTCCGGCGCCTACGGGCAGCTGTCCGGTATGGAACTGACCATCGCCGATTACTGCGTGACGCTGACACTGACCCAGATCGGTGGCATATCTATGGTACGGATCTTGGTAAACGGCCGCGAACTGGCCTATCGGAACAGCAACACCTTCTTTGCCAGCGACGCGCTGCTCACCAGCACCGAGGACGTGGTGCGCACCTTTGCCGCCCGGCTCTATTTCCGGGGGGCCGACGGCGAACTGGTCGGCGAGGACCGGGTGCTGACGCTGTACGAGGGTGAGACACGGGCTGCGGTGGTCGTGAACACCCTGCTGGCAGGGCCCCAGAGCCCGGAACTGACACCGCTGCTGCCGGAGGACTTCGCGGTGCTGTCCATGCGGACGGAGGAGGGCGTGTGCTATCTGAACCTGCCGGGGACGAACGAGGAACTGCTGCCGGAGGCAGAGGAGGAGCAGGCGATGCTGGTGCAGAGCATCGTGCGGTCACTGTGCTCTATCCGGGGCATCGACCGGGTGCAGATCCTGTTGGACGGCGAGCTGCGCGGTGCCTTCGGCACGGTGGACATCAGCCAGCCCCTGGACGGCACGGCGGCATAGAGACGTGACAACAGACGACAGCCCTGCTGAGCGCTCTTTCAGCGGGGCTGCCGTGTTTTCGGGGACGGGAATACCGGTTGTCTTGCCGGGAAAAATGTACTATAATATATCCATTATGGAAAATCACGCAGGGAGGGATCGCCCTTGAAACTGATGGTTTTGGACGGCAACAGCATCATCAACCGATCCTTTTACGGGATCCGCCCCCTCACCACCCGGGAGGGACTCTATACCCATGCGGTGTATGGCTTCGTAACCACACTACAGAAGTTGGTGGACGAGGAGCATCCGGAGGCACTGTGCGTCACCTTCGACCGGCGGGAGCCCACCTTCCGTCACCGGGCGGACGCCTCCTACAAGGCTACCCGCCACGGTATGCCGGAGGAGTTGGCCGTGCAGATGCCGGTGCTCAAGCAGGTGCTGGACGCCATGTCCATCCCCCGCTACGAGCTGGCGGGCTACGAGGCCGACGACCTGATCGGCACCATCTCCCGCCGGTGCGAGGCGGCGGGCTGGGAGTGCGTGGTGGTCACGGGCGACAAGGACAGCCTGCAGCTGATCACCGATCGGACAAAGGTGAAACTGGTGTCCACCCGAATGGGACAGACCACTACAAAGGACATGACGCCTGACGCCTTTCAGGCCGAGTACGGCTTCGAGCCCAGCCACATGATCGACCTGAAGGCGCTGATGGGCGACAGCTCCGACAACATCCCCGGCGTGCCGGGGGTGGGGGAGAAGACCGCCTTGGCACTGGTGCAGGAGTACCGGTCCGTGGACGCCATTTATGCCGCCATGCCGGCGGTGGACGCCAAGCCGGGCATCATCAAAAAGCTGGCGGAGGGGGAGGAGAGCGCCCGCCATTCCTACTGGCTGGCCACCATCGTCACCGATGCGCCGCTGGAGTTCGACCCGGCGCAGAACCTGCGCAGGCCTTTCCGGCCGGAGCTGTACGACATTTTCCTGAAGCTGGAATTCAAAAAGCTCATCGACAAGTACGGCCTCTCCCCCGCCCGGGAGACGGCGGAGCTGGACACCGACTGCCAGATCACGGCGGAGACCGTGACGGCGCCGGAGCGGGCGGCGGAGCTGTTGGCCCTGTGGCGGCAGACGGAGGCGGTGACGGTATACGCCCTGCCGGACCTGGGCGCCGTCGCGGTGGAGTGCGACACGGGGGAGAAGACCTCTCTGACTGCCAATCTGATCGAGAGCCGCTACAGCGGCGACTGGGACGCGCTGCTTGCGGCGCTGTTTGCCGCAGATATCCGCAAGGTCACCCACGACAGCAAGGATCTGATCCGTGCACTGCTGGAGCGAGGCGTGGACGCCGCCGGTTTCCTGTTCGACACGGCGGTGGCGGGCTATCTGCTGGACGCCACTGCCGGCAGCTACGAAATCGAGCGGCTGTTCATGTCCTATTACAATGCGGAGGTGTTCGGGCAGAGCACGCTGACTGCCGCCGACTTTGCTCCCTTGGGCGACAGCGCCGCGGCGGAGGCGGCGCTGGACAGCCGCTGCAGCGCCGTGGCGGCGCTGCGGGAGTTTCAGGAGCCCCGCCTCCGCGAGCAGGAGCTGTGGGAACTCTTCACCGGGGTGGAGCTGCCGCTGTGCCGCGTGCTGGCGGAGATGGAACGCTTCGGCATGCGCTGCGACGGCAGGGCGCTGGCCGCCTTTGGCGACTGGCTGCAAAGGGAGATTGACGCACTGGAGCGGGAAATCTACGCCGCGGCCGGCGGGGCGTTCAACATCAACTCTCCCAAACAACTGGGCAAGGTGCTCTTCGAAGACCTGCACCTGCCCCACGGAAAGAAGACCAAGACCGGCTGGTCCACCAACGCCGACGTGCTGGAAAAGCTGCGGCCTGACGCGCCCATTGTGGAGAAGATCCTGACGTACCGCCAGTACAGCAAGCTGAAATCCACCTACGCCGATGGCCTTTTGAAGGCCATCGGGCCCGACGGGCGGGTGCGCACCAGCTTTCAGATGACCGTGACCGCCACGGGGCGCCTCAGCTCCACGGAGCCGAACCTGCAGAACATCCCCACCCGCACGGAGCTGGGCAGCCAGATCCGGCGGCTGTTCACAGCGGAAGAGGGCTGCGTGCTGGTGGACGCGGACTACTCCCAGATCGAACTGCGGCTGCTGGCCCACATGGCCGGCGACACCGCGATGCAGCAGGCCTTTCGGGAAGGGGCGGATTTCCACACCGTCACCGCGGCCCGGGTGTTCCACGTGAGCCCGGACATGGTGACAGGGGAGATGCGCCGCAGTGCCAAAGCGGTAAACTTCGGCATCGTGTACGGCATCTCCGCCTTTTCCCTGAGCCAGGACATCGGCGTTACGGTGGCGGAGGCACGGGACTATATGGAGCGGTATTTCGACACCTATCAGGGCGTGCGGCAGTATATGACCGACGTGGTGGAGCAGGCAAAGGAGCGGGGCTATGTGGAGACGCTGTGGCACCGCCGTCGGGCGCTGCCGGAGCTGAAGTCCTCCAACTTCAACCTGCGCGCCTTCGGCGAGCGGGTGGCGCTGAACATGCCCATCCAGGGCACCGCCGCCGACATCATCAAGCTGGCCATGGTGCGGGTGTACCGGCGGCTGAAGGACGAGGGTCTGGCAGCCCGGCTCATCATGCAGGTCCACGACGAGCTGATCGTGGAGTGCCCGGAGGCGGAGCAGGAGACGGTGCAGCGGCTGCTGACCGAGGAGATGGAGCGGGTGGTCTCGCTGGCCGTGCCTCTGCGGGCCGAGGCCCATGCGGGCCGGAACTGGCTGGAGGCGAAGGGATGAGTGAGACGATGCGTGTGAAGGTGGTCCCTATGACGGCGGACCATCTGGACGAGTTGGCGCGGCTGGAGCGGATCTGCTTTTCCCGCCCCTGGTCGCGGAAGATGCTGGCTGAGGAGCTGGACAACCAGTGTGCCGCCTTTCTGACAGCGCTGGATCCGGCCACAGAGCAGGTGGTGGGCTACGCCGGACTGCTGGTGATGGCCGACGAGGGCTACATCACCAATGTGGCGGTGTTCCCGGAGTACCGCCGGCACGGCGTGGCGGGACAGCTGATCGCTGTGTTCGATCGCTTTGCCAGGGCCAACCGTCTGGTGTTTCTGACGCTGGAGGTACGGCCCTCCAATACGGGGGCCATCGCCCTCTACCGGCGCTTTGGCTTTGAAGAGGCGGGGCGGCGGAGAAACTACTACGACTTGCCCAAGGAGGATGCGCTGATCTTGACGAAGACATACGGCTATGAGGAGGACGGGGAATGAACATACTGGCCTTTGAGTCCTCCTGCGACGAGACCGCCGTGGCGGTGGTGCGGGACGGCCGGACGGTGCTGTCCGACGCCATCCTCTCCCAGGCGGACATGCACGCCCTGTACGGCGGTGTGGTGCCGGAGATCGCCTCCCGGAAGCATGTGGAGGCCATTGTGGGGCTCACCGACCAGGCACTCCGGGACGCGGGAGTGACAAAAGTGGACATCGACGCGGTGGCGGTGACCTATGCCCCGGGACTCATCGGCGCGGTGCTGGTGGGCGTCAGCTTTGCCAAGTCGGTGGCCTATGCTCTGGGCGTTCCGCTGATTCCGGTGCACCATATCCGCGGCCATATCGCCGCCAACTATCTGGCTTTTCCAGAACTGGAGCCGCCGTTTCTGGCGCTGGCTATTTCCGGCGGCAACACGCTGATCGTGGATGTGCGGGACTATACCGATATGGAGATCTTGGGCTCCACCCGGGACGACGCCGCCGGCGAGTGCTTCGACAAGGTGGCCAGGGTACTGGGCTTGCCCTATCCCGGAGGGAAGCCCATGGACGAGCTGGCCCGGCAGTCGACGGGCGGCAGGTACGACCTGCCCCGGGCTCATGTGGACGGCGCGGAGCTGGACATGAGCTTTTCCGGCCTCAAAACGGCGGTGGTCAATCTGGCCCACAACGCCGAGCAGAAGGGGGAGGCGCTGGACAGGGAGGCCTTGGCCATGGATTTCACCCGGGCCGTCAGCGACGAGCTGGTGCCGCGGGCCATGCGGGCGCTGGAACTGACCGGGCGCAGGAAGCTGGTGGCTGCCGGTGGCGTGGCGGCCAACTCCGTGATCCGGGAGGATCTGGAGGCGGCCTGTACCGCAGCGGGCGTCAGGCTGTATCTGCCGCCTCTGCGCTGGTGCGGCGACAACGGCGCCATGATTGGCGCCCAGGGGTACTATGAGTACCTGGGCGGACACACGGCGGCGCTGGATCTGAACGCCTATGCCACCATGGATCTGGGGAAAAACATGTGAAAAACGGCCCTGCGGCAGCATCGCCGCGGGGCCGTCCGTTTGTGTAAACCACAGCAGGCAGGCGGAGGATGCATCAAAACAGCCAAACCGGGCATATGTCGTATTATGTAAATAAAAATGTGAAATCCAGATGTGGGCAAAAGAGCATTGCCGGAACTGGAAAAATTAGGATATTATGGCGAAAAACCTGTGATTAAAACGATTTTGAAACTGTGGAAAAATCTGTGGAAAATGTGGATAACTTCTTGTAGAAGATTATTCAGTTAAAAATTATGTAAAATTTCTGCGGAAGCGGATATGAAAGCGAGAGGGGAAAAAAGTGCGGAAAAAGAAGAGTATTCCGACAGGAAAGAGTACTTTTCCAACGGTCAATTTTGACGGAAAAAATGCAGGAGCATAGGAACTGCCGGTACAAGCGACATTTTTGGGGGATATTCCGGGGAATGATTACATTATGTATAATCCGGACAGGCGGGGGAGATAAACGGGAATTGGGAGTTGACGAACAAACAAAAGAATGGTAGAATAGCAAGCGTGGTTTTCGGCAGGGCCGGTACCGCGGGACACGTGCATACGCTGGATTAGCTCAGCCGGTAGAGCGCCTGATTCGTAATCATGAGGTCGCGGGTTCGAATCCCGCATCCAGCTCCAGACAAAAGGCGGCATGTTTTTCAACATGCCGCCTTTTGTCTGAAACTGCGCTTGAGGTGCGGAAAAGCGGGCTTGCCGGGAGGAATGTGAACCCTGCGATAAGGAAATAATGTGGCAGTTTTGCTTTTCAAAGAACCGGAAATGTGGTATAACATTATTGTATCGACGGGCAAGAAAGAGACAGAGATGCACATGAAAGGAGCGTATATGAAAAAAGAGGCAAAATACTCCAGCCCCTATGAGTTCCGGGGCCGCATCCCCCTCAAGCATGCCATCCCGCTGGGCATCCAACATGTGCTGGCCATGTTCGTGGGCAACCTGACCCCGCTGATCATCATCTGCGGCGCCTGCGGCATCACCGCCAGCGACCCGGCCTTGTATGTGACGCTGCTGCAGAACGCCATGCTGGTGGCCGGCCTGGTGACGCTGGTGCAGCTGTTCTCCATCGGTCCCATCGGTGGCCAGGTACCCATCATCATGGGCACCAGCTCCGGCTTCCTGGGTGTCATGCGCAGCGTGGCCGCCTCCATGGGCGGTGGCGTGATCGCTTACGGCGCCATACTGGGCGCCTCCATCGTGGGTGGCCTGTTCGAGACGGTGCTGGGCTTCTTCATCAAGCCCCTGCGCAAGCTGTTCCCGCCGGTGGTTACAGGCACGGTGGTGCTGGCCATCGGCCTGAGCCTGATCTCCGTGGGCGTCAATTCCTTCGCAGGCGGCTCCGGCGCCAAGGACTTTGGCTCGCTGGAGAACCTGCTCATCGGCGCGGCCGTACTGGCGGTCATCGTACTGTTGAAGCACTTTACCAAGGGGATCACATCCACCTCCGCCATTTTGTTCGGCATCATCTTCGGCTACATCCTGTGCGCCGTGCTGGGCATGGTGTTGCCCACCACCGGCGTGGATGCCGACGGAGCTGAATTCACCAAGGCGTGGGTGCTGAAATGGGCCCAGATCCGCGACGCGGCTTGGGTCTCCATCCCCAGGCTGCTGCCGGTGAAGCCCACCTTCCAGATGGAGGCCATTGTCCCCATCGCCATCATGTTCATCGTCACCGCCGTGGAGACGGTGGGCGATACCGCCGGCTGCATCGAGGGCGGCATGGGCCGCGAGGCCACCGACAAGGAGCTCTCCGGTGCCGTCACCTGTGATGGTCTGGGTTCCTCTTTTGCAGCGCTGTTCGGTGTACTGCCCAACACCTCCTTCTCCCAGAACGTGGGCCTGGTGGCCATGACCAAGGTGGTCAACCGCTTCGCCCTGGCGGTGGGAGCTGTCTTCCTGGTGCTGTGTGGCCTGAGCCCCAAGCTGGCCGCCGTGGTGTCCATCATGCCTCAGAGCGTGCTGGGCGGCGCCGCTGTGATGATGTTCGCCTCCATCGCCATCTCCGGCATCCAGCTGATCACCAAGTACGGCATCACCAACCGCATCATCACCATCGTGTCCGTGGCGCTGGGTGTGGGCTATGGCCTGGGCGCTACTGCCGGCGCCATCGCCGGCCTGGGCACCAACATCAACCTGGTGTTCGGCGGCTCCGGCATCGTGCCGGCGGCGCTGCTGGCCATCGTGCTGAACCTGCTGATCCCCAAGACCGCCGAGGATCGGGCCGCCGAGGAGGCCGCCGCCCATCTGGCGGAACTGAAGGCCCAGAAGCTGGCCCGACAGGAGAAAGAGGATCAATAACCACAGGCGGATATTAAGAAGAGCGGGCCCCGGTCAGACCGGGGCCCGCTCCTTTTCATCCATTCAATCCATTCATAGCAGCGGGAGCGCCGGCAGGCTGGCAGCGGCGGCCGACTGACCCAGCCGCCGGAAAGATTCATCCGGCAGAGTGAGGTGGACGGCCCGGGCCACGGCGGGGTATTCGTCGGCCAACACGGCCCGGCAGCGCGCCAGAATGTGCTCGCCGCCGTGGCCGGAAGTGACCCGCCCCAGAAGCAGCACATGGTGGAAGCCGTATATGGTGTGGTACTGGGCCAGCGCGTGGGCCAGATATACGCCGATGGTGTCGAATACAGCGGCGGGGCGGGGGTCGTCATGCTCCAGAAGGGTTTGCACCTGCTGCAGCTTTTCGGCGGGGGACAGGTGATCGTCCAGGGGGATGCCGGCGACAGCGGCCAGGCGGATGACGGCCTCCTGGGAGAAATACTGGGCGCCGCAGCCAACGTCGCCGCTCCACTCGTCCGCCGCGGCATCGGGGCGGACATCCACTGGCACAAAGGCCAACTCGTTGAGCCACCCGGTGATGCGGCCGCCGGCATCTACGAAACCGCCGGCCTGACTGGTGCCCATGGCAATCCCCAGCAGGCTGCGCTCGCCCAGGGCCATGGCACCGGCCAGAGCGGAGACATCACCGTCGTTGGCGGCGGCGCAGGGCACGGAGCCGAAGGTATCGGTCACGGCGCGGAGATAGAGATCCGGCACATCGTCGGCGGCCTCCGGCGGTATCCCGCGGAAGAGGGAGGAACGCATGATCCGATTGTCCAAAAGGATGCCGGCGGAGGAGATGCCCACGGCGTCCACCCGGGGCAGGTGTGCCGCTGCGGCGCGGAGGGACGACACGACACCGTCATAGTGATAGGCAGGGTCTGTGCTCTGCGCAGGGTGCCAGACGACCTCCTGGCTATACACAATCCGGCCGTCGATGAGAGCGGATACCTTCCGGTCGGAGCCGCCGGCGTCGAAACCGATACGGTAGCCGCGGAGATGGCCACCCAGCGGCCGGAAATCGTCCTGCCGGGCAGGCAGAAGATCCGACTCGATCACCTGGAAAGGCTGTCGGTAGACATCGGCCATGAAACAGGCGTCAAAGGCGCGCGCGCCGCCAGGGGCGTAGATCCGGCGCAGAGCGGCGCACACGTCCGCGTCGCCGGAGAGATGGACCCGATAGCCACCCTTCACCCACAGCAGCGTCTTGAGACACCGCTCTACATGATACACGTCCGCGGCGAAACGGTCGGAGGTGCCGTGGATGCGGGTGCGGCACACGGCCACGCCGCCGGGACGCTCCACGGCCAGGGAGAAAGGGCGGCGGGCGGTGGCCAGAAAGCTTTCGCTGAACCGGTGCAGGGGGAGAAAATCCGGGTCCAGCGGCGGACGGTTCCGCAGGGAGACCGGGATGCCGAGATACTCCATGGCCGCGGGCTCCTTTCGTCAAAGAATCGGCTCACTCACACAGCAGCGACAAGAGCTGCCCGTTGGTGAGGCCGGTGAAATAGCGGGGTACATCCACGCCCCGCAGAGC
Organism: Oscillospiraceae bacterium; assembly: GCA_015068325.1. Classification (GTDB taxonomy): domain Bacteria; phylum Bacillota; class Clostridia; order Oscillospirales; family Oscillospiraceae; genus Vescimonas. Next base: position 3,113 of record SVKQ01000017.1, on the reverse strand, counting down.
AGCTTCATAGTGGGCCGGCTCGGGCCGCAGGCCCGTCAGACGGGCAGCCAGCTCCTCCGGCTCCACAGCGCTGAAGAAGTCGCCCCGGAAGGCGGCGCCGGTGATAAGGCCGCGCTCTACGGTGAGGTAGACCTCCACCAGACCGCAGCCGTCAAAGCGGCGCCGTTTCACCACGGTGCAGACGGGGGAGGAGCCGTAGTTCCACTCCCACGCGGCGTAGCGCTGCTCCCGCAGCGCGGCCACGGCGGCCAGATCAGCCTCCGTCAGTACCCAGGGCTCACCGGGCGTCTCCTGCAGGATGTTCTGCAACAGTATAGCGCGGAACTCCGGCAGGGAGATGTCCCGGGGCAGGTGCTCCCGCACGTTGGTGACGCGGCTGCGGACGGATTTGACGCCCTTGGAGTGCACTTTGTCGGGGTCCACCTGCAGTGCCCGGCCCACCACCTCCAGGTCGGAGTCGAACATGATGGTGCCGTGGTGCATCACGCGGCCGCCGCGGAGGTATTGGGCATTGCCGGAGAACTTGCGGCCGCCGATAGTGATGTCGTTGCGGCCGTCCACCCGGGCGCTTACGCCGAGGCGCTCCAGTGTGCGGACCACCGGCAGGCAGAAAAGCTTGAAATCCAGCTGTTCCGTGTCGGCCGCATCGGTGATGAAGGTGAAGTTCAGGTTGCCCATGTCATGGTAGACGGCACCGCCGCCGGAGAGCCGACGCACTACCCGGATGCCGTGGGCGGCTACGTAGGCTTCGTTGATCTCCGCCAACGTGTTCTGGTGCTTGCCGATGATGATGGCGTTGTCGTTCTGCCACAGCATGAAATAGGCCCGATCCCGGGGCAGACTGTCAAAGACATACTGCTCCACGGCCAGGTTCCAGGCCGGATCGGTGGTGGTCAGGTCCAGATAGGACAGCTTCATGGCTGCTTCCTCCGTGCCGGCGGCATGCATGCGCCGCGATTTGTAAGGAGATTATACACGGTTCTCCCGGAAAAAACAATGGGTGATGCGCGGGGGATAAGAGTAGGGCGGGCACGATCCGTGCCCGCCCTGTATTGTTTGAGTTTGAGAAACCGGCTGGCACAGCCGCTGGATCACCGGGGCCGCCTGTCAGGCATCCCTGCGTCTGCGGGCTGCGGTAAGGGTCACCGCGCCGGCGGCGGACAGGCACAGCAGCACGGCCCACAGGGTCACGCCGCCGTCACCGGTCTTGGGGGAGACTTCAGGCTGAGCGGGCTCCTCCGCAATATCGGTGGGCTCGTCGGGTTCATCTGTGGTGTCGTCTTCGGACAGAACAGTGAACTCCGTGCTCACCGCGTCATCGGTGAAGGTGACGGTGAGGGTGTGAGTGCCGGCGGAGAGGGTGGCCAGATAGGAGCTGTTCAGCGCGATGTTCACGCTGCCGGCGGTGGCAGTATAGCAGGAAGGATCCACCGTCTCGCCGTCCACCAGCACGCCGGTGAACCGGCTGAACGTGGAAGCGTCGTCAACGCTGCGCTTGACCGTAATGGTGAAGGGCTCGTCAGAGCCCTGGGTCCACTGGCCATTGCCACCCACAGTAAAGGTGTACACGATCGACTCGGCCTCCGGTGCGGAATCGCCGCCGATGACCAGGGTGCCGGCCAGCAGGTCGATGGTCATGGTGACATTGACCGTTTCGCCGGTGGCCTTGACGCGCAGCTGCAGCTCAATAGGCTCCTTCTCCCGGAAGGCGAACAGATTGGGGGCGTTCAGCATATCGATGGTGAAGGTCCCCTCGGCGGACAGGGCCGCGGTGGCGGTGGTCAGCTTGCCGTCGGTCACCGTGGGATAGGTCACCTGGTCATAGGTGTCGTCCAGCATCTGCAGCACGGGCGATATGCGGAAGTTGTTGGAGTTGGGACCGCCCACCACGCGCATCCGGGCGGTGTCGGCCACCTGGAAGGTGTCGTCCCTGCTGGTGACGGAGACGGTAACAGTTTCGTCGTAGTCGCCTACCGTCAGTGTCGCAGCCTCTAGATCCAGCTCCAACTGGCGGGGATAGAAGGCGCGCTCCAGCGGGTTGTCGCCGCGCTCATAGCTGGTGAGATAGGTGTTGGAGATAGAGACCACGGGGATATAGGTCTCGCCGTCCGCCAAGTCGAAGTCAAACAGCCACTTACCAGCCTCGTTCTGATAGCCGGCGATCCAGCTATCGCGGTTGTCGCCGTTGGCCACAGCTTGGGCGTAGGTGCCCTTGTACAGATAGTGATAGGTGCTGCCGGTCAGCGCCACTACCAGAGTGGACTGGCCGTCCTCGGTCTGCACATAGGCGAACAGGGCCTTGAACATGCCGGTGTTGTTGATGATCTCCAGGTCTACGCGGCCATCCGACGGCTTTTCCACCAGGGCGGCGAGGGCAGTCTCGATGGCCCGGGCCATGGCGTCCACATCGGCCTGACGGTCGGCGGGCAGATCACGCTCCACGGCGTCCAGCGCCTCCCGCAGCGCCGCCACGCTCTCGTCTGTATAGAGGGAGAGGTCATCGGGAATCTGGGCGATGGCTGCATCCACGGCGGAGTAGTCTGCGGTCTCCGGCTCGTCCGTCACATCCGTCAGCTTGTCCGCAGCGGGGATGGCCAGATAGTACTGGGAGGAGGTGGTGCCGCCGTCCTTGATCTTGATGGGGGCCACGGGGATGGCCCAGCCGCACCGGTCCTTGGGCAGGGTGATGTCAAAGCTGCCGTCACCGTTGAACGTCACGTCCGCCGTCAGCTCGGCGTCGGAGATGGCACCAAAGTAGATGGCGCCGTAGACGGTGGTGTTCTTGGGCACGTAGTGGATGACTACATTGTCACCGTCGATGGAGGCGGTGGTGCCCTCCTGGGGCGTAAACATGCCGAAAGCGTTGCCGTCGACGTTAATGAACTGGACCTCGTCGCCGTCATAGGGGAAGGGCTCCACAGCGGGGGCCTCCGGATTTTCGGGCTCCTCCGGCTCCACGGGCTCCTGGGGCATCAGCTTGTCCTCGGCAGGGATGGCCAGGTAATACTGGTCGCCGGTGGTGGTGCCGTCGGCCTTGAGGAGGGCGATGGGGATGGCCCAGCCGCACTGATCCTTGGGCAGGGTGATGTCAAAGCTGCCGTCGCTGTTGGCGG
>SVKQ01000016.1 GCA_015068325.1 Oscillospiraceae bacterium | reverse complement strand
CTGCTGCTGGTGCGGTAGTACCACTGGTAGCTCAGGCTCGTGCCGGAGGCCACGACAGTAAACTTAGCCGTCTTTCCTTCCGCCACGCTGACGTTCTTGGGCTGGGTCGTGACCGTCGGCTTCGCCACCACCGTCAGCGTCCGGATGTCGGTGTACACATACCCCGCCGCGTTGCTCACCTCGCACTTATATTGGTATCCGTTGTGCCGCGCCGCCGTCGTCAGGCTGTACGTCGCTGACGTCCCGTTGCTGCTCACCTTCGTCCACGTGTCGCTGCCCGGCTTCAGATACCACCACTGGTAGCTCAGGCCCGCGCCCGTCGCCGATACCGTGAACGTGGCCGTCTTCCCCTCGTTCACCGTCACGCTCACAGGCTCCGCCGTGATCTCCGGCGCTGCCGCGCCTACCTCGATGGCAAACTGGAACTGCTTCTGAAGTGCGCCACCGCAGTCGCTGACCGTCAGCAGCACATAGCAGTCGTGCGTCACATGGGGGATGGTCAGGGAGTCATTATTCCATGCCACCTGCTGCTCGCCGTACGCATCCAGGATGTACCAGCTGCGGGTAATGGCGGACAGATCGTCTGCTGTGGTCTGGACCGCGATCGTCACTTCTCCGTCCCTGACCGCCGGTACCACATATTCGGTGGTGCTGGTATCAGCAAATACACTGCCGGCGATGGGTGCCTCCCGGGTCTCATAACCGCCGAGCACGGTGACCCCGAAGTGATTCTCACGATACACGGTAAAGTTCGCCTGGATCATGTTGTCGTACTGATCCACCACACGGCAGCGGAAGCTGCGGGTATAGCCGGTCAACGCCGGCGTTATGAAGGACGCGGTGCCCTCCACCTCCTGCCGGGTGTCGAAGTCATACCAGTAGTAGCGCAGCGGACCGCTGGTGACAGTGGCATTCACCGTCAGCGTGGCGCTCTCTCCCGCCAGCGCGAACACGTCCTCCTCAGCCTCCACGCGGAAACCATTTTCCACTTCCACGGTGAAGGTGTGTACGTACTGGCCGCCATTGACCATACAGCGGTAACTGCCCGCCTTCTCCAGACGGTCGATCACCAGAGTGGTGGTGTCGGCGTCGTCGATCACCTGATAGTTGGGCATCTCCACGCTGTTGTCGGCGCGGGCCCAGGTGATCACGGCATCCTCACTAAGGGTGATGCCGGGCAGAGCCGTCAACTCCACGCGGGCGCCATAGGCGGCGGAAACGGTGTCATTGTAATAGTAGCCGGACGCCGTTTCGCCCTCCACCTCGATATGGAACCGGATGAATTCCATGTTGCCGTACTGATCCTTCACCTGGCACCACGGATAACTGGCATATTGCACGTTGGTCACCGTATAGGCGCTGCTGGCGGTATTCTCTTCGTTGCCGTTCCAAATGTACTGGATCGCACCCTCGTTGGCGCCCGCCTCCACCTCCAGCGTCACATCGCTGCCGGCAGGCACGGTGAAGAAGGCCTGTTTGGCGCGGGCATAGAAGCCGTTCTCCACCCCTACACGGAAGGTGACCGTCATGCCGTTGCCATATTCATCCTGTACGTGGCAGGATCGGGTGCTGAATGCGGTGACATTTTCCACCGTAAAGCTGGGAAGATCCACGCCCTCGGCGACGGTCCTGCCGTTCTCGTCGTGCCAGATATAGGTGATGTCGCCCTGCAGGCAGGAGGCGTTGATCTCCAGCATGGCATCCTGGCCGTAGAGGACCATCACCACCGGCTCCACCGGTGTGACGATCAGCCGGTTGGACACATAGACCATGTAGTAGCCGGTGCCGGAGTTGCCATAGGCATCCGTCGCCACGCACCTGTAGTCCTCGGTCCGGGTGACGTTTTGCAGGGTAAGCGTGGGTGAGGTAGCGCCCTCAATCACTCCGCTGGAGGTCATCCACTGATAGGTCATACCGGTCATGTCCACCGCTGTGACCTCTGCCCGCAGCGTCACGCTTCCGCCGGGCTCGGCATAGAAGCGCTCGGAGTAGTTCTTGAAGTTGATATAGTTCTCGATCCGGACCACGAATTCCAAGGTGGCCTCATTGCCGAAGCGGTCGGTCAGCGTGCACTGATACTCTTTCCGGGCGGTCACATCCTGCACCGTATAGGTGTCGGCGGTAGCGCCGTCAATGGGATCCCAGTGCCAGTAGCTGCCGTCGGAGTTGTTGCCCCAGCTGCGCCAGGTATCATCATGGGTGTCATAGGTGTTCTTCTCGAACCACTGGTACGCCGAACCCGCCAGATCAATACCATAGGGGATCACCTGCAGGACAGCGTCTCCGTGGGGCGCTGCGCTCACGTAGCGGGAGCCGGCGGCGCCGATGCTGAGTTCGTTTTCCACCACCACATCGAACAGAATACTGGCGCCGTTGCCGTACTTATCGAAGATCTCACAGCGGTATCTGGCATTCTTCGTCACCGGGTCGATCACCAGCGTATTGCTGTCGGCGGCGTTCGCCACAGGCTCATCGTGGGTCCAGAACTCCCGGCCCATGTCGTCGTAGCCGTGGCCGTAGGTGGTCCAGCTGTCGTCATAGGCATCGAATCTGGTCTCGACGGACCATACATAGTGGATGTCGCTGGTATCCAGCGCCGTCACCTCCGCGGTCAGCGTAACGCTGCCGCCGGCAGCAGCAGGCACGGTCAGCCAGCTGTCTGTCACTGTCAGCTGGTTGTCCACGTTGACATAGAAATCGACTGTGCTGCTGTATCCCTCGTCGTTGCTGACCCTGCAGCGGTAGAGGTACTTGCCGTTTACGGAGTCCACGGTCAAGGTGTCGGTATCGGCACCGGCGATGGTCTCCTCACGACTGTAGTCGTAACTGTTCACGCGGTCCCAGGGCACCCGGCTCCACTCATAGCCGGACACCGCGCTGGTGGACTCCACCAGCACACGCATGGTGATGCTCTCACCGGGCACCACGTCATAGACGCTCTGCTCAGGCGTCACATTCAGATAGCTCTCGCCGGAGGCATTGTAACTCTTCCAAGTCAGGCTGCCTCCGTAATCCTGGAACATCCCGTCAGTCCAGGTCTCGTCACCGTAGGGATAGCGGGCCGTGGCGGTGACGCCGTTGAAAGCGTTCTCCTCAATGGTAGGCGCGTTGCCCCGGAAAGTGATCTCCTGCAGGTCGGCGCAGTTCTTGAAGGTATCCGTCTGCACCTCGGTCAGTACAGCCGGCAGCTCAATGGCCGTCAGGCCACTGCCCTCGAAGGCGTTGTTGAGGACCTTTTTGACGCCATCCGGCAGGGTAAGGCTCCGCAGGCTGGTGCAGCCGCGGAAGGCATAGGGATAGATTGAGGTGGCGCCACTCTGCAGGGTGACGCTCTCCAGTGCGGTGCAGCCGTCAAAGGTGCTCTGCGGCAGATAGGTGGTCCAGCAATCCAACACCGCGGTGCGCAGGCCGGTGCAGCCCTTGAAGGTGGAGCCGTTCAGATTCGCGTTGCGGGGAACGGTGACTTCGGTCAGGCTGGTGCAGTCCTGGAAGACGCTGCTGCCTATGCCGCTGACCGACTCCGGAATAGTCACATTCTGCAGGCTGGTGCAGCCCTTGAAGGCCTGCTCCTGGATCCTCTTCAGGCCGTCCGGCAGGGTGATATACTGCAGGGACGTGCAGTTTTCAAAATCGTTGGGGCTGATCTGGGTCAAGGTCGACGGCAGGGTCACGCTCTCCAGCGCGGTGCAATTCTCGAACTCATAGCTGCCCAGTTCCTCGATCCCCTCCGGGAGCACGATGCTGCGCAGGCTGGTGCAGCCACTGAAGGTGCCGCCCTGGGTCCAGGTAAGCGTCAGGCTCGTCGGCATGGTGATCTCCGCCAGCGCCGTGCACTCACGGAACGCGCAGTTGCCGATGGAAATCATCGACTCCGGCAACGTCACGCTCTCCAGGCTGCTGCACCAGGCAAAGGCCGAATCACCGAGGTACTGCAGACCCGTACCAAGGTCCAAGATCTTGAGCTGGCTGCAGGACATGAAACCTGCATAACCGATTTCCGTCACGCTGTCAGCCAGGATGGCGCTCTCCGCATTTTCGCAATCGAAGAAGGCCCACTCACCTATGGCGGTCACGCCCGGTTCGATCTCGATCCGGAGCACCTGTTCGCTCAGCGTACCCCAGGGGGCGTTCACGGCGGTGCCGCCGTCGTTCAGCTCAAAGTTGGGCATGGGGCCGGTGCCGGAGATGGTCAGGGTGCCGCCGGCCGTCAGTGCCCAACTCAGGCCGTCGCCAAAGGTGCCGTCACCCAGCAGATCCAGGTCGCCGGCACCGACGGGCCGCCAGTTGACAGTGCCCGCATACTGCTGACGCACGTCCTCGGTCCATGTCTCGTTGTCGGCGGGATAGCGGGCCAGAATATAATTGTTGTAGAAGCAGTCCTCGCTGAACTGGGGTGCGTCGCCCAGGAAGGTCACCGGCAGGTACACGTTGCCGGACAGGATGTTTCCACCCGCACCGAAGGCCATGCTGCCCAGGGTCTGCAGGCCGGTGCCCAGAGTCACTTTCTTCAGCGCGATGTCGCCCTCAAAGGCGCACTCGCCGATGGTGGTCACCGTGTCGCCCACGGTCAGGGTCTCCAGCGCGGTGCAATAGCAGAAGGCATTGGCGCCGACGGTGACCACACCGTCCGTGATCTCCACGCTGCGCAGGTTGTCGCAGCGCTCAAAAGCGCTTGCGCCGATCTCCGTCACGGTGTCGGAGAAGGTGACGCTGTTGAGGGGCATATACGAATAAAACGCGTAGGGTTTGATCGTGCTCACGCCCTCCGGGAGTTCCAGATCGTAGACCGGCTCGCCGTTCAGATAGAGGGTGTTGACGCTGAACTGCTTGTCGGGAGACAAAGGATTGGCGCTCCCATCGGCAAAGTCGATATCACACCAGGCCGCCAGGTCGGTGATGTAAACGTTGGTGTTGTCGCTGTAGAAGGCAAAGCCCCCCTCATCCACCGTCTGCAGCGTGGTGGGAAGGACCAGTGTCTCCAGACCCTCGCAGTCGCTGAACGTCCACCGGCCCACGGTCTCCACGCCCTCTTCCAGCGTCACGCTGCGCAGACCGGTGCACTGATAGAACACCTCTCTGTCCAGTTCCTTCACGCTGCCGGGGATTGTCACGCTCTCCAGCGCGCTGTCCTGATAAAAGGCCCATTCGCTGATAAATGTCACGCTGTCCGGAATGGAGGCGCTCTGCAAATTGGCGCAGTAGCCAAAGGCAAAACTGCCGATGGTGGTGACGCCGTTTTCAATGACCACGGCCGTGATGCTGTCGCGGTAATCGCCCCAGGGGGCAGGTTCGTTGATCCCGTAGTGGTAGCCCGCCATCTCGCCGGTGCCGGAGACGGTCAGGGTGCCGGCGTCGTCCAGCGTCCAGGTCAGGTTGTCGTCCTCGGCGCCACAGGTACCGCTGGCCACCACGGTGGTGGCGGGGGTACCCTGCTCAGACGAGGCCGGCTCCGCAGCGGGCTCCGGCCGTGTCGCCTCCGGGGCAGCTTCCTCTGCGGAAAGCTCTTCTGCTGCGGGCTCCGTGTCGGTCTCTTCTGATGCCGCAGCCTCCTCCAGCTCCACCGCATAAGCGGGGGTCACCAGAGAAAGGCACATGACCAAAGCCAGGAACAAACTCAGCGCGCGTTTTCTCATACAGTCTTTTCCTCCTCACATAATAGACCCACCGGCGCACCGGTGAGAAAAAAGACAGATCCGGCGCCATGGCAGCCGGGAAAATGGCCCTGTCGGGCCGAGCTTGATTATACCAAAAATTCCCTCTCCGCACAAGGCTTTTTTTGATCGCTCCGACGGTATTATTCTCCTTTTTTCGCTGCAACGGACAGAATAAACGGCAGGAGACGCCGACGCGTCCCCTGCAAAAACATATGCTCCCTGCAGCCGGTCCTCACACCTTGCGGGCGGAGAGATCGCACAGCTCCGCGCCGATACCGTGCTTCGACAGCGCGCTCCGCCCCGCCTGCAGCAGTTTGTCCCGGTGCTTGCCCATCAGCTGCACCACCATCTCGTCCTTCTTCTCCTGGGACATGGTGCGCAGCAGTGTGCGGGCCATAGCAGCGGCGGTGTCTGGGTTTTTGGCCAGCACCTCTCCCAGTACGCCGCCCTTCTCGCCGCCCAGGTGTCCAGCTACAAGCGGTACCAGCACATCTGCCAGCGAGTCATAGTTGATGTTGTCCAGCAGGATCTTTACCTCGATCATACAATCCCCCCTCGGTGGAAGAAAACGCCGGAAGATCCCCTCCCGGCGTTTTCCGATCGCTCTTGTGCTTACGCCTTGGGGCCGGCGGCCACCACTTCGGCGCTCATTTTGGTGTACTTCTTAAAGTTCTCGGTGAAGCTGGCGGCCAGCTTGCGGCAGCTGGCGCGGTAGGCTTCCTTGTCCTCCCAGGTGTTCTCCGGGATCAGCAGTTCCGCGGGCACGCCCTCAATGCTGGTGGGCACCTGTACGCCGAAGGTGGGATCGGTGACGAACTCGCTCTTCTCGATCTCGCCGGTCAAGGCAGCGGTGACCATAGCGCGGGTATAGCTGAGCTTCATGCGCTTGCCGGTACCGTTCCAGCCGGTGTTGACCAGATAGACCTTGGCGCCGGACTTCTCCACCTTCTCGGCCAGCATGGCGGCGTAGACGGACGGATCCAGCGGCAGGAAGGGCTCGCCGAAGCAGGTGGAGAACGTGGGCACCGGTTCGGTGATGCCGATCTCCGTGCCGGCCACCTTGCTGGTGAAGCCGGAGACAAAATAGTACATGGCCTGGTTGCGGTCCAGCTTGCTGATGGGCGGCAGCACGCCGTAGGCGTCCGCCGTCAGGAAGATGACGGTCTTGGGCACACTGGGACTCATTCCGGAGAGCTCCGCGTTGGGGATATAGTCCACGGGGTAGCCCACACGGGAGTTGACAGCCAGAGAGTCATCGTCAAAATCGAACTCGCGAGTATCGGGGTCCATGACCACGTTCTCCACCAGCGCACCGAACTTGATGGCGTTGTAGATCTCAGGCTCGCCCTCAGGGCTCAGGTTGATGCACTTGGCGTAGCAGCCGCCCTCGAAGTTGAACACGGAGTCGTCTGCCCAGCCGTGCTCGTCATCTCCGATCAACATGCGGTTGGGGTCGGCAGACAGGGTGGTCTTGCCGGTGCCGCTGAGGCCGAAGAACACGGCGCTGTCGCCATCCTTGCCGATGTTGGCGGAGCAGTGCATGGGAAACACACCCATCTTGGGCAGCACGTAGTTCATCACGGAGAACACGGACTTTTTGATCTCGCCGGCGTACTGGGTGCCGCAGATCACCACCTCGCGGTCTTCATAATTCACCAGGATGGCGGCCTCGCTGCGGGTACCGTCGATCTCCGGGATACACTTGAAGCCGGGGGCGGCGATGATGGTATAATCGGCGGTGAAATCAGCCAGCTGTTCAGCGGTGGGCCGGCGCAGCAGCTGGTGAATGAACAGGTTCTGGCTGGCCAGCTCGTTGACGATGCGGAAGGCCTTGGTGTACTTGGGATCCGCGCCGGCAAAGCCGTCGAACACGAACACATCCTTGCCCTGCAGATAGGCCACCACCTTGCCGCGGATGGCGTCGTACTTCTCCTTCTCGATGGGGCGGTTGACCTTGCCCCAGGCGATATCGTCATGGACAGCCGGGGTGTCCACGATAAACTTGTCGTTGGCACTGCGGCCGGTATACTTGCCGGTCTTGACCACCAGCGCGCCGGTGTTGGACAGCGTGCCCTCGCCGCGGCGCAGCGCATGCTCCGTCAACTGCGCGGGATTCAGGTTGCGGTAAACGGCCGCCGCGTTGATGATGCCCAGTTTCTCCAGTCCGTAGGTCTCCATGGTAATTCCTCCTTGCGTATTCTTTGGTTGGCGTATACTTTATCGAATTATATCACACTCTTTGTAGAAAAGATAGCCCTATTTTGTCCCGTTTGGAAACAAAAAAGAGGCCGGTACCGCCGCTCCGGCTCCGGCCTCTCCCCTATTCGCAGTATCGCGCAATGGCCGCCAGCAGCTCCGCCTTGCCGATCCCCTTCTCCGCCGAGAAGGGGATCAGGAGAACATCCTCCCCCAGCTCCAGCACGGTGCGGATCCGGGACAGGTTGGGCTCGATCTCGCTCTTTTTCAGCTTGTCCAGCTTGTTGGCCGCCACAATCAGCGGACAGCCGGTGCTCTTGAACCAGCCGCACATGGTCACGTCATCCGCCGTGGGAGCGTGGCGAGCATCCACGATCAGCACGCCCAGCGTGATGAGACCCGGCTCGGCAAAATACGACTCCATCAGCCGGCCCCAGCGGTCCCGCTCCGACTTGGACACCTTGGCGTAGCCGTAACCGGGCAGGTCGGTAAAATAGAGTCTGTCATCGATGCGGAAATAGTTGATCTGGGTGGTCTTGCCGGGGGTGGCTCCCACGCGGGCAAAGTTTTTCCGTCCCAGCAGGCGGTTGATCACCGAGGACTTGCCCACATTGGAGCGACCGGCAAAGGCCACCTGCGGCCGCCCGTCCCGCAGGAATTTCTCCCGCGACACGGCGGAGAGAATGAACTCCGCCCGGTTAAAGTTGATCGACATGCTGTACCTCCTGCCGCGGCAGCTCCGCCGCGGACAGCACCGCCAGACGCTCCACAGCGGCCTGGCAGTCCTCCGGCACCAGCGCCGCAGTGAATACCGCATCCACCGTATCCACCGGAACGAAGTGCAGCGCCTTGCGCACCGTCTGGTCGATCTCCTCCAGATCCTTCTCGTTCTCCCGGGGCAATATCACGGTGGTAATGCCGTTGCGCATGGCCGCCATGGTCTTTTCCTTCAATCCGCCGATGGGCAGCACCCGGCCCCGCAGCGTCACCTCGCCGGTCATGGCCACGCTGCGGCGCACCCGCCGTCCCGTCAGCGCCGACAGCACCGCCGTAGTGATGGTGACACCGGCAGAGGGTCCGTCCTTGGGCACAGCGCCCTCCGGGAAGTGGATGTGGATATCCTTCGTCTGATAAAAGTCCGGCTCCAGCCCCAGTGCCGCCGCGCGGCTGCGCAGACAGCTCAGGGCGGCCTTGGCGGACTCCTGCATCACCAGACCCAGGTTGCCGGTCAGCTCCAGCTTGCCGCTGCCGGGCACCACGTTGGCCTCTACCTCCAGGATCTCGCCGCCCACAGCCGTCCAGGCCAGACCGTTGACCACACCCACCTCGTCCTTTTCCATGTGGAGCGACTCCTGATACGGAGGTGTGCCCAGATAATCCTTCAGGTCCTTTTCTGTAATGTCAACATGCTTTACATCTGTTGACACCAATTTCATTGCCGTCTTGCGGCACAGGTTGCCCAGCTGCCGCTCCAGCACACGCACGCCGGACTCTCGGGTATAGGCGGCAATAGTGCGGCGCAGCGCGCCGTCGGTGAGACGCAGCTGAGACCTCTTCAGTCCGTGCTCCTTTAGCTGCTTGGGCAGCAGATGCCGCCTGGCGATCTCCACCTTTTCCTCGTCGGTGTAGCTGCTCAGCTCGATGACCTCCATGCGGTCCAGCAGCGGCCGGGGAATAGTGGACAGGGTGTTGGCGGTAGTGATGAACATCACCTGACTCAGATCCACCGGCAGCTCCACAAAGTGGTCGCGGAAGCTGTTGTTCTGCTCGCTGTCCAGCACCTCCAGCAGTGCGGCGGCGGGATCGCCCCGCATGTCGCTGCCCAGCTTGTCGATCTCATCCAGCACTAGCAGCGGGTTCATGCTGCCAGCCCGGGTCAGCGCCTCGATGATGCGGCCGGGCATAGCGCCGATATACGTCTTGCGGTGACCGCGGATATCTGCCTCATCCCGCACGCCGCCCAGGCTCAACCGGGCCAGCTTGCGGTTCATGGCCTTGGCCACGGAGATAGCCACAGAGGTCTTGCCCACGCCGGGAGGACCCACCAGGCAGAGGATCCGCCCCTTGGCGTCCGGATTGATCTGCCGCACGGCGATAAACTCCAGGATGCGCTCCTTCACCTTGTCCAAGCCGTAGTGATCCCGGTCCAGGATCTTTCTGGCCCGCTCCACATCGGCCCGGTCGCGGGTGCGCCGGTTCCAGGGAATATCCAGGCACACATCCAGGTAGTTGCGGATGACGGCGCCCTCCGCGCTGCCGTAGGGCTGCTTGCCCAGGCGGTCCAACTCCTTCAGCAGCTTCTTGCGGACCTCCTCCGTCAGCTTTGCCCGCTCGATCTTCTCGGCGTACTCGTTCAGTTCCTCGTCGTCGTCCTCGCCCAGTTCCTGGCGCAGAACCTTCACCTGCTCCCGTAAAATGGCGTCCTTCTGCACGCGGGAGACCCGCTCCCGCACCCGCTGCTCCAGCCGCAGTTCCATGGAGATCACATCCACCTCGCGGGCCAGGATCTCATTGACCAAAGCCAGGCGGCGGACCGGATGCAGCTCCTCCAGCACACGCTGGCGGTCCGTGTGGCGCAGGGTGATGTTCTGGGCGATGTAGTCGGCCAGGCGACCGGGCTCCCGGCCATCCAGAATGGCGGACACCAACTCGTCGCTCAGGTTAGGTACCAGCTCCCGATAGGCGCTGAAGATGGAATAGGTCTGCCGCAGCAGCGCCTCCACCCGGTCGGTGTGCTTGCCGGGGAAATCCTCCTCCAGCAGCTCCACATTGGCCTGCAGGAACGGGCGCACCTGCCACAGCCGGTGGAGCCGGGCCCGATGCTCCCCCTCCACCACCAGGCGGACGGAGCTGTCCGAGGTCTTGATGAGGTGCAGAATGCGGCACACGGTGCCCACGGTGAAGAGGTCGCTCTCCTCCGGCAGCTGGGTGCCGATCTCACGCTGGGTCACCAGGAAGATGCGGTGGTCGCTGTCCATGGCACGCTCCAGCGCATAAATGGAGATCTCCCGCTCCACATCGAAGCTGGTGGTCATCTCCGGAAAAACGGTCATGCCCCGCAGGGCGACGACCGGTATGTTCAACGTCGTCAATTCCATGGGTCTCTCCTTACATTTCGGATAAAAGCCAGGGGAGCGGCATCAGTGCCCCTCCCCTGTTTCCGCTCCGTTACGAGGCCGATACGGCGTCTTTCTCGCCCTTGCCGGTTTTGATCCTGGCCCGGCGTGTGGCCTTGTCGGGATTGTGCCGCACCAGCGGCGCCGCTCCGTTCCTCACGCAGTCGGCTGTGATGGTCACCGCCTCGATGGTGGGGTCCGACGGGATGTCATACATGATCCGGGTCAGGATCCCCTCCATGACGGCACGCAGGCCGCGGGCACCGATGTTGCGCTCGATGGCCTTATCGGCCACCGCCTCCAGCGCCTCCGGCTGGAACTCCAGTTCCACGTCGTCATAGTCCAGCAGCTTCTTGTACTGCTTGACCAATGCGTTCTTGGGCTCGGTGAGGATCCGCACCAGGTCCTCGCGGCTCAGGCCGCTGAGGGCGGTGATCACCGGCAGGCGACCCACCAGTTCCGGGATGATGCCGAACTTCAGCAGGTCGTGGGGCTGTACCTCCTGCAGCAGCTGGCCGGTGCGGCGCTCCGCCTTGCTCTCCACCACCGCGTCGAAGCCGATACCCTTGCGGTCGGTGCGCTGCTCGATGATCTTCTCCAGCCCGTCGAAGGCGCCGCCGCAGATGAACAGGATGTCTTTGGTGTTCACCTGGATGAACTCCTGGTGGGGGTGCTTGCGGCCGCCCTGGGGCGGTACGTTGGCCACGGTGCCCTCCAACAGCTTCAGCAACGCCTGCTGCACGCCCTCACCGGACACGTCACGGGTGATGGAGGTGTTCTCGCTCTTGCGGGCGATCTTGTCGATCTCGTCCACATAGATGATGCCGTGCTCGGCCAGCTCTACGTCGAAATCCGCCGCCTGCAGCAGACGCAGCAGGATGTTCTCCACGTCGTCGCCCACATAGCCGGCCTCGGTCAGCGTGGTGGCGTCGGCGATGGCGAAGGGGACCTTCAACACCCGGGCCAGCGTCTGGGCAAAGAGTGTCTTGCCGCTGCCGGTAGGACCCACCATGAGGATATTGCTCTTTTGCAGCTCCACGTCCTCGTCGCCGCCGAAGTATATGCGCTTATAGTGGTTGTACACGGACACGGACAGGGCGATCTTGGCGGCCTCCTGGCCGATGACGTACTGATCCAGCACGTCCTTGATCTCCTTCGGCGTGGGCAGCTGATCAACGCTCTCAAAGCCCGACTCGGGGCCCGACATATACCCGTCGTCCAGAATAGACATGCACAGCTGCACACACTCGTCGCAAATGCGCACGCCCGGTCCCTGGATCATGCGGTGTACCTGTGACTCATGCTTGCCGCAGAAAGAGCACCGCAGGGACTTTTTCTCATCAGCCATGACTGTTACCTCTTATAGATGACCTTGTCCACCAGCCCGTATTCCTTTGCCTCCTCGGCGGCCATCCAGTGGTCGCGCTCGGAGTCGGACTTGACCTGCTCCGGCGTCCTGCCGGTGTTCTCGGCCAGGATCTTATTCAGGCGCTGCTTGATCTTGAGGAAATGCTCCACATCGATCTCCATATCCGTCACCTTGCCCTGGGTACCGGCCGAGGGCTGGTGGATCATGATCTCCGCGTTGGGCAGCGCGATGCGCTTGCCCCTGGCGCCGGAGCTCAGCAGGAACGCGCCCATACTGGCGGCCATACCGATGCAGATGGTGGACACGTCGCACTTGATATACTGCATGGTGTCGTAGATGGCCATGCCTGCGGTGACGGAGCCGCCGGGACTGTTGATGTACATCTGGATGTCCTTGTCGGGGTCCTGGGCCTCCAGGTACAGCAGCTGGGCGACCACCAGGCTGGCGGTGGTATCATTGACCTCTTCGCCCAGGAAGATGATGCGGTCGTTGAGCAGACGGGAGAAAATGTCATAGGAACGCTCGCCGCGGTTGGTCTGCTCTACTACATAAGGGACTAGACTCATGGGGAAATACCTCCTGTACAAATTGATGCTACCAAATGATTATACCCGCCCTATGTGATCTCTCATGCGAAAAGCCGCATTTTATTCTGCAGCCTTCTCCTCAGTCTTCTCCTCGGCCTTTTTCTCCTCAGGGGCCACGGCCACGGCGCTGTCGGCCACCAGCCGGATGACCTTGGCACGCAGCACCTGCTCCTTCACGTCCTCAGCCCGCAGATACTTCTTCACATTCTCCAGGTCGATGCCGTACTGATCTGCCATCTTGGCATATTCAGCCTCTACATCCTCATCAGTGGCCTCAAGACCCTCGGCGTCCATGATGGCGCGGACGGCCAGATCCATGCGCACCTGGCGTCTGGCGGGCTCGGCCGCCTGGGCCAGCACCTTGTCCTCGCCGCCCATCATCTGCACGTACTGGTCATAACCCAGGCCCTGGGAGCTCAACTGATACTTCAGGTTCTCCACCATGGCGCGGGCCTGCTCGTCCAGCATCTCCTGGGGGATCTCGGCCTCGATGCCCTCGGCCACCTTATCCATCAGCGCGTCCTCAAAAGCGCTCTGGGCTGCGGCCTTGCGCTCCTCAGTGATCTTCTTTTTCAAATCGGCCTTCAGCTCCTTCAGCGTATCGAACTCAGACACGTCCTTGGCAAACTCGTCGTCCAGAGCGGGGACCTCCTTGACCTTGACCTCGTTGACCTTCACGTGGAAGACCACGGGCTTGCCGGCCAGCTCGGGGGTGTAGTTCTCCGGGAAGGTGATGTCGATGTCCTTCTCCTCGCCGGCCTTCATGCCGATCAGCTGGTCCTCGAAACCGGGGACAAAGCTGCCGGAACCGATCTCCAGGTCGAAATTCTCGCCTTTGCCGCCCTCGAAGGGAACGCCATTGTCAAATCCCTCGAAGTCGATGTCCGCGGTGTCGCCCTTCTTCACGGCGCGTTCCACGCTCACCAGGCGGGCGTTGCGGTCGGCCATCTCCTTCAGACGGGCATTGACGTCGGCGGCCATCACCTTGACCTCGGCGCGGGGCGCCTCCAGGCCCTTGTACTGGCCCAGCTTCACCTCGGGATACACGGCTACGGTGCACTTGAATGTGGCACCCTCCTTGCCCACTTTCTCCAGCTCCACCTGGGGATAACCGACAACGCGCAGATCCTGCTCCTTCACAGCGGCATCATAGGCGTCGGGCAAAACGATATTGACAGCCTCCTCATAGAATACCTCGGCGCCGTACATGCCCTCGATGATCTTGCGGGGGGCCTTGCCGGGGCGGAAGCCGGGCACATTGATCTTGCTGCGCTGCTGATGATACGCCTTATTGACGGCGGCGTCGAACTCCTCGGCGCCCACCTCTACGGTCAGGACCACATGGCTGTTCTCGATCTTCTCACAGGATTTTACACTCATTGCTTTTTCCTCCGTTCAGCACCGATCTCCATCAGTGCAGATTTCTTTTTGATCAGTGCAGTATAATATGATATCAGAAACGGCGCGCAATTTCCACACCTTTTTCCCTCAATCACAAATTTTTTTGGGAACAAATTGTAAATAATCCGCCGCTACCAGTGAAAAATCCACGCCAAACCGCTCCCCCTCCATGGCGCGGCGCTGTGTGGCCCCGTGGAGATGTCCATAATAGCAGGCCGCGACGCCGTATCGGATCAGAATCTGCAGGATCTCCGGGCACTGATAACCTTGATAGATGGGCGGATAGTGGAGGAAGCACAGCTTTCCCGCCGCGCCCGCCGCCTGCAGCGACGTCTCCAGACGCCCCGCCTCCCGGGCCAGCATCTTCTCGTTGTGGCTGCGCTCCGGCCCCTCCAGTTCATAGAACCAGCCCCGGGTGCCGCACAGGGCCATATCGCCGTACCACAGACAGTTGTTGTGGAGGATCTCCAGCGTGTGCAGATCATTGTCCGCAAAGAAGCGCCGCATTTTGGCGGCTGTGTTCCACCAGAAGTCGTGGTTGCCCTTCATCAGGATCTTCCGCCCCGGCAGCGCGTCGATGAACCGAAGGTCCGGCAGCGCCTCCTCCAGGCTCATGCCCCAGCTGAGGTCGCCGCACAGCACCGTCACATCGTCTTCCTGCAGAGGGGAAAAGCCGGCGCGGATCCGCTCCACATAGTCCCGCCAGGCCTCTCCGAAGACCTCCATGCTCTTGTCGCCGCCCAGGGACAGGTGCAGATCACCCATCGCATACAGAGCCATACAGCACCTCCCTCACAGGATCTTTCGCAGGTTGTTCCAGAAGATATCCTCCAGCAGCGACTCGTCATAGCCCCGCGCCTGAAGCGCCTGATACAGCAACGGCACGTCCTGCTCGCCGCGGATACCGGAGGCCTCCGGCAGGCAGCCGTCCAGGTCACCGCCGATACAGACGGTCCTCTCGCCGCCCAGCTCCAGAAAATGCTCCACATGCCGCACCAGCATCTCCAGCGACGGCTGCTCCTCATCCACAAAATCCGGGCAGAAGTTCAGCCCCACGATGCCGCCCATATCCCGGATGACCCGGAACATGTCGTCGGTCAGGTTGCGGCTGTGACCACAGACGGCACGGGCGTTGGAGTGTGAGGCCACGATGGGCCGCTGCGCCATCTCCGCCAGGTCCCAAAAGCCCGCGTCGGACAGATGGGACACGTCGGCATAGATGCCGCAGCGTTCCAGCGCATGCACAAAGTCGCGTCCCCGTTCGCTGAGGCCCCGCTCCGGCTGCTCCCGGTTAGTACCGGAGAGGGTATTGTGGCGGTTCCACGTGAGGTTTATCAGCTTTACACCCCATGTTGCCGCAGTCTCCACACGCTCCGGGTCACATTCGATCAGGTCCGCGCCCTCGATGGAGAGCAGCGCCGCCACCTTGCCCTCCGCCACGGCCGCGTCCACCTGGCCGCCGGTACGGCAATGGCGCACCAGGTCGCTGTTTTTCTCCGTCTCACGCACAAAGCAGTCGTGGAGGCGCAAGCACTGGGCCCACATGCCGTCCGCCGGGGCTTTGGCCGCGTCGTGGTACAGGGCGAAAAACTGGCCCCGCCGCCGGAACGTCCGGCCCCGCTCCAGGTCCACATGGCCCCGGCTCCGGCGCAGAGAATCCCCTGCCCCCAGGCAGTAGCTGATGGTATCGCAATGGGCGTCAAAATAGGAGATCATATGTCACCTCAAAAAGCATTTTCCAGATATTCTATGCGGGCCGGACCGCCGGCGCCGTCCGTGTATATCTCCGCCACGTCAAAGCGGGTGGGACAGTCCAGTTCGTGCTCGCTGAGATAGCACAGCGCCGTCTTGCGCAGCCGCTCCTGTTTCCGGGGCGTCACTGCCTCCCGGGGGAGGCCGTACTGCACGTTGCTGCGCAGCTTCACCTCCACGAAACACACCGTGCGCCCTTTCCGGGCGACTAGGTCGATCTCCCCGAAGCGGCAGCGGTAGCTGTGGGCCAACAGCTCATAGCCGCAGCGGCGCAGATAGGATGCCGCCTGGGCCTCGCCCCAGGTGCCGCTCTGCCGGCTCATCGCCGGGCCTCCCACTTCTTCAGAAACGTCATGCGGTGCTCAGGACAGGGCCCGTACCGGTCCAGCATATCGTAGTGGAGCTTCGTGCCATAGCCCTTATGTCTGGCGAACTGGTACTGGGGATACAGCCGGTCCAGCACCTCCGTCACGTAGCGGTCCCGGCTGACCTTGGCCAAAATGGACGCCGCGGCGATGCTCTCGCTCTTGCCGTCGCCCCCCACCACGCAGATGTGGGGTACGGTGACAGCCGCCGTTTTTCCCCGATCGCGGTTGCCGTCGATCAGGGCCATGTCAGGCCTCCGGTCGAGGCCGTCAATGGCCAGCTGCATGGCCTTTATGCGGGCGCTGAGGATATCGGTAGCGTCGATCTCCCACGCCTCCACCCGGGCTACAGACCAAGCGTCTGCCCGCTCCGTAACGGTCCCGTACAGCGTCTCACGCTGCTTTTCCGTCAGCTTCTTGGAGTCGTTGAGTCCCTCGATGACCAGGTACGGCGGCAGGATCACCGCCGCGGCGTAGACCGGCCCCATCAGCGGGCCGGCGCCGGCCTCGTCCACACCGCAGACACAGGACGCGCCGCCGGCGAAACAGGCATCCTCCAGCGACCAGGGGTGTTCCAGCTGTCTCATGCCTGTATGTCCTCCACCGTCTCCAGTGTAAAACGTCCCAGCTTGCCGCCCCGGAATTCATCCAGCAGGATGCGGGCCATGCGCTCAGTATCCACCTCAGCGCCGCGCATGAGGAAGCCGCGCTTGCGGCCCGCCCTGGTCAGCAGGTCGTAGCCGCTGTCGCCCTCTTCCGCGTTGATCTTGTACCGCTCCGCCAGTACGGCGGCATAGTGAGCGCCCAGACACTCCATCAGGTAACAGGCCAGCTCCTCGATGTCCATCACGTCGTCTTTGATGGCGCCGGTAAAGGCCAGGTGGATACCCACCTGCACATCGTCAAACTTGGGCCACAGGATGCCGGGGGTATCCAGGAGCTCCAGCGTCTGATCCACCGGTACCCACTGCTTGCTGCGGGTCACGCCGGGACGGTCCTCGGCCCTGGCGCTCTTGCGGCGGGCCACCTTGTTGATGAAGGTGGATTTGCCCACATTGGGGATACCCAGCACCATCACCCGGATGGTGCGGCCCACCTGGCCTTTGGCCTCCCAGGCAGCGATCTTATCCCGCAGCAGCTCCCGCACGGCGCCGGCGAACCGGGCCGTGCCACCGCCGTCCCTGGCGTTGACCTCCAACACGGCATAACCTATTTCCCGGAAATGGGCCGCCCAGCGGCGCGTCTCCTTCGGATCGGCCTGATCCACCCGGTTCAGCACCACCAGCCGCGGCTTGCCCGCCGTCATCTCGTCCACATCCGGGTTGCGGGAGGAGATGGGGATACGGGCGTCCAAAATCTCACAGACGGCGTCCATGCGGCCAATCTCCGCGGCGATCATGCGTTTCGTCTTTGTCATGTGGCCGGGAAACCAACTCAAACCCTCGATCTGCACGGACGTCACCACCTTTCCATAATCAGTCAGTCGATTATACCACAGATCTCGCCAAAAGGAAAGAAAAACCGCCCACAGATGTGGGCGGTCTTCATAGCCTTCGAACGCTTACAGCTTCTCGCGGACCTTGGCGGCCTTGCCGACGCGGTCACGCAGATAATACAGCTTGGCGCGGCGGACGTAGCCGTGGCGCACCGTCTCGATGGTGGCGATGGACGGGGAGTGGATGGGGAACACCTTCTCCACACCGACGCCGTAAGAGATGCGGCGGACGGTGATGGTCTCCTCGATGCCGCCGTGCTTTTTGGCGATCACGATGCCCTCGAAGACCTGGATACGCTCGCGGGAGCCCTCCTTGACCTTCACGTGGACGCGCACGGTGTCGCCCACTTCCACCTGCGGCACGTCGGTGCGCAGCTGTTTTTCATTCAATGCCTTGACGAGATCCATGTTCTTTTCCTCCTGTATCATAGGCGTTCATGCCGCCATCTCTGCGGCGCACAGCTTTGCGCCGACGGCAGAGGACCGCCCTTTTTTCATGCCGTAAAAGAATACCACAATCCCGGAGTAAATGCAAGTGTTATTTTGCATTTTTCTCCGCTTTTTGGATATTTCAGCGGAAATCCCGTTCCTCCGCGTCCAGGATCGCCCTGCGGCGCACCCGGATGAAGTCCGGCGCCAGCTCCGGCCGATACCGCTCGATGGCCGCACCCAGCAGCTGGGGGTTCAGCCCGGGGTTCTGGGCCTGCACGGTCACGTCGGCCCGAAGGAGGCTCTCTTCCTCCGCCAGCGCGATGCGGCGGATCAGCGGGGCGATGTCCACGTCCGCCAATTCCCTGCGCTTGGTGCGCTTCTGGATCACCAGCGATTGCCGGGCAAACAGCGTCCGCAGCGCCTCTGCGGCCCCCTCCGGCACGCCGGCGTCATATTCCAGCTCCACATCGCACCGCAGATACGCCAGCTCCCGCACGGGCCGCCTGGCCTCGTAGCACGCCAGCACACGCAGCCCGCTGGGCATGCCGGTGTTCAGCTTCTCCGCAATGCCGGCACCGTCGGTGTCCTGGGTCACCTCAAAATCCAGCAGTTCGCAGACGCTGCTCTGTCCCACCGGCAGCGGCAGCACGATGGAGAGGATGGGATGGGGGTGGTAGCCTTGGGAGTGTCTGATCTCCAGCCCCGTCCGCGGGAAGGCCCGCTGGAAGGTGCGCAGCAGATCCAGATGGGAGATGTAGGCGGCCTGGGCCTCCTTGACGAACAACAGGCGCAGCTTAGACATGGCACGTCCCTCCTACCAGCCGGTTGGCGCCGCAGCCGCCGCACCGGGTGCGGCAGTCCGGCGTGGTGACGCCCTGCCGGGCCCGCTCGCTCTCCCGCCAGAGATACTCCTCCGTGACGCCGCTGGAGATCATGCTCCAGGGCATCACCTCGTCCTTTTCCCGGCGGCGGTTGGCGTAAAAGGCCGGGTCCACACCGCATTCGGCGAAGGCCTCCTGCCAGCGCTCGAAGGAGAAATACTCCTCCCAAGCATCAAGCTTTCCGCCTTTACGCCACACTGTTTCCAATACCTTACACAGTTTCCGGTCGCCCCGGGCCAACACCGCCTCGATGACGCTGGTAGCGCTGTCGTGCCAGTTATAGGTGACGGTTTTGGTGTGGATGGCCTCCCTCAGCAGCTTCACACGCCGCTCGTACTCCTCGCGGGTTATCTGGGGCTCCCACTGGAAGGCAGTATGTGGCTTGGGTACGAACCAGGATGTAGACACGGTGATGCGGACGCCGCGGCTTTTGTTGGGGGCGGCCTCCCGCCATTCATGCATGACGCGCCCGGCGATGTCGGCGATGCCCAGCACGTCCTCGTCCGTCTCGGTGGGCAGGCCCAGCATGAAGTAGAGCTTTACTGCGTTGTAGCCGCCGGCAAAGGCGGTGCGGCAGGAGCGCAGCAGCTCCTCCTGCGTCACGTTCTTGTTGATCACGTCCCGCAGCCTCTGGGTGCCCGCCTCCGGAGCGAAGGTCAAGCCGGATTTACGGCCCCTGGCCAGCCGCTGCATCAGATTCATGGAGAAGTTGTCCGCCCGCAGGGACGGCAGTGACAGGTTCACATGGCGTTGGGCGCAGAAGTCCTCCAGCTCATCGCACAGCTCCGTCAGGGGCGGATAGTCGCTGGTGCTCAGGGAGGACAGCGTCACCTCCTGATAGCCGGAGTCGTTGCAGGACTCCATACCGTAGCGGGCACAGAGTTCCCGGCTGCGGCTGCGCACCGGGCGGTAGACATACCCTGCCTGGCAGAACCGGCAGCCGCGGATGCAGCCGCGAAAGAGCTCCAGCGTGACCCGGTCCTGCACGATCTCCGTGGATGGCACGATGGTCTTTACCGGGAAATAGGACTTGTCCATATCCTGCACAATCCGCTTGGTGACTACCTTCGGCGCGCCGTCCCGGGGGGTGATCGCCCGCACGGTACCGTTGTCATGATAGGTTACGTCGTAGAGACAGGGCACATAGAGCCCCGGCAGCCGGGCAGCACGGCGCAGCAGCTCCTCTCTGCTCCAGCCCTCCCGCCGGGCCTGGCGGTGCAGCTCCACCAGCTCCACGATAACGTCCTCTCCCTCGCCGATGGACACGACGTCGATGAACTCGGCCACGGGCTCGGCGTTGTACATGGCGGTGCCGCCGGCGACCACCAACGGCGTCAGGCCGGTACGGTCGGCGCTGCGGAGAGGGATACCCGCCAGATCCAGCATGTTCAAAATGGTTGTGAAGGCCATCTCGTAGCCCACGGAGAAGGCCACAATATCGAAATGCGTGATGGGATCGCCGGACTCCAGGGCAAACAGCGGCATGCCGGCGCGGCGCATCTCCTCCTCCATGTCGCCCCAGGGGGCGAAGACCCGCTCGCACCAGACCCCGGGCATTTCGTTCATAACGCCGTAGAGGATTCGCATGCCCAGGTTGGACATGCCGATCTCATAGGTGTCGGGGAAGCAGAAGGCGATGCGGGTATCCACATCCGCCAGCTCCTTGACCACCGCGTTATATTCTCCGCCTACGTAGCGCGCCGGTTTCTGCACACGGGGCAGAATGCGTTCCAATCTCTTGTCCACGTTGGATTCTCCTGTCGGTAAAATACGCCTTGACAGCTTATTTTACCGTGCCGCGCCGCGTTTGACAAGTCCCTTTTCCCGCAGGGCCGACAGCAACAGTCCCGCCGCACCCAGCAGTAAGAAGGGGCTGCTGCCCTCACGCAGCAGCAGGACTCCGCCTGCCGTCAGCGCCGCCGCCGTCAGCACGCCCACCGCCGCGACGATCCGGTCCGCCGTAAACGGCTCGGTGAGCCACGCCGCCGCCAGCCACAGCAGACGCCCGCCATCCAGCGGCGGCACCGGGAGCAGATTGAACACGCCCAGCACCAGCTGGGCACCGGCGAACACATAGAGCAACGGCCACCCGCCGCCCGCTGCGCCCAGTACCAGAGCCAACAGCAGGTTTGCCGCCGGTCCTGCCAGCGCCGTCAGCAGCTCCGCGCCGTAGGAGATCCGGGCCGTGTCGGCGATGACCATCTCCGCACCGAAGGGGGTGATCCGCAGCCGGGACACCCGGCCACCGAAGCACCGCAGCACCGCCCAATGACCCAGCTCATGGGGCGCGGCGGCCGCCAACAGCGCCACCAGCACCACCGGAGAGGACAGCAGCGCAAACAACGCCCATACCGGCGCCGTCAACGGCGATACAGACAGCGACAGCTCTCTACGGCGCCGCATAGTAGACGGGATTCAGATAGACGCTGCCCCTCTGCAGTTCAAAGTGCAGATGGGACCCGGTGGTCTGGCCCGTCTCCCCCACCTCGGCGATGGGATCGCCCAGGGCCACCTGCTGGCCGGAGGAAGCGGTGATTGCGCTGCAGTGGGCGTACAGGCTGGTAACGCCGCCCTCGTGCAGCACCTCCACATACTTACCCAAATCGCTGCTCTCCGCCACCACCGTCACCGTACCGGCGGCAAAGGCACGGATCACCGCACCGCTCTCGGCGGCGATGTCCACACCGTAGTGAAACTTCTGCTTCTGCAGGATCGGGTGCTCCCGGAAGCCGAAGCCGTCTGTGATCTCCCCGCTGACCGGCGCGGCATAGGCGAAGCCTAACACCTGCTGGGTAAGGCACACATTGGCCGGGGTCGTCTCCGCCGTGTAGACGGCTGTGTCATCGGCGCTTGCTGTTTCCTCTGGCGCACCTGCTTCCGGCCGCCGCCCTTCCGGGGTAGCGGCATCCTCCACACTGTTCTGACTGCCGAAGACTGCCACGTAGGCGTCATTGAGGGCCTCGCCCACCGTTCCTTCCGGCGCCACGATCCGCCCCACCGAGGAGAAGGCCGCCGCAAAATCGGTGTCCTCCCCCAGCAGACTCAGAAGCTGCTGCCGATACTGCTCCATCACGTCCGGCAGGGCCAGCTTCACCGTGACTACCAGCAGCAACAGCACGGCGCTGACAGCCATCTGCCGCATCCGCCGCCCACTGCTGCGCTCTTCCGGCATCGATCCTCCGGCACGCCGTGTGCCGGCATCTCCTGTCCGGCGTATTGTCCGCCGCTCCCCGCGCGCCGGCTGCCGCCACTCGTTCCATCGCTCTCCGGCCATGCTTCACCCTCCCCCGCTGCCGCATTTCATTGCAGTATACGGGTCTGCGGCGGGGTGTAGAACGAGGAAATTTCACTTGACACGGCGATGGATAGCGCATATAATAGAAAGGCTTTCGGGGTGTAGCGCAGCCGGTAGCGCGCTTGGTTCGGGACCAAGAGGCCGGGGGTTCAAGTCCCCCCACTCCGACCATCGTCGTCGCGGACTTTGTATCGTTCGCGACGACGCTTTCTTTTTAGGCAGGCGCTGCCTCTTTCTGCTTTGAATGCGTCAATTCCCATATATTTACTCTGGCCAGATCCGGATAGACATTCTCACAGAATATCTGTCCGGATTTTTCTATTCACCCTGTGCCGTTTCCCGCTTGCTACTTGACAATCCGGCCTGGAATCTGTTATCTTTTTTCCATCCCTTGCCAATAATTCGTAGGAGAAAGGAGAATCCCCATGGCCAACGGAATCATCATTGCCGTCGTGGTCGCTTACATGCTGTTCATGCTGTGGATCGGCTGGTATTCCTCCAGGCGCATCAACTCGAACACCGACTTCATGGTCGCCGGACGGCGGCTGGGGCCCTTCCTGATGGCGGGCACCCTCGCCGCAACGGAGATCGGAGGCGGCAGTTCACTGGGCGTCGTGCAGCAGGGCATGCAGAACCATGGCCTCTCTTCCGCATGGTACATCATCACGATGGGCCTCGCTTTTGTCATCCTGACGTTCCTGGCGCCGAAATTCCGGGCGGCAAGCGTAAAGACCGTGCCGGAGTACTTCCGCAGACGTTACGGCAAGAGCGCCGGCGTCATCACCGCCATCATCATGCTCATTCCCCTGATCGGCCTGACTGAGGGCCAGTTCGTGGCCTCAGCCACCATCCTCTCCACCATGCTCGGGATCGGGTATAAGCCGGCCATCGTCATTGTCGCCGTCATCGTTACCGCATATTCCGTGATGGGTGGTCTGTGGAGCGTCACCATGACGGACTTTGTGCAGGTCTTTATGATCGTGATCGGCATGATTATCGCAATTCCCTTTGCGCTGCAAACCGCCGGCGGCTGGGACAGCGTCGTCGCCAATGTGCCGCCTGAGACATTCGACATGTTCAAGGGCTACAGCCCCATGGCTGTCGTCTCACTTGTCATCATGTATGTGGCGACATTCACTGTCGGGCAGGAGGCTGTCTCCCGGTACTATGCCGCCCGTGACGGCAAGGCCGCGCGGCAGGGCTCCATCCTGGCAGCCGTCATCAATTTCATCTATGCCTTCGTGCCCGCGATCCTCGGTATCATCACCCTCGCTCTGATGAACATGGGCATCTTCAGCGCCGAGGAATTCGCCGATGTCGGCGCGCGCTATGCCCTTCCCGTTCTTGCCGTGCGCACCATGCCCGCGCTGATCTGTGGTCTGCTGTTTGCCGGTATCATTTCGGCCACCATGTCCTCCTCCGACTCCGACCTGCTGGGCGCCGGTTCCATCTTTGCGAACGATATCTACCGCGCCGTTCTGAAGCCTGAAGCGGACAACAAAGAGGTCATGCGCGTCACACGGATCACCATGGTCGCTGTGAGCCTCATCGCCATGGCCGCGGCGCTCTTCAACCCCGCAAGCCTCATCGCGATCCTCACCTTTGCGTTCACCCTTCGCGCGGCCGGCACGTTCTTCCCCTATGTGCTGGGCCACTACTGGAAGGGCGGCTCGCTGGCGGGCACCATCGCCTCCGTGGTCAGCGGCTCTATCGTGGTCGTTTACCTCGAAAAAATTGCCAAGGAGGGCATGCCCTTCTACAAGGCGTTCAGCCAGCCCATTATTCCGGGACTTGTGGTTGGTCTCATCTTTTTCCTGATATTCTCCAAGCTCATGCCCCCGAAGAATCCCTCCCTTGAACTCGCACCGGAAGAAGACTGACAGGCAGGCCATCGGCCGGTACAAAAGGAAAGATCCGAAGGAAGCCCGGCGCTTAAGCGCCGGGCTTCCTTTCTTTTCCGGACGCACCAACGATCATTCTGCCCGATGATACTTCGCTTTCCCGGTTTCCGGCCCATGATCCGCTTCAAGACAGCGAGACGCTTTCGGGCACCTTGCTGCTTTTTGGATAGACGCCGGTGCAGCGGGCCATACTCTGTTATAGAGCCATATTAAGGGAAAGGATGCGGTGCTGTTATGATCGAGCCAGATACCATCAAACTCCTGCGGGAGTGTGACGCCGGGGTGAAGATGGGTGTCTCCTCCATCGACGATGTGCTGTCCTATGCGCACGCAGATCCACTGAAAAAACTCCTGGAAACGAGCAGACAAGAGCACGAGAGGCTGCGCCGGGAAATGCAGGAACTGCTGGACCGGTACCGGGATGAAGGCAAGTCCCCCAGCCCCGTTGCCCAGAAAATGTCCTGGGTCATGACCCATGTCAAGCTGGTGATGCACGACTCAGACCACACCATCGCCGACCTGATGACCGACGGGTGCAACATGGGTGTCAAGTCCCTCAGCCGTTACCTCAACCAGTACGCGGCGGCGGACGAGCGCTCCAAGGATTTCGCCAAACGGCTGATCCGGCTGGAGGAGCAACTGGCGGTGGATCTGCGGGCGTTTTTATGAGATCCCGGCGCACCGCCTGCACTCCCCTGCCGCTCCATGCACGGGGGCGCCGGCGACGCCGGCGCCCCCTCTCTGATGTGCTTCACATTTGCAGGAGGCAGCGCAGTCAGATGGTGCCGCTGACCGTCAACTCTGCGACGCCAGGCGTAGTCATCCAGGTGCCGTCGGAGTTCTGGGCAAAGACGGCCGCCGGCACGATTATCGCGCCGCTGTCGGTGGCAAAGACGCCGGTGCTCCCGTCATAGGTGTAACCTGTGCTGCTCATCGGTGTGCCGTTGAGCAGCACCATCAGGTTCTCCAGCACCGGGTCAAATGTGTCGGTGATTGCCACACCGGCGTCTGCGCCGGCCTCGTCGCCGGTGTTCTGGATCAAAAAGGTATAGGTGAGCTCCGAATTGCCCACCACCGTATCGGGGCTGACGGATTTGGTGATAGAGAGCCGCGGCGCCATATCCGCACTCACTGCGGCCGTGGCCGTCAGCGGCGCGGCAATGCCGGTGCCCGCAGCCGTTACGGTGTTGCTGATCTCCGCATCAATGCCCAACGGCGCATAGGCTGTGGCCTGCGCCTCGTAGATCAGCACAGCGCTGCCGCCGGCGGGCAGGTCGATGCCGCTAACGGTCATCGGCGGGCCGGCCGTCACGGCGGGTACCGTCTCCCTCACGCCGTTGACCAGGCAGACCAGGCTGCCCTCCACATAGGACAGCGGATAGAGCGTATCGCCGTCAAAGGTGTAACCGCCCAGGTCGTCGCTGACGGTGAAGCCGGAGACGGCGATGTCGCCGGAGTTGACCAGGCTGACGGCGTAGGTCACCCGGCCGCCGGGCTCATAACCGGCGGATACGGCTGTCTTGTAGACGGCGACCACCTCCAGTATCTCCCCGGTGGTAACATTGGAGTGAATGGACCTCCCGTTGTAGGAGAGCATCGCTTGATTGGTGAAGATTGCCAAGAGAAATACCTCCTGTTGTCAGGCGCAGCCCGCAGCTGCGCCGTTTGTATTATCGCAGGGCAATGGCCCTGCCAGCCATTCTATGCCCCGGCGGCACCCGCGGTGTCGTTCCCGCGCCGGGCATCAAAAACCCGCCCCGGCGCCTGGCGCCGGGGCGGGTTATATAGCGTTTTACCGATCCATGCCCAACTCGTGGGCCGTCTGGCGGACGAATTTGGCGTCGCTGTGGTAGTGCTTGACGCCGTTCTCCTCCTGGTATGTGTCGCTGCCGAGTCCCAGGATGGTGATGACGTCTCCCTCCTCGGCGTGGGTCAGGGCGTAGCGGATGGCCTCCTTGCGGTCGGGGATCACCAGATAGTCGACGCTGCGGCCCAGAGCCTCCTCAGCCCGATGGATGCCGGTGACGATGTCGGCGGAGATCCGTTCGAAAGGCTCAAAGCGATTATGCTCAGAGGTGACGATGCTGATATCCGCCAGTTCGGCACTGGCCTCCCCCATCTCGAAGCGCCGGGCCACTGCCCGGTTGCCGCCGGCGCCGAACACGCACACCAGCCGCCGGGGATGATACTCTCGCAGTCCCTGCAAGTGGTTGCGGGTGCTGTAGCCGCTGTGGGCCGAGTCCACGCAGACGCGAAAATGACCGTTGTCAAAGACGATGTCCATCCGGCCCGGGATCTTCATGTGGGTCAGCGCCCGGTTGGCCGTCTCGCTGTCGATACCCATCTGATGGGCCACACAGGTGACGGCCAGGGCGTTGTACATGGTAAAGTGGCCTGGGATGTTCACCGCCACCTCCCTGCGGCACAGGCCATCCACACGGAAGCGGATACCGGGCCGGCGCGAGGCCTCGTCATAGACGCTCTGTAAATCGGAACTGCGATAGTCCGCATCCGGGTTCTGCCCGTATGTGTAAAGCTGTTTCACCTCACTGCTGTTGGCCAGCTTCACATAGCGCAAAAAAGACTCCACATACGGGTCATCCAGATTTACAAAGCCGATGCGGCTCTGGTTCAGCATGGCCGCCTTGCAGCGCATGTACTCGTCAAAGTCCTTGTGCTCATTAGGGCCGATATGGTCGCCGGTTTCGATGTTGGTCCAGATGCCGTAGTCAAAGGTGATGCCGCCCGCCCGGTGCTGCTTCATGGCCTGTGAGGACACCTCGATCACCGCGTGGGTGCAGCCGGCGGCCACCATCATGGCCAGATACATCTGTAGCTCCATGGCGTCCGGCGTGGTGTTGGACAGCTTGTAGGTGACGTAGCCGGACGTCTCTGCGCAGGGAATGGCGTGAAAACGCTCCGCCCCGTGGATGGCTGCGGTCTCCGGCGCATCCGGCAGCACAGCGCCGCTGGAGCCGATGGTGCCGGTTTTACAGCCGGCGGCCCGCAGGATATCCGCCATCATATGGGTGGACGTGGTCTTGCCCTTGGTGCCGGTGACGGCCACGGTGGTGAGACGCTCGGCCGGGTGGCCGTAAAAGGCCGCGGCCAGCAGCGGGTTGGCGCGGCGGGTATCCTCCACCCGGATGACCGTTACCGACTCCGGTACGGAGGACAGATCCACTTCCTGCTCTGTCACAATGAGGACGGCACCGGCTGCCGCTACATCGCCCACGATCGCATGGGAGTCGAAGCGAAACCCTCGAAAGCAGATGAATACGTCGCCCGGCAGCAGCTTGCGGTTGTCGTGGCACAGACCGGTGACCTCCGCATCCAGGCCTCCCTGCACCAGCGTATAGGGGATCCTCTCCAGCAAATCTCTGATTTTCACAAGAAAACACCTTCCACAATACCCCCGCAGAGCGCGGGATCGATCCGATACCGCTGCCTATTATACCCGCTTTTGCCGCCGCTGGCAAGGGGCATCTGCCGCCTCGGCAGAAAACAGACTATGTCTCTGCGTTTGGAAATTTCTCTCGACGAATGAATTTTTTTGTGCTATACTGACAAGAGTGGGACGATCTGCTTCCGCAAATCGCCCCGCTCCACAGATCATACAATAACTGTAAAGGAGAAGTACTTTATGTCATTTATGGATCTGGCGGCGGCCCGCTATTCGGTGCGCCGCTACATGGACAAGCCCATTGAGGAGGAAAAGCTGGCCGCTATCCGGTCTGTCGCCCGTTTGGCCCCCACCGCCCACAACAACCAGCCCCAGAAAGTCTACGTGGTGGAGAGTGAAGAGGCCCGTGCCAAGCTGGCCTCCGTGTGCAAGTGCACTTTCGGCGCGCCGGTGATCCTGGTGGTCTGCTATGACCCGGAGGTGGCCTGGCACAACAAGCTGATGCCCGGCTATCAGTCCGGTGAGACAGATGCCGCCATCGTGTGCACTCATATGATGATGGAAGCCTGGGAGCTGGGTCTGGGTTCCTGCTGGGTGGGCATGTTCAGCGACGAGCAGGTGCGGCAGGTGCTGAATCTGCCCGACAACCTGCGGGTCTCCGCCCTGCTGCCCATCGGCTACGCCGCCGAAGATGCGGTTCCCGCCCCGCTGCACGATCAGTACCGCAGCGAGGAAGATCTGTTCGAAACGCTGTAAGACGGGCGGATCGTTTACATGACAAAGAGAGAGCTGTGCGATGCACAGCTCTCTCTTTGTCTCATTCCCTCAGAACAGGTAGTGACCGATCAACAGGATCACGACGGCGATGCCCACGGCAAAGGCCAGTCCGATCAGCAGCGAAGCGCCCAGCGCGCCGAAGATATAGGCGCGCCGCTCCTCCCGTGTAAACCGGCCGGAGGTGTCCCAGGGGCGATCCTCCTCTGGCTCCTCCTGCGGTGCCGCAGCGGGCTGCGCCGGCGCCTCGTCCATCCGCCGGAAGCCCAGCAGATTGGGGCGGGAGACGCCGCTCATGTCGGCCACGGTGCGGCCGTCATCGTCATCGTAGCGCTTGTTCCGTGCCATGTCGATCAGTTGTCATACAGGTGGCAGACCACAAAGTGGCCCGGCTCGATCTCCTTCTGCTCCGGCTCCACTTCCTTGCAGCACTCCATGCAGTTGGCGCAGCGTGTGTGGAACTTGCAGCCCTTGGGCGGGTTGGCCGGGGACGGGATGGAGCCCTCCAGCACGATGCGGTTCATCTTGACGGTGGGATCCGGCACTGGGATAGCGGAGAACAGGGCCTTGGTGTAGGGGTGCAGCGGGTTGCGGAAGATGTCCTCCGTGGCGCCGTACTCCACCAGGTTGCCCAGATACATGACGCCCACCTGGTCGGAGATATGCTCCACCACTGACAGGTCGTGGGAGATGAACAGATAGGTCAGCTTGTACTTCTCCTGGATGTCATTGAGCAGGTTGATGATCTGCGCCTGAATGGACACGTCCAGCGCGGAGACCGGCTCGTCGCAGACCACAAAGTCCGGGTTCAGGGCCAAGGCGCGGGCGATACAGATGCGCTGGCGCTGACCGCCGGAGAACTCATGGGGATAGCGGTCCTTGTGGAAGGGTTGCAGACCGCAGTTGTCCATGACCTGGTCGATGTAGTCGTCAAACTCCTCCTTGGACACCAGGTTGTGCTCGCGCACCGCCTCACCGATGATCTCACCGATGGGCATACGGGGCTGCAGCGAAGAGAACGGGTCCTGGAAAATGATCTGCATCTTGGTGCGCATGGCGCGCATCTCTTTGGGGCTGAGGTCATAGACCTCTTGGCCGTTGAACAGCACCTGACCGGCGGTCTTGGTGTCGTACAGGCGCAGGATAGTGCGGCCGGTGGTGGTCTTGCCGCAGCCGGACTCGCCCACCAGACCCATGGTGGTGCCGCGCTTGAGGTTGAAGGTAACGCCGTCCACGGCCTTGACATAGCCCACCGTGCGGGAGATCATGCCGCTCTTGATGGGGAAATACTTCTTCAGGCCGTTGACCTGCAGAAGATACTGGGGATCATAAGTGATGGGAGTGAAATTGGGATCCTCGAACTGGTTGGCAGCCTTAGCCATACTTATTCACCCACCTTTCCTTCGTTATAGTAGCGATAGCAAGTGACCGTGTGGGTGGGAGACAGGTGTACCTCATAGGGATAGGCGCCGTCGCAGCCCTCCACGCACATCTCACAGCGGTCCTTGAAGTAGCAGTAGTTCGGCATGTTGATGGGATTGGGCACCTTGCCGGGGATGGAATAGAGCTTGTCCACCCGCTTGCCGACCACGGGTTTGGAGGCCATCAGGCCGATGGTATAGGGGTGGGCGGGGTGGGCAAAGATCTCCTCCGCGGTGCCCTTCTCCACGATGCGGCCGGCATACATGACCACCACGTAGTCCGCCATCTCCGCGATCACGCCCAGGTCATGGGTGATCAGCATGATGGAGGAGTTGATCTGGTCCTTCAGGTTGCGCAGCAGGTCCAGAATCTGGGCCTGGATGGTCACGTCCAGCGCCGTGGTGGGCTCATCGGCGATGATCAGCTTGGGGTTGCAGGACAGCGCCATGGCGATCATGACGCGCTGGCGCATACCGCCGGAGAGCTCATGGGGAAACATCATATAGACGCCCTCGCTGTTGGCGATGCCAGCCATCTCCAGCAGCTTGATGGTGCGCTGCTTGATTTCCGCTGCGGACATGCCGGAGCCGTCGTGCAGGGCGATGACCTCGTCCACCTGGGCGCCGATACGGAACACCGGATTCAAGCTGGTCATGGGCTCTTGGAAGATCATGGAGATGAAGTTGCCGCGCAGGTGCTGCATCTGCTCGATGGGGGTCCTGGCGATGTCATAGGCCTTGCCGTTGCCCAAGTTCAGGCGGATCTCGCCCTCCACGATCTGGCCTTGGGGCCGCTGCAGCAGCTGCATGATGGACAGGCTGGTCACAGACTTGCCGCAGCCGGACTCACCCACCACGCCCACGGTCTTGCCGGTGGGCACGTCGAAGGTGATGCCGTCCACTGCGTGGACAGTACCCACATCGCTGAAGAAGAAAGTGTGGAGATTCTCGATCTCCAGCGCATTGGCCGGGTCATGCATCTGGGTGAGGTACTCGCTCTCTGGCACGTTCTTGCGCTTGTATTTCTTCTCCAGCTGGTTGGTAATCTTGCGGTTTTCTCTGGAGATCCGGCGGGACTCCTTCGCAGACAGATATCCGTCGTTGTTTTTCTTAGCCATGTGAATCCCCTCCCTCAGCGCTTCATCTTGGGATCGAACGCGTCGCGCAGTCCGTCGCCCACCAGGTTAAAGGCCAGAACGGTGAGCAGCAGCAGGGTGCCGGCGGGGATCCAGATGAACCAGTAGTTTGTCAGCACGTGGGTGTTGTTGACGTCGTTGATGATGTTGCCCCAGGATGCGAAGGGAAACTTGACGCCCAGACCCAGGAAGGACAGCGTGGCCTCCATGATGATGACGGAGCCCAGACCCATGGTGCAGTTGACGATCAACTGCGGGATCACGTTGGGGATCAGGTGGCGGAAGATGCGGTGGGAGACGCTGATGCCGCAGGCCTCTGTGGCGGTCATATACTCCTGCTCACGCAGAGAGAGGATCTGACCGCGGACCAGACGAGCGATACCGGCCCAGCCCAGGAAGCCCAGGATCAGCATCAGGTATACCATTCGGATGGTGGGATCCACGCGCTGGGCATCCATGGCCGCACCCAGGATGATGATGATGGGCATGGAGGGGATGCAGTAGAAGATATCCACGATACGCATGATCAGGTTGTCCACCCAACCGCCGAAATAACCGGAGATACCACCGAAGATGACGCCGATCACCGTCTCGATGATGACGACGATGAAGCCGATCAGCAGAGACACGCGGCCGCCATACATCAGGCGGGTCAGCATATCCATGCCGTACTTGTCGGTGCCCAGCCAATGCTTGCTGTTGGGCTGGGAATAGCTGTCATACTGGCGGGAGACCTGCTCCTGGCGGACGGACCAGTTGTGATGGAGCGGGTCGTGGGTGATGGTGTACTCAGCGGTAGCGCTGACGGGGGTGGTACCCTCCGGTGTACTCTCATCGTCTGTTTCGATGCCGCTGCCCTCGCCCTCCGCAGACTCGGCAGCCTCATCTTCCTCCACGATCAGGGATGCGTCGGTGTAAGAGAACTCGGTCTGGCCATTCTGGATGGCCTCGATCAGGCGCTCCTTGAAGTCACGGGAGAGGGTCACGTCTGGCATGACAGCCTGCACCACATAGCGGGTGATATAGGCGACTTCACTGCCGTTTTGCAGGACGTTGCCGTTCTCGTCCACCTCATAGGTGACGCCGTCGGCTTCGAACTCGCCGGACCGCGCTGCCGGCTCTGCAGGTTCAGTCGGCTCAACGGGCTCGGCAGGCTCTGTCGGCTCTGCAGGTTCAGTCGGCTCGGTAGGCGCTGCGGGTTCAGTCGGCTCTGTCGGCTCGGCATGCTCCTCTACGCCCAGATAGGTCTTGAGGGCGCCGTAAATCAGGTCGAAGCTCAGCTTGGTCTTGCCGTCGGAGGAGGTGACGATATCCTTATAGGCGATGCCCACCAAGGCGCCGTCAGAGGTGACGCTGTAGAAGTCGTCGCCCTCCCTGGTCATCTCATAGGCGACATCGTGATAGGTGAATGCGGTGCTGTTCTTCTGGATCGCCAGCATCACCTGCGCCTGCACGGCGGAGCTGAACTTGCTGCTGTCGTTGGCGGCATAACGGAACTCGCTGTTTTCCACGACGGCGGCGAACTCACGGCTGATAGGCTCGTCGCGGTAGAAGAACTCGTCCTGTCCGTAGGGAGACACCAGTCCTCCGATGAAGGAGAACACGAACATGAAGACCAGAATGCTCAGTCCGGTGACCGCCAGGCGGTTGCGGATGAAGCGCTTCATGACCAGCATGCCGGGGGAAAGGACCTTGACACGGCGGTCATCGCTCAGGGAATACTGCTGCTCCTCGCCCTGGGGCGCGGTGTTGGTTTTCTTTTCGTCCACTGTGTTGACCCCCTTCCCTTACGCGATGCGTACCCGCGGATCGACCACGGCGTACAGAATGTCGGCGATCAGGTTGCCGGCCAGTGTCAGGATCGCCATGAACACCAGATAGAACATGGAGAACGGGATGTCGCCCTGGACCATGGCCTGATAGGACGTATAGCCGATGCCGGGGATGGCATACAGCGTCTCGGTGATCAAGGCGCCGGAGAACAGACCGGGCAGCGAACCGCCGATGATGGTGACCAGGGGGATCAGTGTGTTGCGGAACGCGTGGTGATAGATGACCTTGCGCTCACTGAGGCCCTTGGCGCGCGCCGTACGGATATAATCCGCATTGAGGACCTCCAGCATATTGGTACGAGTATAACGCATCAGGGAACCGACGCTGATGACGACCAGCGTGACGATGGGCAGGACCAGATGGTGAGCCTTATCCCAGAACTGGCCCCAGGCATCGAGTTGGGCATAGTTGCGTCCCACCAGACCGATCAGATCGAACCAGCGCAACTTCACGCTGAAGACCAGCTTCAGCAACGATGCGAAGAAGAATGGCGGCAACGAAATACCTGCCAACGCGATCACGGATATGGTGTAGTCCGTTTTACTGTACTGCTTGGTGGCGGCGACAATGCCCAGCGGCACAGCGATGACGATCTCCAGTGCGAAGGAGATCAGTCCCATGACGAAGGACAGCCAGACCACCTCGTTGAACTTGTCGATCACCGGCACGGTGAAGAACCAGCTGTCTCCGAACTCGCCGCGGAAGAAGTTGCCCAGCCAGGTGAAGAAACCGACTACGATGCCCTTATCCATGTTATACATGGCGGACAGTTGCTCCATCCACTCCTCATAGCTCTTGGAGTTGGGCTGCATGGATTTTTGCCGGGCCATACGCTCTATGTAGGACGTAGGCAGGCAGCGCATCAGCGTATAGATGATAAACGCCACGAAAAACAGAATGACGATGGATATCAGGATGCGCTTCAAAATGTATTTTCGCAAGATATTCCCTCCGATCTGAAGTGATACATGGGCTCCCCCGTAAAATGCGTTTACTGCACAACAAGCAGCCCTCCCGGAGAGGCTCCGGGGGTGCTCCTTGTTGTACAGTCATGGGCGCCCCGACGGCCCGAAGGCCGTCGGGGTGCCGCATTTCGTTGAGTTGAGATGGTCAGAGAACTCTCAAATCATCAGTTGAGCTCGATGTTCTGGATCTCGCTCATCCAGCCATAGTAGGTGGTGATGTCGGGAGTCACGGTGTCCATGTTCACACGCTCGGTGGAGAAGATGATGGCGTTCAGACGCTGATAGACGGGAACCTCAACGGCCCAGTCAACGATGGTGTCCAGGCAGGCCTTGTACATGGTCTTACGATAGGCCGTGTCGAAGGAAGCACGAGCATCCAGGATCATCTTGTCCAGTTCGGCATCGGCGATGTCGTACATGTAGTTGGAGCCGCCGGGCTGAGCGCCGTCAGCAACGCCGCTGTAGTAGATCTGATACATATCAGGATCGGGAGTGGCGCCCCAGGCAGCGCACCACATGTCGGCCTGGTCGGCCTCGATGCTATCCCACAGCACGGAGCTGTCGGACAGGTCGGTGACGATCAGCTTCATGCCGATGGTCTCCAGAGCGGCAGAGGCCTCAGTGGCCATCATGAAGGAGGGGTGGTCACCAGTACCGTCGGCGGGGATCAGGATCTCATACTCCAGGGAAGCGCCCGCGGGAGCAGCGGTCAGCTTGCCGTCCGTGACGGTGTAGCCGGCAGCCTCAAAGAAGCCCAGAGCGGCCTCCAGAGCGGCGGCGTACTTGTCGTCAGCGCTCATGTCGGAGGTGTAGATGTCGTTGCCCTCGACGTCCACGGAGAAGGCGACCTTGTAGCCGTCATCGGTGGTCTGGGGGGCAGCCCAGGAGGTGTTGGAGATGGGGTAGTTGATGACGCTGGCGCGATCGCCGTAGTAGGACTCGACGGTCAGCTCACGATAGACGGAGAACATGGTGGCGAACGCCTTACGCAGGTTCTTGGAAGCGTCGCTGCCGGCATCGCCGCCCACGTTAACGGCCTTGGCGCTGATGCCCAGGTAACCGTAACCCAGGTTGTCCACGGTGTTGGTGGTGATGACGGAGCCGGTCACGCCGGAGCCGCCGTTGGCCTGGGCAATGGCCTCAGCGTTCTTGGAGCTGTAGGAAGGATCGGTGATGTCGATGGTGCCGGTGACAACGCCGTTCAGCTTGTCGTCATCGCTCATGCACTGCTGGAAGTTGACGAACTTGGTCTTGGGCACACCATCGTAGTAGTACTCGTTGGCCTCGAAGTACACGACGCCGTTCTCGTACTTGTTGAACTTGTAGGGGCCGGCGCCCAGAGGCACGGTGGTCTTGGCACGGACGGTGCTCAGATCGCCCTTGTCAAAGCCGAACTTGTTGTTCTCGTAGTCGAACTTGGAGGTATCGCCATAGTAGTGCAGGGGGGCGACAGTGATGGCCAGCTGATAGATGGCGGTGGCATCC
Organism: Oscillospiraceae bacterium; assembly: GCA_015068325.1. Lineage (GTDB taxonomy): Bacteria > Bacillota > Clostridia > Oscillospirales > Oscillospiraceae > Vescimonas. The sequence continues at coordinate 11,802 of SVKQ01000016.1, read as the reverse complement.
ACCTTGCTCAGGGTGACGCGCAGGGTGTTGTCGCCGGTCTTCTCGATGCCGCTGATGTTGGCAGCGGTCTCACCATAGGTGATGGCAGTGCCGTAGTCGCTCAGGCCGGGGAACAGATCGTCCACGGTGGAGCCGGCAGCCTCGGTGTTGATCATGCCGGCGATGTCGGCGCCATAGGCCTTCTCCAGAGCGGCGGCGAAGTCGGCGATCTCAGCGCCCTCAGCCAGGCCGAAGCCCCACAGAGCGGCAGAGGAGGCGACGTCCACAGCACCAGCCTCGGCGTAGTTAGCCATGCAGTAGTCCACGATCTCCTGCGCCAGACCAGTGGTGGCGGCGTCATACTTCTCCCAGAAGCCCTTCTGATCTTCCTCGGTCCAGAAGGAGAAGTCGGCGTTGTCGCGGCCGGCCTTGAACAGCAGGTTCTTCAGGGTGTCCATACCGGAACGGTACTCGTCCATGCCCACGATGGGAACAGCGAAGAAGGAGCTGTTGCCGTCGTAAGTAGGATCGGACAGGACGTACATGCTGAAGATGACGTCGTCCACGGTCAGGGACTCACCGTCGGAGAACTTGATGTCATCGCGCAGGGTGAAGTCGTAGGTGACGGTGCCGTCAGCCTGCTCTTCGATCACGCAGTCAGCGATGCCATTGTAGGTGTAGTCAGTGCCGTTGTAGTTGACAGTCTCACCCTTGGCGGAGTTCAGCAGAACAGCGCCCTGACGATCCGTGGGGAGCAGGCCGACGGCCGTCATGGCCCAAACGTCCTGATCGTAAGCGGTCTCAGAGAAGAAGGGGGAGAACTTTTCGTTGAACGGGGAATAACCCACGACCAACGTCTTCACCTCGGGCTCGGTATTCTCGTTGTTGTCAGTGTTCTCTTCCTGCTGGTTGTCGGTGTTTGTGTCGGGAGTCTCGTTGTTGCTGTTCCCGCCGCAAGCGACCAGAGCAAGAGCCATGACGAGAGCGAGGAGAAGTGCAAGGATTCTCTTTGCTTTTTTCATCTTGGTTCCTCCTTAATAAGATTTTTGTAGGGATGAAATTGAAAAACGGACCTTGCAAATCCGAGATTCACGAATTGGGATCCCGCCCCTCCCCTGCCGACGGCAGCTCCTCGGAGCCGCTGTCCCAGCGGAGCGTCAGGAAGAAGCGGCGGAGCAGCTCCGCCGCCACGCCTGTCAGTGCGTGGAGCACCAGCACGGCCAGCGACGGGAGCACCTTGCCGCCGAAGCCGTAGAGGCACAGGTAGACCACGTTGCCCAGGATGCCGACTGCCGCAAAGACGGCTGTCACCCGCAGCCGCCGGGGCAGCTTTTCCACCGTGGCGCGGTAGACGTAGGCGCGCAGCTCCTTTCCGCTGACGATGAGCTGCCCTGCAGCCCAGACAGAGAGTGCCGCCGCGATGACCTGGCCCAGATAGGGCAGGAGCACATAGGCGGTGCCGAACATGGCGGGAGCATCCAGACAGCCGGCCACCACCGTGAAGACGGCCATGGCGGCGGCCATGAGACCTGTGCGCAGCATGGCTTTCCGGCGCGGCAGGGTGCCCGCATAGCGGTACAGCGCGCCGGTATAGACATACTGGCCGCTGAGATCCATGTGGAAATCGTTCAGATAGTCGCGGCGGCCTCCGCGTTTTCTGTCAGCCATGTCTTATTCGATGCCGGTCAGGTCAAAATCCGCCAGCCAACGGCGGGCCGCGGCACACACGCCCCGCAGGCAGCTCTCCTCAAAGGGGCTGTCCAACCCGGCGTTCTGCAGCAGCTCAGTAAAGGTGCGGCTGCCGCCCTGGCGGGTATAGGCCATGTAGTGGTCCCAGGCGTCGGCCCGGTCAGTCTGGATCATGGCCCAGAACTCCAGTGCCACGGTCTGTGCCAGGCAGTAGTCGATATAGTAGAAGGGGCTGGAGTAGATGTGGTGCTGGCGCTGCCAGCCCTCGCCCTCGCTGTAGAAGGGGATGTCGCCGTCCAGCTTCATCCAAGGCATGTAGATGCCCAGCAGACGCTTCCACTCGGCATGGCGCTGGGCGGGCGTCAGATCCGGCTGCTCATAGACGATGTGCTGGAAATGATCCACCATGGTGCCGTAGGGGATAAAGGTGACGTTGTCGGCCAAGTGGCTGTAGAGGAATTTGCGCTCATCGGCACCGAAGAAGCCGCCGGCCCAGGGCCAGGCGAAGAACTCCATGCTCATGGAGTGGACCTCGCAGGCCTCCATGCTGGGCCACACATATTCGCCGGGGATGCGGTCGATGTTCATCCAGGAGGCAAAGGCGTGACCGGCCTCATGGGTCACCACCTCCACGTCACCCTGTGTGCCGTTGAAGTTGGCGAAGATGAAGGGCATCCTGTAATCGGGCAGCTCGGTGCAGTAGCCGCCGGACTGCTTGCCCTCGGTGGACAGAACATCCAGCATCTCCCCCTCCAGCATGGCGCGGAAGAAACGGCTCGTCTCAGGGGACAGCTCGTCATAGAACTTCCGACCCTGGGCCAGGATATCGTCGGGCGTGCCCACCGGGCGGGGATTTCCGCTGCGGAACTTCAGTGCCGCGTCGGCAAAGCTCAGGGGGTATTCCTTGCCCAATCTGCGAGCCTGCTCGCGGCAGATATCCTCCGCCACGGGCACCAGATATTTCTGCACGGCGGCGCGGAACCGTTCCACGTCCTCCTTGGTATAGCAGTTGCGGCCCATGCGGTAATAGCCAAGGGTCGTATAGCCCTCATAACCCAGCTTTTTTCCCATGGTGTCGCGCAGATGGACCAGCTCGTCATAGATGGCATCCAGCCGGGGCTGGTTATCCTTGTACCACTGCCCCTCGGCCTTCCAGGCGGCCAGGCGGCGCACATCGTCGTCACAGGACTTCAGCGGTGTCAACTGGGACAGCGTATAGGTCTTGCCCTCAAAAGGGATCTGGGCCGAGGCCAGGAGCTTTTCATACTCCTGGGTCAGGTCGTTCTCCTTCTGCAGCTCCGGAATGATCTCCGGCGAGAAGGTCTTCAACTCGATCTCTGCATTGATAAACATGAGGTCGCCGTATTCGGCGGCAAAGTCGGCCCGGTAGGGGCTGGACAGCATGGCCGCCGTCCAGGCCTGGGTATACTCCTGCAGCTCGGGGCCGAAAGCGTTCCAGAACTTGATCTCGTCGTCGTAAAACGCATCGCGGGTGTCGATGGAGTGTCGGATACTGGCCAGCGTGCCCATGGTGTTGACATGCCGCTGGTCCTCCTCCTTCTCCAGAAAGACGGCGCGAGCCTCCTCATAGGAAGCGGCGTTCTTCAATCTCTCCGTCAGTGCCGCCAGCTGTGCCTTGACCGCCTCAGCGTCCGGGCGCGCATAGGGCATATCAGAAAACTTCATATCGGTTATTGGCTCCTTTTCGCCGCAAAACAGGATGTGTCCATGATTGGATTACAAGTGCAGCTTTCTATGTCCCTCTTGCAAGGACGTTGGGCATATCTTCCAAAATACACCCTCACTATTTAGTAAATATATCACACAACTGCAACTTTCGCAATGGGTTTTTGCAATTTTTATGCAAATTACAGTTTTTTCAATATCCCCGCCCGGCGGGACAGAGGCCCAACCCGTGGGGCACAATGGCTTCGCGGCACAGCCGCGCTTTTTTTGACTACTGTATTATATCGCAAAGCCGCCGTTTGGCAAGCAATTTTTCCTGCAGAGAAAAAAGAACGGCGAAATGGAAAATTTTGCTCCATTTCGCCCGCTCTCCTCTGTGCGATATGACCTATCCCAGCATCCGGCGAAGTTGCCGCTCATCGGTCCCGGGCCACAGCTCCAGCATATGCCGGCGGATACGGTCTCGGGACGCCTCCGGCGATTCCCCGTAGGCGGCGGTGACGGCGTCATAGCCCCAGCGGGACTCCGGTGTGGCGTAGACGGCGATGGGCCAGCCGTAGGACTCCCCTCTCCGGTTCACCCGGCAGTGAAAGTCCCGGATCACCAGATAGGTCTGCATCTGCAGCTGGGTGACGGTACCCTCGAAGTTGCGCTCCCCGTCTCCGCCGAAGCCGGCCCTCTGGCGGACCTGCCAGGAGAACAGCTCTTCCCCGTCCGCAAACAGATCCATGATCTTCTTGGCCCGGTGGTGGGCCTTTCCATCCTCCCACAGCGCGTCAAAGTCATAGCCGTCACGCCGCATGTTGGCAAAGTACGGCAGCCACCGCATCGAGATGAAGCCCGCCTTCCTGTCGAAGAACTTGCCGTAGGCCACCTGCCCGCCGGCGGCGATGATCTGCCGCCAGAGCCAGGGGTCTGCGGCGGGATCTTCACTCCACCAGTCCCGGGAGAGGGTCCGCTCCTCCACGGAGAATCCGGAGATCCCGTTTTTGAACAGGGGCAGAAAACCCACCTGGTCCACGTACCGCGTTAGATCCTCCGCCGAGCGGAGGCGGCAGGAGTCGTCCTCCCCCACTCCGTGCATGATCCACTCGCCGTGTTCGTTTCCCATGGCCATTCCCCCGTCAGCGATCCGCCAGATGCATCAGCTTTTCCGGGATGTGGCAGTAGCCGGTGGGGTTCTTCACCAGATAGTCCTGGTGGTACTCCTCCGCCCGGTAGAAATTCTCCAGCGGCAGCACCTCCACCGCCAGCGGCGCACCCATCACAGCCTCCTCCGCTGCCACGGCGGCGCGAATGGCGGGCAGAAGCGTCTCATCCGTGTAGTAGATGCCGGTGCGGTACTGGGTGCCCACGTCCTCCCCCTGCCGGTTCAGCGACAGCGGGTCGATGGACAGGAAGTAGCAGGCCAGCAGCCGCTCGGTGGGCAGCTGCGTCTCCTCATACTCCACCAGCACCGTCTCGGCGTGGCCGGTGCCGCGGTAGCGCACATCCTCATAGCTGGGGGCGGCGGTGTGGCCGTTGGCGTAGCCCACCTCGGTGCGCTTGACGCCGGGAAACTGGTCCAGAAAGCGCTGGGTACCCCAGAAGCACCCGCCGGCGAGATAGATGGTTTTCATTTCAGATCGCCTCCGTATGCGTTCGTCATCTGCCGACGATTATACCCTGTTCCCGCGCCGTTGGCAAGACCGCAGTTTTCTCAGGCAGCACAGCGGGCAGACATCCACTTTTCTGTCCCGTGCGGCAAAAACTCCCCCGGAGCTCCGGGGGAGTTTTTTCTTCTGTGGCGGTGGCGTCAGCCGGGTCACGGGCGTCCGCCCATGCCGCCGGGGGATCCGCCGCCTATATTGCCGCCGGGCTGGCCGCCCATGCCGCCCTGGCCCATGTTGCCGCCGGGCTGACCGCCCATCATGCCGCCCATCATCTGGTTGGAAAGCGTGGTGACCTGCTGCCCGTTCACGATGACGGTGCCGCCATTGATGGCGCCGGTCCCCACGTAGTCGAAGGAAGAGCTGCCGCTCACGGTGACGGTGCCGCCGTTGATGACGATGTTCCCGTTGGAATCGATCCCGTCCGTATCGCCCGCCCCCATCACAATGGTGATGTTGCCGCCGTTGATCTCGACCAGAGGCGTATAAGCGGAGGATTTCTGTGCGGCGTTGATGCCGTCGTCAGAGGCGTTGATGGTGATATCGCCGTCATTAATGGTGACAACGGTGGCCTCCAGCCCCTCGGCTGCCGTAATCGCAAGGGTCCCCCCGTCGATGGTAAGCAGTGCATCCGCGTGGATGCCGTCATCCCCGCAGGAAATGGTCAGTGTGCCGCCAGTGACAGTCACGGTGCCGTCGCTGTGGAGGCCGTCATCCGAGGCTTCCACGTTGATGGTGCCGCCGGCCACATAGAGGTCGGTCACGGCCTGGATGCCGTCGCTGCCGGAGACAATGGTGACGGTGCCGCTGTGGATATAGACATAGCCGCGGTCCGCATCCTCGTTGTTGTCGGAGCGGATGCCGTCGGTGCCGGCGGTCAGCGTCAGTGCCGCGTTGGCAAGCTTCACGCAGTCCTTGCCGCTGAGCGCCACATTCTGCGCCGTGACGGTGATGGTACCGCCGGTGATGACCAGATCGTCCTTGGATACCACGCCGTGCTTGTTGTTGCCATGGACGGTCAGGCTGCCGCTGCCGTTGACGGTCAGGTCGGAGCAGCTGAACACCGCGCCGTCCAGCTCGGTGCCGTCGTCGGTGGCGGTGTAACCGCTGCCGTCGGTGAGGCTGTTGTCGGTGCCGTCGGCCAGGGTCAGGAACACCTTGTCGCCGGAGGCCACGTACAGGGCCGGACCGTCGCTGTTGGTGACGGACACGCCGGAGAGCACCAGCTGGACCTTGTCCTCCTCCCCTGCCGCCACGGTGATGCTGCCGTCGGTGAGGGTACCGGTGAGGATGTAGATGCCGGCGGCGGTGATGGTCAAGTCGTCGCCGCTGACGGTGACGCCCGTGCCGCTGACGGCGGTCGCTCCGTCGGTCAGAGTGACAGTGGCTGTCACCTCGTCATAGGAGGGGTCCAGGTCCCGATCGGAGAACTCGTAACCGCTCTCGTCCGCAGCTGCGTCGGCACCGGTGACCTGCACGGTACCGCTGTCGGTATTGGTATCGGTATCGGTATCGGTGTTCGCATTGGTGTCGGTATTCGCGTTGGCGCCGTCGGTGGTGCCGGTCTCGCTCGTTCCGGCGGTCTGCGTCTCTGATGCATCCGTATTCCGGGCGGAGGTACTGCCGCCGCAGGCGGTCAGCAAAAGGCTGGCGGCCATAGCCAGAGCCAGCAGGGTCGTATATCTTTTTTTCATATCAAATCGCTCCTTTCGCTTCTTTGATACACGGTATCGCTTCGGGCCGGGGCGGCCGTCCCCGGCTGGGTCTTTTCTTTTCTGGTGTGTCCGTATTGTATGGAGGAAAGCTGAAAAGAGCCTTAAAGTTTTTTTGCTTTTTTCCGAGTTCACGATTTGTTTACAGTTTCCGCCAGAGAGGCGGGCAACGCCCCGGCCGGACATTTGACCTCTGTCGGGGACACGTGGTAAAATAATGTTGAATTATTCCGTTTTGGGGATTGACCTTACAGCGCACTGTCATGATTCAATGGTCTCGGAAAGGAGGCATAAGATATGACGATCAGGGATTTTGCCCGCCTCTGCGGCTGCAACCCCCAGACGCTGCGGTACTATGACCAGGTGGGGTTGCTGAAGCCGGCCGAGGTGGACCGGTGGACGGGGTATCGCCACTACGAGAAGGAGCAGGCGCTGGATTTCATCCGTATCAAACACCTGCGGAGCGCCGGCTTCTCGATCAGCGAGATCAAGGCGCTGCCCGGGCGCGACAGCGGCGCGATCTGCACAGCGCTGGACCGGAAAGTCGCGGAGCTGGAGGAAAAAGTAAAGGAGATCAAAGGGATCCGGGCGTCATATCAAAGCGAGATGAACGACATGGAGCAGAAGATCAGAGCGGTGCAGGAGCGCGTGACCCGGGATATGCACGCGTATGACGCCGCGGAGGAGTTCGGGATCGACGACGCCCAGTACGCCAGGATCACGGCCAGCGTCAACGACGCATTCGCCGGCTGGATGGCGGAGAGCGGCGACGTGGACTACCAGGAATTCACGGACGGCGGCGGGGATGGCATGGAGGAGGACGCCTTCCTGGATCTCCTGCATGACCCGGCCTATGAGACCGTATACGAAAGCCACGGCTGGACGCATGTGAAGGAGTTTCTGGCAGAGTTTGCGGAGCTGGAGGACGGGGCAGCCTATGCCCTTGTCTTTGAGGTCACAGAGGACAAAGCCAAAAGTCTGGCCTTCTCCAACACGATCCTGGGCATCCTGCTGGAGCGGAACCCCGGTAAGAAGCGGAACCTCGCCTGCAGCGTGACATCCTCGAAGGACGGGGAAAACCACTTTTGGCTGCTGCGCAGGCGGTAAAGCTTTCCGCGCGGCCACAACAGAACAGGGCGCACTGCAAACCCCATGCAGTGCGCCCTGTTTCCCTGTCTGCTGTTGTCCGGAGCGATCACTTCTCCGGCGGATCCTCCCGGTTGGCGGCGCGGTAGTGGACAAAGGCCATCACCACGCAGTAGGCCGCCAGCACGGCCAGCAGGATGCCCCGGGTGCTGCCGCCCTTGACCAGGGCCACCACCACGGCCGCCACCGCACATACCAGATACATGATCGCCTTGGTCCGGCGAAGCCTCTTCTCATCCATGGCGGCACCTCACTTCATGCGGCGCAGCATCTCCACCACCATGGCCCAAAGGCGCTGGGTGGAAGCGATATGCAGCCGCTCACGGAAGGTGTGGATATCGTCCATATCCGGGCCCACGGACACGCAGTCCAGCCCCGGGAGCTTACCGCTGAACAGGCCACACTCCAGCCCGGCATGGATGGCCTCCACCACCGGCGCGCGGCCATACTGCTCGGTGAACACCTCCGCCAGCAGATCCCGCAGGGGAGACTCGGGCCGGTACTGCCAGCCGGGATAATCGCCGCTGATGGTCACGGTGCCGCCCAGGATCTCCGTCAGGCAGCGCAGGCGGTCCACCAGCATCTGCTTCTGGCTCTCCACGCTGCTGCGGACGCTGAAGGACGCCTCCACAGAGGAGTCCGCCGTGGTGAGGATGCCCAGGTTCAGGGAGGTCTGCACCAGTCCCTCGATATCGGCGCTCATGGTCTGCACGCCGTTGGGGCAGCAGGTCAGCAGGGCGACGACCTTCCGCGAGGAGGCCGCGTCCATGGGTGTGCCCGTGCCGCCCTCCGCCGCTGTCACCCGGATGGCGGGATCGGTGACACGGTACTCGTCCCGCAGCGCGGCATCCAGTTCTGCGCACGCCGCCAGGGCGGCAGGGGCGTCGGCCACGGACACCACCGCGGTGGACAGCACCGGGATGGCATTGTCCTTCAGGCCGCCGCTGACAGAGATCACCCGCAGCTCCGTGCGGGCCGCCGCGGCGCACAGCACACGGCCCAGAGTGGTGTTGGCGTTGGCACGTCCCTTGTGGATCTCCGCACCGGAGTGACCGCCCGCCAAACCGTCCACCGTTACCGTCAGCACGGTGCCGGCAAAGGGTGCACGTACCACCGGCACCACGCAGTGGGTGCGGTTGCCGCCGGCGCAGCTGACGGTGAAGATGCCCTCCGCCTCGGAGTCCAGATTCAGCAGGCGGCTGCCCCGCAGGGGCGACACATCCAGCGCCACCGCACCCTCCATGCCCACCTCCTCGTCCACGGTGAAGACGCACTCCACCCGGGGATGGGCCATGGTCTCGTCGTCCAGCACCGCCAGCATCATGGCCACGGCGATGCCGTCGTCGCCCCCCAAAGTGGTGCCCCGGGCCAGGATGGTGTCGCCCTCCACGGCCAGATCCAGGCCCTCAGTCTCCATGTCCTTGGCGCAGTCCGGTGCCTTTTCGCACACCATATCCATGTGGCCCTGCAGGATCACCGGCTCGGCACTCTCATAGCCGGCGGAGGCCTCCCGGATGATGATGACGTTGTTGACTGCGTCCTGATAGTGCTCCAGGCCCCGGGCCCGGGCAAAGGACACCAGCCAGTCGCTGACCTGTTTGGTATTGTAGGAGCCGTGCGGGATGGCGCAAAGCTCCTCGAAATAGTGAAATACGCTTCTGGGTTCCAGATGGTCCAGTACTGCCATGATGCATTCTCTCCTTTCTTTATTCCGCAGCCGGATCGGCTGTTATGCACTATATCTCCTGCCGGGGGCCGGGGCGATATTCCCGCTCCAGCTCCTCCGGGGTCACCGCGCCGGCGGACAGCTCCGTCAGGCGCAGCCGCAGTGTATCCACCCCGTCGGCTGGGACAGAGACGGTCAGTGTCACATCAGCGCCGTAGCTGACGCTGTCCACAGTACCGCCGGCTGCAGCCACCTCCAGCTTCACCTGCTCAAAGAGCGCGTAGACGCAGAGGATCCGCAACCGGGCCCACAGGCCCAGCACCGCCGCGCCCGCAGCGGAAAGCGCGTCCCGCGCCCCCCGGCTGTAGGCCCGGGTCAGGCCGCCGGCGCCCAGCAGGACGCCGCCGAAATAGCGGGTCACCACGCAGCAGACGTTGGCGACGCCCTCCCGCTCGAACACCTTCAGCATCGGCTGGCCGGCGGTGCCCTGGGGCTCGCCGTCATCACTGTAGCGGGCAGTGCTCTGCCCCACGATGTAGCACCAGCAGTTGTGGCGGGCGTCGTAATACCTGGTTTTCATCTCCCGGATGCGGGTCTGGGCCTCCTCCTCGCTGTCCACCGGCCAGATGTGGCTGATGAAGCGGGAGCGTTTTTCAGTGAACTCGCTCTCGGCGGCCTCATAGGGGACGCGGACGATCTCGTTCATTCCCAGTCCTCCTTCGGCCGCTGCCAACCCTCCACATAGTCCTTCACCTGTCCCAACAGACGGGGCGGACACACGGCCACCACGTCCACCGTGTCGTTGTAGGTCACACGCTCCACCTTGCCGTCCCGGTAGAGGCTGTCCAGCAGGCCCACCCTGTCATAGGGCAGATGGATGGTGACGCGGCGGGTACCCTTGTCCAGCTTCCGGTCGATCATGGCCAGCAGCGCAGTCACGCCCTCGCCGGTCCTGGCGGAGATGGACACGGCGTTTTCGCCCCTCTTCCCCTCTTCAGTGAAGGCCAGGTCCGACTTGTTGTAGACGCGGATGCAGGGGATGTGCTCGGCGCCCAGCTCGGCGATCAGCTCGTCCACGATCCGCTGCTGGATCTGCCACTGGGGGTGGGACGCGTCGATGACGTGGAGCAGCAGGTCGGCGTACTCCAGTTCCTCCAGCGTGGCCTTGAAGGCCTCCACCAGCTGGTGGGGCAGCTTGCGGATGAAACCCACCGTGTCGGAGATGACCACGTCCAGCGTGTCGGACACGGTCAGCAGACGGGTGGTGGTGTCCAGCGTGTCGAACAGCCGGTCGTTGGCGGGGATGGCCGCCCCTGTCAGGGCGTTGAGCAGCGTGGATTTGCCGGCGTTGGTGTAGCCCACGATGGCCACCACCGGGATCTCGTTCTTCATACGGCGCTGGCGCTGGGTGTTCCGGACGCGGCGCACCTCCTCCAGCTCCGCCTTCAGCTTGTCGATCTTGCGGTGGATGTGGCGGCGGTCCGTCTCCAGCTGGGTCTCGCCGGGACCTTTGGATCCGATGGGCCCCTTGCCGCTGGTGCCGGCCTGGCGCTCCAAGTGGGTCCACATGCCGATCAGCCGCGGCAGCAGGTACTGGTATTGGGCCAGCTCCACCTGCAGGCAGCCCTCTCTGGTCCGTGCCCGCTGGGCGAAGATATCCAGGATCAAGCCGCTGCGGTCGATGACCTGTACGCCGGTCAGCTCCGTCAGCACCCGGATCTGTGAGGGAGACAGCTCGTTGTCGAAGATCACCATGGTGGCGCTCTCCTCGTCCACCATGCGCTTGACCTCCTCCACCTTGCCCTCGCCGATGAAGCTGTGTGGGTCCGGCTTGTCCCGGCCCTGGAGGATGGTGCCCACCACCTGGCCGCCGGCGGTGTCCACCAGGGCGGCCAACTCGGCCAGGCTCTCCTCGTCGGCGCTGTCATCGTGCAGCACCGGCGAGCGCAGGCCCACCAGCACCGCGTAATCCCGTTTCTTCTCCGTGCTCTGTTCCATAGAGTTCCTCTCACGCTCGTCATTTAAGATGATTATAGTATATCCGCGGCAAAATGTAAAACAGAAAAAAAGCCGCATCGGGCGATGCGGCTTTTTCGTGTCACAGCTCTCTTTACTTGTCCAGGCCGAAGCGCTTGTTGAACTTGGCCACGCGGCCGCCGGTATCCACCAGCTTCTGCTTGCCGGTGAAGAAGGGGTGACACTTAGAGCAGACTTCCACGCGAATATCCTTCTTCGTAGAACCTGTCTCAATCACATTACCGCAGGCGCATTTGAT
>SVKQ01000015.1 GCA_015068325.1 Oscillospiraceae bacterium | reverse complement strand
GCTTCTTCAGGGCGGCATAGCGGCCTTCGCCCAGGATGAAGTCCTGGAAGGAGGACTTGGGATCCTTGGAATCCAGGGTGAAGGGGTTCTTGCCCTGGGCGGCCAGTTCGGGATTGTACCGATACAGGGGCCAGTAGCCGGCCTCCACCGCCTTCTTCGCCTCCAACTGAGAATGGCTCATGTTGATGGTGTGGTTGATGCAGGGGGCATAGGCGATGACGATGGAGGGGCCCTTGTGGTCCACGGCCTCGGTGACAGCCTTCATCAGCTGGCCGGGATTGGCGCCCATGGCGACGGAGGCCACGTACACGTTGGGATAGGTCATCATCAGACGGCCCAGATCCTTCTTGGCGGTCCGCTTGCCGCCGTCGGCGAACTTGGCAGAGGCGCCCACGGGAGTGGCCTTGGAGGACTGGCCTCCGGTGTTGGAGTACACCTCGGTGTCCACCACGAAGACGTTGATGTCCTCACCGGACGCCATCACGTGGTCCAGACCGCCGTAGCCGATGTCGTAGGCCCATCCGTCGCCGCCGAAGAGCCAGATCACCTTCTTGCCCAGCTGATCCTTGTCCAGCAGGATGGCGTCGGCCAGCTCGCGGGCCTCGCCGGTGAGGTCCGCACTCTCCAGCGCGGCCACCAGGGCACGGGTGGCGCCGTCGTTGGCGTCCAGATCGTCAAAGGTGTCCAACCAGGCATTGGCGGCAGTTTCCACCTCTGTGCCGGCCACCAGCGGCAGCAGCTGCTCGACCTGCATTTTGGCGCGGCCGCGGCGCTGGTTGATGGCCAGCACCATGCCCAGACCGTTCTCAGCCTGATCCTCGAAGAGGGTAGCGTACCAGCTGGGGCCGCGGCCCTCCTTGTTGGCGGTATAGGCCAGGGAGGGGAAGGCACCGGCCCAGGCGGTGGAGCAGCCCACGCCGTTGACCCAGTAGGTTTTCTCACCGTAGAGTTGGGTGAGTAGCTTGGCATAGGGGGTCTCGCCGCAGCCGGCACAGGCGCCAGAGAACTCCAGCAGCGGCTGATAGAACTGGCTGCCCTTGAGGGTCCTGCGGTTGAACACGCCGGGCTTGTCGCTGAGGGACAGGGCGTAGTTCCAGTTGGTCTGGTCATACATGGTGTCGTCCACCGGTCGCATGGTCAGGGCCTTGTCCTTGGCCAGGCAGGAGGCGGCGCAGGAGCCGCAGCCCGTGCAGTCCAGCGTGCTGACCTGCAGACGGTACTTGAGGCCGGTGGCGCCCTTGGCGTCCGCCATCTCGAAGCCGGCGGGGGCAGCCTTCGCCTCCTCCTCATTCACCAGGTAGGCGCGGATGGCCGCGTGGGGGCAGACAAAGGTGCACTGGTTGCACTGCAGACACTTGGTGGGATCCCAGGTGGGCAGTGAGGCGGCGATGCCGCGTTTGTCGTATTTGGAGGTGCCCAGAGGATAGGTGCCGTCCTGGTGCTGCAGGAAGGCGGACACGGGCAGGTCGTCGCCGCGCTGGCGGTTGCAGGGCACCACGATGTTCTTCACCACGTCGGGCAGTGTCTCGTCCACGGCGCGGTCATCTGCAGCCTGGGACCAGGAAGCGGGCACATTGACCTTGACGGGACTGTTGACGCCGGCGTCTACGGCGGCCATGTTCATGCCAACCACCTTCTCGCCCTTCTTGGCGTAGGTCTTCTGCACGGCCTCCTTCATGTGCTGCACGGCCTCCTCCACCGGCATGACGCCGGAGAGCTTGAAGAAGGCGGACTGCAGGATCATGTTGGCGTGGTTGCCCAGACCCAGCTCCCGGGCGATGCGGTTGGCGTCCACGATGTAGAACTGCACGTTGTGGTCGGCAATGTACTTCTTCACGTCGCCGGGCAGCTTGCTGTCCAGTTCCTCCTCGGTCCAGGAGGTGTTCAGCAGGAAGGTGCCGCCGTCCTTGATCTCGTGGATCATATCGTAACGCTCAATGTAGAACTGGGCGTGGCAGGCCAAGAAATCCGCCGCCTTGATGAGATAGGTGGAGCGGATGGGGCTCTTGCTGAAGCGCAGGTGGCTCTTGGTGATGCCGTAGGACTTCTTGGAGTCGTACTCAAAATACGCCTGGGTGTACATACCGGCGTAGTCGCCGATGATCTTGGCGGAGTTCTTGTTGGCGCCCACGGTACCGTCGGAGCCCAGACCCCAGAACTTGCAGGACACAGTATCGGAGGATTCGGTGACCAGCGGCTCGTCCACGTTCAGGGACAGGTGGGTCACGTCGTCGTTGATGCCGATGGTGAACATGGCCTTGGGCTCAGCGGCCTTCATGTTGTCGAACACGGCCTTGATCTGAGCAGGGGTCACGTCCTTGGAGGCCAGACCGTAGCGGCCGCCGTAGATGGTGGGGGCGTTCTTGTCATTGGCGAAAGCGGCCACCACATCCAGATACACGGCGCCGGCGATGGCTCCGTTCTCCTTGGAGCGGTCCATGGCGGTGATGGTCCGGACCGTCTTGGGCATCTTGCTGAGGAAGTACTGGATGTCAAAGGGGCGGTACAGATGGATCTGCAGCATGCCAACCTTCTCGCCCCGGGCGTTCAGGTAGTCCACCACCTCGCGGGTGGCCTCGCACGCGGAGCCCATCAGCACGACGACGCGGTCGGCGTCGTCGGCACCGTAGTAGTTGAAGATATGGTAGTCGCGCCCGGTGATCTCATTGATCCCCTGCATATACTTCTCCACGATGGCAGGGGTGGCATTGTAGATGCCGTTGTTGGCCTCCTCGTGCTGGAAGTAGACCTCCGGGCCCTGCACCGTGGTGCGGTGCAGCGGATGCTCCGGGTTCATAGCGATGTTGTGGTAGGCCTTCAGCGCGTCCTGGTTCATGAGACCGGCCACCCTGTCCAAATCGATGAGCTCGATCTTCTGGATCTCATGGCTGGTGCGGAAGCCGTCGAAGAAGTGCATGAAGGGAACGCGGGTCTCCACGGTGGTCAGGTGGGCCACGCCGGCCAGATCCATGACCTCCTGCACGCTGGAGGTGGCCATCATGGTGCAGCCGGTGGCGCGGCAGGTCATCACATCCTGGTGGTCGCCGAAGATGTTGTTGGCGTGCTGAGCCACGGAGCGGGCGGCCACGTGGAACACGGAGGGCATCCGGTGGCCGGTCATGATGTACAGGTTGGGGATCATCAGCAGCAGACCCTGGGAGGAGGTGAAGGTGGTGGCCATGGCGCCGGCCTCAGCCGCGCCGTGCAGCGCGCCGGCGGCGCCGCCCTCGGACTGCATCTCCACCAGCTTGACCTGTTGGCCGAACATGTTCTTGCGGCCGGCGGCGGACCACTCGTCCACCTTCTCACTCATGGGGGAGGAAGGCGTGATGGGGAAGATGCCGGCGACATCGGTGAAGTGGTAGGCAACATGGGCGCAGGCCTCGTTGCCGTCCATGGTTTTCATGTTTTTTTTCTCAGACATGGAATATCCTCCTGTTGCCGCCTGGCCGGCGCGGAGATGTCCCCGCGCCGGTGCGGCAGTTTATTACATCTTGATGATAGCGCCCTGGTCGGCGGAAGTGGCAGTCTTGGCGTACAGCCGCAGGTAGCCGTTGGGGATGTGCTTCTCAGGCAGCTTCCAGCTCTTGAAGCGCTCGGCGATCTCCTCGTCGGACACGTGGAGCTCCAGCCGGCCCTCGTTGACGTCGATGAGGATCTCGTCGCCGTCCTCGACGACGGCCAGGGGACCGCCCTCGGCGGCCTCGGGGGAAATATGGCCCACGAAGCAGCCGTTGTTGGTGCCGGAGAAGCGGCCGTCGGTAATCAGGGCGGCGGACTTGCTCAGACCCACGCCGTACATGTACTTCATGGCCTTGAACATCTCACGCATGCCGGGGCCGCCCTTGGGACCCTCGTAGCGGATGACCACTACATCGCCGGCCTGGATCTTGCCGCCCAGGATGGCCTCCTCGGCTTCCTCCTCGCTGTTGTAGCACTTGGCCTTGCCCACGAAGCGGTGCATGGAGGGATCGATGGCACCGGGCTTGGTGACGGCGGTGTTGGGACACAGGTTGCCGTGCAGCACGGCCACGCCGCCCGTCTGGGAGAAGGGCTCGGACACCGTCTTGATGATGGCGGGGTCCTCGGGATACTCGAACACGTACTCGTTCAGGTTCTCCTGCAGCGTCTTGCCGGTGACGGTCATGACAGAGGTGTCCAGAATGTCGCCCAGGTGCTGCTGCACGCGGGGGATGCCGCCGGCGCGGTGGAAGGCCTCCATTTCAGGCTTGGCGGCGGGGTTGACCTTGGCAATCTGGGGCGTGGTCTTGTTGAGAGCCTCGAACTCCTCCACCACGTTCATGTTCAGATCCGCCTCGTTGGCGATGGCGGACAGGTGCAGCACGGCATTGGTGGAGCCGCAGGTGGCCATGGTCACCTTGATGGCGTTGCGGATAGCGGCGGGGGTGATGATCTGGCGGGCGGTGATGCCCTTTCTGCACAATTCCACGATGGCCCGGCCGGACTCAAAGGAGGAGCGCAGACGGGCGGCGTAGGCGGCGGGGATCAGGGCGCTGCCGGGCAGGGACATGCCCAGTGCCTCGGACACACAGCACATGGTGTTGGCGGTGCCGTAGAAGGAGCAGGAGCCGCAGCCGGGGCAGGCGGTGTTCTCCAGAGCGGCGTATTCGCACTCGGTGATGGTGCCGGCCTTGACCATGCCCAGCGCCTCGGAGATGGAGGTCAGGTCGCTCTTGCGGCCGTCAAACTCGATGCCGCCCAGCATGGGGCCGCCCACGCACACGATGCAGGGAATGTCCAGACGGGCTGCCGCCATCAGCATGGCGGGCACAATCTTGTCGCAGGAGGCCAGCAGCACCAGGCCGTCCAGCCGGTGGGCCTGGGCCATGATCTCCACGCTGTTGCAGATGATTTCGCGGGAGGGTAGGATATAGTGCATGCCCTCGTGGCCCTGGGCCACGCCGTCGCAGGCGGCGATGGTGCCGAACTCCACTGGTGTGCCGCCGGCAGCATAGATGCCGTTTTTCGCGTACTCAGCCACCTTATCCAGGTTGTAGTGGCCGGGGACCAGGGTGTTCCACGTGTTTGCGATGCCGATGAGGGGCTTGCCCTCTCTCAGCTCGCTGTCCGTGTAACCCATGGACTTGAACAGGGAACGCGCGAACGCGCTGTCCTCTTCGCCGAGGATCGTCTTGCTGCGGAATTCCATGAATCTTTCTCCTTTACCAATATTTTTCCGGATGCCGGAAAGCCGGCACACAAAGCCTATTCTACATTGTCGCTTACCGTTCTATAATTTATTATAAAGGGGCAAATTGTGTCTGTCAACGGCGAATCGGCGCCGGCACCATAAAATATCCCGGTTCATTTTTGTGCGTATTGACAGTCTTCACATCATGAACTATAATGAATAAGAACAATATTCTGCATTACAGAATATGGGAGGACCGATATGGCCACTACGAAGAATATACAGTCCGTCGAGCGAGCATTTTCCATCTTGGAGCTGTTTTCCCGCAGCGGCTGCGCCGAGCAGAGCGTGAAGGAGATTGCCGACGGACTGGAACTGAACAAGAGCACGGCTTTCGGCCTGATCAACACACTGACCAACCTGGGCTATCTGCAGCAGAATGCGGAGAACCAGAAGTACGCCCTGGGCCTGAAGCTGCTGAGCCTCTCCGACGCGGTGAAGGCGCAGAATCTGATCATCCGGGCAGTGCACCCCTATCTGGAGCAGATCAACCGCCGGTACGGAGAGACGGCCCACTGCGCCGTACAGGAAAACGACGGCGTCATCTACGTGGACAAGGTGGAGTCCTCGGGAGCCATTTATATCGGTACCCGGATCGGCACCCGCAACGATCTGCACTGTACCGGAGTCGGCAAATGCATCCTGGCGTACATGCCGCCAAAGGATCAGGAGCGCGTCTTCTCCCGCAGGATGCGGGTCATGACGCCCAACACCATCCACACGGCGGAGCAGCTGCGCCGGGCGATTGCGGAGGTGCGGCGCAGCGGCTATGCCACCGACAACGAGGAGATCGCCGAGGGACTCTTCTGCGTGGCGGTGCCGGTGTTTTCCGCGCCGGAGACGGTGGCCTGTGCCATCAGCGTGTCCGGCATGACACCGCGGATCCAGGCCGCCCGGGAAGGCGGGCTGCTGGACGATCTCAAGCAGGCGGCGGCCGATATTTCACGCGAGGTGTTCCGCTATGATCCGGCCGCCAACGGACAGGGCTGAGCGCAGGAAGAGAGAACGGAAAACAGCGAAGGAAGGGGGCTTCCTTCGCTGTTTTGTTTTTAGTAGCAGGTCACACCGCCGTCCACTGGCAGACTGACGCCGTTGAGGAAGGAGGCCTCCTCGCTGGCCAGATACAGCACGGCGTTGGCCACATCCTCCACAGAGGCCAAACGGCCCAGCGGCACTTCCGAAAAGCGGTTCTCGCGCCAGACTGGATCCTCCATCGCCTTGGCCACCAGCGCCGTTGCCACGGTGCTGGGGTGGATGGAGTTGCAGCGGACGCCGTCCTTGCCATAGCGGGCGGCGATGGACTTGGTCAGCATGGTGATGGCGCCTTTGGTGGCAGTATAGGCCTCCGGCGTGAAACGATGGCCGATGAGGCCGCACACGGAGGAGGTGTTGATGATGACGCCGCCGCCCTGCCGCCGCATGATGGGAATGGCGTACTTGCTGCCCAGGAACACGCTGCCGGTGTTGACCTCCATCATCTTCATCCACTCGTCCTTGACCATCTCCTCGATGGGCTTGCGGATGTTGATGCCGGCGTTGTTCACCAGCACGTCCAGGCGGCCGCTCTCCGTCACGATGGTACCCAGCACGGCTGCCCACTCCGCCTCGTCGGTCACATCCAGATGTGCCCCGCAGGCGTTGCCGCCGGCCGCAGTCAGCTCCTGCGCCAGACGCAGGCAGCCGGCCTCGTCCAGGTCCAGCAACCAGACCTCTGCGCCGGCCGCGGCCAGCGTACGGGCCATGCCGGCCCCCAGCCCGCCGGCTGCGCCGGTGATGGCGATGACTTTGTTCTTTACGTTCACGACAGGCTCCTTTCTGTGTGTGGGGGGGCTCAACCCCGGGTCTGCTTGTCTTCCCAGGCTCTGGCGGGGTTCTGGACGCCCATCTTGCCGCCGGTGATCTCCAGCAGTGTGCCGGTGATGTAGCGGGCGTAATCGGAGGCCAGGAACGCCAGACCCCAGGCCACGTCGATGGGCTCGCCGAAGGTCTGCATGGCGATGGGCGTCTTCAAGGTGTCGCCGTCCCGGGCAATCCGCTCGCGGTTCATCTCCGTGTCGATGACACCGGGGATGTAGCCGTTGACGCGGATACCGTAGGGCGCCAGCTCGGCGGCCAGCGTGCGGGTCATGGAACTGACGGCCGCCTTGGTGGCGGCGTACACGCCGCTGCCCACGGACGGGAACAGCGCGGCGAAGGAGGAGGCCAGAAGGATCACGCCGCCGCGCTCCTTCATCAGCCGATAGGCGATGCGGGCGCCCAGATAGACGGACTTCATATTGACGTCCACCGTCTTGTCCCAGGTGGCCTCGTCGGTGTCGAGGATGGCATATTGGGGGCAGACGCCGGCGTTGCTGACCCACACGTCGATGGGACCCAGCGCCGCCTCGGTGTCGGCAGCGAAGCGCTCCAGCGAGGTGCTGTCGGACACATCGCAGGGCTGGCTGAACACGGTGATGCCCTTGGCGCGCAGCTCATCGGCGGCCTTTTCCAGCTTGACGGGGTTGGTGCCGCAGATGGCAATCCGGGCGCCCAGAGAGCCGAACAGCTCGGCGACAGACAGGCCGATGCCGGCGGAACCGCCGGTGACCAGGACGACTTTTCCGTCGTAACGAATATCCATGGTGATCCTCCTTTTGATAAAACATCCGGGGGCGCTCCGGTGAACAGAGCGCCTCCGGAGAGGGAATGCTTCTTACGCTATGTATGTGCGATCAGCCCAGCAGACCGACAGCGTTGACAATGGCGATGGCGACGATCGCGATCACAGAGGCAACGGCGCAGGGCAGGGTGACGTACTTCAGGGACTGCTTACTGTTCAGGTGGAAGAACTGACCCATGACCCAGAAGCCGGAGTTGTTGTAGTGGTTGCCCATCAGGGTGCCGGCACCGATGGCCATGACAGCGGCCAGGGGGGACAGGCCCAGAGCGGGCATCATGGGCAGCACGATCGCGGCGGCGGTCATACCGGCGGTGGTCATAGAGCCGACGGCGGTCATCATGATGGCGGCCACGGCCCAGGGCACCAGGATGCCGGGGATGGGGCTGTTGCCGATGGCCTGGGACAAGGGCTCCAGAGCGGGAGCGCTGCTGAGGATCTTGCCGAAAGCGCCGCCCATGGCGGTGATCAGCAGGGGAGCCAGGCAGACGACCAGGGCGCGGGCGACCCACTTGTTGAGGATGATGTCCTTCAGCTTGGAGTTGGCCTCGGCAGGGAAGTTGACCTCATAGGCTCTGAGGACGGACTTGCGCTGCTTGTAGCCCAGGAAGATGGAGTACAGCACGCCGATGAACAGGGCGATGACCTTGTGGCCGATGGTGGTGAAGATCACGCGGATGGCGCTGCCCTCGGGGGCATACATGTTGGCGAAGGAGGACAGGGAAATCAGCACCACGGGCAGCAGCAGGGGCAGGAAAGAGGTGAAGGTGCCGGGCAGGTTGGGCTCCTTGATGAGGAGGTCCTCCACACTGTCGCTGTTGGTCTCTTCCAGACCCTTGACCATCTCGGGATTGGGATCGATCCACTCCTTCTCGGTCCACTTGCGCAGCAGCAGCCAGGTGGCGAAGAAGGCGATCAGGGAGAAGACGACGCCCCAGACGATGGTCAGACCCAGATCGGCCTCAAACATGATGGCGATGGCCAGGATGCCGGGGGTGGGGGGCACCAGACCGTGGGTCAGGAACAGGCCCAGACCGGTAAAGGAGGCCATGGTGGACATAGAGATGTGCTTGCGCTTGGAGATCATGGAGGCGATGGGGGCCGTCAGCACCATGGTGATGTCGCCGAACACGGGGATGGACATGATGAAGGCCGTCAGGGAGGGGGCCAGTTCCATGTTCTTGCCGCGGAACAGCTTGATGAAGAAGTTGGCAATGGACTTGGCAGCACCGGTATCCTCGATCGCCATGGAAATGATGGCGCCCAGGATAATGGTGATGCCGACGCCGGTCAGCGTGCTGCCGAAGCCCGCGCTGATCGTTTCAGCTGTGCCGGTCACGCCGTAACCAAGGACGATACCGGTCAGCAGAGCGGTGGTGAACAGGGCCATGACAGGGTGCACGTTCAGCTTGATGATCAGGAGGATCAGCAGAACGATCGCCGCTGCCAGGACCAGTACGAATACGCCAGCAGACATAGTGATTTCTCCTTTTCTCTTTCTCAGTTTTGCCCGAAGAGGCCGCCGCCCGCCGCGTCAAATACCTCTGTGACACCCCCACTGTCGCAAAACGTTCTTCTTTGTCGGCTTGCGTTCTACACTATCGGACGAACAAAATGTTACCACGTTTTGAACGCCTTGTCAATACGCGGTATCGGATTTCGTAAGAAATGTGATAAAATCTGTATTTGTTTTGTATAAAATGGATATGGGAACAGGGAAAAGGCAAGAAATAATTCATTTTATAAGAATATTTTATTAAAGAGGCCAAAGGGGAACTGCTGCCTGCGGCAGGGCTTTGCCTGCGCAGAAAACTGTCTGAAGACCCGGCCTTCAGGCAAGCAGGCGGCAGTGCCTCATCTGTCCGTCGGGGAGAGGCTGCGCTGTACAGCTGCTGCGATGAAGCCGCGGAACAGCGGATGGGGCCGGTTGGGGCGGCTCTTGAACTCCGGATGGAACTGCACGCCCACGAACCAGGGGTGGGCAGGGTCCTCCACCACCTCCACCAGCGTGCCGTCCGGCGACAGACCCGCCGTCTGCAGGCCGGCGGCCACCAGTTGTCTCCGGAAAATGTTGTTGAACTCGTACCGGTGTCGATGCCGCTCGCTGATCTCCGCCGTACCGTACAGCTTCCGGCTGCGGCTGTCCGGCGCCAGCAGGCAGGGGTAACGACCCAGACGCATGGTCCCGCCCTTGGCGGTGACGTGCACCTGATCGGGCATCAGGTCGATGACGGGATGGGGCGTGTCGGGGTCGAACTCGGCGGAGTTGGCGTCGGCCCAGCCCAGTGCGCGGCGGGCAAAGGCGATCACCGCCACCTGCATGCCCAGGCAGATGCCGAAGTAGGGCACAGCACGCTCCCGGGCCCAGGCTGCTGCCGTGACCATACCCTCGATGCCACGGCTGCCGAAACCGCCCGGTACCAGGATGCCGTCACAGCCGCCCAGCATCTCGTCGGCATTTTCCTCCGTCAGCTGCTCGCTGTCCACCCAGCGGATGTCTACCAGCGTCCCGTTGGCAATGCCGGCGTGGAAGAGAGACTCTACCACGCTGAGATAGGCGTCGTGGAGGCTGATGTATTTGCCCACCAGTGCGATGGCGGTGTGCCGGGTGGTGGTTTTGATGGACTCCACCATGGCAGACCACTCCCGCAGCTCCGGCGCGGGACAGGCCAGCCCCAGACGGCGGCACACCACCTCATCCAACCCCTCCCGGTGCAGCAGCAGCGGTATCTCGTACAGGGTGTGGGCGGTGGTGTTCTGGATGACACACTCCGGCGCTACGTTGCAGAACAGGGCGATCTTGCGGCGGACATCCTCCGTGATGGGCGCGTCGGTGCGGCAGACCAGCACGTCCGGCTGGATGCCCAGGCTCAAAAGCTCCTTGACGGAGTGCTGGGTGGGCTTGCTCTTCAGCTCGCCGCTGCCGGGGATCTGGACGATCAGGGGCACATGGATGTAGAGCACGTTCTGCCGGCCCTGCTCCGCCGCCACCTGCCGGATGGCCTCCAGAAAGGGCTGACTCTCGATGTCCCCCACAGTGCCGCCGATCTCGGCGATCACCACGTCCGCCTCCTGCTCAGAGGTGGCGTAGATGCGCCGCTTGATCTCGTCGGTCACATGGGGGATGATCTGCACCGTGCCGCCCAGATAACCGCCCTGCCGCTCCCGGTTCAGCACGGCCCAGTAGATCTTGCCGGAGGAGATGGAGCTGTTCTCTGTCAGATCCTCGTCCACAAAGCGCTCGTAGTGGCCCAGATCCAGGTCGGTCTCGGCGCCGTCGTCAGTGACAAAGACCTCGCCGTGCTGCAGGGGGTTCATGGTGCCGGGGTCCACGTTCAGATAGGGGTCGAACTTCTGGTTGCGCACCCGCAGGCCCCGCTGTTTCAGCAGCCGGCCCAGCGAGGCTGCGCAGATGCCCTTGCCCAGCCCGGACACCACGCCGCCAGTAATAAAGATGTACTTCATGTGTGCGTCCCCTCTTTTCGATATTTAAAATAATGTACCCATTTTCCTGCCGGACAGGAGACACGTCAATGCGGAGATATCACAAAATTCCAGAGACGCGGATTTTCCATTTTATGACAGTCTACGAAAATTTCCCCACAGGCCAAATTGTCTCTTGCAGGGAGGGAAAAAGAGGTGTAAAGTAAACTTGGACCCGCCCTTTCAGGCGGGAGAAAGGAAGAGGATAACGCCGTCCCTCGGGGTGCCCCGTAAGGAAGGTGCTTTGAGGCAGGTGTTTACCGACAAAAAAGGATATGAAAGCAGGCGCGACCGCGGTAGTCACGCCTGCTTTGCCTCTCTATTCTGGATTATAGGGGTAAGATCCGATATCTGTAAGATCCGTGAACATAAAGGACCTGCTAGACAAACGAGGAGTTATCGTCTAAACCGTTTGATAGCCGCATAGATCCCATATCCGACAACTACTCCAAGCGTATTCAAAATCAGATCATCAATATCTGAAGCCCTGGAGGCAAAAGGCAACTGCAGGATCTCTATGCACAGTGAAATAGACGCACCGGCTGCGACTACTTTCCAAAAGCTGTTCAGCTTTCTGTATACGATGGGCAGCACAATGCCGCTGGGGATAAACATCGCCGCATTGCCAACCACATTCCAAATGGTATCTCGGACACTGCCATAATCAAAAAGGTGGGCCAATGGGACCAGATTTATACGCAAAGGAAATATTGCCGCCATCTCAAAAACAAGAGGCTGTACGTGTCCGGCAACCAACGTCCTTGGGAAAAACACGAACCGGATGATGACAGCAAGATTGATATACATCAACAGCAGAACTGCCTCCCGCCTCCAGTCTACTCTTTTTTGCTTTACCCATATGATGATCCTTATGAGCAACCAGATTGCTGTAAAGGCGACCTCTAATGTGAAAAATGATATCTCTATCACTTATTCTCCCTCCCCAAAAAAACCATGAGTTGTTTTAGTCATTATACCATTGTGACTGACGTAGTCAGTGCTTCCATGTTCAAATGGGAAGGAGGCAGCCTTCTTATGAAGTGCCTCCCTCGGAGCGGCGTTTTCAATTGTATGGGGCTGCGGCGGTCAGATCATCATCTGGTAGACACCGGCCACGGGGATGCCGGCCGTCTTCGCAGCAAAAAGGGCCGCCTCCTGTTCCTCCGGCGGCGCGCTCCAGCACAGGCCGCAGCCGGCGGTGATGACGGTGGGCACGGGGATCAGTCGCCCGGAGATGCCCTTTTCGGTGCAGCAGGCCTCCATAGCCATGGCGTCGGTGGTGGTGTGAAAGGTCAGGATCACGCGCAGATGCTTTTCCCTCACGGTCTGATCACCTTGGCGGCTCGGGTGAGTTTTTCCACGATGGCATACATGTTGGTCACGCCGCCCACAGCCAGCTTTTCCTTCAGACCGTAGAAATCCAAACAGGTGCCGCAGGTCAGGATCTCCACGCCCTGGGCCTCCATGGTGCGCAGATCCTCCAGCGAGGCGGAGCCTTCGGTGGTCAGATAAGCGCCGCCGTTGAAAAACAGGATGGTTCTGGGCAACTGTTCCTGCTGGGAAACGGCATAGAGGAAGCCCTTCATCAGCGTCTTGCCCAGCTCATCGCTGCCGGTGCCCATGGCGGCGGAGCCGACAGCCACCACGATATCGCCCCGCAGGTCGGGCAGACAGGCGACGGGCTCATCCGACGGCTCGACAGGGCGATCCGCCTCGATGGTGACGACGAAATGTCTTGGTTCCGCCTGCTGACTCCTGGCGGCAAAGCCCTTGCCGGCGGCCATGCGCAGCAGATTCTGCACCGCCGTCTCGTTGTCCACATGGACCTCTACCGTGGCCGGGCCGGCCAGCTCGCCGATGGCCTTCGTCGCCTTGACGACGGGGATCGGACACTGCTCGCCCATCGCGTCTACTGTGACCATATGTGCCATTTTATATAACCTCCCTCTCATGTCGATCTGTAAAAAATATGTCGGGGGAGCCCCGCGGACGGGGCTCTCTCGACATATTATATTTTTGCGAGAATAACGTGTCAAGCAGATTTTCCCCAAGGCCGGAGGAAGTGGATCACGGGCGCCTGGTCAGTTCCGGATAGAAGGCAAATTTTTCCGCGAACAGCCGGTCTCCGTATTCGCGCAGCGCGGTGCAGTAGTCCTCATAGGCCGCCAGCATGCGCCGGGCCTCGTCGGTCAGTGTGGCACCGCCGCCGCTGCGCCCGCCGGTGCGGGAGTGAAGCAGCTTGAAGCCCAGCCCTTCCTCTGCATTGTGCAAAACGGCCCAGGCTTTGGAATAGGCCATCTCCATGGACGCCGCAGCGGCCCGCAGAGAGTGGCGCTCCTCCACCCGGTGCAGCAGCGTGGCTACGCCTGGACCGAAGCACTTCCGGTCGGAGAAGATCCGGATGGACAGGTTGACATGCAGCGGCTCGCTCATGGTAAAGCCCCCTTCGATAAATGTGGAACGGCTGATACAAGTATAATATGTTTTTTGCGCCGCGTCAAATGAAACGGCGAAATACGGCTTGAAAAGGGGGATCTGCTTTGCTATAATAATGAGAACTCGTGATATTGTTATGAGAATTTCGCCGGCAGGAGAACCCACACCATGAGAGAGCGGACGATGCACGTCGTTGTTACATTCCACACCACGGCGGAGGCCATGGCGACGGAGAAGGTATGCAGGGCCAGAGAGCTGGCGGGGAAGCTGATCTCCGCGCCCCGGGCCCTGTCTGCCGACTGCGGCATCGCCTGGAGCGCGCCCGCCGGGGCGCGGTCTGCGATCGAGGAGGCCCTGGCCGAGGCAGGGATCGAGACGGCGGGGGTCCACGAGCTGCTGCTATGAGCGGGGAGCGGATGGAGATCGCGCCGCTGCTGCAGGTCGGGCGCGGTGTCACCGCGCTGATCGGCGGCGGCGGAAAGACCACGCTGCTGTACACGCTGGCGGAGGAGCTGCGGAGCCGCGGCACCGTGCTGCTGTGCACGTCCACCCGGATATGCCGGCCGGAGCAGTATCCCGTGCTGACGGATGCCGGAGCGGAGGCGGTGCGCTCTGCGCTGGAGCGATACGGTGCCGTCTGCGCGGGCATTTCGCGGGAGAACGGCAAGCTGGGCGCGCCGGAGCTGTCTTTTTCGGCGCTGGCGCAGTTGGCGGACTATGTGATCGTGGAGGCCGACGGCGCCCACATGCTGCCGCTGAAGGCCCATGCGCCATGGGAGCCGGTGATCCCGGAGAACGCGGAGCAGACGATATTAGTGGTGGGAGCCGGCGGCTTCGGCCACCCCATAGGGGAGGTCTGCCACCGGCCGGAGCTCTATGCAGCGCTGGCGGGGGCAAGGGCGGAGGACGCCGTCACCCCGGAATTGGCGGCACGGGTCATCACAGCCGAGGGGTTGGGAGACCGGGTCTACATCAACCAGGTGGAGCGCCCGGACAATGAGTCGGCGGCGCTGGAGCTGGCGCGATATCTGACCTGCCCGGTGGCGGCAGGCAGCCTGTGTGAGAGGAGATACACATGCTTACGTTGATCCGCGGGGCCGGCGATCTGGCCAGCGGCGTGGCGATGCGCCTGTGGCGCAGCGGCTTCAGTGTGGTGATGACCGATCTGGAGTACCCCACGGCCATCCGACGCACGGTGGCCTTTTCCGAGGCGATCGTGCGGGGTGAGCACACGGTAGAAGAGGTGACGGCCCGGCGCGCACACGGCGCCGACGAGGCGCTGGCGCTGCTGGCACAGGGCATCCTGCCGGTGCTGGTGGACCCGGAGTGCATCTGCCGCCGGGTGCTGCAACCCGATGCGCTGGTGGACGCCATCCTGGCCAAGCGCAATCTGGGTACCCGGATCACCGACGCACCCATCGTGGTGGGTGTTGGGCCCGGATTTACAGCCGGGAGGGACTGCCACGCGGCAGTGGAGACCATGCGGGGCCACACGCTGGGCCGCGTCATCTACCAGGGCAGCCCGCTGCCCAATACGGCCATACCCGGCTACGTCGGCGGTTTTGCAGGCGAACGGGTGTTGCGCGCGCCGGCTGACGGACCCTTTGTGGGAATCCGGCAGATCGGCGATATGGTGGCCGTCGGCGACGTGGTGGGATACGTAGACGGCCAGCCCATGGCGTGTACCATCGGCGGCGTGCTGCGGGGCCTGCTGGCCGACGGCGTCATGACACACCGGGGCATGAAGGCCGGCGACGTGGATCCCCGCGGCCAGGCAAAATACTGTTATACCTGCTCTGACAAGGCACTGTCCATCGGCGGCGGCGTGTTGGAGGCGATCATGCATTTTATGGGAGGACAGAGGGATGGAAAATGAAGTGAAACTGACCAAGCTGGCCAACTGCGCCGGCTGCGGGGCCAAGGTGGGTGCCGGCGTGCTGGCTCAGCTGCTGGGTGACCTGAAGGTGCTGCGCGACCCCAATCTGCTGGTGGGTTTCGACAAGAGTGATGACGCCAGCGTATATAAGGTGACAGATGACCTGGCACTGGTGCAGACAGTGGACTTCTTCCCGCCCATCGCCGATGATCCTTATACTTTCGGCGCCATCGCAGCCACCAACGCCCTGTCGGACGTGTACGCCATGGGCGGCGAGCCCAAGCTGGCGCTGAACATCATGGCGGTGCCGGCGGGTCTGCCCAAAGAGGCTGTCCACGAGATCCTGCGGGGCGGCTATGAGAAGGCTTATGAGGCGGGCGTCATCATCACCGGCGGCCACAGCATTCTGGATGAGGAGCCCAAGTACGGCCTGGCCGTTACCGGCTTCGTGCACCCCGATCGGGTACTGACCAACAGCGGCGCGAAGCCCGGCGACGTGCTGCTGCTGACCAAGCCGCTGGGTATCGGTATCCTGACCACCGCTGCCAAGGTGGAGATGGCCTCCGCCGAAGCGATGGCCCTGGCCACACAGCTGATGACCACCCTGAACCGGGCCGGACGGGACGCCATGGTCAAGTACCGGGTCCACGCCTGCACAGACGTGACCGGCTTTGCCCTATTGGGCCACGCCTGTGAGATGGCCCAGGGCAGCGACACCGAGATCCACCTGCACGTGGATGACATCGACCTGATCGGCGAGGCGCTGGAGCTGGCGCGGATGGGTCTGCTGCCGGAGGGCATGTACCGCAACCGCAGCTTTGCCGAGCCCCATGTGGACCCGGGCACGGTGGAGTTGGCCAAGCAGGACATGCTCTACGACCCCCAGACTGCCGGCGGTCTGCTGATCGCCGTGGATCCCGCAGATGCCGACGCCCTGTTTGCCGAGCTGCAGGAGACGGTGCCCTCCGCCCAGCGCATCGGCACGGTGGAGGCCTACCGGGGCGGCAAGCGGATCTTTTTGCACTGAACGGAAAATGTATACAAAATTTGGTTGAAATTTATCCGGTTTTCTCTTGACAGGGCATTCGTGATATTTTAGAATGTATAACCACGGGCGGGTATATGAGAAAGACCGCCTGAGAGAAAGGAGAAAATCATTATGTCCAAGAGAATCAATCCGTGGGTATTGGTGACCGGCGTGGTGGTAGGTGTCGCTGCGCTGGTGCTGACCGCCTTCGGCAACCCCGCCAACATGGGCTTCTGCATCGCCTGCTTCCTGCGTGACATCGCCGGTGCCACCAAACTGCACACGGCGGAGGTCGTCCAGTATGTCCGGCCCGAGATCATCGGCCTGGTGCTGGGCTCCACCATCATGTCCGTGGCCACCAAGGAGTTCAAGGCCCGTGCCGGCTCCTCTCCGGCCACCCGTTTTATCCTGGGCTTCTTTGTCATGGTGGGTGCGCTGGTGTTCCTGGGCTGCCCACTGCGTATGGTCATCCGCATGGGCGGCGGCGACCTGAACGCCTTTGTGGGTCTGGCCGGCTTTGCTATCGGCATCGGCATCGGCGTCCTTTTTATCAAAAAGGGATTCTCCCTCAAGCGCAGCTATGAGGTGGCCCGGACCGAAGGCTTCGCCATGCCCGGTATCATGATCGTCCTGCTGGTCCTCTTCCTGGCGGTGCCCGCCATCTTCGCCTTCTCCGAGAGCGGCCCCGGCTCCAAGCACGCCTCCGTACTGCTGGCGCTGGTGGTGGCCCTGGTCGTGGGAGCCTTGGCTCAGAAGTCCCGTATCTGCATGGTGGGTGGTATGCGCGACGCCGTCATGTTCGGCGATTTCAGTCTGCTGTCCGGTTTTGCCGCCATCTTCCTGACGGTGCTGGTGGGCAACCTGATTCTGGGCAACTTCAAGGGCTTCTCCACCTATCTGCAGCCCATCGCCCACGCCAGCCAGCTGTGGAATCTGCTGGGCATGGTGCTGGTGGGCTGGGGCAGCGTGCTGCTGGGCGGCTGCCCGCTGCGCCAGCTGATCCTGGCCGGCGAGGGCAACGGCGACTCCGCCGTGACCGTGCTGGGCATGGTCGTGGGTGCCGCGTTTGCCCACAACTTCAAGCTGGCCGGCGCTGCCGCCGCTGTGAAGGATGATGTCTACTCCGCCGGCGGCATCGGCACCAACGGTAAGATTGCCGTGGCCATCGGCTTCGTGGTGCTGCTGATCATCTCCCTGGTCAACACCTTGAACAAGAAGGAGGCAAAATAACATGATCGATGCCAGAGGTATGAGCTGCCCCATCCCCGTTGTCATGGTGCAGAAGGAAGTCAAGAAGAACGCGCCTGCCGAACTGCAGGTGCAGGTGGACAGCATGGTCTGTGTGGAGAACATCACCCGCTATGCCCGCCTGCAGGGCTATGAGGTCTCCGTGGCCGAGGGCGGCGGGGATTACACCCTGACGCTGAAGAAGTAAACAACACTGTATGATAAGCGGGAGGCCCTGCCTGTTGGCAGGGCCTCTCGCTTGTTTTCGTGTATTTGCCGGGCTGCCGGGCTCACCAGACCTTGATGAGTTCCTCGGCGTCGGTCCATTCGCGGTTCTGCTTCAGGGCGGTCTCCTGCAGGGTCAGCTTGCCGTTATAGCAGGTCATGCCCTTGCGCAGCAGGCGGTTGTCCTCAATGGCCTTCTTGAAGCCCTTGTCGGCCATCTGCAGCAGATAGGGAAGGGTGGAGTTGGCCAGCGTGACAGACGCGGTCTGGGAGAAGGCAGAGGGGATGTTGTCCACGCAGTAGTGGAGGACGCCCTCTTCATAGTAGACGGGATCGTCGTGGGTGGTGGAGCGGCAGGTCTCGATGGCGCCGTTGTCGTCGCAGGCCACGTCGATCAGCAGGGCGCCGGGCTTCATCAGCTTCAGATCCTCGCGATAGACGATGTGATCCTTGCGGTCCTTGGCCCACTGGATGCCGTTGACCAGTACGTCGGTCTCCCGCAGGCACTTTTCCAGGTTGGCGCGGTTGGAGATCATGAAGGACACATTGTGGGGCAGGTACTTCTTGGCCTCCAGCATGACGTTCATGTTCACATCCAAGATGCGGACCTCGTTGCCGAGACCGGCGGCCAGCTCGGCCACGCCGATGCCGATGTTGCCGCAGCCCAGGCAGGTGACGATAGGGGTCTCCACACCGGCCACATTGGCCAGCAGTTTGCCGGGGCCGCCGTTGACAGCCTGGGCATAGTGCAGGGCCGCCAGGAAGCCGCCCTTGCCGGCCAGCTCACTCATGGGCCGCAGCATGGGGAAGTGGCCCTGTTCATCGGGCACATCCTCATAGGCCACGGCGGAGACGTGACTGCTGAGCAGTACGTCAGTCTCTTCAGGGTGGGCGTTGGAGTGGATGTAGGTAAACAGGATCTTGTCCGGGCCCATCCACTTGTACTCCTGGGGAAACAGCTCCTTGACCTTGTAATAGAGGTCGGCCTTTTCCCACACGGTGTCCGTGTCGGCAATGATGGCGCCGGCGGCCTCATATTCGGCGTCGCTGTAGCCGCTGCCTACGCCGGCACCCGTCTCTACATAGACGGTGTGGCCGTGGCGGACGATCTCCATGACCGTGGCGGGCACGGCGGAAACGCGGTACTCGTTGGGCTTGACCTCTTTCAGAACACCAATTACCATTGTGCTTTCCTTCCTTCCTTCAAATACGCTCTTGTCAGAAGCCGCTGAACGCCTGCATATCCGGTACCGTTCGGCGCCTTCCGTGACACCTTGCATTGTATTTTTTTCCCTGTCCCTTGTCAAGAATCGGCGCCCCGGTGCCGCTATTTTCGTAGGAATGCCGAAAAAGGGAGAGCCCGTATGGTGAATGTATACAATCTTGAATTATGCCTCAATTGCGCTGCGCCGCCGGCGGAAACGGCGGCGCGGCGACCAAAAAGCCGCACGCGGTGCGTGCGGCTTGGGTGGAACAGATCACAGCTGCTGGGCCTGGCGGAGACTGTCCTCCGCCAGCTGGATGTCCTCCATCAGCGCGGCCAGCCCCTTTTCCTCGTCTCTGTCCCGGAAGGCCTCATAGATCCGGCGGTGGATATCCAGCGAAGCGTCATTGGTGGTGGAGTCATCCCAAAACAGAAGGTAGGTCGATACCTTGTTGTACAGCTCGTTGAGATATTTCTCCAGATAGGCGTTCTGGGCCTCCATGGCGATGAGCCAGTGGAACTCCCGGTTTAAGGTGGCATATTCGGACATATTGAACAGCTTCTCCAGCTGCTCCTGCTGCCGCAGGTTCTCCTCCATGCGGCGTACACTCTCCTCGCTGCGGCGGCGGACTGCCAGGCGGAAAGCGCCCGCCTCCAGGATGGCCCGGGTCTCATATACCTGACGCAGGTCCGTGGCCGTGGGCTTGGCCACATAGGCACCCCGGTTGGGCTCCTGTACTACCAGCCCTTCATAGGCAAGGCGCATCAGCGCCGAGCGCACCGGCGTGCGGCTGACGCCCGTCTCCCGCACGATGTCCTCCTCCACCAGCTTTGTGCCGGGGTACATGGCGCGGGTGACGATCTGATTTTTGATATAAGTATACGCCACATCGGCGGGGCTGGTGTCTCTCATAAAAGAGCGATCTCCTTTCGTCGGGATGCGCGGGTCAGTTGGCGGCCGTCCCTCAGTTGGTCAGTTCGGTGGCCTGCAGGTCGTCCAGCGCGATGTCCACGTCCAAGCGGATGCCGGCCAGACCCTTTGCCAGGTCGCGGTCCCGCAGCGCCTCATAGATCATCAAATGGCTGGTCAGAGAGTTGTTGTCCACCGCATTGTCATAGAAGAACAGGAATGTGTTGATCCGGTTGTAAATCTCGTTGAGATACTTCTCATAGTAGGCATTGCCGGTCATCTGTACCATCAGCCAGTGAAACTGGTGGTTCAGCGTCACATATTCCTGACGGCTATAGTGCTGGGTCAATACAGACTGTGCCTCCAGATTCCGCTCCATGGCCTGCAGCTGCGCATCTGTCCGCTTTTCCATGGCTTCCTCCAGCGCGCCGCATTCCAGGACCCGGCGCATCCGATAGACCTGCAGGAGGTCCTCCTTGGTGGGCTTGGCCACGAAGGCGCCCCGGTTGGGCACGATCTCCACCAACCCCTCATACTGCAGCTGCAGCAGAGCGGGTCGGATGGAGGTCCGGCTGACGCCGGTTTCGCGCACCACGTCCTCCTCCACGATCCGGTTGCCGGGAAACAGCGCCTTTGTCAGGATCTGCTTTTTAATATGCTGATAAACAATGCCTCTGGGGGTTTCTTTTTTCATCATTCCACGATCCTCTGTTTTCCTGTGTCGGGCCGGCTCGGCTGTTTCTTCGCTATCGTATATCATTATACACGATCTGGCACGCTGCCGCAACGACTTTTTGTGCCGCAGGGGGGTTGTTTTATCGGAAATATGTGTTAAAATCATGTACACAATTCTTGTTCTTTTGAGGTGAATGGCCCATGAACAAACTGACCTGGCGCGAGATCAGCGCCATGTTGGGGTCCTGCTGCTGCTCACTGATGTTCGGCAACAGCTACATGTTCACGAAGCGGATCGTGGGAGAGGTGACGGTGTTCGCCCTTTTGAGCTGGCGCTTTCTGATCGGCGCGGTCTTCATGACGCTGCTGGTGATGGTGGGCGTGATGCGCATCGATTTCCGCAGCAAGTCGCCCTGGCCTCTGCTGCGCATGGTGATCTTCATGCCAGCGGCCTACTATATCCTGGAGACGTACGGCATCAGCCTCACCTCCGCCTCGGAGAGCGGGACGATCATCGCCCTCATCCCCATCGCTTCCGTCATCGCCTCCGCTGTCATCCTGCGGGAGAAGGCCAGCTGGGTTCAGGTGACCGGCGTGCTGATCTCCACAACGGGCATCCTCATCATCGTACTGCTCAAGGGCACCACGCCCACCTTCAGTGCGCTGGGATATGTGCTGCTGATGGGTGCGGTGGTCTGTGACATAGGCTATGTGATCACCGGGCGGCAGATGACCCAGTACACCGTGGTGGAAAAAACATATTTCACATGCCTGACCGGCGCGGTGCTTTTTACCGTCTGCGCCGCAGTGGAGAGCCTGCGCAGCGGCAGCTTCATCGATTACGTTAAGCTGCCCTTTACCGACGGCTCCTTCCTGCTCTCAGCCGTGTACCTGGGGCTGGGCTGCACCACGCTGGCCTTTCTGCTGCTCAACCGGTCGGTGACCATTCTGGGACCCGTTCCCGCCTCCGCCTTTGCGGGGCTGAGCACGGTGATCTCAGTGATCAGCGGCGTGGTGTTTCTGCATGAGCCGTTCTCCACGCTGCAGGGCGTGGCCACCGGTCTGGTGCTGGTGGGCATCTACTGCGTGAATATCCTGCACGTGCTGTGGCTGCGCCATCGCGGCGGAGTCGGCCTCCAGGCCGAAAACAACGGGTAGGGCTGCGGCCGGCCGCTGACCGCGCATATCCCATATTGTCTGAATCTGAATCTTATAAACAAGGTGAGTGATCCTATGGGCAAACTGACCTGGCGCGAGATCAGCGCCATGCTGGGCTCCTGCTGCAGTTCCATGCTGTTTGGACACAGCTACATGTTTACCAAGAGAATCGTGGGAGAGGTATCTGTCTTTACCCTATTGAGCTGGCGCTTCCTGCTGGGTGCTGTGGCTATGACACTGCTGATGCTGGTGGGTGTGCTGCACATCGACTTCCGTACGAAGTCGCCCTGGACGCTGCTGAAAATGACGGTCTTTTCACCGGCGGCGTATTTCATCCTGGAGACATACGGCGTCAGCCTGACGTCTGCTTCGGAGAGCGGCACCATCATCGCCTGCATCCCCATTATCACGGTCATCGCCACGGCCATTTTTCTGCGGGAGAATCCGTCCTGGATCCAGGTGGCCGGCATCATGGCCTCCACGGCGGGCATCGTCATCATCGTGCTGCTGAAGGAGGGAACGCCCACCTTCAACCTGCTGGGCTATATCCTGCTGCTGGGCGCGGTGCTGAGCCAGGGCGCGTATTTTGTCATCAACAAGTCGCTGTCGCAGTACAGCCCTATTGAAAAGACCTATTTCATGTGCCTGACTGGCACGGTGGTATTCACCGTCTGCGCGACGGTGGAGAACCTGAGGGCGGGAACTTTCTCTGCATATCTGATGATGCCCTTCACCAACGGCGAGTTTTTGCTCTCGGCCGCATATCTGGGCCTGGGCTGCACCACGCTGGCGTTCCTGCTGGCCAACCGGTCGCTGACGATCCTGGGCACGACCCGGACCTCTGCCTTTGCCGGACTGACCACGGTGATCTCAGTGGTCAGCGGCGTGTTGTTCCTGCATGAGCCGTTTTCCCTGCTGCAGGGCTTTGCCACCTTCTTGGTGGTGGCGGGCATCTACTGCGTGAACATCCTGCACGTGCTGCTGCAGCGCCGCCGTGACGGGGCCGGCGCGGTCGGAAAAATCGGCGCGTGAGATTGAGAGAAAACAGAGAGGAGGGCTGCCCCATGCGTCAGCTGCTGCGGAACATCCCCAAAGTCACAGAGTTTTTCGACGACCCTTCCATCGCTGAACTGAAGAGCCGGCATACCCCCGCCGCCGTAACGGAGTGGATCCGCCGCGTGCTGGAGGAACTGCGCGCCGGCATCTTGGCCGGACAGGTGGCGGAGATCCCCGCCATGGAGGAGCTGTGTGGCCGGGTCTGCGCGTTGGCCCACCGGGACTCCATCCCATCCCTGCGGCCGGTGGTCAACGGCACGGGCGTGGTGCTGCACACCAATCTGGGCCGCGGCTGCCTGTCGGAGCGGGCGGCCGACGCGGTGCGTGATATCGCCCGCAGCTACTCCACGCTGGAGTATGATCCCGGGGCCGGCTGCCGCGGCTCCCGCCACATCCATGTGGAGCAGTTGCTCTGCCGCCTGACGGGTGCGGAGAGCGCCATGGTAGTCAACAACAACGCCGCGGCGGTGATGCTGATCTTGGGGACACTGGCCCAGGGCGGCGAGGTCATCACCTCCCGGGGCGAGCTGGTGGAGATCGGCGGCTCCTTCCGGGTGCCGGACGTCATGGAGCTGTGTGGCTGCCGCCTGCGTGAGGTGGGCACCACCAACAAGACCCATCTGTATGACTACGAGCGGGCCATCAACGAGGACACCCGTGCCCTGCTGAAGGTGCACACCAGCAACTACCGCATCGTGGGCTTTACCGAGTCGCTGTCGCTGGAGGACATTGTGGCGCTGGGCCGCCGGACGGGTCTGCCTGTGGTACAGGATCTGGGCAGCGGCTCGCTGGTAGACCTGGAGCGCTACGGTATTCACGACGAGCCTACTGTGCAGCACAGCATCCGCGCCGGGGTAGACGTGGTCAGCTTCAGCGGCGACAAGCTGTTGGGCGGGCCCCAGGCCGGTGTGATCCTGGGTAAAAAGGAATATATTGACCGGATGAAAAAGCATCCGCTGGCCCGAGCCCTCCGGGTGGACAAGATGACGCTGGCGGCGCTGAGTGCCACGCTGAGTGCGTATCAGGATACGGAGCGGGCGGAGCGCGAGATCCCGGTGTTGGCCATGCTGGCCACACCACGGGAGACGCTGCGCGCCGCCGCTGAGGAGCTGCGTCAGGCGCTGCTGCGCCGCGGCGTGGAGGCTGAAGTGACAGCAGAGGAGAGCCCGGTGGGAGGAGGCTCCGTGCCCACACAGCTGCTGCCCACCTGGGCCGTAGCCGTCCTGCCCGGCGGGAGGATGAGCGTCAACGCGCTGGAGGAGGCGCTGCGGCGGAGAGAAAGACCCATCGTCGGACGTATTTCGGCGGAACAGTATCTGCTGGATGTACGCACCATCGATCCCGCAGACTTTGTGTATATTGCCGAAGCGGCGGCGGAGGTCCTGCCATGAGCCACGTGATCATCGGCACCGCCGGCCACGTGGACCACGGCAAGACCCTGCTGATCAAGGCCTTGACGGGCATCGACACCGACCGTCTCATCGAAGAGAAGAAGCGGGGCATCACCATCGAATTGGGTTTTGCCTACATCACCTTTGACGACGGTACCCGGGCCGGCATCGTGGATGTGCCGGGCCACGAGAAATTCATCAAGAACATGCTGGCCGGTGCCGGCGGCATCGATCTGGCCATGCTGGTGGTGGCTGCCGACGAGGGCTTCATGCCTCAGACCATCGAGCATCTGAACATCCTGTCCCTGCTGGGCATCCGTGACGGCGTGGTGGTCATCACCAAGATTGACACCGTGGAGCCGGAATGGCTGGACATCGTCCGCGACGATGTGGCCGAGCATGTGAGGGGCACGTTCCTGGAGGGCAAGCCGGTGCTGGCCGTGTCGTCTTACACCGGCGAGGGCGTCGCCGCGCTGCGGCAGCAGCTGCAGCAGATGGTGGGCCAGGTGGCTGCCCGCAACGAGCAGATTCCCTTCCGCCTGCCGGTGGACCGGGTGTTCTCCAAGGACGGGTTCGGCACGGTGGTCACCGGCACCATGATCGAGGGAAACCTCTCCGTGGGCGACACGGTGGAGATCATGCCCTCCGGCGAGACGGCCAAGGTCCGCACGCTGCAGGTCCACAACGAGTCGGTGACCGGCGCCTATGCCGGGCAGCGGGTGGCGGTGAATCTGGCCGGCCTGCGGCGGGATGCCATCCAGCGGGGCGATGTGCTCAGCAAGCCGGGCAGTCTGCGGCTGACCCGCATGCTGGATGTGAAGCTGACCAACCTGAAGGACTCGGGCCGCGTGATCCAGAGCGGATCCACCGTCCACTTTTACCATGGATCCCGCACGCTGCTGTGCAAGGCGGTGCTGCTGGACCGGGACGCGCTGGAGCCGGGGCAGTCCTGCTATGCCCAGCTGCGCATGACGGAAAACGTCGCGGCCAAACGGGGCGACCGGTTTGTGATTCGCTTCTATTCGCCGCTGGAGACCATCGGCGGCGGTGTGGTGCTGGACGACTGCCCGCCCCGCCGCAAGCGCAACCAGCCCGCCGTGCTGGAGGAGTTGCGGATCCGGGAATCCGGCTCCGCTGACCAGCAGCTGGTGCAGCTGGTGGGGGAGTATGGCTATCGCCTGCCCTCGGCCGGGCAGTTAGCGGAGCGCCGCAGCTGTCCGGAGGAGGAACTGGCCGCGGCGCTGGCCGATCAGGTCAACGCAGGTCGGCTGGTAGAGGTGCTACCGCGGCGGTATCTCACGGCCGCGATCTATCAGGATGCCTGTCGGAGCGTGGAAAAGGTGCTGGAGGAATACCACCGGGCCAACCCGCTTCACGCCGGCATGGCTGTGGCCGCACTGCGGCAGAAGGCCTTCCGGAACACGGAGCGGAAGGAAGCCGACGCTATCCTGGCCGTAATGCTCCGGGGTGGTACTATCGTTCAGATCGCGGACCGCTGCGCCCTGCCGGCGTTCCGCGTGGTGCTGACGCGTCGTCAGGAACAGCTGCGCCAGCGGATATTGCAGCAGTATCGCACTGCCGGGCGGGAGACGCCCTTCGCCGACGACCTGTACGCATCCTTCCAACCCAACGAACGGGACGACTGCAGGAAGGTGCTGGAGAATCTGGTGTCCTGCGGCGAGCTGGTGATGCTGACGCCTCAGCTCTTTTATCACCGGGAGGTCTATGAAGAGGTCTGCCGCCTGAGCCGGGACTTCTTTGCGCAGTACCCCACTTTCACGCTGGCCCAGTACCGGGACCTGCTGGCTACCTCCCGGAAATACGCGCTGGCGATCCTGGAATACTTCGACAAGAACAGGATCACCAAAAAGGTGGACGACAGCCGCGTGGTGATCGGAACACTCTGACCGCCGGAGCGGAGGAGGTGCCCGTCTGGAAAATGACCCTTGCTTTTTTGCCGTATTTATGGTATAGAGTGGTCTTGCCAAGGCTTTCCGGACCGGCCGATCTGGGAGTAGATGGGTTCTGGTGTGCCCCCTGGTCTTCAAAACCAGTGTTGGTGGTGAACAGCTGCCTGGGTGGGTTCGATTCCCACATACTTCCGCCAGAATCGCCCCAACAGAGAACTGTTGGGGCGATTTTTTATCGTGTAAAGGAGCGCCTATGTATCTCATTGTGACCAACAATCCCATGGCCGCCCGGCGCTTCACCGGACGGGGTGAGGTGCGCCTCCGGGAGGAGGACACTTATCGCGATGTGCTGGTACGCGCGCGCGATCTGGTCTATATCGGCCACCGGCTGTGCAACCATCCGCTCTACGGCAGCCTGCGCCCCCATGAGACGCCCTACCGGACGGTGGTCCTGTCGGCGGAGGCGGGCGCGCCGGACTGGGAGGAGTGCTGTATTTTCTCCGATGCCCTGACTGTGACGGACAAGTTCACCCTGCCCGACCGGACGCGGATGGCACCGTCTGTCCTGCTGGATTATCAGATGATCGACTGTGATCTGGTGGAAAACGTCTTTTCGGATCGGTGAAAAGGACCGCTTTATAAGAAAAATTGTATACAATTTTAGACGTAAATTTTTTCGTAAAATTTCATTTTAAGGATTGATTTTTACCGCCGTTCGTTGTATAGTGTGGATGATATATAAGCATAAGCAGTAGTATGCAATCTGATCGTACAAGGGGGTAACACACCATGGATCTTGAACTGCGCAACGTCCAGGTCCGCGATGTTGTCCTGGGCGACAGGAACAGCCTGACAGACGGCGTCCTGACGGTGGACGAGGCCGGACTGAAGAAGTTGCTTCTGGAGGATCCCAGAATCATCGCGGTCAAGGTCGATCTGGCCAAGCCGGGCGAGTCCTGCCGCATCCTGCCGGTAAAGGACGTGATCGAGCCCCGGGCCAAGCCGGAGGGCGACATTTTTCCCGGCATTTTCGGCACGGAGGTGCCCCAGGCCGGCTCCGGCGTCACTTATGTGCTGAAGGGCTGCGCCGTGGTGACCACGGGACCCATCGTGGGCTTCCAGGAAGGGCTTATCGACATGAGCGGTCCGGCCGCCAGGTATACGCTCTTTTCCCGGCTGAACAACATCGTGCTGCACCTGACCAAGCGGGCGGACGTGGACCCTCACGAGCATGAGGAGACCGTGCGCATGGCGGGCCTGAAGGCCGCCAAGTGGCTGGGCGAGACCGCCCTGACCGCCACCGAGTACGAGTCGGAGCAGTACCACTGGCCCAGTGCCGCCGAGCGGGGCGCCCAGTATCCGGATCTGCCCAAGGTGGTGTATGTTTGCAACTGCATGGCCCAGGGTCTGCTCCACGACACCTATTTCTACGGCCGCGACGCCAAGCAGCTGGTGCCCACCATCATGTCCCCCACCGAGTTTTTCGACGGAGCCGTTGTCAGCGGCAACTGTGTCTCTCCCGGTTCCAAGACCACCACGTATCACCATCTGAACAACGCGGTCATCAAGGCGCTGTGGGCCCGCCACGGTGTGGACCTGAACTTCGTGGGCATCGTGCTCAACCCGCTGATGGTCACCCTGAAGGAGAAGCAGCGCGACATCATGATGTCCGTCCGCCTGGCGGCGGACGAGTTGGGCGCCGAGGCGGCCATCATATCCCAGGAGGGCTTCGGTAACCCCACCACCGACTTGATGCACGTGTGCCGCGGGCTGGAGAAGCGCGGCGTCAAGACTGTCATCATCACCAATGAGGATGCCGGTACCGACGGCATGTCTGAGTCCCTGCCCGACGTGGTCACCGAGGCCAATGCCATCGTCTCCACCGGCAACAGCAACGCCACCCTCCTGCTGCCCAAGATGGACCGCATACTGGGCGAGCTGAAGGAAGTGGAGCGCGTTACCGGCGGCAATGTGGACTCCATCAAGCCCGACGGCACCTTGCTGCTGGAGATCCACGGCATCATGGGCGGGCACAACCTGCAGGGCAACACCTACCTGTCTGCCACAACTGTTTAAAGGAGGAGGTTCGTCAGATGAAGAAGATCCTTTTCTACACCAACCAGTTCTTCGGCCAGATCGGCGGCGAGGACATGGCCTATACCGAGCCTCAGATCTTTGAGGGCATGCACGGCTCCGCCAACACCTTCGGCCCCCAGCTGAAGGATGTGGCCGAGATTGTGGCCACCATCGTCTGCGGCGATAACTTCTACGCCGAGAATATGGACACCGGCCGGGCCTATATCCGCCAGCAGATCGAGAAGTACCAGCCCGACCTGCTGATCGCCGGTCCCGCTTTCAACGCCGGCCGCTTCGGCATCGCCTGCGGCGATGTGTGCAAGACCGCCAAGGAGATGGGCGTGGAGGCCATCACCGGCCTCTACGAGGAAAACCCCGCGGTGGAGATGTACAGGAAGGACGTCTATATCCTGCAGGTGGCCAAGTCCGCCGCCGGCATCCGCAAGGCCGTGCCTCTGATGGCCGGCTTTGCCAAAAAGCTGCTCACCGGTGAGCCTTTGGGCAGCCCCAAGGCTGAGCAGTACTACGCCAAAGGCCAGCGCGTCAACATCTTCCGGGAGAAGAACGGCGCCGAGCGCGCTGTGGACATGTTGCTGGCCAAGATCCACGGCGAGCCCTACGAGACCGAGCTGGAGATCTCCACCTATGAAAAGGTCGAGCCCTCCGCCCCCATTGCCGACCTGAGCAAGGCCAAGATCGCCCTGTGTACCTCCGGCGGCGTGGTCCCTATGGGCAACCCCGACCACATGGTAGCCGCCACGGCCAAGTTCTGGAAGGCCTATGAGCTGGGCGACGCAGAGCGCTTGGAGCCCGGCCAGTGGGAGTCTGTCCACGCCGGCTATGACCCAGTCTATGCCAACAATGACCCCAACCGCGTGGCGCCCTATGACATGCTGAAGATCCTGGAGAAAGAAGGGGTCATCGGTAGCGTATATCCCGTCCTCTGCACCACCACCGGCAACTCCACAGCGGTTGCCGACGCCACCAGAATGGGCCAGGAGATTGCCGAGCGGCTGCTGTCTGCCGGCGTCGACGGCGTCATTCTGACCAGTACGTGAGGTACCTGTACGCGTTGCGGTGCAACGATCGTCAAGCAGCTGGAGAAGGCTGGCATCCCCGCCGCTCACATCTGCACAGTTACCCCCATTTCCAAGACCGTGGGCGCTGCCCGTATCTACGGCGCCCAGGCCATCCCCTATCCCACCGGAGATCCCAACCTTACGCCGGAGAAGGAGCTGGAGCGCCGCCGCGAGATCGTCATGGGCGCGCTGAATCTCCTGACCGACGGCAACGGCGCCGTGTCCGGTGAGAGCAACGCGGTATTCACCGATTGACGGAGGTTTTGCAACAGCATATGGACAAGATCTATGATCTGATCATTCTAGGCGCAGGCCCTGCGGGCCTCACCGCGGGGATCTATGCCGGGCGCAGCCGTTTGGACGTACTGCTGATCGAGAAGGGCAGCGACGGCGGCCAGATCGCCATCACCGACGAGATCGAGAACTACCCCGGTGCCATGGTAGAGGGCGAGTCCGGCCCGTCCCTGATCGCCCGCATGACGCAGCAGGCTGAGAAGTTCGGCGTGCAGCGGGCCCGGGACACCATCAAGAGCGTGGAGCTCACCGGCGAGGTGAAGAAGCTGGTGGGCAGCAAGGACACCTATCAGGCGCGGACCGTCATCATTGCCACTGGAGCCTTCCCCAAGCCCATCGGCTGCGAGAACGAGGGCAAGTTCGTGGGCAAGGGCATCTCCTTCTGCGCCACCTGCGACGCCGCCTTTTTCGAGGACTTCGAGGTGTTCGTGGTGGGCGGCGGCGACTCCGCCGTGGAGGAGGCCATGTATCTGACCAAGTTCGCCCGCAAGGTCACCATTATCCACCGGCGCGACCAGCTGCGCGCCGCCAGATCCATCCAGGAGAAGGCCTTTGCCAACCCCAAGATCCACTTCCTGTGGGACAGTGTGGTGCAGCGGGCTGACGGCGAGGAGCTGCTGAACACCATCGTGGTGAAGAACGTCAAGACCGGCGAACTGACCGAGATCAAGGCGGACGAGGATGACGGCCTGTTCGGCCTGTTCGGCTTCATCGGCTACAATCCCAATTCTGCCCTGTTCGAGGGCGTGGTGGATATGGATCGCGGCTACATCATCACCGATCCCGACATGCGCACCAATATCCCCGGCGTGTTCGCCGCCGGCGATATCCGCGTCAAGAGCCTG
Organism: Oscillospiraceae bacterium; assembly: GCA_015068325.1. Lineage (GTDB taxonomy): Bacteria > Bacillota > Clostridia > Oscillospirales > Oscillospiraceae > Vescimonas. The sequence goes on along the minus strand of SVKQ01000015.1, from coordinate 299,131 downwards.
CGCCAGGTGGTCACCGCCACGGCGGACGGCGCTATTGCCGCCACCATGGCCGAGCGCTATCTGGAGCAGTAAACCCCGTTGATACATAAAAAGGAGGATTTTGAATCATGCTGGAGCTGGATAAATTCAATTTTGAGGCGGAAGTCCTGCAGGCTGAGGGCACTGTGCTGGTGGACTTCTATGGCGATGGCTGCGTCCCCTGTGAGGCGTTGAAGCCCCATGTACACGCGCTGGAGGAGACCTATGGCGACACCATCAAGTTCTCCGGCCTGAACATCTCCAAGGCCCGCCGTCTGGCCATCAGCCAGAAGGTGATGGGCCTGCCCGTCATCGCCATCTATCAGGGTGGTGAGATGGTGGAGTCCCTGGTGAAGGACGACGCCACCCCCGAAAACGTGGAGGCGATGGTCAAGAAGTACCACGCCTGATTCGTATAGTAGCGGCTATGCCGCCTTGCTATAAGAAATCGAAAGGAAGGAGGAAAATGGGAAATGAGCATTCTCAAAGGTAGAAAGGCCATCATCATTGGTGACCGCGATGGTATTCCCGGAATGGCGATTGCCGCCTGTGCCGAGTCCGCTGGGGCCGAGGTCGTGTTCTCCTCTACCGAGTGTTTCGTCTGAACCGCCGCAGGTGCCATGGATCTGGAAAACCAGAAGCGGGTCAAGGAGTTCACGGAGCAGTATGGTCCGGAAAACGTCGTCGTTTTGCTGGGCGCTGCGGAAGGTGAAGCTGCCGGCCTGGCAGCCGAGACCGTGACGAACGGTGACCCCACATATGCAGGTCCTTTGGCCGGAGTCTCGTTGGGACTCAGGGTGTATCATGTATGTGAGCCGGAAGTCAAAGCCGAATTTGACGAGGCCATCTACGACGAACAGATCAGTATGATGGAAATGGTGCTCGACGTTGATGATATCATCAGCGAAATGAGCGCGATTCGTGAGGACTTCTGTGCCTTCAAAGACTGATGTCTTGCAGCGAGCGGGACGGCGGTATGCCGTCCCGCTCGCGCTGCTTCTTCCCGTTTTCCCCGCAGCCACCGAAAACACAACTAACTGGAAAGGTGATCCTACATATGAAGAGTGTTATTCGCGGCGCCGGATACGTTCTGGCGCATACCCCCGACATGGTCATCCACAACGGAACCACGCAGACCACGGAGCGCATTGTCAATCCCGCGAGCGAGTACCTGACGGAGCTGCCCTCCCATATCCGTACCTTTGAGCAGGCCGTGGCCTACTGGCCCAATCAGGTCTACATCGGCAACAGGACCCCCGATGAGCTGGCGGCCGTCCCCCAGCCCTGGTGTGACAAGGTGTGCGACTGCACCGACCGCTACGGCAGGTTCGGCCAGATCATGCCCCAGAACGAGTTCCTGCTGCTGATGCAGGTGTGCGACGTGTTTGACTTGGTCAAGCTGGACAGCGCCTTTGTGGCCGCCAACCGGGAGGCCTTTGCCGCCAACCCACTGGTGGACGAGACCATCACCGCCCGCCTGCAGGAGGGACTGGATGCAGGCGAGATCGCCCGTCTGGTGGACGAGGAGGGGGCCGAGGGCCTCTATCATCTGGGCACCCTGGTGGGCTGCGTCAAGCGCGCCCACGACATTGATGCCAACCTTTCCGCCCACGTGATGCATGAGAACCTGGTGTCCAAGGCGTCCTCCGTGCTGGCGCTGCTGAACGTGGTGCACTGCACCGGTATTGACAAGAACGACGTGGAGTACGTCATCGACTGTGCCGAGGAGGCCTGCGGCGACATCAACCAGCGCGGCGGCGGCAACTTCGCCAAGTCTGCCGCGGAGATCGCCGGGCTGAACAGTGCCAGTGGCTCCGACTGCCGCGCCTTCTGCGCCGCACCGGCTCACGCCATCATCGACGCGGCGGCCCTGGTGGCCAGCGGCGCCTACCGCACCGTGGTGGTGACGGCCGGCGGCTGCACCGCCAAGCTGGGCATGAACGGCAAGGATCATGTGAAGAAGGGCCTGCCCATCATGGAGGACATGATTGCCGGCTTCGCTGTGGTGCTCACCGCGGATGACGGCGTCAATCCTTATATCAACCTGCAGATGCTGGGCCGCCACAGCGTGGGCACCGGCTCAGCGCCTCAGGCGGTCATCACCTCGCTGGTCACCGACCCGCTGGACCGCAACGGCCTGAAGATCACCGATGTGGACAAATACTCCCCCGAAATGCAGAACCCCGACATCACCAAGCCTGCCGGCGCCGGCGACGTGCCCATGGCCAACTACAAGATGATCGGCGCTTTGGCTGTCAAGCGGGGCGAACTGCAGCGCGCCGAGCTGGCGGATTTCACCGTCAGGCACGGCCTTACCGGCTGGGCCCCTACCCAGGGCCACATCCCCTCCGGTGTGCCCTACATCGGCTTTGCCCGGGAGGATATGCTCTCCGGCAAGCTGCGCCGGGTCATGATCATCGGCAAGGGCTCGTTGTTCCTGGGTCGTCTGACCAATCTGTTCGACGGCGTATCCTTTATGATCGAGGCCAACGAGGGCGCGAAGGAGGCGGCTCCTGCCGCCGTGGACGAGAAGCAGATCCGCGGCATGATCGCCGAGGCTATGCGCAATTTCGCCGATACGCTGGCGGCACAGGCAGGTGAGTGATATGAGCAACGTCAATCAGATCATCGTCGATACCTTCCGCGAGTTGGCAGACCACCTCCAATACGGCACCGATGCCCGCCGGCCCAGGATCGCCCTGACCGGCATGGGCAGCGAGCACGGCGAGGAGAACGCCATGGAGGCCGCCGTCACGGCCGCCCGCCAGGGCGTGGACGTGGCATACATCGGCACGCTGTGCGCAGAGGGCGTCACCACCGTGGCCGTTGCGGACGACGAGGCGGGCCACCGGAAGATGGTGGAGCTGCTGGAGTCCGGCGCGGTGGACGGCGCCGTCACCATGCACTTTCCGTTCCCCATCGGCGTATCCACCGTGGGCCGGGTCGTCACGCCGGGCCGCGGCAAGTCTGTCTTCCTGGCTACCACCACCGGCACCTCCAGCACTGACCGGGTGGAGGCCATGATCCTCAACGCCGTGTACGGCATCATCACCGCCAAGGCCAGCGGCGTCGCCGATCCCACCGTGGGTATCCTGAACGTGGACGGTGCCCGCGCCTGTGAGACGGCGCTGCGCCAGCTGCAGCAAAACGGCTACGGCTTTCGCTTCGCCCAGTCTGCCCGCGCCGACGGCGGTGCCGTCATGCGGGGCAACGATGTGCTGCAGGGCACGCCGGATGTGCTGGTGTGCGACTCCCTCACCGGTAATGTGCTGGTGAAGGTGCTCAGTGCCTATACCACCGGCGGCAGCTATGAGGCCACCGGCTACGGCTACGGCCCCGGCATCGGCCGCGGCTATGACAAGCTGGTGCTGATCATCTCCCGCGCCTCCGGCGCGCCGCTGATCGCCAACGCCCTCACCTTTGCCGCCGAGCTGGTGCGCAACAATGTGTTCGCCGTGGCCGCTGAGGAATTTGCCAGGGCCGAGAAGGCCGGGCTGGACGATATTCTGGCCGCCCGCCGGGCTGCCTCCGCCGCTCCGGCCGCCGCCAAGGAGGTCGTGGCACCGCCCAAGGAGCCCTGTACCGGCAGCATCCCCGGCATTGAGGTCATGGAGATAGAGGACGCCGTCAAGGCCCTGTGGGCTGAGGGGATCTACGCCGAGTCTGCCATGGGCTGCACCGGTCCGCTGGTACTCGTCAGCGAGACGAACCTGGAGAGGTCGGCCGCTATACTCCGCAAGGCCGGCTATATCGGATAAATACGAAAGCGCCCCGCCGGATCCAAACCGGCGGGGCGTCGCTGTATCTGCTGCAGGGGATCAGATCGTGATATGGCGGAAAGAATAAAGAAGCAGCGGATTTTCCTTTGCTTTTTGCGGCGGCTATGGTATAATAAATAAAAAAAGTTTGACGACCAAAAAATTTTTGGAAGCCATCGCAAAAAAGGAGCAGGCTCATGGCGACCTTCGTAGTGAACGGAAGGACCGTAACGGTCGATCAAAATCAAAAACTGATCCGATTTCTGCGGGATGAGCTGCACCTGACCAGCGTGAAGGACGGCTGCAGCGAGGGCGCCTGCGGTACCTGCCACGTGCTCATCGACGGCAAGCCTACCAAGGCCTGCATCCCGCAGACCGACAAGCTGGAGGGCAAGACCATCGTTACGGTGGAGGGCCTGAGCGAGTGGGAAAAAGAGGTGTATACTTATGCCTTTGGCGAAGCGGGGGCGGTCCAGTGCGGCTTCTGCATCCCCGGCATGGTGATTTCCGCCAAGGCGCTGTTGGACGCCAATCCCGACCCCACCCGGGAGGAGGCCGCCTTTGCCATCCGCAACAACATCTGCCGCTGCACCGGCTATGTGAAGATCATCGACGGCATTTTGCTGGCTGCCAAACTCTTCCGGGCGGGGAGTCTCCCCGCCTCTGGGGAGGAGGACTGGCAGGTGGGCAGTCGTGTCCACCGGCTGGACGTGGCGGAGAAGGTGCAGGGCTACGGCCTCTATCCCGACGACGTGTATGTAGACGGCATGTGCTGGGGCGGCGCCGTGCGCAGCCCCTGGGCCCGGGCCAGGATCCTGAAAATCGACACCTCCGAGGCGGAACAGCTGCCTGGCGTAGTGGCGGTGCTGACACAGAAAGACATCCCCGGCGAGGTCAACGTGGGCCATATCAAGAAGGACCAGCCCACGCTGGTGGGCGAGGGCGAGGTGACCCAGTACCTGGGCGATGCGCTGGCTCTGATCTGCGCGGAAGATCAGGACACACTGGAGGACGCCAAGGCCCTGGTCAGGATCGAGTATGAGCCATTGCCCCTGGTCCACGATCCAGCGGAGGCGTCGGCCCCCGGCGCGCCGCTGGTGTTCGTCAACGAGCGGGATAACATGCAGGCCCACCGCCACATTTCCCGGGGAGACCCGGACGGGGCCATCGCCCGCTCCAAATATGTCATCACCGAGAAATTCCACACCCCCTGGACGGAACACGCCTTCCTGGAGCCGGAGTGCTGTGTGGCGCTGCCGATGGAAAACGGCGGCGTCAAGCTGCTGACCAGCGACCAGAGCGCCCACACCACCCGCTACGAGTGCGCCGCCATGCTGGGCGTCACCTATGACAAGTGCCTGGTGCAGAACATGCTGGTGGGCGGCGGCTTCGGCGGCAAGGAGGACATGTCCGTCCAGCACCACGCGGCGCTGCTGTGTTACCGGACCCGTCGGCCCGTCAAGGTCAAGCTGAGCCGGCAGGAGTCTATCCTGGTGCACCCCAAGCGCCACAGCATGGACATGGAGTTCACCATGGGCTGCGACGAGAACGGCATCATCCAGGGTGTCAAGGCCACGGTGGTATCCGATACCGGCGCTTTTGCCTCTCTGGGCGGCCCGGTGCTGGAGCGTGCCTGCACTCACGCAGCCGGGCCCTATGCCTATGAAAATTTTGAGATCGATGGTAAGGCCTTCTATACCAACAACCCCCCCGCCGGCGCCTTCCGGGGCTTTGGCGTGACCCAGACCTGCTTCTGTACGGAGACGCTGCTCAATCAGATGGCCGACAAGGTGGGTATCTCCCCTTGGGAGATCCGCTACCGCAACGCCATCCGTCCCGGCGGCGTGCTGCCCAACGGACAGATCGTGGGGCCGGAGACCGGGCTGGTAGAGACGCTGGAGGCCATCAAGCCCCTCTATGACGAGGCGGTGGCGAACGGCGATCCCGTGGGCATCGCCTGCGCCATGAAAAACGCCGGTGTGGGCGTAGGCCTGCCGGATTGGGGCCGCTGCAAGCTCATCGTGGAGGGCGACGGTAAGCTCCACATCTATGCCGGCGCCTCCTGCATCGGCCAGGGCCTGGGCACCGTACTGGTGCAGATGGTGGTCACCCACACCGGCCTGCACCGCCGGGATGTGGTCTATGAGCGCAGCAATACGTGGATCGCACCGGACTCCGGCGACTCCTCCGGCTCCCGTCAGACATTGGTCACCGGCGAGGCTACCCGCCGCGCCTGCGAAAAGGTGAAGGCGCAGCTGGACGCCGGGCGGACGCTGCGCAGCCTGGTGGGCATGGAGTTCTACGGAGAGTATCTGGCCAAGACCAATCCGCTGGGCGCCAGGGTACCCAATCCGGTCAGCCACGTGGCCTACGGCTACGCTACCCAGATGTGCATTCTGGACAGGGAGACCGGTCGGATCAAGAAGCTGGTGGGTGCCCACGATGTGGGGAAAGCCGTCAATCCCCTCAGCTGTGAAGGGCAGATTGAGGGCGGCATGGTCATGTCCATGGGCTATGCGCTGACGGAGCGCTATCCCATCGATGAGAATTGCAGGCCCACCGCTAAATACGGCATGCTGGGTCTGCTGCGGGCCAACCAGATCCCGGAGATCAAGGCCATCGTGGTGGAGAAGCCGGGCCTGGAGTTGGCCGGCGGTGCCATCGGCATCGGTGAGATCACGTCGATCCCCACGGCACCCGCCATCGCAGACGCCTACTTCCGCTATGACGGAAAGCGGCGGCTGGAGCTGCCTTTGGCCGACACCCCCTATGCAAAGAAATAAAATGCTCCCGGAGCGGGAAACCGCTCCGGGAGAGACCATATCAGGTTGACGCACCGGGCGGCATCATCCGCAGCGCGTCGGGCGTGTCCGCATCCAGCAGCTCTGCGCTGTCCACTTCGAAGAGCCGCAGCCGCGCCGGCTGCTGCCGGATCACGGCGCTGCCGCCCGTGTCGCCCGTCAGGGCCATGAGGGCGGGGAAGCAGTCGGCGGGGAAGATGCAGGGGTTGCCCCGGACCCCGCCGTGGCCCATGGCCACGATGGTGTCGGGGTGGGCCAGATAGTCGTCCACCAGGGCGGCTACGCTCTGCCGCCGCAACAGCGGCTGATCCGCCACCTGAAAGAGGATGGCCCGGCAGATGTGCCGAAGTTGCTCCACCCCCAGATGGACCGTGTGACTGACGCCCCACTCAGGGTGCCGGTTGCGGATACAGGTGAAGCCGAAGGTTTGGGCCAGCGTGGCCACTTCGTCGTACTGGGTGACCACCGCGACGGCGGCGAACTTCTCCGCCGGAACCGCCTCCAGCGCCCGCCGGATCAGGCTCTTGCCGCCCACCTCCGCCGACAGCTTGTTGGTGCCGAAGCGGGTGGCATTGCCGGCCGCCATAACCAGACAGCCGATGGGGAACCGATCGCTTTGCACGGGATCACTCCTTTCCTGACGGTATCTCCACTGTAGCACCTGCCGCCCCGGCAAGTCAACCGAAAAAAGCAATTCATGCAACTCTCCGCCCATGAGGAGGTCATCCAGATGAACAAGGTAGGAAGAAGTGAGGTCCGCATCGACGCCTTTGACAAGGCCACCGGCCGGACCAGATACTACGAGGACCGCGTGCCGCCCGGTGCGCTGTACGCGCGTATCAAGCATGCGGAGAAAGCCCATGCCCTGGTCAAATCCGTCGATACCGCGGCGGCGCTGGCCATTCCCGGCGTGCTGAAGGTACTCACCTGCTTCGATGTGCCGGATATCCCGTTCCCCACGGCGGGGCATCCCTGGTCCATGGATCCCGGCCACCAGGATGTGGCTGACCGCCACCTGCTCAACCGCCACGTGCGCTACTGGGGTGACGATGTGGCCGTGGTCATCGCCGAGAACGAGGTGGCCGCCATGCAGGGCGTGCGGGCACTGACGGTGGAATACGAGGAGCTGCCCTTCGTGCTGGATGTGCAGAAGGCTATGGAGCCCGGCGCGCCCCAGCTCCACGAGGGGGTGGAGAACAACATCCTCAAGCACACCTCCAGCCGCTTGGGCGACTATCAGAGCGCCATCACCGAGGAGGGCCTCATCCAGGTGGAAGGCTGGTATGAGACACCCACCGTGCAGCACTGCCACATCGAGAACCACGGATGCTTCGCTTACGAGGAGAACGGACGCATCGTGGTGGTGACCTCCACCCAGATCCCCCACATCATCCGCCGGGTGGTGGGCCAGGCGCTGGGTCGCCCCTGGGCCGATATCCAGATCATCAAGCCCTATATCGGCGGCGGCTTCGGCAACAAGCAGGACGCGCTCTACGAGCCCCTGTGCGCCTGGTGCTGCACACAGATGAACGGCCGCTGCGTCCGCATCGACTGCTCCCGGGAGGAGACCTTCGTCTCCAACCGTGTGCGCCACGCCATTCGCTTCCACATCGTCAGCTGGCTGCGCAGAGACGGCAGCATCGCCGCCCGCAAGGTGGAGCTGTTCTCCAACCAGGGGGCCTACGCCTCCCACGGACACTCCATCGCCGCCAAGGGTATGGGCTCCTTTGCCCAGCACTACCCTTGTTCCCACATGGAGTGCGACAGCTATACCGTGTATACCAACCGCCCGGCCGCCGGTGCCATGCGGGGCTACGGCATGCCACAGGCCTCCTTTGCCGACGAGGCCAATATCGATGACTGCGCCGCCGCCTTGGGCATGGACCCGCTGGAGTTCCGCCGGAAAAACATCATGCCCCAGGGCTTCCACGACAATTTCTCCGGTAATACCAACTACTACGACACCTATCGCCAGTGCATGAGCAAGGGCGCGGCGTATATCGATTATGCGCGCAAGCGGGCCGAATATGCCGGGGACACCGGCCCTGTCCGCCGGGGCATCGGTGTGGCGACGTTCTGGTACAACACCGGCGTCTATCCAATTTCGCTGGAGACATCCTCCAACCGGATGCTGCTGAACCTGGACGGCACCGTCACCTTCCAGTGTGGCGAGACGGAGATCGGCCAGGGCGCCGACACCGCCTATGCCCAGATGGTGGCCCAGGCGGTGGGCCTGAAGAGCTATCGGGACGTACGCGTGGTCTCCTGCCAGGATACCGATATCACGCCGGTAGGTCTGGGTGCCTACGCTTCCCGTCAGACGTATATGGAGAGCTTCTCCATCCGCCAGACGGCGGACCTGCTGCGGCAGAAGATCCTGGATTACGCCAAGGATCTCACCGAACTGCCGCCGGAGGAGATGGATGTCGTGGATGGCACTGTCGTCCGCAAGGACGACGGGAAGGCACTCATGGACCTGAGGCACCTGGCCATGACCGCCCAGTACAACCCTGTCCACAGCGAACACATCACCGCCGAGTCCACCTATACCATCCGCAGCAACGCCTACTCCTTCGGCTGCACCTTTGCCGAGGTGGAGGTGGACATTCCCCTGTGCAAGGTGACGCTGAAGAACATCGTCAATGTCCACGACTGCGGCAATCTCATCAACCCGGCGCTGGCGGAGGCGCAGGTCCACGGCGGCATGTCCATGGCCATCGGCTACGGCCTCAGCGAGCAGCTGCTGTTCGACGAGAAGACCGGCCGGCCGCTGAACAACAACCTGCTGGACTACAAGCTCTCCACCTTCATGGACCACCCTCATCTGGAGGCCCAGTTCGTGGAAAACCCGGAACCCACCTCGCCCTTTGGCACCAAGGCGCTGGGCGAACCGCCGGCCTGCTCCGGTGCGCCAGCGATCCGCAACGCCATTCTCCACGCCACCGGCGTGGCTATCGACCGCATCCCCATCAACCCCCACGTGCTGTTCGCCGAGTTCAGCCGGGCGGGGCTGATCCAAGACGACTGACGATAAGAGGAGGGGAAATGAGCTATGTATGACATGAAAGCGCTGTATGAGGCCGTCTCGGTGGAGGAGGCCGTGGCCCTCCGCCTGGCCCATCCGGAGGCCCAGATCATTGCCGGCGGGTCCGACGTGCTGGTGCAGATGCGCGAGGGCAAGCGCGCCGGCAGAGAACTGATCTCCATCTACGGCATCGACGCTCTGCGGGGCGTGGTGCTGGAGAGCGACGGCACCATCCGCATCGGCTCGCTGACCAGCTTTTCCCACATCACCCGTGATCCCCTCATCCAACGGTACGTGAACGTGCTGGGCGAGGCGGTGGACCAGGTGGGTTCCCCCCAGATCCGTAACATCGGCACCATCGGCGGCAACACCTGCAACGGCGTCACCTCCGCCGACTCCGCCTCCACCCTCCACGCGCTGGAGGCGGTGGTGGAGCTGACGGGCAAAAACGGCGTGCGCCGTCTGCCCATCCACGAGTTCTATCTCAAGGCCGGCGTGGTGGACATCCGGGCAGAGGAGGGCGAGATCCAGACCGCCATCCTGATCCCCCGGGACAGCTACGAGAACACGTTCGGCCACTATATCAAGTACGGTCTGCGCAACGCCATGGAGATCGCCACCCTGGGCTGCAGCGTCAACGTGCGGCTCAGCGCCGAAAAGAGGACCATCGAGCGCTGCCGCATCGCTTACGGCGTGGCGGGCCCCGTGCCCATGCGCTGTCCCACCGCCGAGGCGCTGGCCAACGGACAGCGGCCCACCGCCGCGCTGGCGGAGGCCTTCAGCCGGGCCGTACTGGAAGACATCAACCCCCGCGACTCCTGGCGCGCCAGCAAAGCGTTTCGCCAGCACATCGCCGTGGAGATGGCCGCGCGCTGCCTCACCGAGGCCGTGAAGAAGGCAGGAGGTGTCATGGAATGAGCCAGTACAAGCTGATCCGCTGCAACATCAACGGCACCGACGTGGAGAAGATGGTAGACGTACGGGCCTCCCTGACGGACATGCTCCGCAATGAATACCACCTGACCTCCGTGAAGAAGGGCTGTGAGGTGGGCGAGTGCGGTGCCTGCACCGTGCTGATCGACGGAGAGACCTTCAACTCATGCATCTACCTGGCGGTGTGGGCCGACGGCAAGCACATCCGTACGCTGGAGGGCCTCATGAGCCCCGACGGGGAACTGTCTGACATCCAGCAGGCCTTCATCGACGAGACTGCCATCCAGTGCGGCTTTTGCAGTCCCGGCTTCATGCTCACGGCGGTGGAGATTCTGGAGAGCGGCCGGTTTTACGGCGACGAGGAGCTGCGCAAGCAGCTCTCCGGCCACCTGTGCCGCTGCACCGGCTACGAGAATATCTTCCGGGCGGTGAAAAAGACCATGTACCGCCGTCTGGGCATGGAGATCGATTTCTGAGAAGCGCAAAGTGAAAAGCGGGAGAGGCTGAGCCTCTCCCGTTCTCTTTTTGTGTCAGCGCGGCTGTGCGCCCGTCTGCCGCCCGGTGATGTCCTTCACGACCTCTCCGGCGATGATCAGCCCGGCCACCGAGGGGACAAAGGCCACCGAGCCGGGGATATCCCGCCGGTCTGTGCAGCGGCGCTGGGTGTCGGAGGGGCAGATACAATGGTTCCGGCAGCTGATGGACAGATCCTCCAGCGGTCGGATAGGCTTTTCCTGGGAGTAGACCACCTTCAGGCGGCGGACGCCCCGCTTCTTCAGCTCCCGGCGCATGACCCGCGCCAGGGGGCAGACGGAGGTCTGATAGATGTCCGCCACGCGGAAGGCGGTGGCGTCCAGCTTGTTGCCCGCCCCCATGGAGCTGATGATAGGCGTGCCGGCGGCCTCGGCGGCCATCACCAGGGCGATCTTGCCGGTGACGGTATCGATGGCGTCCACCACATAGTCGTATTGGGTGAAGTCGAACTGCGTTTGGGTCTCCGGCAGGAAAAAGGTCTTATAAGTTCTGACCACGCATCGGGGGTGGATCTCCCGGATTCGCTCCTCCGCCGCATCCACCTTGTGGCGGCCCACGGTGGCGTGGGTGGCATAGATCTGGCGGTTGATGTTGGTCAGGCAGACCCGGTCGTCGTCGATGAGGTCCAACTGTCCCACGCCGGACCGCGCCAGCGCCTCGACGACGTAGCCGCCCACACCGCCGATGCCGAATACGGCCACCCTGGCGCCGGCCAGACGCTCCATGCCCTCCGGGCCCAGGAGAAGCTGTGTTCTGGAAAATTCGTTGAGCATATGTAAAACCCCGCTTGCATCGCCGGCGCAGATGCCCGGCGGCCTTCAAATCGTGCAGCCGACCAGATCGGCAGACCGCGCCGCCGCCGGAAGGGACTCCGCGGGACAGGCGCGCAGACAAATTTTACATCGGCAGTGCGACAGATGTCAACTGCCAATGCCAGCGGAGCGGCGCCGCAGGAGATGGAAAGAGAAAGCGCCCCGTCCCGGATGGGACGGGGCGCTTTCTCCGATTTGTCCGGCGCGTGTGTGGCCGCGGGCCGCGCCGCCGCGCTACAGCTCGTTGCGGCACAGATCCTCCAGACTTTCCCGCCACACGGCGGTGTAGCTCTTGCCGCCGCGCAGCATCACGATCGGCGGCCGCGGCAGGCGGTTGTAATTGCTGGCCATGGAGTAGTGGTAGGCGCCGGTGGTGCACACGGCGATGATGTCGCCCCGGCCCACGGCCGCCGGCATGGACACGTTCTTCTGGATGATGTCGCCGCTCTCGCAGCAGCGGCCCACCAGATCGGCCTGCAGCCCGGCGGGCTCCGTCATCCGGTTGGCCACGCAGCAGGAGTACCGGGCACCGTACAGGGCGAAGCGGGGGTTGTCGGTCATGCCGCCGTCCACGGAGACGTAGTTCTTGTAGCCGGGGATGCGCTTCACGGCGCCGCAGGTATACAGCGTCATGCCGGCATCGCCCACGATGGAGCGGCCCGGCTCCATAAGGATCTCCGGCCGCCGGATCTGCAGCCGCCGGCAGGTCCGCTGGATGACTGCCGCCACATCGCCGATCTTCCGGACGATGTCCAGAGGGGGGTCGGCCTCTACATAGCGCACGCCGTAGCCGCCGCCCAGATCCAACTGCCGGGTGATGTAGCCGTATGTCCGCTCCATGGCGGCGCAGAACTCCAGCATGATGACGGCGGCCCGCTCGAATACATCCTCGGCAAACACCTGGGAGCCGATGTGGCAGTGGAAGCCCACCAGTTCCACGTGGGGCTGCCGCAGGGTAAAGGCGGTGACCTTCTCTGCCTGCCCTGTCTCAATGGCGGAGCCGAATTTGCTGTCCACCATCCCGGTGGCAATGGCCTCATAGGTGTGGGGGTCGATGCCGGGAGACAGGCGCAGCAGCACCTTCTGCCGCGTGCCGCGGCGGGCGGCCTCGGCCTCAATGGCGCGGATCTCCTCGGCGTTGTCGGCCACAAAGTATCCCACACCGCTGTCCATACCGTATACGATGTCTTCGTCGGTCTTGTTGCTGGAGTGGAAATAGGCGTGGGAGAGGTCGTAGCCGGCCAGCCGGGCGGTGTAGATCTCGCCGGAGGACACCACGTCGATGCCCATCCCCTCCTCGGACATGATCTCGTAGATCCGTTTGAAGCAGGCGGCCTTGCTGGCGTACAGCGGGCGGGAGCCGTCCCCGAAGTGCTTCCGGAAGGCGGTCTGGTAGAGACGGCAGTTCTCCCGGATCCGGTCCTCGTCCATCAGGTACAGGGGCGTGCCGTACTGCTCTGCCAGGGCCACGGTGTCCTGCCCGGCGAAGAACAGACGGCCGTTCGGCCCCACGGTGATGTTGTCACAGATAAACATTGGTATAACCTTCCTCTTTCGTTGATTGGGACGCAGGAGAACCGATGGGGGAGCACGTTATGGCTCCGCGGATTCCACCGCGCCGGACTTCCCCGTCAGTGCCCGCTCCAGCCAATCCCTCCCGTCCACGAAGCGGGATACAATGAAGGACACCACGTAGTCGCCGGAGGCGTTGATCATAGTGGCCGGCGGATCCACCAGATTGCCGATCATGACCAGGATGGGGAAAGCCATCTCGATCTGGTTGGGGAAGAAGATGGAGCAGATGATGTACTCGCCGATGTAGCCGCCTCCCGGCACGCCGGACATGCCCATGGAGCTCAGCACCGCCACCAGCACGATGGGAATCAGCTTGCCCCAGGTCATGGGCTGGCCGAACACGCCCCACACGAAGGCGATCTTCAGCACACAGGAAAAGCAGGAGCCGTCCATGTGCATGGTGGCGCCCAGCGGCACCACCATCTCTGACACATCCTTGCTGATGCCGGTCTCCTCCGCCACGGCCATGTTGGTGGGGATCGTGGCCACAGAGGAGCAGGTGCCCAGCGAGACGATGGCAGGCCGGGCGATGTGGCGGAACATGGTGCGGATACCGTGCTTTCCGCCGCCGAACCAGGCGAACAGCGGGAAGGCGGTGAAGATGTAGATCAGGCACAGGGGGTAGTATACCAGCATGGCACGGCCGTAGGCCACTGTGATCTGGGAGCCGTACTCGGCCACCAGACCGGCGAAGATGGCGAAAAAAGCCACGGGCGCATACCAGGTGATGAGCCGCACGAACCGCAGCATGACCTCGCTGAGGCTGCTGAGCCATTTGGCCACCAGCGTCTCCGATCCGCCGGCCAGGTTGACGGAGAATCCGAACAACAGGGAGAACACGATCAGGGGCAGCATGGCCCGGCGGCTCAGCAGTCCGCTGAAGTCGCTGACGGTGAAGAAGTTGACGATCATGTCGGAGACGGAGGCGTAATCACCCATGGCCCCCGAGGGGACTTCGCTCCAGGGGACAGGCACCGGCGGGAAGATCTTCATCAGAATGAACATGATCACCGCAGCGATGGCCCCGGTCACCACAAAGGTCACCACGGTAGTCCCCAGAATCTTGCCGGCGCGGCGGCGGCTCTTCATGTTGGCCACGGAGCTGGCGATTGAGGCAAACACCAGCGGCACCACCACGCAGAACATCATGTTGATGAACACGGTGCCAAAGGGCTTGACGGCAGCGGCTGCTTTCGGCCAGAGTGCACCGAATACACAGCCCAGGATCATGGCCCCCAGCATGATGGCCAGGAACCGGTAGTTCTTCGCAACTGCGCTTTTTTGCATGCTTTTTTTCCTCCTGACTGATTTCCGTTTTCTGTTTTATGCGCCGCCCTCCCACTGTATACATTGTCCACCCGCCGCAGCGGCACACAGTGCTACAGAATGAAGCCCAGCACCAGGTACAGCACCAGAGCCGCACCGGCCGAAATCAGCACATAGGGCAGCTGGGTCTTGACGTGGTCGATGATGTCGCAGCCGCTGGTGGCGCAGGACATGACCGTAGTGTCGGAGATGGGGGAGCAGTGATCGCCGAAGATAGAGCCGCCGAAAATGGCTGCCGCTGTCAGGGGGATGTGGATGCCCATGTTGATGGCCATGGGCAGGCAGATGACGGACATGATGGCCATGGTGCCCATGGAGGTGCCGGTGGCAAAGCTCAGAAGCATGCACAGCAGGAAGGTCAGCGCGGGCAGCAGGGCCGGCGTCAGCGCACCCATGAACAGAGAGGTCAGATAGTTGCCGGTGTCCAGACTCTTGACCAGGGTGCCCATGGTAAAGCCGAACAGCAGGATGCCCGCCACGGGGAGCATGGTGCCCATGCCGCGGAACATCTCTGTGATGACCTCGCTCACGGTGAAGATCTTCTGGACCACGCACAGGATGCAGATGGTCAGCACTGCCAGGATGCAGCCCCACAGCAGCGCCTGCATGCCGGCGCCCTTGGTGGGATTGCCGTTTCCGGTGACCATCAGGACCTCCAGAATGCCCGCGATCAGCACCAGCATGGGCAGCAGCATGTTCAGCGCCCGGGGCTTGGCACCGGAGACGGGGCCGCTGTCGGCGGCCAGTGCGCTGCCGTGACCGGGGGCGTCCAGCTCGCCGGTGGTCTCCGCCCGCTGCTCGGCCTTCTTCATGGGGCCTATGTTGATATTGAAGATGGCGACGGCCAGCGCGCCGAACACGGCGATGATACAGTAGAAGTTCAGGGGGATGGACTGAATCAGCGTGGAGATGGCCTCATCCTCGGCCACGCCGCCGGAGGTCAGATAACCGGTCATGGCGGCCAGCCAGCCGCTCAGCGGCAGCAGGACGCACCAGGGCGTGGAGGTGGTGTGGATCAGGAACGAAGACTTCTCGTGGGGGACCTTCAGCGCGTCGTTGAAGGGCCGGGCCACGGAGCCGGTGACCATGCAGCTCAGGGAGCCGGAGGTGAAGATGACGATGCCCAGCAGCCAGGTAAAGATGTTGGCGCCTCGCTTGCTCCGGATCAGGGCACGCCTGTGGAGCATCACCTCGGTGAAACCGTCGATGCCGCCGGATTTCTCAATGAGGTAGATCAGCGCCCCGATCAGCAGGATGGAGATCAGTACGATGGTGTTGCCATTGCTCTCGAAGGTGTGGATGAAGCTGTAGAAGGTCTCGTTGATGCCGGTGAAGACGGCGCCGTTGGCCAGGACCATGGAGCCCACAAAAATGCCCAGGATCAGGGAGATGAACACATTTTTGGTGAGCAGCGCCAGCACGATGGTCAGCAGGGGCGGGACGACAGACCAAAAACCGAATTCCATAGTTTTTCCTCCTCTCGTTTTCGCACACGTTTCATTTACGAACAGCTCTGCCAAGATCGCCCCGGACGATCTCGGCGCCGACGACGGCGATCTCGCCGCCGAGCAGCACATAGTCTATACCGGCGGGCGGCAGCAGGGGCCGGTCAAAGGTGGCGCGGTCCTCGATCCGTTCCGGGTCGAAGATGACTACGTCGGCGTCGGCACCCCGGTTGAGGCGCCCCTTGCCGGCCAGATGCAGCCTTTCGGCGGGCATGGCGGTCATGCGGTCGATGGCGTCATAGAGGTCCAGCTTGCCGGTGCGGACAAATCTGCCCAGCAGGCGGGGGAAGGTGCCTGCGGCGCGGGGGTGTCCCTGCCCATGGTTCATGATGCCGTCGCTGGCCAGCATAACGTTGGGGTGGCGGAAGGCCATGTCCACATCGGTCTCCTGCATAACGTAGCACACGGTAATGCAGTCGGGATTGTTGCTCCGCTCCTCCTCGAAGATCTCCTTTGTGCAGCGCTGTCCCCTGTACGGCCCCTCACACAGCTCCACCGCATCGTAGCCGCAGCGGTAGCGCTCCAGCCATCCCTCGTCATAGGTGGTGGAGCCCAGGTGCGTGGAGAAGGCGTAGTAGGGATAACAGTCGCAGCTGACGTCCAACCCGTTGAGGCGGTATGTGTCGACCATGTTGAGGAACCGCTCCATCTGGCCGAAGCCGGCCATGGAGCCGATGTGGGATACCTGCACCGGCACGCCGGCGATGCGCCCCGTCTCCAGCAGTTCCCGCGCCGCGTCAAAGACCTCCTCGGCGTCGGAGCGGATGTGGGCGGCGATCAGCTTACCGTCCTTTTTGCAGGGCGCGGCGGTGGCCAGCAGCTCCTCCATGCTGAGCCCGGGGATGTAGCGGATGCC
Source organism: Oscillospiraceae bacterium (assembly GCA_015068325.1). Taxonomy (GTDB): domain Bacteria; phylum Bacillota; class Clostridia; order Oscillospirales; family Oscillospiraceae; genus Vescimonas. The sequence continues at coordinate 281,988 of SVKQ01000015.1, read as the reverse complement.
GTAGGACACGCCCAGCACGCCCCGATCCAACGCGGCGGCAATGGCGGCAGCCATCTCCGCGTTCTGTGCCGGCGTGGTGGGCTTGTACTTGTCTGTGGCACCGGCGTACCGGCGGAACCAGCCGTGTCCTGCCAGCATGGCCACGTTGACAGCCGCACCACAGCGGTCTACGATGTCCAGATAGTCGGCGGGATGGCATACGTTCTGCCCGCACTGGCCGGCCAGCACTGTGGTCACGCCCATGCGCAGCATGCAGCGGAAGATGGCCCGCTCCCCGTCGGCGTAGATCGTTCCGTCCGGCTCCACGGGGTCCTCATGCATATGGATGTCCACAAAGCCCGGACAGACGACCTTCCCGGCTGCGTCGATCACCCGGTCCACCCTCGGCTCACCGGCGGTGACGAGGGCAACCTTGCCCTCCTCCAGCACCAGGTTGAGCCTTGCACGCACACGGTTAGCCGGATCGATCAGCAGCCCGTTTTTGATCAGTGTTCTCATGGGGATCTCCCTCCTTAAACCGGTCGGTGTGTTGCCGCTGTGTCAAAAAAGCTCCTCGTCCGTCACCTTCCCCTTCGCCACGATGTTGGTGGGTCCTGTCAGAAAAATATCCGAGATCACCGCTCCGTCGCGCTCGACGTCCACGATCAGTTGTCCGCCGGGCATATCAGCCTTTACGTGCCGGCCGCTCACCGCGCCGCTCAGCGTCAGCGCCGCTGCCACGGAGCCGGTCCCGGTGCCGCAGGCGTAGGTGAAATCCTCCACGCCTCGCTCCCAGGTGCGCAGATAGATGTGGTCCGGCCCGACGATCTCGTAAAAATTCACGTTGGCGCCCTTGGGAAAGGCCGGATGATGGCGCAGGTCGCGGCCCAGCGCAAACAGCGCGCCGGGATCCCGGTCCCGCAGATTCTGTATGGGCACCACGGCATGGGGCACGCCCGGGTCACCCAGCTCCACATAGACGCAGGTGCGGACGATGCCATACAGTTCCAGCTCCCGCCGCTCTATGACGGACGGGTCGTTGAGCCGCAGCCGATATTGCCTCCGGTCGATCCGCCGGCCCCGGACGATGCCGGCGGCGGTCTCAATGACCTGCTCCTCGCCGGCCATGCCGTTTTCGTATATGTATCGGCAGAGGCAGCGCCCGCCGTTGCCGCACATCTCCCCGGCGCTGCCGTCGGCGTTGAAGAAGAGCATCCGGCAGTCGGCCCGGTCCGACCGGTCCACCGCCATCAGACCGTCCGCGCCGATGGACAGCCGCCGCCGACATAGCGTCCTGGCCACACGGGGCAGCGCCTCCGGCGAAAGATGTTCCTCCGCGTTGTTGATGATGATGAAGTCGTTGCCTGCTCCGTTCATTTTCCAGAATCTCATGGCTGTTCACTGATCCTTTCCGGAGCCGTGCCGCTGCAGCGACGCGGGACCCCTGCCGTACCTTCATCCTATGCGCCACCGCCTGCGGTGGTGTGACCGGCAGCTGTGTATATGAACGGTATATTAATATAATAACATAATATTAACGATTTATCAATAAAAACTATTGAAATAAAAACCCGCGTACGAGTGTCTCGTACGTGGTGATGGTGGCGGAAGACACCGAACAGCACGGCACCGCCCCATCCTATGCAAGCAGCCTCGCCGGGGAGCAGATTTTTACTGTGTCTACCTGGTGACGCTTCATGGCCTTGCGCACGATCCGTGCCGGCAGACCAATCAGACCATCGGTCAGTCCCGTACCGCCTTGCAGGCGAAGGAGCGCCCGGACAGTTCCGGACGCTCCTTCGCTTTTTCACATGGATTTTTACCGCTCGGCTACGGCCTCGATTTCGCACAGCACGCCGCGGGGCAGCGTCTTCACCGCCACGCAGCTGCGTGCCGGTGCGCCGGTGAAATACGCGGCGTACACCTGGTTGAAGGCGGCAAAGTCACCCATGTCGGCCAGGAAGCAGGTGGTCTTGACCACGTGTTCGTAATCCGTGCCGCCGGCACGGAGAACGGTGCCCACGTTCTGACAGGCCCGGTGGGCCTGGGTCACGATATCGTCGCCCACGATATCGCCGGTGGCGGGATCTGCCGGGATCTGTCCGGAGGTGTAGACCATGCTGCCGGAGATGTACCCCTGGGCATAGGGGCCGATGGCGGCGGGCGCCTGGTCGGTGTTGATCCTGATCATAGCTGTTCCTTTCCCCGCCCTGCAGGGCGGCCTTGCTTTATGCTGGTAGAGTAGCAGGAAATGACACGGCTTGTCAAGTCCACCGTGGGGAAACAGTTGCCAAAAACGGCCCCGATATGGTACAGTAACAGAAAGAACAGCGGCTCGCCGCCGTGGCGGGTCGGAAAAGGAGCGCATATATGAGCACGATGAGAGAGGACGCCGACCGGATTATCCGCGAGGCCATTCGTCGCGTCCAGCCGGACAGCGCCGTCAAGAGTGCGCTGCGGCAAAAGGCGCTGCCGCCGTCCGTCCACCTGGTCGCCGTGGGCAAGGCCGCCTGGCAGATGGCCGCCGCGGCCTGGGAGGAACTGGGCGAGCGTATCCGCGGCGGCATCGTCATCACCAAATACGGCCACGCCAGGGGCCCCATCGGTCCGCTGGAGATCCGCGAGGCGGGCCACCCGGTGCCCGACAGCGCCTCCTTTGCCGCTGCCGACCGCACCATGGAGCTGGTGGGAGGTCTGAGCGCAGCGGACATGGTGCTGTTCCTGCTCTCCGGCGGCGGATCCGCCCTCTTCGAAAAGCCCCTGATCCCGGCGGAGGAGTTGGCGGATATCACCCGCCAACTGTTGGCCTCCGGCGCCGATATCGTGGAGATGAACACCGTCCGCAAGCGGCTGTCCGCCGTAAAAGGGGGCCGATTTGCCCGGCTCTGCGCCCCGGCGCAGGTCTACGCCGTGGTCCTGTCGGATATCCTGGGCGATCCGTTGGATATGATCGCCTCCGGCCCCGCCTATCCCGATCGATCCACCTGCGACATGGCGGTGCATGTGGCGGAAAAATACGGCCTGCGCCTCTCTGAACAGGCTTGGGAGTGCCTGCGCACGGAGACACCCAAGACGCTGGACAATGTGGACACGGTGATCACCGGCAGTGTGCGCCAGCTGTGCGACTCGGCGCGGGAGACGGCCGCCGCCCTGGGCTATGAGCCTCTGGTGCTGACGGACAGCCTCTGCTGCCAGGCGAAGGAGGCGGGCAGCTTCCTGGCCTCCATGGTCCGCTGTCACCGCGGCGCCGGACGTACCCTGGCGCTGATCGCCGGCGGCGAAACGGTGGTACAGTTGACCGGCTCCGGCCTGGGGGGCCGCAACCAGGAGCTGGCGCTCGCCGCTGCCATCGGCATCGACGGCCTGCCAGACGCGGCGGTGTTTTCCGTGGGCTCAGACGGCACCGATGGTCCAACCGACGCCGCCGGCGGCTATGTGGACGGCTCTACGGCGGCTGCTCTGCGGGCTCTGGGCCGCCCGGCGGAGGCGTATCTGGCCGACAACGACTCCTACCACGCGCTGTCCGCCTGCGGCGGTCTGATCGTCACTGGTCCCACTGGCACCAATGTCAACGACTTGACCGTGGCGCTGCTCCGCGGCTGACTCCACCGCAACTGAAAAGAGGGAGATGCCTCCGGGCATCTCCCTCTTTTCACAGTATGCGGACGATTGCCCTTGACAAAACTATAAGGCAAGTGTATTATAAACACATACTACAACTGCCTTATAGTGCAGAGACAGGAGAGAAGCTATGGAAGTAAAGCTGGCGGACAGTGAGATGAAGGTCATGGAGGTGCTGTGGAAAGAGGGCGACGTCAGCGCCAAGCACGTGGCCGACGTGATGCACCAGCGCTATGGCTGGAACATCAACTCCACCTACACCTTCCTCAAGCGCTGCATCCGCAAGGGTGCCGTGGAGCGCAGGGAACCGGGCTTCATCTGCCATGCCTGCATCCCGCTGGAGGAGGTGCAGCGCTTGGAGACAGAAAAGCTGCTGGATCTGGTGTTCGATGGCTCCGTGGACAAGCTGTTCACCGCCATGTTGGGCAGTCGCCGCCTGACGGCGGAGCAGCTGCAGGAGATCAAGCGAGTGGTGGAGCAGCTGGAGGAGGAAGCAAAATGAACCTGCTGCAGATGAGTGCCACCGGCAGCTGCCTGATCGCGGCCGTTGCGGTGTTCCGTGCCGCCTTTTTCCGCCGTCTGCCCAAGCGCACGCTGGTGTGGCTGTGGGTTGCGGCGGCGCTGGTGCTGCTGGTACCGGTGACGGTGCCCGCTGCCTGCAGCATCTACGGCCTGCTGCCCGTTTCACCGCTGCCGGCGGACATATCCCTGGCGACACCCGACGTCGCTGCGGCTGCCGCGCCGCTATGGCCCCGGCTCCGGAGTTTGGTCAGCGCTTTGCTGGCGCTGGTGCTGGCGACGGCCTATATCGCGGGCATGCGACGCTTCCGCTGCGCCGAGCTCGTGGACGAGCCATGGGCGGCGGACTGGCTGGCATCCCATCCACTATGCCGCCCGCTGACTGTCCGCCGCAGCCGGCGGATCAGCGCGCCCGTTTCCGGCGGCATCCTGCGCCCGGTGATTCTGCTGCCCGCGGACATGGACGGCGCCGCCGCGCCGTATGTGCTGCTCCACGAGTATGTCCATATCCGCCGCTGGGACGCGCTTTTGAAGCTGCTGCTGGCCGCAGCAGTGTGCCTGCACTGGTTCAACCCGCTGGTGTGGCTCATGGCGGCGCTGGCCGGCCGCGACGTGGAGTTCGCCTGCGACGAGTCTGTGCTGCTGCGCGCAGGGGAGGGCGCCCGGGCGGACTACGCCCGCACACTGCTGCTGGCCGAGTCGCGGCGCAGCGGCATGCCCCTCTTTGCCAACGGCTTCGGTGCCGCGGCTACACTGCGCCGTGTGGAGGCCGTGGCCCGCTTCCGCCGGCCCCGGGTGTTGCACCGTGCGGCCGCAGCGCTGGCGGGTTTGGCGCTGCTGGCGGTGTTCGCCACCTCACCCCTGGCGGCGCCCGCGCCGGTGCCGCTGACGGAGCAGGAGGCGCTGCAGGAGGAACTGCAGGGGACGGAGGAAGAAATCTACGCCTCCGCCATGCTCTACATGGATGGCGCCTTCCTGGCGGTGGACAGGGGGAACGATGTGGTCCTTGTTCCCGCCGTGTATGGCGGCGCTGCGCCGCGCGGTGCGGTGCAGTTCGTGATCTGGAACGCGGAGAGTGCCAATAGAGAGCATGTCGTGCTGACCAGCGGGCAGGCCGGCAAGGGGGCGTCCTATACCTGGACCGCTTCCGACGGATACGACGTGCAGAACGCGGACGGCTGTCGGATCAGCTATGAGCCGGTACCCACCGGATAAGGAGGATAAACATGTTCGCACGACACGGGATCCGCAGTGCGGCGCGCATGCCGGGCCGGACGGCACTGACGTTCCTGCTGACGCTGCTGGTGGCGGCCATGCTGGGCACGTCTCTGGGGCTCACATGGACGGTGCGCCGCGCTCTGACGGACTGCGAGGATCGTTACACCACGCTGGGCGTGCTGGAATACGTCACCGGCGAGGATGAGACGGCGCCGGCGGAGATCGCCGCAAAAGCGGCGGCGCTGACGCAGGTCGCTCTGCCGGAGGGCGCGCTGCGCCGCGAGCCCACCCGGGTGGCCCAGGGCTGCTTTACGGAGGACCAGGACGGCATCAACTTCAACGACGCCCGCCTGGGCGCCGTGCTGGTAGTGCGCATCCGGACAGCAGCGAAGTTCGTCCGCTTCACCAGCCTGGAGCAGGTGGAGGACGGGACCGTACTGATACAGGAGGAGCCGGAGGGGGCCGGAGAAACGGACGAGGAGGAGATCCCGGGCGGCTCCGGCTATGGCTACGGCTACTGGGAGCCGGCGGAGGCTCTGGTAAACGATGTACTCTTCTCCTGTCAGGACATGAAGGGCAAGCTGATCACGCTGGACGGTCTCGATTTCGGAACAATGCGTGATATGGAGCAGGATGGCTGCTACCTGGTCAGCGGCACCTGGCAGGAGGTTTGGTCCACCAGTAAGCGGCTGGAGGTGAGCAGATATCTGCCACCGCTGCACATCGACAGCACCGGGGATATCAACGGCCCCGGCAGCGAGCCCTTCCACGCCGCGGCCGCCTCCTGGGAAGCGCTGCTGCACAGCGTCACCGTCCGCGCCAGCGAGCACCTGGCCGACTATCTGCCCTTCCAGCAGCAGACCATCCATCTGGAGTCCGGCCGGATGTTCACACCGGAGGAGGAGAGCGACGGTGCCAACGTGTGTATGATCTCCCGTTCGCTGGCGGATCTGACCGGCTGGCAGAGCGGCGACACGGTACGGTTGGCCCTGGCCACCCGGCCTGCGACCCAGGTGATGGACAGCTATCTCTATGCCGACGGCTTTGACAAGGAGGCCGACTATACCATCACCGGTGTGTTCAGTTCCAACGACCAGTGGAACAGGACGGTGTTCATCCCCGTGCCGCAGGACGTGGACATGACGGTGAACTGCTGCGACACCGTCCTGGGCCAGCTCCGGCTGGACAACGAGGGGGCCCGCGCCTTTCTGGCCGCGGCGGAGCCGCTTTTGCCGGATGGAGTGCAGCTCCGGATTTATGACCAAGGCTACGAGGCGGTGGCCCGCCCCCTGCGCACCATGCTGCACACGGTGGAGCTCGTCGCCCTGGCCTGCCTGCTGGCCGGCGCCGGCTTCCTGCTGCTGACGGCCTGGCTCTACGTGGCCCGACAGCACCGCGCCGGCGATCTGATGTACCGGCTTGGCGCCTCACGGCGGGATGTGGCGGTCTACTTCCTCTCCGGCCTGGCGGCCATCGCCGTGCCGGCGGCGGTGCTGGGCGCCGTACTGAGCGCCGCGGTCACCGAACGTATTTCCGCCGCCATGAGCGGCGTGCTGCAGAACGCCGTGCGGCGAAATCTCAGCTTCAGCGCCGACAAACTGGCGCTGCTCAATCAGCAGGAGACCGACCTCGGGGCCGGAGTGCCGCCGACGGTCTGTATTGCCATCGCGCTGGCGATGCTGTTGGTGCTGCTGGCGCTGTGCCTGCACTTTGCCAACGGCACGGTGCCCCGTCAGCGGACACAGCGCATCCGCACCGCGGGCCGCTCGCTGGCCCGCACCCATGCCCTCACCGGCGGCGCCGCCAAATATGCCTGGCTCTCCGGCAGCCGGGGCGGCTTCCGCACGGCGGTGACGGTGCTGGCGCCGGTGTGCGCGGCGGTGCTGCTGTGCCTGCTGGCCCACGCCACGGAGAGCTGCCGTACCCAGCTGACCCGGCTGGAGGAGGAGAGCACCGTCCGCGGTTACTTCACCGACATCAATGGCCAGCGGCTCACCGGCACCCGGGGCGACATGCGCGATGTGTTCGCCATCCTGGATCTGGAGGAGACGGTGGACGGCACCGTTCTCCAGAAGCTGGGCCCATACCAGTACAACGGGGTGTACGATGCGCAGAGCAGCAGTCTGGGGGGCTGGGTCATCGAGGAGCCCCAGGGCGAGCTGGCGAGGGAACGGGCCGCCACGGCCGAGCTGTATTACCCGTCGGTGTTTTTCGCCAACCGGCTGGACGGCGCGCCCCAGTTCGCCTACAGCGGCGCGCCGGAGGTGCGCTGGCTGGAGGGATACGAGGATGTGCTGGGCGCGCCTGTCTCCGACACCGGCCGCACATGGGAGGAGATGACGGACGAGGAGTTGGCGGCGGACCCGTTTTCGCTGGCGGAGTACCAGATCACCGGATTCCGGCCCCTGCGACTGAAGCTGACGGCGGTGCCCTGCGTGGTGTCCACCGCCTTTCTGGAGCGCAACAAGCTGCAGCTGGGAGATGAAATCCGCATCACCGTCAGCGACGAGCAGTTCGGCTATGATCCCTGGCGGTTGTTGATTGCGGGCAGCTACGTCAAGCCCTTGGGCCGCGACAACATCTATCTGCCGCTCTATGTGGCCATGCAGACCGGCCTGTACGACCGGGAGGGGCCGGAGTATGAGGCCTATTTCCGTCCAGTGGAGAGTGCGTCGCCCTTTGGCCGGGTCCAATGGCAGAAGTCAACCGCGGTGGACGGCGCCGTGTTTTCCTTCCGCTGCGGTGATCTGGAGGGCCTGAAGCGGCATCTGAAGGAGCTGGGCCTGTCGGAGGTGCGCCAGCTGACCGGCACGCGCAAGCCCTTCGTGCTGGAGGACGGCGCCTTCCAGGCCAGCCAGCAGACCATCCGGCAACGGCTGTGGTACATGGAGCGCATTTTCCCTGTGGCGGCGGCCCTCACCGAGGCGCTGGCACTGGTCATGAGCTTTCTGCAGGTGCTGGGCCGCCGGAAGGAGATGTGGATCATGCACTGCATGGGCACCTCCGGCACCCGGACGTTTTTCAGTATCTATCTGGAGCAGCTGGTCCTGTGTCTGGCCGGCGGCGTCATCGGCCTGGCGGCCTGTCGGCTGCTGGGCATCTGGCAGAGCACGGGCGTACGGCAGACGGCGCTGTTCACGGCGCTGTGGCTGTTGGGTGCGCTGATCGCGGCCGCGGCCGGCGTGGCCCGGCCCGACCGTCGGGACAGTTGAGGAGGTACTTACGATATGGCGATTGTAGAGATCCGCGATCTGCACTACGGCTATGGCGCCGGAGAACACCGCAATGAGGTGCTCCGGGGGCTGGAGGCCACCTTTGAGGCCGGGCAGGCCTACGCCGTCACCGGCAAGTCCGGTGCCGGCAAGAGTACGCTGCTGTCGCTGCTGTCGGCGCTGACGCTGCCCCAGCAGGGGGAGATCCTGTTCGAGGGCAAGGCCACGGCTTCGCTGGACCCGCTGGAATACCGCCGCCGCTGCGTGGCGGTGATCTACCAGGACTTTGCCCTGTTCCCCCTGCTGAACGTGACGGAGAACATCATGTATCCCATGGAGCTGTGCGGCGTGCCCCGGGAGCAGGCCCTGGCCGACGCCCGGCACCTGGCGGAGCAGGTGGGCCTGCCGGAGGAACTGCTCCAGCGCTACCCTTCCGCCATCAGCGGCGGCGAGCAGCAGCGGGTGGCCATCGCCCGGGGCATGGCCATGGACCGCCGACTGATCCTGGCCGACGAGCCCACCGGCAATCTGGACAGCGAGAACAGCGACCAAATCGTCCGACTGCTGCTGGAGGCCGCCCACCGGGACGGCCGCTGTGTCATCGTGGTGACCCACGACATGGACGTGGCCCGACAGGTGGACCATGTGCTGCAGATGCGCGACGGTGTGCTGATACCGGTGTCATAAGAGCGCAATAGCGCAAAACAAAGCGCCTGTAAGAGTCCTGTGTGGCTCTTACAGGCGCTTTTTATGTGTACAGGAAGGCGCATTATTGGAACAGCCGGGCAAATTTCGCCAGCGGCTCCACCGCGTCGGACAAGTCCTGGATGGCCCGGTTGAGGGCGTCGAAATCCAGCCCGTTCAGCTTGGTCACGGCCTCGGTCACGGTGTCGGTGTTGTCGCTGATCATCTTGTTGGCTCCCGCCACGAAGGTGTCCACCTGCTGGAGTGACTGCTCCATGTGGTCAAGAATGGCGACGCCCCGCGGCAGTACCACGACCACCGCCGCCACGACCGCCACCGCCAGCAGCAGGCTGACCGCCAGACTCCACCGGGCGTGACGGGTCTCCTTTTTCTGGCAGCGCACCAGCTCCGCCAGCAGCTCCCGGCTGTCCATCTGCTCATAAGATCTGTCCTGTTCCATGCGCTTCGCTCCTTTACAGTGAATGATGCCGCGCCAGATAAGCCGTCAGAGTCTCCAGCCCGGGCAGGGGGACGCAGAACCGGGGATCACGGGGCGGCCGGCAGAGGCGGCATACCTCCTGCAGGTCGAACCAGTCCACCCGCTCCACCTCCTCCGCCTGCAGCGTGAGAGAGGCGGTATCCACCGCACCCCGGTAGACGTAGACGAAGGCCACCTCATTGTCCCGGAAGATCTCCCCGTGGAACACCTTCTCGTAGTGGATGTGGAAGGTGCCGGCAAAGTCCAGCTCCTCCGGTGCGGCGGTGATGCCCAGTTCCTCTGCCAGCTCCCGCGCCGCGGAGGGCAGCGGTTCATCGCCCGCCCGAACGTGGCCGGCGGCGGAGGTGTCGTACAGACCGGGGAAGGAGTCCTTGTCCCGGCTGCGCTTCTGCAGCAGCACCTCCGGGCCGCCCGGACCCGGCCGCACCACCCAGATATGGGCCGTCCGGTGGCAGATCCCCTCCCGGTGGGCGACACGTCGTTCCACCGTTTCGCCGGTGGGGGTGCCGGTGTCGTCACAGAGGTCAAAGAGTTCCATATGCCGCCCCGCTTTCCGCCGTTTTTTCTGGGGACATTATAACACAAACGGGAACCAATGCAACGGGGGAATCTGTCGGACCGGGCGGCAAAAAAATGGAGCGGATGGCACGCATCCGCTCCGCAGGGGGGAGATGAATATCAGTCGCTGCTGCCGGAGGAGGGGATAAAGCGGGAGATCATCTCAGCAAAGCGGGAGACCGGCATGGTCTGCAGCGTCACCCGGCCGGGGCCGTTGATGACGGTGTTGAAGAACCCTTCGCCGCCGAAGAGCACGTTTTTCACGCCGGCCACAGCCTGCACGTCCATGGAGCAGGTGGCGTCCATCTTGGCCAGGTTGCCGCTGGCCACCACGATCTGCTGCCCGGAGGAGAGCTCGTACTCCACGGTGGAGCCGTCCATCTCCAGGAAGACAAGACCCTGGCCGGAAATCTTCTGCATGATAAAGCCTTCGCCGCCGAAGAAGCCGGTCTTTATCTTCTTCTGGAAGAACACGGAGATATCCACACCGCGAGTGCCGGCCAGGAAGGCAGATTTCTGCACCACGATGGGCTTGTCGGGCGTGATCTCCACAGCCACGATGGCACCGGGGAACTTGGAAGCAAAAGCGATCAGACCGGAGCCGCCCTGGGCGGTGTAGACGTTTTGGAACATGGACTCGCCGGAGAAGAGACGGCCCAGCGCCTTGCCGAAGCCGCCGCCGGAGGTGGTCTCCATCTTCATGTTGGGGCTCATCCACGACATGGCACCGCCCTCGGTGATCATGCTCTCGCCGCTGTCCAGCTCGCAGATGACGACGGGCAGATTGTCGCCCTGGATATCGTATTTCATGTAACAACTGCTCCTTTCCTGTGATTACGATGGATTTCTGCGCGGATTCATGTGTGCATATTGTAGCAGTTCGGCAGGCGGCATGTCAAGCGGTTTCCGGATGGCTGTGAACTCCGGCCTTGCAAAGCGGCGGGAAAACGGGTATGATGAGTGGGCAGAAATCGAAGGGAGAATAGACAATGGATCCGCTGAACGTATGCCTGGTCAACGACTCTTTTCCGCCGGCCATCGACGGCGTGGCCAACGCTGTGGTCAACTACGGCGAGGTCATCGCCCGGCAGCACGGCCGGGCCACCGTGGTAACGCCCTACTATCCGAATGCCGACGACAGCACATTCCCATTTCCGGTGGTGCGCTATCCCAGCGTGGATATGACGAAGATCGTGGGCTACCGGGCCGGCATGCCCTTCTCCTACGAGGTGTTCCGGCGGCTGGAGGCGGAGGCGTTCGACATCATCCACAGCCACTGCCCCATCACCTCCACGCTGCTCTCCCGTGCCCTGCGGGAGCGCATCCATGTGCCGCTGGTGTTTACCTATCACACCAAGTTCGACATCGACATCGCAAATGCCGTCCACAGCCGACTGCTGCAGGAGAGCGCCACCAGGATCCTGGCCCAAAACATCGCCGCGTGCGACGAGGTGTGGGTGGTCAGCCGCGGCGCCGGCGACAACCTGCGCAAGCTGGGCTACGAGGGACCGTATACGGTGATGCCCAACGGGGTGGACCTGCCCCGGGGCCGGGTGGACGACGATCTGATCCGGCGTGCCACAGAGGGGTTCGATCTGCCGACGGGGCTGCCCGTGTTCCTGTTTGTGGGCCGCATGATGTGGTACAAGGGCATTCGGATCATCCTGGATGCGCTGCGGCGCCTGGCAGACAGCGGGATGGATTTCCGCATGGTGTTTGTAGGCGACGGCGGTGACAAGGACGCGATTGTGACATATACACAGTCGCTGGGGCTGGCGGACAAGGTGTCGTTCTCACCGCCGGTCCGGGACCGGAACCTGATTCGGGCGTGGTACTGCCGGGCCGACCTGTTTCTGTTCCCCTCCACCTTTGACACCAACGGCCTGGTGGTGCGGGAGGCGGCCGCCTGCGGCCTGGCCAGCGTGCTGGTGAGGGACAGCTGTGCGGCGGAGGACGTGGCGGACGGGGAGAACGGTTTCCTGATCGAGGAGAACGCAGCGTCCATGGCGGCTGCGCTGACAAAGCTGATTGCGGCACCGGAGGCAATGAGGCAGGTGGGCGAGGGTGCCCAGCAAGACCTCTACATGTCCTGGGCCGAGGCGGTGAGCCGGGCGTATGAGCGTTACCGCGCGGTGATCGAAAACTACAGGAGCGGTAAATACACCCGCCGCGACACCTTCACCGACGAACTCTTCCGGGGCATGGCAGGCGTGATGGGCGTGATGGATCGCAGCCGGCAGCTCCAGCGGCAGTTCCAGGAGCAGATGTATACCGACGCCATGAACAGCTACGACGGGTTTATGAACCGGATAGACCGGTTTCTGTGATACTTTTTTGTAAGAGTGGCAGCGGGGCGGCATATGCCGCTCCGCTGTGCGGCAATTCCCAAAACTTATCATTTTCCTATTGACAACGTTGCCGGTTTCTGCTATATTTAGTAAGCTCGATTTCAAAAAAAGCAACCGATGGCCAAGTAGTTCAGTTGGTTAGAACGCCAGCCTGTCACGCTGGAGGTCGTGGGTTCGAGCCCCATCTTGGTCGCCATATGCTGCTGTAGCTCAGTAGGTAGAGCGCATCCTTGGTAAGGATGAGGTCGGCGGTTCGAATCCGCCCAGCAGCTCCAAAAAATGACCGCCGACAGGCGGTCTCTTTTTTTGGCAGGCAACTGGAGCGGATTCGAAAAAGAGTGAGCAGGAAGGCAGAGCAGGCGATGATGATTGACGGAGCAGACGGCGGATGGTAAGATAGAGGCACAGAACATGTGTGAGGGGGGATCACCATGGAGCGGCGCGACAGCCTGTATCAGCGGTATCTTGACATCCTGAGAGAAGAACTGCGACCCGCGATGGGCTGCACCGAGCCCATCGCTATCGCCTACGCCGCCGCCAAAGCGCGCGCCGTGCTGGGCACCATGCCGGAGCGGCTGCTGGTGGAGGTCAGCGGCAACGTCATCAAGAACGTCAAGAGCGTGGCGGTGCCTCACACCGGCGGCCTGCGGGGCATTCCTGCCGCGGCGGCGGCGGGCGTTATGGCCGGGGATGCCGACGCGGAACTGGAGGTCCTCTCCCGCGTCACCGGGGAGCAGATCGCCGCCATGCCCGCCTTTTTGGAGCGCACGCCCATTGAGGTGCGGCATGCCGATACGGGGCGCATCCTGGATATCATGGTCACCGCCTGCCGCGGCGGGGATTCCGCCTTCGTCCGCATCGTGGACTACCACACCAATGTGGTATGCATCAAGCGCAACGGCGAGACGCTGCTGGAGCGGGAGATCGCCGACCGGACCACCGCCGTCCCCGCCGACCACACCTGTCTGACCATCGAGAACATCGTGGAGTTTGCCGACTGCGCTCACGTGGAGGACGTCCGGGAAGTGTTGGAGCGGCAGATCGATTGCAACATGGCCATTGCCGAGGAGGGCCTGCGCGGCGATTACGGCGCCAACATCGGCAAGACGCTGCTGCGAGGGCATGAAGGGGATTTGCATTACCGGATGCGGGCCTGGGCCGCCGCCGCCAGCGACGCGCGGATGAACGGCTGTGAGCTGCCGGCGATCATCAACTCCGGCAGCGGCAACCAGGGGATCACCGCCAGCGTGCCGGTGATTGTCTATGCCCGGGAGACGGGCAGGACCCACGAGGAGTTGCTGCGGGCGCTGATCGTGTCCAATCTGGTGACCATCCACCTCAAGACCGGCATCGGCCGGTTGAGCGCCTACTGCGGCGCCGTCAGCGCCGGATGCGGCGCGGGTGCAGGCATCGCCTGGCTCCAGGGTGGACGGTTCGATATGATCGCCCACACGGTGGTCAACGCGATAGCGGTGGATTCCGGCATCGTCTGTGATGGGGCCAAGGCCAGCTGTGCCGCCAAGATCGCCTCCGCGGTAGACGCTGGACTGCTGGGGGTGGCCATGTACCGGGACGGCAACCAGTTCTTTGGCGGCGAGGGTATCGTCAGAAAGGGCGTGGAGAACACCATCGCCAGCGTGGGCCGCCTGGCCCGCTTCGGCATGGAGCAGACGGACCGGGAGATCATCCGCCTGATGATGGAGGATTGAGAGAACTGCGGCTGCGCCGGCCGGCGCGGCCGATCATGAGGAGGTAAGACAGATGAAGGAGTTCAGCACGGATATTTTTTCCCGGTTCAACAAGCAATGGGCGCTGGTATGCGCCGGCACGCTGGAGCGCCACAACGCCATGACCATCAGTTGGGGCGAGTTGGGCACGCTGTGGGGCAAATCCGTGGCCACGGTCTATGTGAAGCCCGTCCGCTACACCTGGCAGTTTATGGAGGAGAGCGAGTATTTCACCGTCAGCTTCTATCCGGAGGAATACCGCCAGGCGCTCACAGTGATGGGCAGCGTGTCGGGGCGCGACTGCGATAAAGACGCCGCCGCAGGGCTGACACCCGTGCCGGCAGGCGAGGGCGTGACCTATGTCCAGGCGGAGGTAACGCTGTTGTGCCGCAAGATCTACTGGCAGGATCTGGACCTGCAGCGCATACCGGCTGATGTGGTGCGCCAGAGTTATCTGGAGGAGGCCCCGCACCGGATGTACATCGGCGAAGTGCTGGATGTGATTAGGAGCTAAATGGGTCCGGGATGTGCGCTGAAAAAGCAGTCAACCCGCTGTGCCGCAAGGCGCAGCGGGTTTTTATTTTGGCCCTTGCGTTTTCGCAGAGAATATAGTATAATACGCGCGGCTTGAAAACTGCATATCGAGTCAAGGTTTTCTTGTACGAAAGGCGCCTCCCGCGCCGCACATTGACCCGCCGAGCGGGCAGTGATGAAAGGAGAACAGCGATGAAAAAGAGAATTTTGGCAATTTTCCTTGTCCTGGGCATGGTTTCGGCCCTGTTGGCTGGGTGCGGCGGCAAAAAGCCCTCCGACAACACCGACAACACGGGCAGCATCAGCAACACCGACAACGCTGACAGCAACGAGACCAGCCAGAGGACAGAGCGGGCGGAGGCCAACGAGATCGTGATCGGCGTCCCCCAGGACTTTGACAGTCTTGACCCCGACTATATGACGGCGGCAGGAACCAAGGAAGTCATGTTCAATGTATACGAGGGGCTGGTAAAGCCCACTTCCGACGGAGAAATCGTTCCTGCAGTTGCCTCCGACGTCCGTGTGGAGGACGACGGTCTGACGTACGTGTTCACGCTGCGTCAGGGCGTCAAGTTCCACAACGGCGACACGGTGGACATGCAGGACGTTTTGTTTTCTCTGGACCGCCGCAGGAGCGGTGAGGACGCTGCGGCCTATCTGAAGGCGCTGGATATCATCGCCGATGTGCAGGGCGAGGGAGACACGCTGACCATCACCCTCAGCGAGCCCAGCGGCGAGTTCCTGGCCTTTATGATGAACGTTTACATCATCCCCGCCGATGTGGAGGCGTTGGATGTGACGGCTGTCGGCACCGGCCCCTTCAAGGTCGTCTCCCGTGCTGCCCAGGACAACCTGGTGCTGGAGCGGTTCGACGACTACTGGGGCACCCCCGCCAAGGTGGCGAAGGTGACCTGCAAGATCATCGAGACGGCGGATGCGCTGGTCCGCGGCCTGCAGAGCGGCGCGCTGGATATGGTCTCCCACATGACCTATGCCCAGACCTCCCAGCTGGACAAGAACTCGTTCCACGTGGAGGAGGGCAGCATGAACCTGGTGCAGGCCCTGTATCTGAACAATTCCGTCAAACCCTTTGACGACGTGCGTGTACGCCAGGCTCTGTGCTACGGCGTCGACAAGCAGGGGATCATCGACTTGGCCTTTGACGGCTACGGCACCCCCCTGGGGACATCCATGTTCCCCTCTTTCGCCAAGTACTACGACGACAGCCTCACCGACTACTATACCTATGATGTGGCCAAGGCCAAGGAGTTGTTGGCCCAAGCCGGATATCCCGACGGCTTCGAGATGACCATCACCGTGCCCCGCAACTATGAACCCCACATGGACGCCGCCGAGGTGATCGTGGAGCAGCTGAAGGCCATCGGTGTCAAGGCCACCATCCTGCCGGTGGACTGGGACAGCTGGCTCGACAATGTGTACGGCAAGAGCGAATTCCAGAGCACCATCACCGGCCTCACCAGCGACAACATGACGGCCCGCAAGCTGCTGGAGCGGTTCAACACCGCAGCCGGCAACAATTTCACCAGGTATGACGACGCCGCCTACGACGAGCTGTTCGCCAAAGCCGTCGCCTGTACGGACGATGCCGAGCAGACGGAACTCTATCGCCAGATGGAGCGCAACCTGACTGAAAACGCCGCCAACGTCTATATCCAGGACATGGCGGATCTGGTAGCCATGCGCAGCGGGCTGGAGGGGCTGGCCTTCTATCCGCTTTACGCGGTGGATCTGTCCACCCTGTACTGGGCCGAGTAAAGAGACACACAAGGGCAGGGGGCTGAGCCCCTCTGCCCTTGCGGTATTTGGAGGAACGCGCCTGTGAAATACGCGCTCAAACGGATATTGATGTTGCTGGTGACCATGCTCATAGTGTCATTTCTGACCTTTGCGGCCTTTGAGCTGATCTCCGGCGACCCGGCGCAGGCCATGCTGGGCACTGAGGCCACGCCGGAGCAGCTGGAGGCCCTGCGCCACCAGCTGGGGCTGGACCGCCCCTTCCTGACCCGCTACATCTCCTGGCTGGCCGGCTTTTTTACCGGCGACCTGGGCACCTCTCTGCGCTACCGGCAGAGCGTATGGGGACTGATTGCCCCCAAGCTGGAGATCACGCTGTGCCTGTGCCTGGTGAGCCTCGTCATCATCACCGCGGTGTCCATCCCGCTGGCCATCTGGTCCTACCGCTTCGTAGGCGGGCCCTTTGACTGGATCCGCACGGCTTTCAACCAGCTGTGCATGGCGGTGCCGCCCTTTTTCACCGGCATTCTCATGTCCTGGGTGTTCGGCATTGTGCTGAAGCTGTTCGTGCCGGGTGATTTTCCCGACCTGCACACCGACTTCGCCGCGGCGCTGGGCCATCTGTTCTTTGCCGCCGTGTGCCTGTGCATCCCCCGCTGCGCCATGACGGTGCGCATGATGCGCAGCACCGTCATCGGCGAGATGGAAAAGGCCTACGTCCGTACTGCCATCTCCCGGGGTAACGACCGCCGCGCCGTGCTGACGCGGCATGTGCTGAAGAACTCCCTCACCACCACGGTGACCTTTCTGGGCCAGACCATGGCCGAGTTGATCGGCGGCAGCGTGGTGGTGGAGCAGGTGTTCGGCATCCCCGGCCTGGGCCGGATGCTGGTGAACTCCATTGCCAATCGGGACTATCCGGTGGTGCAGGCGGTGGTGGTGATCCTGGCCTTCTGGGTGGTGCTGGCCGGCACGCTGGCGGATCTCATCAACCAGCGGATCGACCCGCGGCTGCGGCTGGGAGGTGACCTATGAAGAGGAAACAGATCAACGGCTACCTGCTGGCGGGCCTCATCATCACCGGTGCGCTGCTGCTGATGACGCTGGTGGGCGCCTTTTATACCCCCTTTGACCCCACGGCCATGTCCGGGGCAGAGAAGTTCATGCCGCCCTCGGCGGCTCACCTGTTCGGAACCGACAACTTCGGCCGCGATATCTTCAGCCGTGTGCTCAAGGGCAGTGGTACCACGATGGCCATCGCTCTGGCCACGGTGGCCATCGGCGCCGCTGTTGGCACGCTGGTGGGTGCCGTGACCGGTTACTTCGGCGGTCTGGTGGACGATGTGCTCATGCGCCTCAACGACGCACTGACCGCCTTCCCCAGCATCCTGCTGGCGCTGCTGGTCATCAGCATCGTGGGACCGGGCAGTAAGTACAACGTGGTGTTGGCGCTGGGACTGGTGTTCATCCCCAGCTTTGCCCGCGTCACCCGTACGGCCTTTGCCGGCCTGCGGGACGTGAACTACATCACCAGTGCCCGCCTGATGGGCGCCGGCAACGGGCGCATCCTGCTGGTGCACATGCTGCCCAACACCATGCGGGTGCTGCTGCCCGCCATCACCATCGGCTTCAACAACGCCGTGCTGGCGGAGGCCAGCATGAGCTTTCTGGGTATCGGTGTTACCCCGCCGGACGCCTCGCTGGGCTACATGCTCTCCGAGGCCCAGGGCATGCTGGCCAAGGCACCCTGGTACGCCCTGACCACCGGCGCGGTCATTGCGCTGCTGGTGTTCGGCGCCGGACTCATCGGCGAGGGCCTGCAGAAGATGGACGGGGAGGTGGCGTGATGCTGGAGATCCGTGATCTGCACGTAAAATTCCACACCCGGGACAGGGAGGCTGTATCCGGTGTGTCGCTGACCATCCGCGACGGGGAGATCGTGGGCCTGGTGGGCGAGAGCGGCAGCGGCAAGAGTGTCACCGCCATGTCTGTCGCGGGGTTGCTGCCCCGCAAGCAGTGCGACCTGTCCGGCGACATCCTGCTGGACGGGGAGGACCTGCTCCACGCCAAACGCAGTGCCCTGCGGCAGCTCCACGGCCGGAAGATCGGCGTGGTGTTCCAGGAACCTATGAGCTCCATGGACCCGCTGATGCGGGTAGGTGAGCAGGTGGGCGAGACGCTGCGTATCCACACGAAGCTCACCAGGGAGGAGCGAAAGGATCGCGTTCTGGAGACCATGGCGGCGGTGGAACTGCCGGATCCGGCGTCGCTGTACGATAAGTATCCCCATGAGCTCTCCGGCGGCATGCTGCAGAGAGCCATGATCGCCGCGGCCATCGTGAGCGGGCCCAGCCTGCTGTTGCTGGACGAGCCCACCACGGCCCTGGACGTGACCATACAGGCCCAGATTCTGGAGCTGCTGAAGCGGCTCAACGCTGAGCAGGGCATCTCCATGCTGTTCATCTCCCACAACCTGAACGTAGTGCGCAAGCTCTGCGGGCGCGTGGCGGTGATGCAGCGGGGGCAGCTGGTGGAGGAGGGGAACACCAACGACGTGTTCTTCCGTCCGCAGCACCCCTATACGAAACATCTCATCGAGGCGATCCCCACCCGCCACGGAAAGGAGACGCTATGAGCAACGACCTTGTGCTGGAAGTACAGCATGTGACCGGAGGGTATCGCACGGCGTCCCCCCTCGGCGGAAAGGGCGTCTACAAAGAGGTGCTCCACGACGTGACCTTTGACGTGCACCACGGGGAGATCCTGGGGCTGGTGGGTGAGAGCGGCACCGGCAAGACTACCCTGGCCCGCATGATCCTGGGTCTGGTGCAGCCACGGGAGGGGCAGATCATCCACCACACGCCCCGGCCTCAGATTATCTTTCAGGACCCCTACAGCTCACTGAACCCGGCCTACACGGTGGAGTGGTCCATCGAGGAGCCGCTGCGGATCTACGGCAAGTACGACGCCGCCGAGCGCAAGCGCCGGGTGCGGGAGATGCTGGAGCGGGTGGAGCTGCCGGAGGAGTGCCTGCAGGCCCGGCCGGACGAGCTATCCGGCGGCCAGCGCCAACGGGTCAGCATCGCCGCGGCGCTGATCCGGCGGCCCCGGTTCCTCATCGCCGACGAGCCGGTGTCCGCCCTGGATGTGACCATCCAGGCCCAGATCCTGCGGCTGATGCGCAACCTCCGCCAGGAGCTGGACCTGAGCTACCTCTTCATCTCCCACGACCTGAACGTGGTCTATCAGCTCTGCGACCGGGTGTTGGTGATGAAGGCCGGCCGGGTGGTGGAGCAGGGCACCATCGAGGAGGTCTTTGACCACCCGCAGCAGGAGTATACGAAGCGGCTGCTGGCTGCGGCCGAGTGAGAGGAGGGCAGTCATGACCATCCGGTATATTGCCGACATGCACTTTGACCACGAGGCCATCCTGGCCTACGACAACCGCCCCTTTGACGGCGTGGAGGAGATGAACGAGGCGCTGATCGCCAACTGGAACCGGGTGGTGGGGCCGGAGGACCTCACCTATATCCTGGGCGATTTCTGCGTGGGGACGCCGGAGCGCTGGGCGGCCCATCTGCGGCGGCTCAACGGCCGCAAGGTGCTGCTCACCGGCAACCACGACGATCCGGCGGCGGTGGAAGCGTGCGGCAGCTGTTTCGAAGCGGTGGCCCCCTATCTGGAGGTGTCTGACGGCGCCAGACATGTGGTGCTGTGCCACTATCCGATGCCCGCTTTTCGGGACCACTATTCCGGCTGGTATCATCTCTACGGCCACGTCCACACCGCCTACGAATGGAACGTCACGGAGAACACGAAGAGGCTCATCAAAAACCTGTACGCGCGGCAGGATGTATGCTGCATGGCCAACGTGGGCGTCATGGTATCCTATATGGACTATACGCCCCGCACGCTT
This sequence comes from Oscillospiraceae bacterium, assembly GCA_015068325.1. Classification (GTDB taxonomy): domain Bacteria; phylum Bacillota; class Clostridia; order Oscillospirales; family Oscillospiraceae; genus Vescimonas. The sequence continues at coordinate 261,418 of SVKQ01000015.1, read as the reverse complement.
GACGAGCTGGCGGAATACGTATAAAAGCGGCGAATGTAAGCCCCGCATCCCTTGACCTTTCAGGGACGCGGGGCTATAATCGTAGACGAAATGCACACAATGCACACAGGAGGATAGTATGGAAGCATATGAGAGGCTGATCCGCTATATCGGATTTGACACCGCCAGCGACGAGGAGAGCGACACCACCCCCTCCACCGCCTGCCAGTTCGAGCTGGCCCGGGCGCTGGAGCAGGAGATGCGGGACATGGGCCTGCAGGACGTGTTCTCCGACGACCACGCCTATGTGTACGGCAAGCTCCCCGCCACACCGGGATACGAGGACAAGACGGCCATCGGTTTTATCGCGCACATCGACACGGTGACCACCGGGCAACGAGGTCCCTCGCCCTATCAGCTCATCCCGGACTACAACGGCGGGGCCATCGCCCTGGGCGAGAGCGGCACCAGCCTGACGCCGGAGATGTTCCCAGACCTGAAGGAGCTGGTGGGCGAGACCATCATCACCACCCGGGGTACCATGGTGCTGGGCGCCGACGATAAGGCCGGCGTGGCGGAGATCCTGACCATGTGCGAGCATCTGCTGGCCGATGGCCGTCCCCATGGCCCTGTCAGCGTCTGCTTCACTCCGGACGAGGAGATCGGTCACGGCGCATCACTGCTGGACCTGGCCCGCTTCGGCGCGGTCCTGGGCTACACGGTGGACGGCTCCGCCGTCCACGAGATCGAGTGCGAGACCTTCAACGCCGCTGCTGCCAAATGGGAGATCACCGGCGTGTCCGTGCACCCCGGCAGCGCCAAGGGCGTGATGATCAACGCCGCCCATGTGGCCGCGGAGATCGACAGCCTGGTGCCCGGTGATCAGCGCCCTGCCGACACGGAGGGATACGAGGGTTTCTTCCACTTGACGGACATGTCCGGCGATGTGTCTCATGCGCGGATGCAGTATATCATCCGCGACCACGACAGCGTGCTGTTCGAGCGGCGTAAGCAGCTCATGCGGGAGATTGAGGCGCAGATCAACGCCAAGTACGGCGCCGGCACGGCCGCGCTGACCCTTCGCGACCAGTACCGCAACATGCGTGAGGTCATCGAGCACCACCCCGAGACGGTGGAGGCAGCGGAGGCGGCCATTCGCGCAGTGGGCCTGGAGCCGGTCAGCAACCCCATCCGCGGCGGTACCGACGGCGCGCAGCTCAGCTTCCGCGGCTTGCCCTGTCCCAACCTGGGCACCGGCGGCTACAGCTTCCACGGCCCCTTCGAGCACATCTCTGTCCAGCAGATGGACAAAGCGGTGGGCGTGCTGGAGCACATCGTGGCGTGGTTTGCCGCGCGGTGAGACGAGCTGTCGGATAAAAGGCAGATTTGGCAGCTTTGTTACCGTTTTGTACTTTCTTTTTGCGGCGACTTGTACTATCATATTGTCTGTCGGCCACTGGGTGATCAGAGCCGATTTTTCGAGATAAAAGGGTGGAGAGCAATGAAGAGAGTTTGTTCACTGGTGCTGGCGGTCATACTGGCACTCGGCGTCACCGCATGTGGCGGTGAAAAGGCAAAAGACGTAGACGTTCCGGGGTTGGCTACCGCCCTGGCAACGCAGGTGAAGTTCGATTCGGAGCTGAAGACGCTGACGGCGGAACAATTGGGCAACTATGTGACACTGCCCGAGGGCACCGAGGCGGCCGGCTACATGAGCGGCGGCACTACGGCCGAGGAGATCATTGTGGCCAAGTGTGCCAGTGAAAGCGACGCCAAGGCCCTGAAGGAGAGCATCGAGAGCTTTCTGGCCGACCAGCGTGCCGAGATGGAGCGATACCTGCCCCAGGAGACGGCCCGACTGGAAAAGGCCGTGCTGGCCCAAAAGGGCAGTTGTGTGGTGCTGTGCGTCAGTACTGACACAGATACGGTCGAGCAGATCATCAAGGAGCATCTGGGATGAGCAGACGTTACAGAAAGCGCCGGCGCAATCCTCTGCCGCTGCTGGCGGCGGCTGTGGTGGTGATCGGCTTGGGCGTTGTGCTGCTGATCCACTTCCTCCATCCCAGTGACAGGATCGAGCCGGACGGAAATCAGCAGGAGAACGCGGAGAATACTGCGCCGGACAACACGGAGAATACAGAGAACACCACGCCGGACAACACGGAAAATACGGAGAACACCACACCGGACAACTCGGAAAATACGGAGAACACCACACCGGACAACTCGGAGAACACGGAGCCGGAGCCCTATGAAGTCATCGAACTGACGGGCGACACCCAGCGCTATGACGCGGTGTACCGGGTGGGCGACGCCGGCTTTGAGATGTATACCTATGTTCCCGAGGTGGGCGAGAAGTACGCCTCGGCGGTGAACACTGCGGCGGACGAGCTGCAGGGCGCAGCAGATGTGTACGCCATCACGGTGCCCCTGTCATCCGGCATTACGCTGCCGGACGAGCTACAGGGCGGCATCTTCGGCGACCAGAAGAGCGCCGAAGAGAAGATCGACGCCATGCTGGGCGGAAACGTGAAGTCGGTGCCGCTGTACGACACGCTGATGCGCCATCGCACCGAATATGTCTATTTCCGCACCGATCACCACTGGACTGCGCTGGGCGCCTATTACGCCTATTGCAATTTCTGCCGGATCAAGGGGATCGAGCCCCACCAGTTGGCGGACTATGAGGCAGAGGAGTTCACCGGCTTCCTGGGCTCCTTCTACCGGGACAGCGGCCACAGCGAGGAGATCGGCAGCCACCCGGACACGGTGGAGGTATACCACCCTGTCAGCCGGGAGGCGTCGCTGGATTTCACCGGCACGGACGGCAAGACCATCCACTGGCAGATCATCTATGACGTCAGCAACTGGAACGCCGAGATGAAGTACAACACCTTCATCGGCGGCGACAACCCCTATACCGTCATCACCAACCCGGATGTGACGGACGGCTCCTCCTGTGTGGTGGTGAAGGAGTCTTTCGGCAACGCCTTCGTGCCCTATCTGGTGGATCACTACCAGACGGTCTACGTGGTGGACTACCGCTACTGGGGCGGAGATCTGACGGACTTCGCCCGGGAAAACGGCGTGCAGGACGTGGTATTCATCAACAACCTGTCCGCCATCCGCAGCAATTACCTGATGGGCAAACTGCAGGGGATTTTGTGATTTTGGAACGAGCAGAAGTGGGACAGAGACGCTCTGCCCCACTTCTGTGTGATATGATGTGAAAGGACACAGGCACCATGGTCTTCTCCAGTACCGTTTTTCTGCTGTTGTTTTTACCGTTGGCGGCGATCCTGTACTATCTCTGTCCGCGGCGGGGGCGCAACGCAGTATTGGTGGCGGCCAGCCTGCTGTTCTACGGCTGGGGCGAGCCGAAATACATTCTCATCATGCTGTTCTCCACGGTATTCGACTATTGCAACGGCCTGGGCATCGGGCACTTCCGCCGTCTGGGCCGCGACCGCGCTACCAAGGCGGTGATGATCCTGTCGGTGGTGGGCAACCTGTCCATCCTGGGTTTCTTCAAGTATACCGATTTCGCCATCGAGAATATCAACAGTCTGCTGCGCGCGGGCCTGCCGGCGCTGGGACTGGCGCTGCCCATCGGCATCTCCTTCTACACGTTCCAGACCATGTCCTACACCATCGACGTGTACCGGGGTCTGGTGCAGCCCCAGCGGAACATCCTGGATTTTGCCGCCTATGTGACGCTGTTCCCCCAGCTGATTGCCGGCCCCATCGTCCAGTACAAGACCGTGGAGCACGCCCTGCATGCCCGGCGGGAGAACTGGCTGGAGGCCAGCCGCGGCATGCAGCGGTTTGTCATCGGCCTGGGCAAAAAGGTGCTCATCGCCAACCAGGTGGGCGCCCTGTGGGAGAGCATCTCCACTATGGAGCACCCCACGGCGCTGACGGCATGGCTGGGCGCGCTGGCCTTTACTTTCCAGATCTATTTCGACTTCTCCGGCTACAGCGACATGGCCATCGGCCTGGGCCATCTGTTCGGCTTTACGTTCCTGGAGAACTTCCGCTACCCCTATGAGTCCCGTAGCGTCACGGAGTTTTGGCGCCGCTGGCACATCAGCTTGAGCACCTGGTTTCGGGAGTACGTCTACATCCCGCTAGGCGGCAACCGCAAAGGGAAGACGCGCCAGATGGCCAATCTGGCTGTCGTGTGGTTCCTGACGGGCCTGTGGCACGGCGCCAGCTGGAACTTTGTCCTGTGGGGCGTGTACTACGCGATACTGCTGATCCTGGAGAAGACGGTGCTGCTGCGGGCACTGGAGCGGCTGCCCCGGGCGGTGGGCCATGTGTACACCTGCCTATGCTTCGTTATGGGCTGGGTGCTGTTCGCCATCACCGATTTCGGGCAGCTGGGCGGATACCTGTCCGCCATGTTCACCGCCCGTCTGGCGGACGGCACCACCTGGTACCTGCTGCGGTCCAACGGCGTGCTGCTGCTGTTGGCGCTGGTCGGCTGCACTATGCTGCCGGCCAGGGCGTGGCAGCGGCTGTCCGGCCGCGTATCGGACGGCGCTGCGGTGGCGCTGCGCACCGTGGGCGTCACGGTGATCCTGCTGCTGAGCATCGCCTTTCTGGTGGGCGACAGCTACAATCCGTTCCTGTATTTCCGGTTTTAGGGGGGAGTATCTGATGAAAAAGAGAGAACTGCCGCCCCTGATCGCCGTTGCGGTGATCCTGCTGGGACTGTCCGTGGTTTCGCTGCTGCTGCCGGACCGGGATTTTTCCGACAATGAGAACCGCTATCTCCAGCAATCGCCGGAGCTGACGGCCCAGCGCGTCCTGTCCGGCCGCTTCACCGAGGAGGCGGAGAAGTACGAGAGCGACCAGATCGCCCTGCGGGACATGTGGATGGGCGCGGCCTCCACGCTGCAGCGCCTGGCAGGAAAACAGGATATCGGCGGCGTTTACTTGGGCCGCGACGGCTACTATTTCGCGCGGCTGACCGAGGACGAGTTTGACCAGAGTCAGTACGAGAAAAACCTTCGGGCCGTATGCGACTTTTTCGACGCGCATCCGGACATCGACGGCCGCATCCTGCTGGCGCCGTCACCGGCCGCCGTGCTGGCAGAGCTGCTGCCTGCCGACGCGCCCATGTATGACGCGGCGCCGCGCCACGACCAGCTGGCCGAAACGGTGGGGGAGGACCGGACCATCGATGTGCGCGAGGTGCTCTCCGCTCTTTCGGAGCCCTATTACCGCACCGATCATCACTGGACCACGGCGGGCGCCCAGGCGGCCTACAACGTCTGGTGCGGCGCCACCGGGCACGAGGTGCGCAGCCGCATATCCAAGGCGGTGTCCACGACCTTCCGGGGCACGCTGTACTCCAAGGTGCTGCTGCCGGACAGCGCCTGCGACACCATCTATCTACCGCAGAATGTCACCATCCGATCCATGGACTGCGACGGCACCGTGACGGACAGCCTGTACGATATGGATAAGCTGCAGGAGAAAGATCAGTATGCCGTGTTCATGGGCGGCAATTGGGCCAGAGTCACTATTGAGACGGGGACGGAGAACGGCCGCCATCTGCTGCTGGTAAAGGACTCCTTTGCCAATTCCTTCGTCCCGTTCCTGGTGGAGGATTACGAGACCATTACGTTGCTGGACCTGCGCTATTTCAACGATTCCGTGCCGGAATTGCTGGCGGAGCGGAGCGTCACCGACATGCTGGTGCTCTACGAGCTCAGCAACTTCGCCGCTGACCGGAATCTGTTCAAGCTGAGTCAGGACTGGTGAGACGACATTTCTGTTGCATCGCGGCGACAGACAGGCTATAATGGAAAAAACCGCCCGAGGAGGAGCCCCTATGGATCGCATCAGCAAGGAGAATTACTATTTGGATATCGCTCAGACCGTTCTGGAGCGGGCCACCTGTCTGCGCCGGGTCTACGGTGCCATCATTGTGAAGAACGACGAGATCATCTCCACCGGCTACAACGGCGCGCCCCGCGGCCGCTGCAACTGCGTGGACATGGGCTACTGCACCCGGGAGGCGCTGTCCGTGCCCCGGGGCGAGCGGTATGAGCTGTGCCGCAGCGTCCACGCCGAGGCCAACGCCATCATCTCCGCCGCCAGGCGCGATATGGTGGGCTCCACGTTGTATCTGGCGGGCCGCGACGCCCGCACCGGCGAGCTGTTGGGTGACGCTACCTGCTGCGCCATGTGTCGCCGTCTGGTCATCAACGCGGGCATCTCCCGCGTACTGATCCGCCGAACCCCCACCGAATTTGAGACGGTGGACGTGCAGGAGTGGGTGAAGGGCGACGATCTGCCGGAGAGTATGCAGTAAAAAAGAGAAGAAAAAGGTGGCCGCCGGATACGTCCGGCGGCCGCCTTTCATGCATGCATCCTGTGCGGGCGGGTGTCACAGCACCTGGAACAGCTCCAGCAGGGAGCCCACATCGTCCCGGTGGAAAGTGGCGGCGGTGACAGAGACCATGTACTCGCCGACACGCAGCAGCACCATGGTCTCGAACAGAGCCGTGCCGTCCGGCATGGAGGCCTCCAGCGTCAGCGCGGCGTGGGATTCACCGGCAAAGGGAACGGCGGCGCGGTCGATGCGTCGGACGATGACGCCGGTCTCGGCCAGTATGGCGGGCAGACCCTTCACTGTGGCGGCAGCATAGTCCGCCTCGCCGGCCGGCACGCCGTCAAAGAGAACAGCCCGCTGTACGCTGACGTAGAGGAAGGCGTTGTCGGTCTGCCGCAGCGCGTACAGGTCGTAGATGGCGCCGCCGTCCTCCAGCTGCTGCCGCAACGCTTCGTCGTCCGCGCTGTCCAACCCGGCCAGCCGGGCCAACTGCCGGTCGCTGTAGACGGACCAGTCCGCTGCAAGCGTCAGGTGCAGCGCCAGAAAGCGGCTGGTGTAGGTGTTGTCCTCCCGCACGCCGGGCTGAAAGCTGTACCCGTCCCGGGCGCCGCAGGCGATCATGCCCCCTGTCAGCAGCAGGGCCAGCAGCAGGGCAAGGCCCCTTTTCACCACAACAACACCCCCTCTCCCGCCGGGCGTACCCGTAAAAAGTCTGTCAAATTATAGCAGATGCCGCCGGAGGCGTCAATACGGCCGGCGGACAAAAAGTCCCGCCGCCCCGGACGGGGCAGCGGGACGCTCTTATGCCGTTTTACTCGGTCACGAAAGGCAGCAGGGCGATCTGACGAGCGCGCTTGATGGCCTCGGTCAGCTGGCGCTGATGCATGGCGCAGGTGCCGGTGGTGCGGCGGGGCAGGATCTTGGAGCGCTCGCTGATGAAGCGGCGTAGCTTGGCGGCGTCCTTGTAATCGATCCACTCGACCTTGTCCACGCAGAACTGGCAGACCTTTTTGCGCTTGCGGCCGTTGCCGCGGGGGGCTCTATTTTCGCGTTCCATAGCCATGGAAGACTCCTCCTTTATAGAATTTGTGGTGCTTTACGCACATCAGAACGGCAGCTCGCCGTCCTCCTCGTCGATCTCAGCGAAGTCAGAGGAACCGCCCACGGGGGCGGAATATCCGCCGGCAGGCGCACCGTAGGCAGGGGCGCTGTACCCCTCGCCGCGGTCGGCACCGTCGCGCCGGCTGTCGCCGAAATAGACGTTGTCCGCAACGACCTCGGCGCTGCGGCGCTTGTTACCGTCCCGATCTGTCCAGTCGCGCAGCTGCAGCCGACCCTCCACCACGGCCATGCGGCCCTTGGTGAAGTACTTGGCCACGAATTCAGCGGTGGCGCGCCAAGCGACCACATCGATGAAATCGGTCTCCTTCTCACCGCCTTGGGACTTGAAGTCCCGGTCAACGGCCAGAGAGAAGCTGGTTACGGCCGTGCCGCTCTGGGTGCGCCGCAGCTCGGGATCCCGGGTCAGACGACCCATGATGATGATCTTGTTCAGCATGTCGTTGCCTCCCTTACTCGCCTCTGCAGACGATCATGGAACGCATGATGCCCTCGGTAATGCCGAGTATACGATCCAGCTCCCGGGGGAACTCAGGACCGCTGGTGAAGGACATCAGCACGTAATATCCCTCGGTCTTGTAGTCGATCGCGTAAGCCAGGCGGCGTGCGCCCCACTCGTCGACGACCACGTTGGTCCCGTTCTGCTCAGCCAGAGCCTGGAACTTTGCCACGGTGGCGGCAATAGCCTCCTCACCCTGTGCAGGGTCGATGATGTAAACGACCTCGTAGTTGGCAGAAACCTTAGCCATACTTTTGCACCTCCTTTTGGACAAATGGCCCTCACTCGCGGTGAGAGCAAGGATTTACCCGCTGATACGCGAGCCTATTTATTATACCGGAACAGGCGGAAAAGTCAAGGACTTTTTGCCGTTATGATAAAATACCGGCTGTTTTCCACACAAAACAGCCGGTATCGTTCCGTTATTGTTCTGCCCGCTCCGCGATCATGTGCCGGAAGAAGGGGATCGCAGGCAGCAGTTTCAGCAGCAGGAGCCCCAGCACGAAGCAGGCAACGGCCTCGCCCGCGGCCACAGAGGCACCGTTGAACCAAAAGGCGCGGGGGAAGGCATCGGTGAAGCCCACCTCTTCAAAGGCCAGCATGGCGCCGATGAACAGGCCATTCAGCACCACAGGCGGCAGGGGGGCCAGATACCGGCTGCGGCAGCGGGCCGTGAGCAGCGCGGCGACCAACGTGGTCAGCGAGCCCACCACCATATCCAACACCCCGTAAGGGCTCAGGATGTTGCTGATGAGGCAGCCGATGCCCAATCCCCAGGCTGTTTCGGGGAAGAGGAAGGGCAGCACGCACAGCGCCTCGGAAAAGCGGCACTGGATGGGGCCGAAGGTGATGCCGAATACACTGCCGAACACAGTCAGCACGGTGTAGAGAGCGCCGACCACGGCGGCGGTGGCAATGCGGCGGGTCGTAAGTTTGTTCATAGTATGTGATTCCTCCCATTTTTTGTTTAGAGAACGGCCCGCGCCGAGGGCCGAACGAACGCCGCGGTGCGGCGCTTGGACAGGGTGTGGGCACCTGTCGAATGGGAGTATACCACAGCCGGGACAAAAAGAAAAGACCGCAGAGCGGCCTTTTCTCATAAATAATCCTATTTCAGATCCCGCTTGACACCCTCGGCGATGCGGTGCACGTCTGCCAGCGTGTGCATGCGGACGATCTGCTCCTTGTAGTAGTTGGCGTAGGGCACGCCCTTCAGGTACCAGCACAGCTGCTTGCGGGCTTCCAGCACGGCGATGTGCTCACCTTTGTCGGCGGCGGCCAGCTCCACCTGACGCACGGCGGTGTCGAACCGCACCGCCAGCGACGGCAGTGGCGGGATGGGACGACCCTCCAGCGCGGCCTGCGCCTGCTGAAAGATCCAGGGGTTTCCAAAGCTGCCCCGGGCAATCATGGCCATGTCGGCTCCGGTAAAGGCCAGGATGCGCACGGCGCCCTCCGGCGAGAACACGTCGCCGTTGGCGATGACCGGGACGGATACTGCCTCTTTCACCTCACGGATGGTGGTCCAGTCAGCCTGGCCGCTGTACATCTGGGCGCGGGTGCGCCCGTGAACGGCGATGGCCACCACGCCCGCCTGCTCCAGCATGCGGCTCAGCTCCACGGCGTTGATGCTGCCCTTGTCCCAGCCCCGGCGCATCTTCACCGTCACGGGAACGGGGGAGGCCTTCACCACCGCCTCGGCGATGCGGGCAGCCTTCTCCGGGTCCCGCATCAAGGCACTGCCGTCGCCGTTGGCCACCACCTTGCCCACGGGACAGCCCATGTTGATGTCGATGAAATCCGCGCCGGAGACCTCTGCAGCAATCTGGGCCGCCTCCGCCATGCACACGGGATCGCTGCCGAAGATCTGCGCGGCGGCGGGGTGTTCGCCCTCACCCAGCTTCAAAAGACCCCGGCTCTTCTGGTCCTGGTAGCACAGAGCCTTGGCGCTGACCAGTTCCGTGCAGGTCATGCCGGCGCCCAGTTCCCGGCAGATCTGCCGAAAGGCCAGGTCGGTGACGCCTGCCATAGGCGCCAGCGCCAGCCGGGACCGTATGGTGACATCGCCGATCCGCATGATAGGCCCCCTCTCGTGAAAAGTCAACTCATTATATCACGGACGGCACCATAAAAAAAGAGGGCGGAGCAGAAAACTGCTCCGCCCTGCATCGGGGAGAATGCTACAGCAGGCTCACCACCAGCCACACGGCGGCGATGACGGCGGCACCGCACAGGGCCGCCAGCAGCGGCGTCATACGCCGCCGGCGCGGCGCGGTGTGGGTGCGGGCATAGCTCCTGGCGATGCGCACCGCCTGGTCCACCAGCTGCTGGGAGCTGACGCCGTCGGCCGTGTCGTTGCGGATGATGAAGATGGCCTGTTCAAAGACATGGGGATCGGGGGAGTCCACCACGATCACCCGCCGGGAAAGTCCTTTTACCAAGAGTCTGTCCTCCTTTTCCGCATTTTACCTACAGTATGGCCGGCGACAACGCGCTCTATACCTGCTTTTTTCCGCCTGCGTCCGGTGTCGGCAGCTGCAGAATCAGCACGGCGCAGTCGTCGCTGAGCCCCTTTCGGCTGCGGGATTCGCTGAGGATCAGCGACGCCAGGACATCCGCGTCCTGACCCTGCCAACCAGCCAGCAGGTTTTGCAGCCACTCGTCGTTGGTCTCGTCGGCGATGCCATCGGAGATCATGATGAAGAAGCAGCCCGCCTGCAGCGCGATGCGTGTCACCTCCGGCGGCTCGCTCTGGAGTCCCGCCGGCAGGCTCTGGCCGGTAATGCGTGTCACCGCGCCGGTGCGCTTGATGTAGGAGGGCGCCGCGCCGTACTTGTATACGGCAGCCGTGCCGCTCTGGCGCTCCAGCGCCAGCAGGTCGATGGTGGTAAAGCCGACGCCCTCCTCGCCCCGCAGCTGCAGTGCGCCGTTGAGCGTCTTCAGGGCCGGCGCCGGCTCGATGCCCGCCTCCAGGAACTGCCGCAGCAGCCGGGTCACCAGGGCGGCCTCCCGGTGGGCCCCTTCGCCGCTGCCCATGCCGTCGGACAGCAGCAGGTAGAGGGTAGCGCCCACCTCGAAGGAGGCGAGTTGATCGCCGCACAGCCGTTCACCCTCCCGGGGCCGCAAGCCGGAGCCGATCCGATAGCCCATGGGCGCGGTGACGTTAGCCACGGCATGTACCGCAGAACTGGCCAGCGCCTCGCCCAGTTGCTGGTATTGCTCCTGGGCCTGACGGCGCACCCGCAGTAACCGCTGGTGGTACTGTCGCCGCATGAGGAAGGACCGCAGCTCACCGTTGACGGCGATAAGAAAGTCGGTGAAATGGACGCAGCGGGAGGAAAAGTACAGGGGAAAATCCTTTGCCTCGGCCCGCCCCCGCTGCAGCAGCTTGGGGCAGGCATCGTTGAAGGCATTATAGGTACTGGTGTAGTTCTGGTGCCAGCAGCTGGGGCACAGCACGCAGCTGCGGCACACCTGCTCGGCGGCCCGGTCGAAGAGCACCGATGGATTTTCCGGCGGTGTCGGCGCCGTACCCCGGAAAAAGCTGTCGTACAGCTCCCGGAGCGCAGCGGCGGATTGGCGCAGCGGGGTGATCCCGGCAGGGACGAGGCCGTCGGGCGGCTCCAGGCGGGCGGGGTGTGCCCGGCGGCGGATGGGCATCAGCGCCGCCGCAGCTACTGCGGACTCATAGAGAACGCCCAGCGGCGCGTCAGAGCGGAACAGCACCGCTGTGGCTGCCGCCACGGGGCAGAAGATCAGAGCAGCCGCCGGTCGGGGCCACCTGCGGCACAGCGCAGACGCTCCGGCGGCGCAGCCGTATACGGCGCACAGCAGCAGTTGGGGCCCACTCACCGGCAGGTCCAGCAGCAGCCCCACCGCGGCGGAGGCGGCGATGGCGGCGGCCGGGGGCAGCTCCGACACCATCCACATGGCCAGACCGGCCCCCAGGATCCGCCCCAGGGACACCGGACCCAGCAGCGCCAGCGGCTGTGCGGCAGCGGCCAAAGCCGCTGCCAGCAGCACCGCGGCGGGCCTGTCCGGCTTTTGCCACAACTGCCGCCAGACCCACGCGGCACCGGCCAGCACCGCGGCAGAGGCAGCAAAGCACATCCACTGTCCAGCGCTGCGGTGCAGCAGATAGATGGACTGGACCAGCAGTGTCATAAAGGCGGCCATGGCGGGCCGGAACAGGGGACGGCGATAAAGCCGCGTGTCGCAGAAGGCGGTGCTGCCGGTAAAAATCAGCACAGCGGCGGCGAAGTGCCGCAGACCGGACTGAAAATCCATAAACAGCAGCGCACCGACGCCGGTGCCCGCCAGGCACAGGAACCCCGGCAGCCCGGGCCCGGCAGCCGCTGTCAGCGCCAGGGCAAAGGGCGCGTAGCCGCCGGAGAGCCGTGCAGCCGTCAGCAGAAAGGCCAGCAACAGCTGCGCTGCCGGCATGACCAGCGGTTTCAGCCGGCGCAGGCGCACCGGCGAGACAAGTTTCATGGGCGATCCCCTCCTTTTGCCCTATTCTACCGCCGGAGCGGTGGGGAAAGAGGTCGGGGAATGGGAGAAAAACAAGGCGAGCGGGGATTTTTTCAAATCTCCGCCCACCGTGGTAAGTCTATTCAGTTTTCGGCAAAATAGAACCGCGCCGTGGTGATGTCCCGGCGGATCTGTGCCTGCAGCTCCGCCGGCGAGTCGAATTGGCGCTCGTCACGCAGCCGGCGGAAAAAGTCCAGCCGGATGCGTCGACCGTACAGGTCACCGTCGTAGCTCAACAGGTAGGTCTCCACCGATACGGTGCCCTCGCTGCTGACGGTGGGCCGGGTGCCCACATTGGTGATGCCGGGGTAGTCGGTGCCATCGGGCAGGTAGACCCGGGTGATGTACACCCCGTGCCGCGGAACCAGCACGTGGCCGGGCAGCGCAAAATTGATGGTGGGTACACCGATGGTGCGGCCGAAGCGGTGGCCGTGGGTGACCACCTGGCTCAGGCAGTGGGGGTGATCCAGAAAGGCCGCCGCCCGCTCCATCTCGCCCCGCTCCACCAGCGCGCGGATATAGGTGGAGCTGACGGTGATGCCCTCCAGCTCTACCTTGGGGATGATGTCACAGCCCAGCCCCAGTTGGCTGCAGCGCTGTGCCAGCAGCTCCGGTGTCCCCTCGTTTTTGTGGCCAAAGCGGTAATCGTGTCCCGCCACCAGGTGCACCGCGCCATGCTGCTCCACCAGCAACGTAATGAAATCTCGCCAGTGCATGGTCATCATAGCCCGGTCAAAGGGCGCCAGGATGACGTGCTTGATACCGTAGATGCGGTCGATCAGCTCCCGGCGATCCTCCGGCGAGTTGATGAGGGACACCGGACAGCCGGTGACCACCTCCTTGGGCGGACGGTCAAAGGTGAACACAGCGGGTTCGGCACCCAATCGGGCGGCCTGTTCCGCAGCGCGCCGCAGCAGGGCGCCGTGGCCCCGATGTACGCCGTCAAAGAAGCCCAGGGCGATGACAGTTGCTGGATGAGTCAAGGTATTCACGCTCCGAAAAAATTTTTGAGGGAGGTCATGGTGCCGTTTTCCAGCCGGCTCAGGCAGAGGAAGGTGCCGTCCGCGCCATAGACGCGGTAGGTACCGTCGCCCAGTCTCTCCTTGATGCGGAAGGGATTGCCGTTGCGGCACAGGAATTCCGCCCGGGGATAGACAATGTGATAAGCGGGGTAGTCCCGAAACAGGGAGTCGGTGGGCCGCAGCAGCGCTGCGGCCTGCCCCTGCACTTCCTCCAGCGTGTGGCTCTCCGCCAGAGTGAACCCGGCGGCCTGTGTTCGCCGCAGCGAGGACATGCACCCGCCGCAGCCCAACTCCGCACCAATGTCGTGGCACAGCGTGCGGACGTAGGTGCCCTTGGAGCAGCGGACGCGCAGGATGAAATCGGTGGGGGACACTTGCTCCAGCAGTTCCAAAGTGTGGATGGTGACGGTTCGGGGGACGCGCTCCACCACCTCGCCCCGGCGGGCCAGCTCATAGAGCTTCTTTCCCTTAATCTTGACGGCGCTGTACATGGGCGGCACTTGCTCGATCTCCCCGGTAAACAAGGGGAGAAGAGCGCACACCTGCTCTGTTGTAAAGGAGGCCGTGCTTTCAGCCAGCACGGTACCCTCCGTATCCTGGGTGTCGGTGACCAAGCCCAGCCGCAGTCCGGCGACGTACTCCTTGTCTCCACCCTCGGCAAAGCTGACGGCCCGGGTGGCTTGGCCCACGAACACCGGCAACACGCCGGTGGCCATAGGATCCAGCGTTCCAGCGTGGCCCACCTTTTTCGTCTGCAGGATGCCCCGCAGCCTGGCGCATACGTCCATGGATGTCCAGCCGGCGGGCTTGTCGATGATGAGAATACCGTCTGCCATCTATGCCTCCGTTGCCTCTGCCAGCGCCCGCAGCACGGCGGCCTCGGCCTCTGCCAGCGTGCCGCGCACCGTGGCGCCGGCGGCGGCCCGGTGTCCGCCGCCGCCCAGTGCGGCGCAGACAGCACAGGCATCCACCCGCGGTCCGGAGCGCACGGAGATCTTCACGGTGCCCGGCTCCAGCTCCCGCAGCGTGATGCCGCAGTCGGTATCTTCCACCAGCGCCGCCAGGGAGGAAAGTTCCTCAATGTCGGCCTCGGTGGCGCCCAATTCCTGCCGCAGCGACAGGGGGATCCGCATCACCACTGCGCGGCCGCCGTCACAGAACGTCATGTCCGCCACCATGCGGCTCTCCATGGCCAGACGTGTCCGGCTCTTGGTGCGGAACAGCGCCTTGTTGACAGCGGACACGTCGATCAGCTCCAGCAGCTCCGCGGCGATGCGGTGGGTGCGGGAGGTGGTGTTGGAATAGACGAAGCAGCCGGTGTCGGTGGCGATGGCCACGTACAGCGGCAACGCGATGGCGGGGGTAATAGGGGTCAGCACCCGGATGATCTCATAGAGCAGCTCCCCGGCGGCTCCGGCAGAGGCGTCCACACAGGTGTGCCGGGCGTAGCCGCTATTGCTGGGGTGATGGTCGATGCACAGCTCGATGCGCCCGGCATATTGCTTCGCGTTCTCCGGCAGCAATCCCGGCGCGGCGATGTCCACCGCCACCACATGGGTCGGGGCGAAGTCCGCCGGCGCCCAATAAGGGGCGGCATAGGGCTCATAAGTGGCGGTGATCTCCGGGTTGTGCAGGATGAATGACGTCCTCCCCGTGTCCCGCAGCGCCTGGCAGAGCGCGGCGGCGCAACCCACAGTGTCGCCGTCCGGGCGTACGTGGGTCAGGAGCAGGACGTTGTCCAGTTTTTTCAGGAATGCAGCGGTTTGCGGAGTATTCATAAGAGCCTCACAGAGTTCGCGCCCGCAGACGCGAAGATATACGGTTACTTGTCCTCCGGCAGCACGATGCCCGCGTTGGCGGGATTGGCCGGCTTGACGTTGTGTAGCATCTCCAGGATGTGAGCGCCGTGGGCTATGGAATCGTCGGCAAAGAACTGGAGCTCCGGGGTATAGCGCAGGTCCATGCGGCTGCCCAGCTCCCGGCGCAGATAGCCGGCGGCGGACTTGAGGCCCCGCATCAGATCCTTCTCGTCGGTGCGGTCCAGAGCGCTGATATAGACGCGGGCATACCGCAAATCGCTGGTGGTGTCTACATGTGTGATGGTGAGCATGGCGTCGCGGACGCGGGGATCCTTCACTGTGCGCAGCAGCTCCGAGAGCTCCTGCTGGATCCCGGCATTGATACGGCCGATGCGATTGGAAGCCATAGTGGTTCCTCCTTTCGGAAAGGCGGTGAAAGCAAGGGCGAGCATACACGCCCGCCCTTGCCGTATAAAGCATCGCAGATTTCGCGGCAGTGCCGCGAAGAAGTCGGATCATTTTTCGCCCCGGCGTGTACGTGGCGAAAAATACCATGCAGCCTGCAAGCGTGCGGGTGCAACGAGTGCGCAAAGCCTACTGGGGGATCTCCTCCATGGTGAAGGCCTCAACGATGTCGCCCTCCTTGATGTCGTTGAACTTTTCGATGGAAAGGCCGCACTCATAGCCCGCTACCACCTCGCGGACGGAGTCCTTGTAGCGTTGCAGGGAGGCCAGCAGACCCTCGTGGATCACGATGCCGTCACGCACCAGGCGGACCTGGCAGTCCTTGCGCTGGAGCTTGCCGTCCTGCACGTAGCAGCCGGCCACGGTGCCCACGCCGGAGACCTTGTAGGTCTGGCGGACCTCCGCGTGGCCCAGCAGGACCTCGCGGAACTTGGGGGCCAGCATGCCCTTCATGGCGGCCTCGATCTCGTTGATGGCATCGTAGATCACGCGGTACATCCGCATGTCCACATTGGCCCGGGCGGCGCTGTCCCGGGCGGCGTTGTCGGGCCGGACGTTGAAGCCCACGATGATTGCCTGGGAGGTGGCGGCCAGCATCACATCGGACTCGTTGATGGCACCCACACCGCCGTGGATCACGCGGACGCGGACCTCGTCGTTGCTGAGTTTCTCCAGGGAGGATTTGACGGCCTCCACGCTGCCCTGCACGTCGGCCTTGACGATCAGGTTTAGGTTCTTCATCTCGCCGGCCTGGATCTGGCTGAACAGATCCTCCAGAGAGACCTTGGTGACGGGGGCGTTGGCCTTGGCCTTGGCCTCCTCCTTGCGCTGCTCCACCAGCTCACGGGCCAGCTTCTCGTCGGCCACGGCGTTGAAGGTGGCACCGGCAGAGGGAGCCTCGCTGAGGCCGGTGATCTCCACGGGCACGGAGGGCCCGGCGGTGGCGATCTTCTGGCCTTTGTCGCTGATCATGGCGCGGACACGGCCCACGCTGGTGCCGGCGATGATGACATCGCCCTGCTTCAGGGTGCCGTTCTGCACCAGCAGCGTGGCCACGGGGCCGCGGCCCTTGTCCAGCCGGGCCTCGATAACGGTGCCCTGGGCGGCGCGGTTGGGGTTGGCCTTCAGCTCGCCCACCTCGGCGGTCAGTGTCAGCATCTCCAGCAGGTTGTCGATGCCCATGCCGGTCTTGGCGGAGATGGGGCACACGATGGTGTCGCCGCCCCACTCCTCGCATACCAAGCCATACTCGGTGAGCTGCTGCTTGATGCGCTCGGGGTTGGCCTCGGGCTTATCCATCTTGTTGATGGCTACGATGATGGGGATCTCGGCGGCCTTGGCGTGGTTGATGGACTCCACCGTCTGGGGCATGATGCCGTCCTCGGCGGCCACCACCAGAATGGCGATATCGGTGACCATGGCGCCGCGGGCGCGCATGGAGGTAAAGGCCTCGTGGCCGGGGGTGTCCAGGAAGGTGATGGACTTGCCGTTCACCTGTACCTGGTAGGCGCCGATATGCTGGGTGATGCCGCCGGCCTCGCCGGAGGCCACATGGGTGTTGCGGATATAGTCCAGCAGGCTGGTTTTGCCGTGGTCCACGTGGCCCATGACCACCACCACGGGGGCGCGGGGGATCAGATCCTCCTCGGCGTCCTGATGGTCGTCGATCAGCTTCTCCTCGATGGTCACGACCACCTCCTTCTCCACCCTGCAGCCCATCTCTTCGGCGATGATGGCGGCGGTGTCAAAGTCGATCAGCTGGCTGAGGGAGGCCATGATGCCGTTCTTCATCAGGCACTTGACCACCTCAGTACCGGTCTTCTTCATGCGGCTGGCCAGTTCACCCACGCTGATCTCATCGGGGATCTGCACGGTGACGGGGGTCTTCTTGATGACCTCCAGGCGCAGCCGGCGCATCCGGTCGGCCTCCTCCTGCCGGCTCTTGTTGCTCTGGGGACCGCCGCGGCGCTGCTTGCTGTTGCGGAACTTCTCCTTGCCCTGCACCTGCTGGTCGCGGCGCTTGCCGGTGCCGCCGGCGCGGGCGTTGCGGCCCTCGGCCATGTCCTGCAGCCGCTCGTCGTACTTCTCCAGGTTGACGTTGGTGGCCTTGCGGGTATCCACCACCTTGGTCTGGGGCACCCGGGAGACCGGCTTGGCGGGCTGCTGGGCGGGCTTGCCCGCGGCTTTGGCGGCGGGCTGCTGAGCGGCGGGGGCGGCTTTCGTGTCGGCCTTGCCGGCGGCAGGCTGCTGTTTGGCCGGCTCAGCCGGCTTCTTTTCCTCCGGCTTCACGCCCTCGGCAAAGATCACGTGGATGCCGGACACCTGGTTATGCTGCGTCAGATACTCAAAGATCAACGACAGCTCCCGGTCGCCCAGTACCTGCATATGATTCTTCGGAGTTTCCGCATACTTGGTCAGGATCTCCGTGATCTGCTTTGTGGGGACGCCGAAGTCCTTTGCCACCTCGTGAACTCTGTATTTGTTGACAATGCTAGCCAAATATAGCCACCTCCATGATCGTGATACGGTGATGCGAATGTGCGGCATGCCGCACGAAACTTACTTGATGCCGCGGCCTGCGCCGCGTTTTTTCCCCCGGTGCAGGTTCTTCTCGTGCCGGACCTGCTCCTGCCGGCGCTCCTGGGCCCGTTTGGCCTTGACGGCCAGATGTTCCGCCGCACTCCGGTAGCGCTCGTCCACGACCGCCAGTTTTTGGACCACCGCCTCTGCAAAGCCGATGTCAGTGACGGCGGCCATGGCGACGCTGGTGCGTCCCAATGCCCGGCCCAGTCGATCCTTGTCAGCCGGAATGGTCAGCAGCAGGCAGGCGCCGGATTCCGCAAAGGATGCGGCCCGGCGGGCAGAGGAGGGACCGGCATCGGCCGCCAGCAGGATCAGCCGCGCCTTTTTGGCCCGGGCGGCGGCACCCACAGGCTCCTCGCCGATCTCTACACGGCCGGCTTTCTTGGCCAGACCGATCATTGACAGCACCCGCTCCATGATCACACCTCGCGAGCCATCTGCGCGCTCAGCGCCGCATAGACCTCGTCGGGGATCTCCGTCTCCAGCGCTCGGCTCAGCGCCCGAGACTTGCGGGCCTTTTGCAGGCAGGTCGGATCCGGGCATACATAGGCGCCCCGGCCGGACTTTTTGCCGGTGGCGTCCAGCATGATCTCTCCCTCGGGGGTTCTGACCACACGGAGCAGCTCCCGCTTGTCCCGCATGGTGCGGCAGCCGACACACTGGCGCTGGGGGATTTTTTTCACTTTCGGCATGGCGCACCTCTCTCAGCAAAAGAAATCTGTCGCGCCTCGGGGAGGCGGAGAGTTACTCGTGATAGGATTCCGGCTTGATGTCGATCTTGTAGCCGGTCAGGCGGGCAGCCAGGCGGGCGTTCTGACCCTCCTTGCCGATAGCCAGAGACAGCTGATCGTCCGGAACGATGACGCGGCAGATCTTACCCTCGTCGGCCAGGATCACGTCCAGCACGTCAGCCGGTGCCAGCGCCGCGGCGATGAACTGTGCCGGATCCTCGGACCAGCGGACGATGTCGATCTTTTCGCCCCGCAGCTCGTCCACGATGGCGTTGACCCGCTGCCCCCGGGGGCCGATGCAGGCGCCGATGGGATCCACGTTCTCGTCCTCGGACCAGACAGCCATCTTGGTGCGGCTGCCAGCCTCGCGTGCCACACTGCGGATCTCCACGGTGCCGTCATAGATCTCCGGCACCTCCAGTTCGAACAGGCGCTTGACCAGACCGGGGTGGGTTCGGGAGATGAGCACCTGGGGCCCGCGGGTGGAACGGCGGACCTCCACCAGATAGACCTTGACCAGCTGGCCCTCCCGCAGCTCCTCGCCATCAACCTGCTCGTTCAGGGTCAGAACGGCCTCGGTGGACTCGCTGCCGGTGCCGATGCGCAGCATCACGTTGCCGGTGCGCTGGTCGATGCGGGTGACGGTGCCGGTGAGGATCTCGTGCTGCTTGGAGTTGAACTCGTCATAGATCATGCCGTGTTCGGCCTCCCGCAGACCCTGGATGATGACCTGCTTGCCGTTGCCGGCGGCAATGCGGCCGAACTCCACGTTGGTTACGGGGATGTTCACCACGCCGCCCAGCTCGTTCTTGGCGGACATGGCCTTGGCCTCCTCCAGCGAGATCTGGGTGCCGGGGAACTCCACCTCCTCCACAATCTCCTTCTGGACGTACATCTTCAGGTCGCGTTTGGCCTCGTCCACGTCCACAATCACGTTCTCCACGCCCTCGTGGTCCCGCTTGTAGGCGGTGGTCAGCGCCTGGATGATCTTGCCCAGCATGAAGTTCTGGGGAATGCCGCGCTCCTTTTCCAGCAGTGCCAGAGCGGCAAAGATCTCGTCACATTTCATGGTCGTATCTCCTTATCTCGATTCACTGTTTGTTTTCAGAATTCGATGCGCAGACGCACCAGAGCCACCTCGCCCTTTTCAAAGCGCAGCGGCCCCCCGGTGCCCATGTCCAGCAGCACCGCGCCGTCGTCGTAGCCCGCCAGCGTGCCGGCGAACTCCTTGCGGCCGTCCCGGTTCCGGTAGGTCTTCACCAGCACCGGACTGCCCATGAACTGGGCAAAGTCCGAGGGGCGCTTCAGCTGCCGCTCGGCGCCGGCGGAGGACACCTCGAACATGTAGCTGCCTTCGATGGGATCCACCTCGTCCAACAGGTCGCTGAGCCGGCGGCTGACTGCCTCACAGTCCAGGATGTCCACGCCGCCGTCCTTGTCCAGGTAGACGCGCAGATACCACTGTCCCGCCTCCCGGAGATACTCCACGTCCCACAGGCGGCAGCCGTTTTCCGCCGCCGCGGGGGCGGCCAGCTCCGCCACGAGCTCGGTCACTTTCTTCATGGTCGTCCTCGCCTTCGTGCCGATTTTTAAGAAGTGAAATTTGCCCAACAAAAAGAGCGGACCTTACGCCCACTCTGTCAAACAAACTACCTTACTATAAGGCAGTATAGCACGGAAATAGCGAAATTGCAAGAGCTTTTACAGGAGAAGTCCGGCGAAAAGCGGGTATTTTTCGAAAAACAGGGCCGGCAGACAGCTCTGTCGGCCCTATATTCACCGCCGCCGCAGTGCCGCGAAGGCGCAGCAGCACAAAAACGCGGCCAGGTTGACCGCCACCACCGTGGCGCCCACCGGCGTGCTGACCAGATAGGAGGCGGTCAGCCCCAGGCAGAAGGACACCACGCTCATGATTCCTGCGCAGAGCACCACGCCCTGGAAGCTCTTGCGGATGCGCATGGCGCTCAGGGCCGGGAAGATCACCAGACTGGAGATCAGCATGGCACCCATCAGGCGCATGCCCAGTACGATGGTCAGCGCCGTCAGAACCGAGAGGAGGGTGTTGTACAGCCCTACTTTCACGCCGGTGGCCCGGGAGAAGCTCTCGTCAAAGGTGATGGCGAACAGCTTGTGATAGAAGAGGACGAACAGCGTCAGCACGGATACGCACAGAGCTACGCTCAGCGCCACATCGGAGCGGTCCATGGCCAGGATGGAGCCGAACATATAGCTGTCCACGTCGGTGGTCATGCCGGTGGTCAGCGAGGTGACCATGACGCCAATGGCCAGCGCCGAGGCGCTGGTGACGGCGATGGCGGCATCGGCGCCCATGGGGCTGCTCTCTGTCATGCGCAGCAGCAGCACCGCTGCGGCGATCACCACAGGGATGGACACTGGCAGCGGCGCCCAGCCGCAGGCCAGCGCCACGGCCAGCGCGCCGAAGGACACATGGCTCAGCCCGTCACCGATCATGGAGTAGCGCTTAAGCACCAGCGGTACACCCAGCAGCGCCGCGCACAGCGACACCAGGATACCCACCACGAAGGCCCGCACGATGAAGGGATAGGTGAACATCTCCAGCAGAAGCTTCATGCCGGCTCACCTCCGAACCGCCTGCCGTAGGGCGAGGCCAGATATTCCGCCGGCGTACCGCAGAACCACTGGTTCTGCCCAGCGTGAAGGATCTTGGTGGCGCTGCGCAGTGCGCCGCGGATGTCGTGTGTCACCATGACAATGGCGATGCCCTCTTTTTTATGCAGATAGTCCAGCGTGCGGTAGAGATCCTGGGCGGCGCCGGGATCCAGACCCGTCACCGGCTCATCCAGCACCAGCAGCTCTCCGGCGGCGCACAGGGCCCGCGCCAGCAGCACCCGCTGCTGCTGCCCACCGGACAGCTCCCGGTAGCACCGGTCCTTCAGCTCCAAAATTCCCAGCTTGCCCATGTTCATCAGCGCCTCGCTTTTCTCGGCGGCAGTGTGGAAAAAACGGATGCCGCCGGCACTGAGAAAGCCGCTGAGCACCACCTCATATACCGTGGCAGGGAAGTCCTTTTGGGCGCGGGTCTGCTGGGGCAGATAGCCGATGGCGCCCCGGCGCAGTGCGTCGTCCCACACGATGGTGCCGGCCATGGGCTTCAGCAGCCCCAGCAGGCTCTTGAGCAGGGTGGACTTGCCGCTGCCGTTCTCGCCCACGATGCACAGGTAATCACCGCCGCGCACTTGAAAGTTCAGACCCTGCCAGATGCTGTGCCCCTCGTAGCCCAGGGCCACGTCCCGGCAGTCGATCCAAATCCTGTCGTTGTTTCTATCGTTCATTGCAGGCCCTCCTTCAGGGCTTCCAGATTTCTTCGCATCAGACTTACGTACGTTTCGCCGCCGTCAAAGTCGGCGCGGCTGACGGTTTGGCAGGACTGGAAGGTCAGCACCCGGGCGCCGGTGGTATCGGCGATGGCCCGGGCGATCTTCTGGCTGCTGAGCTCGATGGTGTACACCACCGGGATGCGTTCTGCACCCACCCGGTCGATGAGATATTTCAGTGTGGCCAGGCTGGGCTCTGTGTCGCTGGAACAGCCGTGAAAGGCGGCCCGGTAGTCCAGCCCGTAGGTGCGGCAGAAGTAGAGCAAGGGGAACCGGTCTCCGAAGATCAGCGTGTGCCGCTTCCCCGCTGCCACCGCCTGCCGGAGATCCGCGTCCAACGCCGCCAGCTCCTCCAGATAGGCCGCCAATCGCGCCTCGTAGTGCTCTGCGTGGGCGGGATCGGCCTCCGCCAGCGCCGCGCCGATGACCCGGCACAGCTGGGCGGCCACCACCGGCGAGGTCCAGATGTGCTCGTCGTACTCGATCTCGTCCTCCTCGTGACCCTCGTCATCGTGGTCGTGGTCATCCTTCTGGACCTGCATGCCCTCCACGACCTCCTCCTCCACAGCGTCGGCATAGTCCATCATGGTCAGCACCGTGCCGATGTGTTCCCCGGCGGCGTCCAGGATGTCCCCCACCCAGGCCTCGCTCTCGCCGCCGTTGCAGAGAAACACGTCCGCCCGGGACAGGGTGATCACGTCCAGCGGCGTGGGCTCAAAGCTGTGGACCTCCCTCCCGGCGGCCACCAGCAGCGTCACGTCCACGTCCTCGCCGCCGATCTGCCGGACGAAATCGTAGTATGGGAACAGGGTGCAGACCACCCGCAGCCTGCCGTTCTCCGGCGCTGCCCGGCGGCCGCAGCCCGGCAGCGCCGCCGCCAGCAACAGCGCCAGCAGCAGGCATACCATGCGCCGTCTCATGTCCCGTTCTCCCGTGCGCAGCTCTCGCACAGACCGTAGAACAGCGTGCGGCGGGGGTTGATGCGGAAGTGGTGCTCCTCCATCAGGTGGGCGTACAGCTCACCCAGGTGGGAGCAGTCCGCGTGCTCCAGCCGGCCGCATCTCTCGCATTTGAGCAGGAAGCAGTCCCGGCCGTCGTGGGCGCTGCGGCAGTATCGGTAGCGGGCTCCCTCGTCTGTGACCACCTTGTGGACCAGCCCCTGCTGCTCCAGCCGCTCCAGCTGGCGGTACACGGTGGTCAGCCCCACGCGGCTGCCTTGCTGGTGCAGTAGCTCCGCCAGTTCCGCAGCGCCGGCGCCATCGGCGCAGCTCTCGATGCAGCGCAGCACCTCCCGCTGCTGGCGGGTCATATAGGTGACAGCCATGATGACTCCTCCTTAAAATGAAAATGAAAACCATTTTCAAATTATACAACTTTTTGGAAAAATGTCAATCCCGTTTTGGACAGAAAAAGAAAGAGGACGCCGGAGAGATTCCTTCGACGTCCTTGGTGCCTGTTCAGTTGGCGTTCGCGTTGCGGCGGAGCATCAGCTCGATGGCGCCGGGCAGGTTGCGGATCTCCACCCGCGGCGCGCTGGGGGCGTACTCGCCGTCCAGCGACCAGGGGATGTCCTCGTCGGTCTCCATCGTTACCGACCGGACGTGGCGGAAATACACGCCGGGGTAGTCGTACTCCATGGAGGTGAGGGCCACGATCAGGTTCTGCAGATCCAGCGGCGTCTTGGGCGTCTGCAGCAGCAGCAGCTCGAACTGGCCGTCGTTCATACTGACACGGCTGGGATTCAGCTTCACCATGCCGGCCAGGGAGGTGGTGTTGCACACGGCGCCGAAGATAAAGTCACCCTCAAAGATCTCGCCGTCGGCAATGATGCGGCATCGGTAAGGCCGCAGGGAATTCAGGTCGCCCAATCCCTCCAGGATGTAGGCGAAGTGTCCCAGGGCGTTCTTGGTGGCCTGGGGTGCGGAATAGGAGGAGCGGGTAAAGGCGCCGAAGGAGGCCACATAGGCGAAGTGGCGACCGTTGTGTACGCCGATGTCCAGCGGAAAGGGGCAGCCCTGCACAACGGACTCCGCCGCCCGGTCCATCTGGGCGGGGATATGCAGGCTGGCGGCAAAGTCATTGGTGCTGCCGCAAGGCAGGTAACCTACCGGCGGCCGCTGGGGCAGCTCCATCAGGCCGGCGATGGTCTCGTTCAGCGTGCCGTCGCCGCCGGCGCAGACCACCACGTCAAACTGACTGCCCAGTTCCCGGGCGATGTTCGTGGCGTCCTTGGGGCCGCTGGTCATGTGGATATGCACCAGATAACCCGCCTGGGAAAAGCGGACCGCTGCGTCGAACAGGGGCGCCCGGGACTTTGTCCTGCCGGAGCGCGGGTTGACGATGAACAGCAGTTTTTTCAGATTTGTCTCCATGTTGAAAGCTCTGACCTCATCTCATGTCGATCTTGCACGGACGGCACCGGGCCGCGGCTGCCGTCCATTATATGCCGGAAACCGGGAAAATGCAACCACAAAAGGCTGCGGCGGCATTATAGAGCAAAAGGTGGCGAAAAGCAGTTGCAAAACTTGAAAAACTTGGGTATGATATATACGTGGGCAGATTACGTAACGCAGGGGGGAGTGCCGTGGAGGAGCGCAGAAGATACTGGCGGCTGGGGCTGACGATTTTTTTGACGGCCTGCGCCATTTTGGTATTCTATGATACGTTTTATATGGGCGGCACGCTGCAGAGCTTCACCACCAAGCTGGTGTCGGTGCTGGCGCCGGTGCTGTATGGCTTTGCCATGGCCTACCTGCTGGCACCGGTGGTCAACTGGCTGGAGCGTCTGCTCCGCGCTGCGCTGAAGAAGCTGAGCGGGGGAAAGGATGTCTCCCGCGCTGACGGCTGGCTGCGGGCTGCCGGTATCCTGTTGGCGTGGCTGTTCGTGTTGTTCCTCATCTACCTGCTGCTGGTCATGCTGATCCCCCAGCTGGTGGAGAGCATCACCACCCTGATCAACAACGCTGAGAACTACTACAATAAGATATACGACTGGGCGAACGGTCTGCTCACCGGAGACACAAAGGTGGGCAAGTGGGCCATGGAGTTGATCGACCGCTACTATGACAACGCCCTGGATTTTCTGGAGGACAGGATCCTGCCCTGGGCCCAGTCCCTGCTGACCGGTCTCACCGGCGGTATCTGGAGCGGCATCTGGGGCGTGGTGAACTTCCTGAAGAACTTGATCATCGGCATCATCGTGTCGGTGTATATGCTGGCCATGAAGGAGCGCAGCGGCGCCCGCTGCGCCAAGGTGGTCTACGGCGTGTTTTCCGAGGAGCGGGCCCGCTGGATCATACGGGCCACCCGGAAGGTGGACCAGATCTTCTCCGGATTTGTCCGGGGCAAGCTGCTGGACTCGCTGATTATCGGCATTCTGTGCTTCATCGGCTGCTCGATCCTTCAGATGCCCTATACGCCGCTGGTCAGCGTGTTCGTGGGCGTGACCAACATCATACCCTTCTTCGGCCCCTTCATCGGCGCTGTGCCCAGTGCCTTTCTGATCCTGCTGGTCAGCCCGCTGAAGTGTCTGATCTTCATCATCTTCACCCTGGTGCTGCAGACGCTGGACGGCTATGTCATTGGGCCGCGGATCCTGGGCGGCCCCACCGGCATCTCCAGTTTCTGGGTGGTGGTGGCCATCCTGGTGGGCGGCGGATTCGGCGGCCTGCGGGGTATGTTCCTGGGAGTGCCCGTCTGCGCCTGCCTGCAGGCTTTGGTGAGATACCTCATCAACCGGCGCCTGACCAAGCGGAACATGCCCACCGGTGCATACAATTATGTAAACCGAGATAAAGAGCCGGGGCCGGAACCGCCGGATAAAACGGAATGAGCCGGGAAGTCCGCCTGCAAAGGCGGGCTTCCTTTCCGAATACAACAAAAGACCTCCGCCGCTGCGGAGAGAAGGACCCATCTATGACACCGGAACTGAGAGAAAAACTGATCGCCTTCGGCGTGTCCAGCAACCCCTTCAACAGCCATAACCACTTCCGCATCACCGACGTGGACGACGGCACCTCTGTGGTGGAGGCCGAGCTGTGCCGTGACAGCCTGAATTCCTGGAACACGCCCCACGGCGGACTGCTGTTCGCCATGGCAGACGTGGCCTGCGGAACGGCTACCGTCAGCCTGCGGCAGGAGCAGTGCGTCACCGCCAGCGCCAGCATCGACTACATCGCCGCAGCGGGCGGCGAGGGCCGCCTGCGGGCGGAGGGGCGTGTGCTGCACTGCGGCGGCAGGCTGTGCTACTGCGCGGCTGAGGTGCGGGATGAGCGGGGCACACTGCTGGCCCGCCTGAACACCACTATGTATTTTACCGGCCGAAAGCTGGCATTATAAGTGAAGAACAGCGCCGCCGGACAAACTGGCGGCGGAGGAGTGTGCCATGAGAGCCTGGTTCCTGCGCCACAAAAAACTGCATATTTGGCTGATGGTCACGCTGCTGTTTCTGGCGACGTACTTCGCCCTGCGGCGCAGCCGGACGCTGATGAACGCCTTGGCGAACTATGTGACTACGCCCCTCAAGCGGGGCATGGCGTCGCTGTGCAGTCTGACGGAGATCTCCGTGGCCGAGGTGCTGTATATCGCGCTGGCAGCGGTGACCATCTTCTATGCGGCCAACGTGGTGCGGGCGCTCGTCGCCGGCCCCCACAGGGGCCGTACACTCTATCGCTTCGTGTTGACAGTGCTGTGCACGGGGCTCACCATCTATGCTGGCTTCTGCCTGCTGTGGGGCGTCAACTACCACACGGACAGCTTCCAGGACCGCTCCGGCATTGTGGCCCGGCAGGGCACGGCGGAGGAACTGCGGACGCTGACGGAGCGGTTTGCCGCCGAGCTGTCCCGGGCGGCCAACACGGTGCCGCGGGATGAGAACGGCCTTTTTGCCGGCGACCGGCGGGAGATCCTGGCCGCCGCGGTCTCCGTCTATGAAAACGCCTATGAAGCCATCCCCTGCCTGCGCTGGCCGGATGTAACACCCAAGGCCTTCTGCTGTTCCCGGGCGATGACGGCCATGGACTTCACCGGCTTCTATTTCCCCTTCACCGGCGAGGCCAACGTGAACATCGACTGTCCGGCGGCTTTTCTGCCCTCCACGGCGGTCCATGAGATGGCCCATCAGCGGCAGATCGCCTCGGAGCAGGAGTGCAACTTCGTGGCTATCGCCGTGTCCACCATGAGCGACGACCCACTGTATCGCTATTCCGGCTGGCTCATGGGCTACGTCCATCTGTCCAACGCCCTCTACAGCGCCGACCGGGAGGCGTGGCAGACCGTCCGCGACACACTGCCCGCCGCAGTCGTTGCCGATATCCACGCCAACAACGAGTACTGGGCCGCCAACCACACCTCCTTCACCGAGGCTACCCAGAAGGTCTACGACTCCTTCATCAAGACCAACGGAGACCCCAATGGCGTCAAAAGCTACGGTATGGTGGTGGACATGCTACTGGCCTACTACGGTTGACGGACAGACAATACCATGCTGTCATGGCCCTACTTTACGCAAAAGAGAGGAAGAGCACATGGAGACTGTGTTTGCCTCGGAGCGGATTGACTTTGTCCGGATCTGTGAGGCGATGATACCGGCCTATCTGGAGATGGTGAACGATGTGGAGGGCGTGCAGCGGTATATTTCCGACAAGCGGCGCGCCTATACGGCTGCGGACGAGGCAGAGTGGGTGCGCAGCAAGCTGGCAGAGGGCGCGGTGATCTTTTCAATGGTGGAGCGGGACACCGGCCGCTTCATCGGCAACATCGAGCTGATGGACGTGCACGACGGCACCGGAGAACTGGGTATCGCCATCACCGCCGCCCGGCAGAACAGACATTTCGGGACGGAGGCCATTCGGCGGATGCTCTCCTATGCGTTCGACGAACTGGGACTGGAGACCGTGACGCTGAAGGCCTTTCCGTTCAACAGGCGGGGCATCCATGTGTATGAGGCCTGCGGCTTTACCGAATACGCGCCGGCCACGGAAAGAGACGTTTTTATGAGGGTCAAAAAAGCGTGACGGAATACAGAGAAAGAGCGGAACGGGGGTGCCCCGTTCCGCTCTTTTTTGCGGTCGCTTACAATCCCAGGCCGGGAATGCCCATCCCGCCGGTGAGGGAGTTCATGGAGCTGCTCATGGCCTCCTCCGCCTGGCGCAGCGCCTCGTTGACGGCGGAGATGACCAGATCCTGCAGCATCTCCGTGTCTTCGCTGTCCACAGCTTCCGGCTTGATGATCAGATCCGTTAGTTCCTTTTTTCCGTTCACGGTGGCCTGCACCGCGCCGCCGCCTACCGAGGACGTAAAGGTGCGGCTCTCGATCTCTTCCTGGGCCTTGGCCATCTCCTGCTGCATCTTCAGCAGCTTCTGCTGCATCTGCTGCTGTTGGCGCATCATGCCGGCACCGCCGGTGAAGCCGCCTCTTGCGCTGTATCCCTTTGCCATGTCAGTGTGTCTCCTTTATCTTGATTACTTGATCTTGAAGTGGTCCAGCTGGCTCGCGTTCTTCACCAGCTCGCTCAACCGGTCCTCGCGGGGATCTGTCTGCCGTGCGGCCTCCCGGGCCGGAGAAGCGCTGTTCTGTGCGCCGGCGCTCGCCGCCGGCGGCTCGGGCGCCTTGCCCACCGTCAGCACCACGCGGACAGGCCGCCCCGCAGCGGCGGAGGTGACCTCCTGCAGTACGGAGAGTACGTCACCGTTGTCCAGCGAGCCGCGGACGAAGTCGTTGCTGCAGTATACGGTCAGCACATCGTCCTGCACTACACCGCGGGCCATGTTCAGAAAGACCCGGTGATTCACCGGCAGACGACCCTTGTACTGGTTGATGAGCCGGTCCCACAGGGCCGCGTCTCCGGCGGATGCCGTCTCCAGCGCGGTGGCTGCTTTCGGCGCGGCAGTCGCCTTTGGCTGGCGCACCGGCTCGTCAGGCACGTCAAAGACCCGCTCGCCCTCCGCCGGCCCGTCGGGCAGCGGCGGTTCCTCCCGCCGCGGCTCCTGGCGAACGTGCAGCGGACGTGCAGAGGGTTGCCTGGGGGCGCCCTGTTCCAGCCGCGCCACCCGCTCCGTCAGTCCCAGCAGATCGCCGCTGAGCGTCTCATCGCAGAGCTTCAGCAGGCACAGCTCCGCGTCCGTCCGGGGGTGGAAGCTGTCCGGCAGCGCGGCGCAGCAGGCCTGCAGCGTGGCGGTGAGGTAGAGAAAGCGGCGCATGGACTCGTCCCGGCCCAGCTCCAGCAGAGTTTTGCGGTCATACAGGCCGGACAGCAGCGCGGCGCCGCCCTCCGGTGCGGCCTTGAGGATGGTCAGGTCGCGGCCCAGGTCGCTGAGCTCGCCCAACGCGGCGGCCACGTCCTTGCCGCCGCGATAGAGCTTGTCGAACAGGGCCAGCACGCCGGCGGTATCCCGGTCCAGCACCAGGCGCATCAGATCCATGGTCTGCACGCTGCCGGCCAGCCCCAGCACATCCAGCACGGCGGAGCTGTCCAGCGTGCCCTCCGCCACGCGGCACTGATCCAGCAGGCTCAAGGCGTCCCGCAGGGCGCCGTTGGCCATCCGGGCCAGGATCTCTGCCCCGTCGTCGGTCAGGGCGATGCCCTCCGCCCGGGCGATGTGCAGCAGCTGCCGCTCCATGTCCCGCGGCAGGATCCGCTTGAAGGCGAAGCGCTGGCAGCGGGACAGGATGGTGGCCGGCACCTTGTGCAGCTCCGTGGTGGCCAGAATGAATAGCAGGTGTTCCGGCGGTTCCTCCAGGATCTTCAGCAACGCGTTGAAGGCGGCGGTGGACAGCATGTGCACCTCGTCGATGATATAGACACGCCGCTGGAGCACGGAAGGGGTGTACACCGCCTCCTCCCGCAGGGCGCGGACCTGGTCCACGCCGTTGTTGCTGGCGGCGTCCAGCTCCGTCACGTCCAGCGCCCGGCCCTCGTCGATGCTGCGGCAGGCCTCGCACCGGCAGCAGGGTGCGCCGTCCTGCGGGTCCAGGCAGTTGATAGCCTTGGCCAGGATGCGGGCGCAGGTGGTTTTGCCGGTGCCGCGGGTACCGGTGAAGAGATAGGCGTGGGCGGTGCGGCCCTCGGCCACCTGCCGCCGCAGCGTGTCGGTGATGTGGGCCTGTCCCACCACCTCGTCAAAGGTTCTGGGCCGCCATTTTCGGTACAGTGCCTGATACATCCCGGCACACCTCCCTCTCATTGCGCAAACCGTTGAAGGGTCTGCGGTGCGAAACGTGCTGCTCCTCCGCGTGCAGCTGCGGAGCCGGCGCCCTCGCGGCACATGGATGGTCCCTCTTAATGCTGCTCGGTTCCCCGCCTGACATGATTCGTGGGCATCCATTGCGCGAGACCGGCTCCGCAGCTGCACGCGGAGGAGCTGTCGTGCAAATCATTGTACTACAAAATGTACGCCTTGGCAACTGGAATTTGTGCCTCTCACCGGCCAAGGAGCGTGTTGTATGCCTTCCGCGTGCCGTTGAAATAGACCATGAAGAAGATGAGGGCGACAAAAGCCACGATCAGGCAGATCACCGCCAGCGGCGGCAGGATCGTCAGGATCTGGGCGATGGCCGTGGCGATGGCCATGACCTTCCAGGCGCTCATCAGCTTGGGCTGGCCGATATCCACGCCCCGGAACGTCTCGATATCGCCGATGGCGCGGACCAGCATGTAGAGGATATACAGGGAGACGAAGGTGGACACCAGCCCCAGGATCCAGCCGATGAGGCCCAAATCCACCGTACCCATCAGCAGGTCCAGCAGCCAGAGGATGCCGGTGTACACCACCATGCCCAGGCACCAAGGCTTGATCGCTGCGAAGTGCTCGCTCTCCTCCGACAGATCATTGAGTCCGGAGTAGATCAGGCAGTAGCCGGCCCAGGCGGGCAGGAGATTCAGCGTGTGGCCGTCGAAATTGATGTTGATGTTGATATAGATCAGCAGAAGTCCGAAGAAGATCTTGTTCATGGCTGTTCCTCTCTCTTTTTATGGGTACTTTGTATTTTTATTTTATCACGGCCCGCCGGCAAGGTCAAGAGACGGAAAGGCACCGGCGGCCGGGGCCGCCGGTGCGGGGTGCGTCAGTTCAGCTTCGGCCCGCGCTGTCGGGCAAAGTATTCCCGGGTCAGCTTTACCACCACGGGGCTCAGCAGCAGCACGCCGATCAGGTTGGGAATGGCCATCAACCCGTTGAGCGTATCGGAGATGTCCCAAGCCAGCTGCAGGTCCATGGTGGCGCCCATCACCACCACCGGCAGAAAAAGCAGCTTATAGATCAGGGCTGCCCGGGCAGAGCCGAACAGATACTCGCAGCAGCGGCTGCCGTACAGGTTCCAGCTGAGGATGGTGGTCAGGGCGAACAGGCTCAGCGCCACGGCGATCACCACGCTGGAGACCTGGCCGGAGAACACGGTAGAGAAGGCCCTGGTAGACAGCTCTGCCCCGGCTTTTTGGCCGTACGCCACGTCCACGCCGGAGGAGAGGATGGTCAGCGCCGTCAGCGTGCAGATCACCAGCGTGTCGGCGAACACCTCGAAGATGCCGAACAGGCCCTGTCTGACAGGAGAGTCGGTGTGGGCGGCGGCGTGGGCGATGGGGGCTGAGCCCAAGCCGGCCTCGTTGGAGAAGATGCCCCGGGACACACCGCGCTTCATGGCGGTCATGATCGTGATGCCCAGTCCGCCGCCCACTACGGCGGAGGGCTGGAAGGCGCCGGTGAAGATCATGACGAACACGCGGCCGATGCTGCCGATGTTGCCGAGGATGACCACCAGACAGGAGACGATGTAGAGCGCCGACATGGCGGGCACCAGCATCTCGGTGACCCGGGCGATCCGCTTCAGCCCACCGATGGAGATCAATGCCACCGCCGCCATCACCAAGAGGCCGGTAATCAGACACACGGTCTTCACGTTGGCGGCGGGATCGAACATCTGCACCGCCCCGGTGACGGCACCGGCAATGGAGTTGATCTGGGCGATATTGCCGATGCCGAAGGAGGCCAGGATGGCCAGCACGGCGAAGACGCCCGCCAGCCATGTCCAGCGGCGGCCCAGGCCGTTTCTGATGTAGTACATGGGGCCGCCGACCCACTCGCCCTTTTCGTTGCGCTGCCGGTAATGGATGGCCAGCACCACCTCGGCGTATTTGGTGATCATGCCCACCAGCGCGGCCACCCACATCCAGAACACGGCGCCGGGCCCGCCCAGGGCGATGGCGCCGGCCACGCCGGCGATGTTGCCGGTGCCGACGGTGGCGGCCAACGCGGTGCATACCGCCTGGAAAGGAGTCACGGCACCCCGGTCCACGTCGCTTCTGCTTTGGCGGATACGGCCGACGGTGTTGCGCATGGCGTAGCCAAAGCGGGTGAACTGGGTGAAGCGCGTGGCAATGGTCAGAAGCAGACCCGTGCCCAGGATCAGCACCATGGCGGGCACGCCCCACACGATGCTGTTGAGCCAGCTGTTGGCCTCTGTGAGCCAGCTGATAAAGTTCTCCATACGTTTTCCTCCCGCTGATCGCACCGCGGTGTCGGGCGGACACAAAAGTCCATCATCCGCGGGCAAATGATGTTCATAAGAATACAATATTTTCCCGGCGAAAGCAAGAAGAGCAAAGAAAGTTTTTCAAAAACGTGAATTTTGGGACTTTTTTACTGCTGCGCCCTTGCTTTTTTGGGAAAAATGACTATTATATATTAGAAGTATATTTTGCCGCGCGAGCAGCTCGCGTGAGAGAAGAAAGGGATTTACCATGACAAAAATCGACATCGTATCCGGCTTTCTGGGCGCCGGTAAGACCACCCTCATCAAAAAATTGCTGGCCGAGGCCTATCAGGGCGAGAAGATCGTGCTGATCGAAAACGAGTTCGGTGAAATCAGCATAGACGGCGGCTTCCTGAAGGAGACCGGCGTACAGATCAACGAGATGGCCTCCGGCTGTATCTGCTGCTCCCTGGTGGGTGACTTCGCCGCCGCGCTGAAGCAGGTGCAGGAGCAGTTCCACCCCGACCGCATCCTCATCGAGCCCTCCGGCGTGGGCAAGCTCAGCGACGTGATCGTGGCCGTGGAGGACACCGTGAAGGATGTGCCGGACATGCGGCTCAACAGCTTCGTCACTGTGGCCGACGCCGCCAAGGTGAAGGTCTATATGAAAAACTTCGGCGAGTTCTACAACAATCAGATCGAGTCCGCCGGCACCATCATCCTCTCCCGCACCCAGAAGCTGAGCCAGGAGAAGCTGGAGGCTGCCGTGGCGCTGCTGCGTGAGAAGAACCCTGACGCCGCCATCCTGACTACCCCCTGGGACGAGTTGGACGGCCGGACCGTTCTCTCCGCTGTGGAGAAGGTCTCTCTGGCTGACGAGCTGCTGGAGAAGATGCGCGCCGAGCATGAGGCAGAGGAGGCAGAACACGAGCACCACCATCACCACCACGATGAGGATGAGGGGCACGGACACCATCATCACCACGACGGCGGGGAGTGTGACGACCCCGACTGCGCTTGCCACCATGACCACAGCCACCACCATCACCATCATCACGCCGACGAAGTGTTCACCAGTTGGGGCGTGGAAACGGTGCGTAAGTACACCGCTGAGGATCTCACCGCCGCGCTGGACGTGCTGGACGGCAGCCGCTGCGGCGTCATCCTGCGGGCCAAGGGCATCGTGCCCGGCACCGACGGACAGTGGCTCCACTTCGACTATGTGCCGGAGGAGCAGGAGGTCCGCACCGGCCCGGCCGACTACACCGGCCGCATCTGCGTCATCGGTGCAGAGCTGAAGGAGGACAAGCTGAAAGAGCTGTTCAAGCTGTAAGGAGAGAAGCGACCCCTATGGATATTCCTGTCTATCTGATCGCCGGGTTTCTGGACGCCGGCAAGACCAACTTCATCAACGGCATCCTGCAGGACGGCTTTGCCCGGGAGGACCGGACGCTGCTGATCCGCTGTGAGGAGGGGGAGGAGGAGTACGACCCCAAGGCGCTGGACAATGTGTTCACCTACACGGTGGAGAATGCGGAGGACATGACGCCTGCCCTGTTCAAAAAG
The DNA here is from genome assembly GCA_015068325.1 of Oscillospiraceae bacterium. Classification (GTDB taxonomy): domain Bacteria; phylum Bacillota; class Clostridia; order Oscillospirales; family Oscillospiraceae; genus Vescimonas. Next base: position 226,958 of record SVKQ01000015.1, on the reverse strand, counting down.
CTGGAGAAGCAGTACCGGCCCAGGCAGGTCATCATCGAGTACAACGGCATGTGGATGATCGAGCCGCTGTACCGAAACGGCCTGCCCGCCAACTGGATCCTCTATCAGATCATGACGCTGGTGGACGCCGGCACCTTCGAGATGTACGTGAAGAACATGGGCCAGCTGATGATGGAAAAGATCACCAACGCGGACATGCTCATATTCAACCGCTGCACCGCGGAGCTGCGGACCTCGCTGCGCAGCCGCAACCTGCGCATGGTCAACCGTCGGGCCGACATCTATCTGGAAAATGTGGACGGCACCAGCGAGGAGTACGTCACCGAGGATATGAGGCCCTTCGACCTGTCTGATGGCAAGCTGGCCGTGCCGGACGAGGATTACGGCGTCTGGTACGTGGATCTGATGGATCACCCGGATCGCTACGACGGCGTGTCCGTTACCTTCAAGGCGCTGATGTGCCATTCCAAAAAGTACAAGGGCATCGACGTGCCCGGCCGCTTTGCCATGGTCTGCTGTGAGAACGACATGCAGTTCCTGGCGCTGGTGTGCAAGGGCAAGGGTATGGAGAAGTACCGGGACCGGGACTGGGTGGAGATCACCGCCACCGTCAAAAAGGAGCCGTCCCCCGCCTACCAGGGCGAGGGCCCGGTGCTGCATGTGACGAAGATCGGCTATTGCCGCAAGCCAGAGCAGGAGGTCGTGTCCTTCTGACCGGCCGACGGCTGCATAGTGAACACCGTGCGCACGGCGCACAGAATATATGATGTAATCAAAGGAGGAAACACCATGGATATCAAGACGAAGATCGACGAGCTGGTGAAGAAGATCAAGGCGGACGACGGCCTGGCCAAGCGCTTTGCCAAGGAGCCCATCAAGACGCTGGAGGACCTGCTGGGCGTGGATCTGCCCGACGAGCAGGTCAAGGCGCTGATCGAGGGCATCAAGGACAAGCTGAGCGGCGGCAAGGACGAGGCCGGCAGCAGACTGGGCGACGTGGGCGAAAAGGTGGCCGACGTGGCTGACAAAGTAGGCGACAAACTGAGCGATATGGCGGACAAGCTGGGCCTGGACGACATGGCTGATAAGGTCAGCGACAAGCTGAGCGGTCTGTTCGGCAAAAAGTAAAAAAGCCCTTTACACGGCATGGCGATTCGTGTAGAATAAAGGTGGTAATCCACCCGGTTTCAACGGGAATTTGTGAAAAGAGGTGCACCTCATGGGTAAATTTGTTGTAAAAACCACCAAGACCGGCTTTGTGTTCAATCTGAAGGCCGGCAACGGCGAAGTCATCGCCGTCAGCGAGGTCTATACCACCGAGGATGCCTGCCGCAAGGGCATCGAGAGCGTCCGCAAGAACTCCGTGGCCGCCAAGATGGAGGACCAGACCGTGGAGGGCTTCGAGAAGGTCACCAATCCCAAGTTCGAGGTCTATATGGACAAGGCCGGTGAATTCCGCTTCCGCCTGAAGGCTCGCAACGGTGAGATCATCGCCGTGGGCGAGAGCTATAAGGCCAAGGCCTCCTGTCTCAATGGCATCGACAGCATCCGCCGCAACGCGCCGGACGCCGAGATCGTCAAGCTGGAGGACTGAGTTTTCACATCTGCGGCAGGGGGCGCTCGCGCCCCCTGCTTTTTTCCTGCCCGGCGGTGGACAGGCGGGGCAAACCGTGCTACAATGCCATTGAGAACGCGGCGCACTTTGCCGCAGAAGGAGAGATGTGCCATGAGAGCTGAATGGCGGGAGATCCTGGCCCGGGTGGACCACACGCTGCTGACCCAAAGCTCGGCCTGGGAGGAGATCCGTAGCGCCTGCGACGACGGTATCCGTTATGGCTGCGCCAGCGTCTGCATCCCCGCCGTCTGGGTGAAGCAGGCCTCGGACTATGTGGCAGGGCGGATCCCGGTCTGTACGGTGGTGGGGTTTCCCAACGGCTACAGCACAACTGCTGCCAAGTGCTTCGAGGCGGCCGACGCGGTAAAGAACGGCGCCTCGGAGATCGACATGGTCATCGACGTCGGCTGGGTGAAGGACCGCCGCTACGACGATGTGCTGGCGGAGCTCCAGGCGGTGAAGGCTGCCTGTGACGGCCGGGTGCTGAAGGTCATCATTGAGACCTGCCTGCTGACGGAGGAGGAGAAGATCGAGCTGTGCCGCGTGGTCAGCGACTCCGGCGCAGACTATATCAAGACCTCCACCGGTTTTGCCGGCGGCGGGGCCACCCGGGAGGATGTGGCGCTGCTGCGGGCCCACACGGCACCCCATGTGAAGGTCAAGGCCGCCGGCGGCATCGCGGATCTGCAGGACGCGGCGGATTTCATCGCCCTGGGCGCCGACCGCCTGGGCACCAGCCGCATCGTCAGGGCCGTGAAGGCGCTGGAGGGAGAAGGAGGTATCTGATATGACACCCCATAACAACGCGCCCCGGGGCGCCTTTGCCAAAACCGTGCTGATGCCCGGCGACCCGCTGCGCTCCCGGTTCATCGCAGAGCATTTTCTCACCGACCCCGTGCTGGTGAACAATGTCCGGGGTGTGCAGGGCTACACCGGCACATACCAGGGTGTGCCAGTATCGGTGATGGCCAGCGGCATGGGCATCCCGTCCATCGCCATCTATTCCCATGAGCTCTATACGCATTACGGAGTAGAAAACATCATCCGCGTCGGCTCCGCCGGCGCGCTGCGCGCCGAGCTGGCGCTGGGCAGTGTGGTGGCCGCCATGGGCGCCTGCACCAACTCCGCCTTCCCCGAGCAGTACGACCTGGGCGGCAGCTTTGCCCCCATCTGCGATTTCGCGCTGCTGACGGCGGCCGTGGAGGCGGCGGCGGAGCTGGGTGTGCCGATGCCGGTGGGCAACCTCTACTCCAGTGATACCTTCTATGACGATGCGGACAGAAACATGCGCTTTGCCAAAATGGGCGTGCTGGCAGTGGAGATGGAAGCCGCCGGGCTCTACTGCACCGCCGCACGCGACGGCAGACGGGCGCTGGCCATCTGCTCCATCTCGGACAACCTGGTCACCGGGGAGGAGCTGTCGCCGGAGGATCGGCAGACCACCTTCACCAACATGATGAGGATCGGCCTGGCTGTGGCGGTAAAGATGGCGGCGCGGACGTAAGAGTGCCGGGGACACCTATAGACGGTCTATATAGCACTGTAAGAGCGGATATGTCTGTCATATCCGCTCTTATTCTGCTTTAAAACAGCCATATGGACACCACGGCGGCCAGCGATGCCGACAGGGCGGCCTGCAGCGCTTTGCCGGCCAGCTGGGGCCGCAGGGAGAGATCGGTGCCACGCAGAGCGGCGACAGTCTGGCAATGGACGCTGAGCCCGCCCCAGCCCAGCAGGGCGGCGGCGGTGATGAAGCCGGCCCGGTCCGGCGTCAGCAGCGAGATGCCGCCGGTCAGTTCCACGGCCCCTGCCAGCGCCGGGTGGGAGAGTCCGGTCAGAACTGTCACCAAACGCAGCACCGCTAGAAAGAACACCACGAAGGCGCAGACCTGCAGCATGGTCTCCGCGCCGTCGATGACGGCGCGGAGAAAGGCATCGGGGAGAGACAGGGCTGGCGCGTCCGGCCGGAGCGGCGCAGAACGGCTGCCGCGGCCGCGGTGAAGCTGCGCCGTGAGCAGCGCCGCCGCCACATGGATGGCCCAGAGCCACAGCCCCGCGCCCATGCTGCCGAAGCGGGCCCGCCCCGCAACGCCCAGTACGAAGGCGGGACCGCAGTTGTTGCAGAAGGCCAGCAGATGCATCGCCTCATCTCGATCCACGGAACCGGTTCGGTACAGCTCCGCTACGGCGCGGCCGCCCACCGGATAGCCGCCCAGCAACCCCAGTAGAAAGGCCACGGAGCCGGCACCGGAACAGCCCAGCACCGGCGCCGTCAGCGGCGCAAGGAGCCGACCGCAGTCCCGAGCCAACCCCAGGGAGGTGAAACAGGACACAGCCACAAAGAAGGGGAACAGGGAGGGGATGACCGACCGGGCGCACAGAGCCAGACCGTCCCGGACGGCCTGGGCCGTCAAGTCGCCGTTCCACAGAAATGCCAGCATCAGCAGCGCCAGCGCCGCAGCCAGACCCGTGCGTCTCACAGAATCCCCTCCTCCCCAAAACCCTATGCGGCGAAGCGGCTGTCCATGCCGGACAGGCAAGATTTTCCGGCCGGGCGCATAGGGTGTAGGCGGAAAGGACGTGGTGCGGTGGAGCGGCGGGGCAAGCGGCTGGTGCTGGAGGCCATGGAGCGGCTGGATCTGCCGGGCGGTATTGCCGGCGCGCCCACGGTGGAGCTGACCGGCAACCGGGAGCTGTACATGGAGCGGCACAGGGGTGTGCTTTCCTACAGCACGGAACTGGTGGAAATCAACGGCGGTGCTCTGATGGTGCGCGTCAGCGGGGCGGAGCTGCAGCTGCTGGCCATGACGGAGGCAGAGCTGCGGATCGGCGGGCGGATCGACAAGGTGGAACTGGTGGGGTGACATGTACAAAAAACTGACCCATTACATCGAGGGAGATGTGCTGCTGGCGGTGGAGAGCGCCTATCCCGAGCGGATCGTCAATCTCTGCTCTGCCCACGGTATCCCCTTTTGGGATGTGCGGTGGACCGGTGCCATCTCCTTCACCATGCGCACCACCCGGCGGGGCGAGCGGCGACTGCGGCAGGCGGCGGTACAGACCGACGCCGCCATCCGGCGGCTGCAGCAGCGGGGCATATCGGTGCTGGCGGAACGGCTGCACCGGCGGTATGCCCTGCTGGCAGGGCTGGCGGCGCTGGCGCTGGCGCTGCTGGCCAGCAATTTTTTCATCTGGGATTTCGAGGTGACAGGCAATGACACGGTGCCGGAGGAGGTGATCCTTCGGGCACTGGAGCAGCAGGGTGTCACCGTGGGCAGTCGTGGGCTGTCGGTGGACCAGGAGCAGTTGCGCAACCACCTTCTGCTGGAGCTGCCGGAGTTGTCCTGGCTGGCGGTGAATGTGAAGGGCTGCGTGGCACACGTGCAGGTGGTGGAGCGGCAGAGACCGCCGGAGGTCGTGCGGGAGCAGGAGGCGGCCAACGTGGTGGCCGGTCGGGACGGACTGGTGACAAAGGTGGAGGCGCTGGACGGCCGGGCGGAGGTGATGCGAGGGACCACCGTGACCCGGGGACAGCTGCTGATTTCCGGCGTGTCCGACAGTACCGGCCGGGGCGTGCGACTGGTGCACGGCATGGGCCGCGTGTGGGCCCGGACGTGGTATGAGCTGTCCGCGCTGGTGCCGCTGCAGGTATATGAGCAGGGCGCGGAGGGTGACACCGTCACCCGCGTGGCCCTGGATCTGGGCAAGCGGCGGATAAAATTATACGGAAAGGGTAGCGTAACACCGGCAGACTGTGATAAAATAACACAATACAAGAGGTGCGCGCTGCCCGGCGGGCTGCGTCTGCCGGTGACGCTGGTGGTGGAGCGGTGGACGCCCCACAGCGTCCTGGAGGCGGAGCGGAGCGAGAAGGCGGCGCAGCAGGAGGGCGAAGCGCTGCTGCTGGGGCGGCTGCAGGCGCTGCTGGACGAGGACGGCAGCGTGACGGAGACGCGCTTTGCCGCCGCCCGGCAGGGGAACTGGCTGCTGGTGACGCTGAAGGCCGAGTGCCTGGAGCAGATCGGCGTCAGCGTGCCGCTGAATGCACCGTAGAGAAACAGGAGGGGGCGCGTGTATGGAACAGCGCATCGGCATCGAACGAATGGAGGAGGCCATCGATCTTTTCGGCTCCTTTGATGAGAACATCCGCCTGCTGGAGGCGGAATTCCATGTGAACATCGTCAACCGGGGCGGCGAGATCGTCATCTCCGGCGAGGTGGAGGAGACCGTGCTGGCCCACAAGGCCGTGGAGGCGCTGCTGACGCTGACCGGTAAAGGGGAGACCATCACGGCCCAGCATGTGCGCTACGTGATCGGACTGGTGCGGTCCGGCCAGGCAGAGCGGATCAGCGAGCTGACCCAGGACGTAATCTGCATCACCTCCAAGGGCCGGCCCGTGAAACCCAAAACCATCGGCCAAAAGCAGTATGTGGACGAGATCCTGCAAAAGAGCGTCACCATCGGCGTGGGCCCGGCGGGTACAGGCAAGACATACCTGGCCGTGGCGGCGGCGGTGGCCGCCTTTCGGGACAAGCAGGTGAACCGGATTATCCTGACCCGCCCGGCGGTGGAGGCCGGCGAGCGGCTGGGATTCCTGCCCGGTGACCTGCAGAGCAAGGTGGATCCCTATCTGCGGCCCCTGTACGACGCCCTGTTTGACATGCTGGGTGCCGAGACGTACCAAAAATATCTGGAACGGGGCAACATCGAGGTGGCGCCCCTGGCCTACATGCGCGGCCGGACGCTGGACGACAGCTTTATCATTTTGGACGAGGCACAGAACACCAGCCGGGAGCAGATGAAGATGTTTTTGACCCGCATGGGCTTCGGCTCCAAGGTGGTCATCACCGGCGACGTGACCCAGATCGACCTGCCGGAGGACAAGACCAGCGGCCTCAAAGAGGCCATGAAGGTTTTGAAGGACGTGGAGGGCGTGGGCATCTGCCAACTGACGGAGCAGGACGTGGTGCGCCACGTGATGGTGCAGCGCATCATCGAGGCCTACGCCAAGTATGAGGAGAAGACGTTCGGAAAGGGGAGTGGACACGGTGGCCAGAAGACACAGCATCCCGGTGACCGCCGCGGCGGGAACCGCCGTCAGTGATCGAAGCGTCGCCCTGATCCGCAAAGCCATCCGCACGGCCCTTGCCTGCGAGGGGGTCACCGTGCCCTGCGAGGTGGACGTGCTGTTGACCGATGACGCCGGCATCCACGAGATCAATCTCGATATGCGGGGCGTGGACGCCCCCACCGATGTGCTGAGCTTTCCGGCCTTTTCCTATGTGCCCGGGCAACCGCCCACGGACGAGTCCGATGCCGATCCTATGACAGGATTGACTCCCCTGGGTGACATGGCCATCTCATTGGAGCGGGTGCGCGTCCAGGCGGCGGAATACGGCCACTCCCGCAGCCGGGAGCTGGCCTACCTGGTGGTCCACTCCATGCTCCACTTGCTGGGCTACGATCATCTGGACGAGGGCGAGCAGAAGCGTCAGATGCGCGCGCGGGAGGAGACCATCATGGCCCAGCTGGCACTGACGCGGTGATGGGGGAGCGGCGGGAGCCGCTGTTTGATGAGGGTCGCCCGATGGACATCACGATCAGAAAAATGGAATCGGACGAGGAAATCCGGGGAAAGGCGTTCGTGCACTGGAGAGCATGGCACGAGGCGTATCCGGGGCTGGTGAGCGGGGCGTATCTGGACAAGCTCACGTTGGAGCGATGTGAGGCCATGGCCCGCAGCTGGCCCGACAACATCCTGGTGGCAAAGGACGGCGAGCGCGTTATCGGCTTCGTCGGTTTCGGCGACCGGGGCGGCGAGATGCCGGATACCGGGGAGATCTTCGCCCTGTACGTGCTGGCGGAGTACTACGGAACAGGTGTGGGCCGCCGGTTGCTGGAGGCCGCCCTGGCGGAGCTGCGGGGCTATCCGCAGATCTGCCTCTGGGTGTTGAAGGAGAACGGACGGGCTATCCGCTTTTATCGGAAGTGCGGATTCTGTCCGGACGGTGCGGAGACGGACAGCGAGATGATCGCCGCCGCTGAGATACGGATGGTGCTGGAGCGATAGCATCGGACAATATTACAAAGAAAGAATTGCTCAATAAAAAGAAAGTTGAGGATCACCTGAATTATGTCAACTATTACGAAGACCGCTATGATCACCGTGTGCGGACGGCCCAACGTGGGCAAGTCCAGCCTTACCAACGCGCTGGTGGGGGAGAAGATCGCCATTGTCTCCGCCAAGCCCCAGACCACCCGCAACCGTATCTACGGTGTGGTGAACCGAGGCGAGACCCAGTTCATCCTGCTGGATACGCCGGGGCTCCACAAGCCCCGCTCCCGGCTGGGGGACTACATGGTCAAGGTGGTGAGGGAGAGCCTGCAGGCCGTGGAGTGCGCGGTGCTGCTGGTGGAGCCCATCGCCAATGTGGGCACGCCGGAGAAGGTGCTGCTGGAGCGGATTGCCGAAGAACAGCTGCCGACGGTACTGTGCATCAACAAGATCGATACCGTGGCCGACAAGACCGAGCTGCTGGAGGTCATTGCCGCCTACAGCGGGGCCTATCCCAATTTCAGGGCGATCATCCCCATCTCCGCCAAGACCGGCGAGGGACTGGAGGAGTTGATGGCGGAGCTGGGCAAATACGCTCAGGAGGGGCCGCAGCTGTTCCCGGACGGCATGACCACCGATCAGCCGGACCAGCAGGTCTGCGCCGAGATCATCCGGGAGAAGATGCTCCAGTGCCTGGACAAGGAGATCCCCCACGGCACGGCGGTGGAGGTGACCCGTTTTACCGAGCGGGATGACGGTATCATCGACCTGGATGTGACCATCTACTGCGAAAAAGCCAGCCACAAGGGCATCATCATCGGCAAGCACGGCGACATGATGAAGCGCATCAATTCCCTGGCCCGGCAGGACATCGAGCGGTTCATGGGCACGAGAGTCTATATGGAGACCTGGGTGAAGGTGAAGGAGAACTGGCGGGACAACGTCAACTTCATCCGCGCTCAGGGCTACAGCGAGGAGTAAAAATTGGCAGCCATAAGCGCCGCCTCACGGCACAGAATACGCTGTAGTGAGGTGAGACGGCATGGATTATTGGCAGCTGTTTCAGGAGACCGGTGCGCCGGAGTGGTATCTGCTCCATGCGGCGGAAAACCGCAGGGGCGCCGGACAGGAGGAAACCCATGCAGACGGGAAAGATCGTGACCTCCGGCCTGGTGCTGCGGGAGACGGAGACGAAAGAGACGGATAAGATACTGACGGTGCTGACGCCGGATCTGGGGCTGATCCCGCTGATCGCCCGGGGCGTCCGGCGGCGCAACAGCCCGCTGGCCGCCGGCTGCCAGCTGCTGGCTTACTCGGAACTGACTGTCTACCAGCGGGGTGCGTGGCACTACGTGTCGGAGGCGGCCAGCATCGAGCTGTTTGACGGGGTGCGGCAGGACTTTGAATTGCTGAGCTTGGCCTCCTACTTTGCCGAACTGACGGAGAGCGTGTGCACTGAGGGACAGGCCGCATCGGAGGTATTGCGGCTGCTGCTGAACGCCCTGTACGCCCTGAGCACGCTGAAAAAGGATCCCGCGCTGGTGAAGCCGGTGTTCGAGCTGCGGCTCATGGCCCTCAGCGGATTTGAGCCGCTGGCGGACGGGTGCGCCGTGTGCGGACGCCCCGAGCCGGAGGGGCCCATGCTGGATGTGGTGCAGGGCGTGGTGCACTGTGCCGGCTGCAAGCAGTCGGGCGGACTGTCGCTGCCTCTGACGGACGGAAGTCTGGCGGCGTTGCGCCACGCGTTGTACGGCGAGGAGAAACGGCTCTACAGCTTTGCACTGGACCCGGCCTCCCTGCGTCAGCTGGATCACGCCGCAGAGGGCTTTGTGGCGGCGCAGTTGGAACGGCCCTTCCGCACGTTGGATTACTACAAGACCATTCGCACGAGGGAATAAGGAACGTACATATATGAGTGACATGTTCGAAAAATCAGTCCGCACGCTGGAACTGCCGCAGGTGCTGGAGAAGCTGGCGCAGAGAGCAGTCAGCGATGCGGGCAAGGAGCGCTGCCGACACATCCTGCCGGCCACCGACCGGGAGGACGTGCTGCGGCTGCTGGACGAAACAGACGCGGCGAAGGAGCGGCTGGGCCTGCACGGCAGCCCGCCCTTCTCCGGCGTGAAGGACGTGGCCCCGGCATTGAACCGGGCCGACCACGGCGGCATGCTGAACACCCGGGAGCTGCTGGACATCGCCGCATTGCTGACGGCCAGCCGGAGAGTGGCGGAGTATGACGCGGAGCGACAGGGGGAGGCCACGGTCATCGACCACCTGTTCTCCGCCCTGCACAGCAACCGCCACCTGGAAAACCGCATCCACACGGCCATTCTGGACGAGGATACCATCGCAGACGCCGCCAGCGCCGAGCTGGCGGACATCCGCCGCAAGATGCGCGCCGCCGCCAGCAAGGGCCGGCAGATCCTGCAGCGGATCATCTCCTCACCCTCCTACGCCAAGGTGCTGCAGGAGGCGCTGATCACCCAGCGGGACGGCCGCTTCGTGGTGCCGGTGAAGGCCGAGCATAAGGGCAGTCTGCCCGGCCTGGTCCACGACATCTCCTCCTCCGGCGCCACGCTGTTCGTGGAACCCATGGGCGTGGTGCAGGCCAACAATGAGCTGAAGGAGCTGGAGGCCCGGGAGGAGAAGGAGATCGATCGCATTTTGATGGAACTGAGCGCCGCCTGCGGCGACCAGCGGGAGAACATCCTCTCCGACTACGACTGTCTGGTGCACCTGGACGTGATCTTTGCCCGGGCACAGCTCAGCTATGCCATGAACGCCGCGCGTCCGGAAGTGCGGAAGCGGGGCGGCATCACGCTGCGAAAGGCACGCCACCCGCTGTTGGATCCCGCCCACGCGGTGCCCATCAGCGTGGAGCTGGGCGAGCAGTTCGACACGCTGGTGATTACCGGCCCCAACACCGGCGGTAAGACGGTATCGCTGAAGACCATCGGTCTGCTGTGCCTGATGGCCCAGTGCGGTCTCCACATCCCCACCGATGACGGCAGCGCCGTGCGGGTCTTTCAGCGGATCCTGGCGGATGTGGGCGATGAGCAGAGCATCGAGCAGAGCTTGTCCACCTTTTCGGCCCACATGTCCAACACAGTGGAGATCCTCCGCCTGGCCGACGGCGAGAGCCTGCTGCTGTTCGACGAGCTGGGCGCCGGCACCGATCCGGTGGAGGGAGCGGCGCTGGCCATCGCCATCATCCAGTACGCCCGGCAGAAGGGTGCGCTGACGGCGGCCACCACGCACTACGCCGAGCTGAAGACCTTTGCCATGACCACGGCAGGGGTGGAAAACGCCTCCTGCGAGTTCGACGTGCAGACGCTGCGGCCCACCTACCGGCTACTGATCGGTATCCCCGGCAAGTCCAATGCCTTCGCCATCTCACGGCGGCTGGGCTTGGATGAGAGCATCATCGAGGCCGCCATGGAGCAGATGGACAGCGAGTCCCTCCGCTTTGAGGACGTGCTGGCCCAGTTGGAGGAGAAGCGCCAGCGGCTGGAGAAGGCCCAGGGGGAGGCGGACCGGCTGTGGCGGCAGCGGGAGGAGGATGCCAGCAAGGCCCGCACCTTCCGGGAGCAGATGGAAAAGGCCAGGGAGAACGCCCGCAGCAAGGGCGAGGCGGAGGCCCGGCGCATCGTGCGCCAGGCACAGGAGAAGGCCGACGAGGTGTTCGCCGGATTGGAGGAGCTGCAGCGTCAGCAGAGCCGGGAGACCAACTATCAGCAGATGAACGATGCCCGGGCCGCCCTCCGCCACCGCCTGAAGGAGGCAGAGGAGGAGCTGCGCCAGCGGGAGGAGGCGGCGGAGCCGGACTACGCCCCTGCCCGGCCCATCGCCGCGGGCGATCTGGTGGAGCTGCCCGGCGTGAAGACGGCGGCCACGGTGCTGGCGGTGAACAACGACGGCACGCTGCTGCTGCAGGCCGGAAAGATGAAAATGACCACCAAAGCAGCCCAGGTGCGGCTGCTGGAGGGCCAGCCAAAGAAGACGCCAGTACAGAAGGGCGCCTCCGCCCAGGTGCGGCTCCAGAGCCGAGCGGCTTCGGAACTGGACATCCGCGGGCTGGAGACGCTGGAGGCGGAGAGCGTGGTGGAGAACTACATCGACGCGGCCGTGATGGCCAAGCTGGGCACGGTGACCATCATCCACGGCAAGGGCACCGGCGCGCTGCGGGCAGCGGTGCACCAGATGCTCAGACGCAACCGCGCCGTCAAGAGCTTCCGCCTGGGGCGCTACGGAGAGGGAGAGGCCGGCGTGACAGTGGTGGAGCTGAAGTGAGTGAGAAAATATGTGTCATGCAGATAACTTTTTTGTAAAAAATGCCAAACTTTGCCCATATTTTGTGGGCACTTCGTGAATTTTTTGTGGGAAAGCCCATTGCAATCTTTTCAGTTTTCAGTATAATATGTGTGGGAGACTGAATGGCATGTATCAGACTATGCTGTGGATAAAGGAGTGCTGATTTGATGTATACGCAGGAAATCACCGTTACCAACGAGGTAGGCCTGCACGCCCGGCCCGCTACGTATTTCATCCAGAAGGCCAACGAGTTCAAGAGCGGCATCTGGGTAGAGAAGGAGGAGCGCCGTGTGAACGCCAAGAGCCTGCTGGGTGTGCTGTCCTTGGGTATCGTACAGGGGACCACCATCACGCTGATCGCTGACGGAAGCGATCAGGAAGAGGCTGTGAAGGCGCTGGCCGAGCTGATCGAGAATAATTTCGGCGAGTAAACAGCACAGGAACAAGAGAAAACGGCGGAGGAGCTTGGCTCTTCCGCCGTACTTTTTTGTGTGTTATACGCTGTGGAAGCGGTCATACACCGCCCGTGCCACGCTTTTGGGCAGAACCGCCTCCAGGGCGGACAACTCCGCCTGGGTCACAGCCCGCACGGTGCCGAAGGCCTTCAGCAGCGATTTTCTCCGGGCCTCGCCCAGGCCGGGGATACCGTCCAGCCTGCTGCGATAGGCGCTGCGGCTGTGCTTCTGCCGGTGATAAGTGATGGCGAAGCGGTGGACCTCCTCCTGGATGCGACCCACCAGGGCATAGAGCGGCGGGTTGCTTTGAATCCCCAGTTCCTGGCCCAGGGGCGTGGTCAGCGCACGGGTGCGGTGGCGGTCATCCTTTACCATGCCCAGAATAGGGAGTTTCAGACCCAGGGCAGAGGTGACGTCCAGCGCCACCCGGGCGTGCTGTTCACCACCGTCGATCAGCAGAAGGTCCGGCAGGGGGGCGAATTTCTCGTCTCTATCCAGATAGCGGCGGAAGCGGCGCGTCAGCACCTCGCCCATGGCGGCGTAGTCATCGGGACCGCGCAGCGTTTTGATCTGGAAGCGGCGGTAGGCCCGCTTCAGGGGTTTGCCGTCTTGAAATACCACCATGGAGGCCACCATGTCGTCGCCGCGCAGGTTGGAGATATCGTAGGACTCGATGCGGCGGGGCGCCGCGGCCATGCCGGCCAGCGCCCCCAGCTGCTCCAGCGTCTTGTGGGTGCGCTCACTGTCGGAGGTGACGTGCTCTACCTCTTCCCGGGCGTTGCGGGCGGCCATGGCCACCAGATCCACCCGCTCGCCCCGCTGGGGCACCCGCAGTCCCACTCGGTGGCCGGCCTGACCAGTCAGCAGGGCGGCAAAGGTATCCGCGTCCTCCCACACGGCGGGCAGCAGGATCTCCCGGGGGAGGACGGCGCGGTCCAGATAGTACTGGCTCAGCACGGCGGAGAGCACGTCGGCCTCCCCCTCGGCTGCGGCGGCGGGAAAGACCTTGACCTCCCGACCCAGCAGACTGCCGTTTTCAATATGCAGTACGGCGCAGCCACAGCGGACCTGCCCCACATACACGCCCCACACATCCGTATCGGCGCAGACGCCGGCGATGACCTGCTGCTGCTTGGCCAGCACGCTGAGAGCCTTGATCCGGTCCCGCAGCTGGGCGGCTGTTTCAAACTGCAGTTCCTCCGCCGCCTGCTCCATCCGGGCGGTCAGCTCGTCGGTGAGCTGGCGAAGCTTACCGCCGAACAGACGGCAGGCCTGCTCTATCCGCTCCTGATAGACATCCTCACCGGGGCCGTCCGGCAGGCAGAAGCCGCTGCACTTGCCGATGTGGTAGTTGAGGCAGGGACGCTCTTTGCCGATGTCCCGGGGAAACTGGCGGCGGCAGGTGGGCAGCATCAGGGCGCTGCACACCGCGTCGACGGCCAGCCGGGTCTCCTGCCGACCGCCGAAGGGGCCGAAGTACCGGGCACCGTCGTCAGCTGTCCTGTTTACCAGACCGAAGCGGGGATAGGGGACATTCCGTGGCAGACGGACGAAGGGATAGCCCTTGTCGTCCTTCAGCAGGATGTTGTAGCGGGGCTGGTGGTGCTTGATGAGGGAGTTCTCCAGCACCAGCGCCTCGAACTCGGAGGTGACGAAGATCGTGTCGAACCGATCCACCTGGGACACCATGGCGCGGGTCTTCTCGTTGTGACCGGCGTTCTCCTGAAAATATTGACTGACCCGGTTTTTCAGTTTTTTGGCCTTGCCTACGTAGATGACCCGGCCGGTCCTGTCCATCATCAGATAGACGCCCGGTACCAGGGGCAGATCATTGGCCTTCTGCCGCAGCTCCTCCCGCGTCATAGGGCATGCTCCTTTCCGGTCGAAATAGTCGTCCAAATCAGTATAGCACGGGGACGCGTTGGTCTGCAAGGTTGCTTTTTGCGGCAAAAACACGTATAATAGCGGCATGCAGCTTAAAAATGACAGGGAGATGACCACTGTGATACAGGATATTGCGCCCCACCGGCTGGACCGCTCCTATTCGCTGGCGCCGGCTGCGCCGTCGGATTTTGCCCTCTGCTACCGGGAGGGGAAGGCACTGCTGCGGCGGGAGGGAGAGGGATACGCCCTGCCCCGCTTTGAGGAGTTGGGTACGGAGACAGGCGACGCCCGCTATCTCTTTGCACTGGACGGAACGGGTTGCTATCTGGCACCGGCGCCGGAAGAGGCGCCGGATGACTGCGTCTATCTGTCCACGCCGGAGCTGCGGCAGGCGCGGCCCATGGAGACGGCCTTCGCCGCCTTTACCGGCGCCCAGTTGAATCGCTGGTACCGGGACCGGACCTACTGCGGCCGGTGTGGTCACCTCATGGAGCCCAGCCGGATCGAGCGGGCCATGGTGTGTCCCCGCTGCGGTTTGACGGAGTACCCCAAGCTATGCCCGGTGGTGATCGTGGCGGTGAAAGCCGGCGACCGGCTGCTGTTGACCCGCTCCCGGCTGCGGCCCACCGGCAACGATGCGCTGATCTCCGGATATGTGGAGATCGGTGAGACGCTGGAGGATACCGTGCGGCGGGAGGTCATGGAAGAGGCGGGAGTACGGGTGAAGAACATCCGCTACTACAAGAGTCAGCCATGGGCCATGACGGATACCCAGCTGTCGGGCTTTTACTGCGACCTGGACGGCGACGATGCGCTCACAGTGGATACCAGCGAGCTGACGGACGCCTACTGGCGGCGGCGGGAGGAGATCACGCCCCGCGACGGCGACATCAGCCTGACGGCGGAGATGATCGAACGGTTCCGCCGGGGAGAGGAGTAACACCATGAAGAGGATACCGGGCCTGCTGTGCGGTCTGCTGGCGGTTTTGCTGCTGGCAGCCTGCGGCGGTCGGTCAGCAGCGGATGCAGCGGACAAATCTGCTGTCCGCGCCGGATTGACAGAGCCGGGGGTGGAGAAATACCTGCCGGAGCTGCCGGAGGAACCGGAACTGCCGGAAGAACCGCCGGAGGAGCCAAAGGAGGGAGAACTGCCTGACGTGTCCGCGGAAAAACCGGCCGCCGCGCCGGTGACGCAGCTGCCCCAGCCCACTGTGCCCGCCTCCGGCGGCGACAGCGGCGCCGTGAAGCGGACCGGCAGCTACACCTACTACGTGAAGGTGAACAATCAGGCCAACACCGTGACCGTCTACACTGCAGACGACGAGGGGTACTTCACCGTGCCGGTGCGAGCCATGATCTGTTCCACCGGCGAATCGACGCCCCGGGACACCAGCTATGCCCTGTGGGGGAAGAACCGCTGGCCGTGGCTGAGCCTGGTCCACGGGGTGTGCGGTCAGTATATCACCCAGATCAACGGCAACATCCTGTTCCACTCGGTGCCCTACGCCACCTGGCAGGACAAGGGCTCACTGCTGTGGGAGGAATTCGACAAGCTGGGCACCACCGCCTCCGCCGGCTGCGTCCGGCTGCAGGTGGCGGATGCCAAGTGGCTGTACAACAACATGTCTGGCATCCAGGCGGTGGAGTTCTATTCCTCATCGGATCCCGGACCGTTGGGAAAGCCATCGGCCCCCAAGATCAGCGGCAACGAGGCCTGCCGGGGCTGGGATCCCACTGATCCCGACGAGAACAACCCCTGGCGGAAGCAGACGGTGACCGTGGAGGATTACGCGAGTATGGAGGAGTCCACCGCCCGGGCGGCGGCGGAGACACTGGGCCTGACCGTGGGCGAATCCGCCTACGTCTTCAGCGAGGAGGCAGAGGGGGCGGTGATCGGGCAAAGCCTGCCGCCCGGAGAGGATGTGGAGCCGGGAACGGTGATCATGTTCACGGTGAGTATGGGGACTGAGCCTGCCGGTTCGGAGGAGCCCGCTGAGTCGGAGGAAAATGTTCAGCCGGAGGAGCTCGCTGAGCCGGAGGAGCCAGCCGATTGACACAAAAGAACAACAGGAAGTCCGACGGGGAGACCGTCGGACTTCCTGATTCTTTGTACAGGCAGACGCTAATTCAACCCCTCGGCGTGGAGGGCGAACAGCTCGTCGATACGCTCACGGAGCTGACGATGGGCAGGATCGGTGAGCTCCGGATCGGTGGCCGTCAGGGCCTTGGCGGCGGTTTGGGCCTCGTCCAGCAGGCGCATGTCGCAGCTGAGGTCGGCCACCTTCAGGCTGGGCAGACCGTGCTGCCGGGCGCCGAAAAAGTCGCCGGGGCCGCGGAGCCGCAGGTCTTCCTCAGAGATCCTGAAGCCGTCGTTGGTCTCGGTCATCACCTTCAGGCGGCGGCGGGTCTCCTCGCTGTCATTGTCGCTGAGGAGAATACAGTAGGACTTGGTGCTGCCGCGGCCCACACGGCCCCGCAGCTGGTGGAGCTGGCTGAGGCCGAAACGTTCGGCGTTCTCTACCACCATGGTGTTGGCGTTGGGCACGTCCACACCCACCTCCACCACCGTGGTGGACACCAGAATGTCGCTCTCGCCGGCGGCGAAGGCCGCCATGACGGACTCCTTCTCCTTCGGCTTCATTTTACCGTGGAGCACAGCGATGCGCAGATCAGGGAACACCTCCTGCCGCAGCTTGTCGGCATAAGCGGTGACGGCTTTGCGCTCATCGGGGATGGTGTCGGCGTCGCCCACCAGCGGGCAGACGATAAACACCTGGTGACCCTCTTCCACCTGCTTGCGGAGGAAGGCGTTGATCCGCCGGCGGTATGTCTCCCCCACAGCGAAGGTGTCCACCTTCTGCCGTCCCGGCGGCAGCTCGTTGATGATCGATACGTCCAGATCCCCGTAGATCACCAACGCCAGCGTGCGGGGGATGGGCGTGGCGGAGAGCACCAGCATATGGGGGTTCTCCGCTTTCTGTCCCAACGCTGAGCGCTGGTTGACGCCAAAGCGGTGCTGCTCGTCGGTGACCACCAGGCCCAGCCGGTGGTAGAGCACATCCTCTGTCAGCAGGGCGTGGGTGCCGATGCACACGTCCAGTTCGCCGGAGGCCAGCCGGGCCAGCAGTTCCCGCCGCTCCCTGGCTTTGGTGGAGCCGGTCAACAGGGCGCAGGTGAGGCCGAAGCGGGCGAAGAGCGGAGCCAGATTCTCGTAATGCTGTCGGGCCAGGATCTCTGTGGGCGCCATCATGGCGCTCTGCCAGCCGCTCTGGGCGGCAAACCAGATGCATGCTGCGGCCACCATGGTCTTGCCGCTGCCCACATCGCCCTGGCACAGGCGGTTCATGGGCCGCCCACTGGCCATGTCGCCGGTGGCGTCCTCAATGGCGCGGCGCTGGGCGTCGGTCAGCGTGAAGGGGAGCTGGGCATAAAAGGGGGCCATGTTCACCGTCTGACAGGCGGGACCGGCCACGTCCTGCCGCCGGTGGCGCAGGCGGGTCAGACCGCAGCTGAGGAGGAACAGCTCCTCGAACACCAGCCGCCGCCGGGCTACCTCCAGCGCCTCCGGCGAGTCGGGGAAGTGGATGCTCTCATAGGCGTAGTTGACATAACAAAGATGATGATCCCGCCGCACATCGTCGGGCAGCACATCGGGCAGGAGTTCGCGGCAGGCGTCCAGCCCCTGGCGCACGGCGCGGCTGAGGATCAGCTGGCTGACACCGGCGGTGAGGGGATAGACGGGCATGATGCGGCCGGTCAGCTGTTGGCGGCCCTCCGGCTCCAGAATGGGGTTGGTCATCTGGCGGCGGAGCAGATTGCCCTCCACCTTGCCGTAGAAAACATAGGTCTCGCCAGTATGGAGCTGGGAGCGTCGGTAATCCTGGTTGAAGAAGGCGATGTCCAGAGAGCCGCCCTCGTCCACGGCCCGGACCTTTACCAGCATGCGCCCGCCGGAGATCCGGTGGGCGGTGGGTTCGGCGGCGATCATGGCCCGGACGCAGGCGTATTCGCCCACGATCAAATCCTTGATAGGGCGGGTGAGGGTGCGATCCTCATAGGCCCGGGGGAAATAGGAGATCAGATCCCGCAGCGTGGCGATGCCCAGCTTGGCCAGGGATTTGGCCCGGGTCTCGCCGATGCCCTTGATATAGCGGACGTCGGTCTGCAGATCGGCCATGGGAGGACCTCCTTTCTATTGATTGAACAATTTCATTGTACCACAAACGGAGAAAAAAGAAACACATGAAGCGGGAATTTTGATGAAGAAGCACAACACTGCGACATCTGTCTAAATTGAGTTTTCCACAATTGAAAAAAGCACCGTACTGTATTATGATATTTTAAAACAAAAAAATAGTTTTCCTAACGAGGTAAAACGTATGGGCGTGTTAATTGACTTAACTGGTCAGCGATTTGGTAAATGGACAGTTATTGAGCGAGACCAAGCGGTTAAGAAAAAAATATCTATTGGCGGTGTCGATGTGACTGTGGTACTGTTAGAAGCGTTGCAGGAACCAGCTTAAGATCGGGTATCTCTACTTCTTGTGGTTGCGATCGTGATAAAAAAACATCTGTGCGAACGCTTAGCCGCGTGGAAGACTTGACTGGCAATCGCTATGGTATGTGGACTGTAATCAAGAGAGATTTATCCGATGCTGGCAATTCTAAACGCGGAGCACGCTGGATCTGCCGTTGCGACTGCGGGACAGAGCGGAGTGTATTAGGATATTCCTTGAAAAGAGGCACAACTACATCTTGTGGCTGCATGAATGGAGGAAAAAGGGTAATTAATCTTGTAGGACAGCGATTTGGATTTCTTGTGGTCATAAAGCGAGATGAAGCCCCTCCCTACGGGAGTAAGGGTGCAAGTTGGATATGCCAATGTGATTGCGGTAATATCATCTCTGTGCCATCAGGCCGACTTCGAAGTGGACAGGCTAAATCTTGTGGGTGCATGAGAAGCAATGGTGCAGACTACAATTCGGAAGGACTTGAAGGAAAGCAGTTTGGTGCATGGACTGTGTTAAAGGAGGTTAGTTCGAGAAGAAACGAAAGGACATATTATTGCCGTTGCGCATGCGGGACAACAAGAAATATTCCTGCCTACACACTCATGAAGGGATTTAGCAAATCCTGCGGTTGTCAAAAGTCTGTGCCGAAGGAAGATCTAAGCGGTCAGCGATTTGGTATGCTCACTGTCTTGGGCATTGATAAGACATATCATGGGAGAGGTATTTTTTGGAAGTGCCAATGCGCTTGTGGTTCTACCAAATCATACCGCAGCAGCATTCTGATAAGCGGTAAGGTGAAATCATGTGGGTGCGAAAGCAGAAAGCAAACTGCTGCAAGACGATTTGTTGACCTCGTTGGGGAAAGGTTTGGGAGGCTGAAAGTTTTAGCGGTAGACCACAAAGAATATGACAGCGATGGGAATACTACCTATTATTGGAGATGCAGATGTGACTGCGAAAATGAGATGGTGGTGCGGGGAACATCTCTTCGGAATGGTGATACTCGGTCATGCGGTTGCTTACAAGCAGAGCAATCAGCGAGGAGAGCGAAAGAGCGGACCATTGATCTCATAGGGAAGAGGTTTGGGCTCTTAACAGTTATCGAGAGAGTTGAACTCGATAACGATGGTTTAGGAGTGGGAAAGTGGAAATGTTTGTGCGATTGCGGGAATATCAAAATAACAGATGGCGGTTCTCTCAGAGGTGGTTCGGTTTCTTCATGTGGCTGTCTACAGCAATCCAAATATGAATTGTTTGTTCTGCAATATTTTGCAAGCAGAGGATATTACAGTTTGGTGGACTACGATTATCAAAAGCGCTTTTCGGATTTGGAAGGGTATGGTGGGAGAATGCTATCATACGATTTCGCTTTTTATGAGAATGGCGAATTGAAATATCTGATCGAGTGCCAAGGAGAACAGCACTATAGACCTGTGCCCATTTTCGGAGGAGAAGAACAATTTGCAAAACAACAGCTTCATGATGAACTCAAGAAAGAGTATGCAAAAAGGATTGGCGCTCCTCTTATTGAAATACCCTTCAGCGCAAACACATATGAACAGGTAAAAAGCATACTTGAAGAAGTTGGTTTATAGAGAACGATATGGTTGTCATGCGTATGAACGGATCGTTCTTTGTGACCACCGCCGAGGCGGATGAGGTAGAAACAGAGTCCCTGTCGGCACTGTAAGTTTCCTCGAAATAACAGAATAATTTGAGCAAGCAAACCGCCCGAGGTGACTTCCCTGCGGAAGACACTCCGGGCGGTTTATTTATCGGTACATCACATTTTCTCCGGGGCGGTGCAGCCGATCAGCGTCATGGCGTTTTTCAGCACGGCGCGGGCGGTGTCGGCCAGCTTCAGCCGGGCCAGCAGCACATTTTCCGCCTCGCCCTTGATGCGGCAGGCGTTGTAGAACTTATGGAAAGCGGCGGCCAGGTCGGTGAGGTAGCGGTTGATGTGGCTGGGATCGTAGCTGCGGGCGGCCAAGGCCACCACGTCGCCATAGCGGGCGATCTCCTTGATGAGGGCCAGCTCCACATCCTCCCGCAGGAGGGAGAGATCCACTTCCGCGGCGGCGGGGACGGCGTAGCCCTCGGCGGCCAGATTCTTCAGCAGGGTGCAGATGCGGGCGTGGGCGTACTGGACGTAATACACCGGGTTTTCGCTGTCCTGCCGCACAGCCAGGCCCAGGTCGAACTCCATCTGGCTCTCCGGCTTGGCGTTGAAGAAGTAGCGGCAGGCGTCCACCGGCACCATGTCCAGCAGGTCGGTGAGGCTGACAGCCTTGCCGGTGCGCTTGGACATGCGCACCACCTCGCCGTTCTCCACCAGCTTCACCAGCTGCATCAGCACGATGTCCAGCCGATGCTCGCCGTCCAGCCCCAGAGCGTCCATGGCGCCCTTCAGCCGGGCCACGTGGCCGTGGTGGTCGGCGCCCCAGATGTTGATGACCCGGTCAAAGCCCCGGACGGCAAACTTGTTGCGGTGATAGGCGATGTCGGCGGCAAAGTAGGTATAGAAGCCGTTGGCCCGGCGCAGCACGTCGTCCTTCAGCTCCAACCGGGCGATATCCTCGTCGGACTTGCCGGCACGCTTCAGGTTCTCCGTCAGGATGCGGCTGGTGGCCAGCCACAGGGCGCCGTCCTTCTCGTAGGTCCAGCCCATGTCGGTGAGAGCCTGCACTGTGTCGGCCACATAGCCGCTCTCGTGGAGGGAGGACTCGAAGAACCACTCATCGTAGCGAATGCCGTAGCGCTCCAGGTCGGTCTTCATCCTAGGGATGTTGCGGTCCAGCCCGAAGCGGGCCAGCGCGTTGTGGCGGACCTGCTCATCGCAATCCAGATACGATTCGCCGTAGCGGTCGTAAAAGGACTTGGCCAGCGCTCGGATATCGTCGCCATGGTAGCCGTCCTCGGGAAACGGCACCGCGTCCTCACCCCGGATGAGCTGCAGGTAGCGAGCCTCCAGACTCTTGGCGAACTTCTCGATCTGGTTGCCGGCGTCATTTACATAAAACTCACGCCAGACTTGGGCGCCGGACTTCTGCAGCACGCCGGCCAGCGTATCGCCCAGCACGCCGCCCCGGGCGTTGCCCATGTGCATGGGGCCGGTGGGATTGGCGGAGACGAACTCCACCATGATCTTCCGGCCGGCCAACGTGTCGGAGGCGCCGTAGTCGTCGCCTGCCTGCTCCACAGCGGCCGCCGTGTCGGCGTACCACCTGTCGCCCAGGCGGAAGTTCAGAAAGCCGGGGCCGGCGATCTCCACGGAGGTGAAATAGCTGTCCGCCAGGTCCATATGAGCGGTGAGCGCCTGGGCCACCTGGCGGGGATTCATGCGCATGGCCTTGGCAGCAGCCAGGCAGAAGGTGGTGGTGTAGTCGCCGTTGGCGGCGTCCTTGGGGATCTCCACCGAGGGCGTTACCGACACGCCGGCGGGCAGCAGCCCGGCGGCCGCGGCCTTTTCATAGGCGCCGACGGTCAGTGCCAGCACCTGGTCCCTGGCCTTTTGGATCATGTTCATACGTTCTCTCTCCTTATCGGGTGAAGTTCCAGCGTGACCAGCAGCGTTTCCAGCTGGCGTCCGCCGGAGGACAGTGTATAGTGCAAAGTGATGGTGCCGCGGCTCTCTGACAGTTCGGCGCGGAGGGCGTGGGTAACGACGTCTATCGTCAGCGCACCGCCGGCGGTGGGAATCTGCGCGCGGGTGGTACGCCGGGGGTCCAGCAAAAGACGGTAGGAGCCGCTGTCTGCCACGGCCCGGCCCAGCCCCAGGTGCAGCGACGAGGTGACGGTGGCGCCGTCCTCGCCCCGGGTGGTGTAGCGAAGATGAGTGCCCTGGCCATCTCGGGTCAGTTCTCCGCGGCCGGAGAAGCACAGCGTATCGCTGCCGGTGACGGTGGTGACCGCCACGGATACAGGGCCTTCCACGGCTCAGTACCGCTCGATGTCCACCTGCCGCACGGAGGGGACCTCCTCCTGCAGGAACTGGCCGGCCAGGGATCCGAAGTCCTCCGGCCGGTCGCTGACACAGTACAGGGCCGTGCCGCACCGCTCCTCAGCCAGCGCGCCGGTGTCAGTCAGCTCCCGATGCAGCTCCTGCGCCGCCTCAGCGCCGGTGTCGATGAGGGCAACCTCCGGACCCATGACGGCGGAGATGACATCGGTCAGCAGGGGATAGTGGGTGCAGCCCAGGATCAGTACATCGATGCCGGCTTCCTTCAGCGGTGTCAGATACTCCCGTGCCACGGTTTCCACTACCGTGTCGCCGGGGCGGAAGCGCCCGTTCTCCACCAGCGGGACGAACAGGGGGCAGGCTTTGGAGAGAACCTCGATGCCGTCGTCCATGCGGTGAATGGCCGCGGCGTAGGCACCGGAGCGGACGGAGGCGGCGGTGGCGATCAGGCCCACACGGCGCGCCTTTGTCAGTTGGACCGCCCGGCGGCAGGCCGGCTCCACCACGCCCAGGATGGGCAGGTCGTTCTCCGCGCGTAGTTCTGCCAAGGCGTTGGTGGACACGGTGCCGCAGGCAATCAGGATGGCCTTGATATCAAAGGAGTGCATGAAGCGCACGTCCTGCCGGGCAAATTTCAGCAGCGTTTCACGGGAACGGCCGCCGTAGGGGACACGGGACGTGTCTCCGAAGTATATAATGTTTTCAGCGGGGAGGATGCGCCGGAGCTGGCGCACGGCGGTGAGCCCGCCCAGACCGGAGTCGAACACCCCGATGGCTCTGTTGTCCATAACACGTCTCCTTCCGGAACCGGAAATCGGCCGATAACTTAATAATTATACTATGGAACAGAGTACGGCACAAGTTAAAATTTGGGCGAAATGGCGGCTTTTTTCGGTGGTAATTCCCGCAGAGGTGTGGTATAATGCCCTCACGAACCACGAAACGGGCCGCGGGAGGTGGCAGCAGATGGAAATCAAGATGACGGAAAAGCAGTTCCGACGCCTGCTGGATCTGGTGTATATTGGAAACTGGGTACTCAACTCCACCCGGGGAGACGACCGCATCACACAGTATGACGAGGTGGAGAGCTTGATCTTCTCCCATTGCCTGCAGCACGGTATGGCGGGGCTGGTGGAACTGTACGAGGGGGAACTGATCCCCTCCAAGGCCTTTGCCGAGGGCGGCATCCACGAGGCCATCATGGCCTATGAGGACAACACCTTTTTTGAGATCCTGGCCCAGGAGTTGGCCCTGCGGGACATGGACGACCCACCCATCACCCAGGACAACTACGATGAGATCATGGAACGGATGAATACATATCTGGGGGAGTTCGAGCGCCACGGGACCGACAATATCTCCGTGGACATGGAGGACTGACAGCGCGCCGAAGAGAAAACAGCAGACGCCGCGGCATATTTGCCGCGGCGTCTGCTGTTTTCAGGGGGTTACAGCTTTTCCGCCAGATACCGGGCTACGTAGACGCCGCTGGCGCTGGCGTGGCTGAGGGAGTGGGTGACGCCGCTGCCGTCGCCGATGACGAACAGACCCTCATGACAGGTCTGGAGATGCTCGTCCAGCTCCACCTCCATGTTGTAGAACTTCACCTCCACGCCGTAGAGCAGCGTGTCGTCATTGGCGGTGCCGGGGGCGATCTTGTCCAGGGCGTAGATCATCTCGATGATGCCGTCCAGGATGCGCTTGGGCATCACCAGACTCAGATCGCCGGGGGTAGCGGCCAGGGTGGGGATGACGAAGCTCTCGCTGAGGCGCTTGGGGGTACTGCGCTGGCCTCGGATCAAGTCGCCGAAGCGCTGGACGATGACGCCGCCGCCCAGCATGTTGCTGAGCCGGGCAATGCTCTCGCCATAGCCGTTGGAGTCCTTGAAGGGCTCGGAAAAATGCTTGGCCACCAACAGGGCGAAGTTGGTGTTCTCGGTGTGCAGGGCGGGATCCTCATAGCTGTGGCCGTTGACAGTGACGATGCCGTTGGTGTTCTCGTTGACCACCACGCCATGGGGGTTCATGCAGAAGGTGCGGACCCGGTCCTGGAATTTCTCCGTGCGGTAGACGATCTTGCTTTCGTACAGCTCGTCGGTCAGGTGAGCGAACACCTGATAGGGCAGCTCCACCCGTACGCCGATGTCCACACGGTTGGAGTGGGTGGTGATGCCCATGTCCCGGCACACGCCCTCCATCCACTTGCTGCCGCTGCGCCCCACGGAGATGATGCAGTAGCGCCCTTCGTAGGTGCCGCCGTCAGTGGTGAGACGGTAACCGTCGTCCAGCTTCTCCACGGTGCGGACGGGGGTGTCGAAGAAGAGATCCATTCGGTCCTTCAGGGTGTTGTAGAGATTCTCCAGCACCACATAGTTGATGTCTGTCCCCAGATGGCGGACGCTGGCATCCAGCAGGTGCAGGTCGTTCTCCAGACACAGCTTTTTGATGGCGGTGTTGCCGGTGGCATAGAGGCGGGTGCCCTCACCGCCGTTTTTCATGTTGATCGCGTCCACATATTCCATCAGCTCCAGTGCCTGCCGCTTGCCGATATACTCGTGCAGCGTGCCGCCGAACTGGTTGGTGATGTTGTATTTGCCGTCGGAAAAGGCACCAGCGCCGCCGAAGCCGTTCATGATGGCGCAGGTGGGGCACTTGATGCAGGACTTGACCTTGTCGCCGTCGATCGGGCAGCGACGGTGGGCCAGATCATGGCCGGTCTCAAACAGGGCGATACGGGCGTCGGGTGCCTTGTCCAGCAGTTCGTAGGCGGAGTAGATGCCGCCGGGACCGCCGCCGATGATCAGAACATCGTACTTCATAGGGGGACCTCCTCATATGCAGATCATATGACCGTATAAAATCACTTTTATCATTATACTGGCTAATATCTTCTGTGGCAATCTTTTTTTGCTTATGACAGGTATTTGCCCCTATCATTTCGGGGCGGGACGTGATAAAATGAGCACAGAAATCTGACCAAGGAGGGAACAGCCATGAGCCGCGCAGACGAGATCTTCCGGCAGAACTGCCGCGACATCCTGGATCACGGGGTGTGGGATACCGACCGGGAGGTTCGCCCCCGGTGGGAGGACGGGACGCCTGCCCACACGGTGAAGAGGTTCGGCATCGTCAACCGCTATGATCTGGCGGAGGAGTTTCCCATCCTGACGCTGCGCCGCACATATTTCAAGACCTGTATCGACGAACTGCTGTGGATCTGGCAGATGAAGTCCAACAACATCCACGATCTGCGGGGCCACATCTGGGACAGCTGGGCCGACGAGAATGGATCCATCGGCAAGGCCTACGGCTATCAGCTGGGCGTGAAGCACCGGTATCCCGAGGGGGAGATGGACCAGGTGGACCGGGTGATCTATGACCTGAAGCACAACCCCGCCAGCCGCCGGATTCTGACCAACCTGTATAACTTCCAGGACCTGAATGAGATGGCGCTGTATCCCTGTGCCTACTCCATGACCTTCAATGTGTCCGGCAACACGCTCAATGCCATTTTAAACCAGCGGTCCCAGGACATGCTGGCTGCCAACAACTGGAACGTGGTGCAGTACAGCGTGCTGGTGCACATGATGGCCCAGGTCAGCGGCCTGCAGGTGGGCGAGCTGGTCCATGTGATCGCCGATGCCCACATTTACGACCGGCACGTACCCATCGTGGAGCGGATGCTGGGGCGGGAGAGCCGCCCGGCGCCGAGGTTCGTCATGGATACGTCTGTGACCGATTTCTATCGCTTTACCCGGGACAGCTTCTCACTGGAGGGGTACGACCCCCAGCCCTTTGAGGAGAAGATCCCGGTGGCAATCTGACCGGCGCGTATTGCGAGAGGAGGCGGCAACATGGAGGCCATCGTGGCTGTCAGTGAGAACTGGGGCATTGGACGGAACGGACAACTGCTGTTCCACGTCCACGCCGACCTGCGGCGGTTCCGGGAGAAGACGCTGGGCCGGACCATTATCATGGGACGCAAAACACTGGAGAGCCTGCCCGGCGGCGCGGGACTGCCCCACCGCCGCAACATCGTCGTCACCCGTACGGCCGGCTACGAGGCGTACCGGGCCGAGGTAGTCCACAGCGTGGGCGAGGCGGCGGAAGCCGCCGGAGACGATGCGGTGGTCATCGGCGGGGCCAGTATTTATCGGGCGCTGTTGCCGCGGTGCGACCGGGTGTGGGTCACCAAGGTCCTGGCGTCGGCGGAGGCAGACACCTTTTTCCCGAATCTGGATGCAGATCCCCGCTGGCGGATCGAGGCGGCGAGCCCCGTGATGGAGGAGAACGGGCTGCAGTTTCAGTACGTGAACTATGTGAGGGTACAATAAGATGATATTGAAAAAGGGAGACGCCCCGACAGGGCGTCTCCCTTTTTATCATACGCCGAAAAACAGCCGCACGGCAAAGGCGGCGGCGACAAAGCCTGTCAGATCTGCCGCCAGCGCGGCGGGAATGGTATGGCGGGAGCGGCGGATGCCGGCGGCGCCGCAGTAAACGGCCACGGTGTAAAAGGTGGTCTCCGTAGAGCCCATCATCACGGCGGCCACGCGGCCTGCATAGGAGTCCGGCCCATACTGTGCCATCACATCGCCGGCGACGGCCAGCGCGCCCGAGCCGCTGAGGGGGCGAATCAGTAGCAGCGCGGTGACCTCCGGCGGAATGCCCACCTTCTTCAGGACCGGGGCCAGCAGGATGGTCAGCGCGTCCAGCGCGCCGCTGGCGCGGAACATATATACGGCGGTCAGCAGCGCCACTAGCGGCGGCAGAATCCGCAGTACCACCGACAGCCCGTCGCCAGCTCCGGCGGTGAGGGCGGCGTAGAGGTCCACACGCCGCGTCAGGGCGTATACAGCCAGCACCGCCAGCAGGCAGGGGACCACAAGGGAGGACAGCGCCATGTCAGCACCTCCAGAGGCGTTCCAGCAGGCGGGCCGCCAGCAGGCCGGCTGACACCGACAGAGCCGACGCCAGCCACACAGCCGGCAAAATGTCGAAGGAGGCTTCGCTGCCGCAGGCGGAGCGCAGGCTGGCCACCGTGGTCGGCAGCAGTTGGACGGAGGCGGTGTTCAGCACCACCAGGCGGCACAGCTCGTCGCCTGCGATACCGCCGCTGTCCCGCGCCATGCGCTGTGCGGCGCGGATGCCCGGCGGCGTGGCGGCGTTGCCCAGCCCCAGCAGGTTGGCCGAGAGATTGGCGGACACCGCCGAGAGCGTTTCACCGTCCCGGCTGGCCAGGGGCAGCAGACGGCGCAGCAGGGGGCGGAACAGCTTTGACAGTTTTTCCGCCAGACCGCACCGGGTCATCAACTCCATGACGCCGGACCAGAGACAGAGCGGTCCGGCCAGACGCACGGCCAACTCAACGGCCGCCGCCGCACCGTCCATGGCCGCGCGGCTGACCGCGTCTGCGGTGCCGTTGAGCAGACCGAATACAAACGCCGTACCAACAAGCATCGTCCATATCCACGTCAGGGCCATACACACACCACCTTTTTCCCAGTATATGTATGCTTGGTTAACGGTTATTTGTAAAAAAGTCGCAAAATTTGACGGCGAACGGTTGACAAATTCTGAAAAATATGGCAAAATTTAAAGACACACCAAGAGGGGACAGGGAAGAGCCTGATAGAGGAGAAGAACTGTGAAATCGATTGGAATCGTAAGAAAGGTGGACGAGCTGGGTC
The DNA here is from genome assembly GCA_015068325.1 of Oscillospiraceae bacterium. Taxonomy (GTDB): domain Bacteria; phylum Bacillota; class Clostridia; order Oscillospirales; family Oscillospiraceae; genus Vescimonas. Next base: position 198,479 of record SVKQ01000015.1, on the reverse strand, counting down.
GGATCGTGTTGCCGATCGAGCTGCGCCGCACGCTGGACATCGCTGAAAAGGATGCCCTGGAGATCTATGTGGAGGGCTCCTCGATCATCCTGAAAAAGTACAAGCCCAGCTGCATTTTCTGCGACAGCGGAAAGGACATCACCACCTTCAAGGGCAAGAACATCTGCCCCAAATGCCTGCGCGAACTGAAGGAAAAGTAAGCGATCGGAATGTGAGAGGCGCCCTGCCGTCCGGCAGGGCGCCTCTTCGTGTTTTTCAGTCAGGTGCGGATCGCCGCATCATAGAGCTCGTTGCGGCTCAGACCCGTGTCATCGGCCACCCGGCGCACAGCGTCTTTCATGCGCATGCCCTCCTCCCGGCGGCGCAGCACCATGGCCACACCCTCGGCCAGCGTGACGGAGGGGCCGGCGGGGCGGGATGCACCGCCCACCACCAGTACGTATTCGCCGCGGGGCTCATCGGTCCGGTATCGGACCGCGGCGGCGCACAGGGTGGTGCGGATCGTCTCCTCATGGAGCTTGGTGAGCTCCCGGCACAGGGCCACCGGCCGGTCGCCCAGCAGCTCAGCCATGTCCTCCAGCGTGGCGCGCAGCTTGTGGGGCGCCTCGTGGAACACCATGGTGCGCTCCTCACCGCTGAGCTCGGCCAGGCGGGCGCGCCGTTCGGTGCGATTGGCGCTGAGGAAGCCCTCAAAGATGAATCGGCCGGTGGGCAGGCCGGACACGGCCAGTGCCGTGACGGCGGCGCAGCAGCCGGGGATGCTCTGCACGGTGACGCCGTTTTCGGCGGCCAGGCGCACCAGATCCTCGCCGGGATCGCTGATGGCGGGGGTACCGGCATCGGCGACCAGCGCGCAGTTCTCGCCGGACAGCAGCCGCTGCAGGATCGCCTGCCCTGCGGCGGTTCGGTTGTGCTCGTGGTAGCTGACCAACGGCTTCCTGATATCAAAATGATTCAGCAGCTTTACGGATACCCGCGTGTCCTCGGCAGCGATGAAGTCCGCCTCCGACAGCGTCCGCACGGCCCGGGGCGAAAAGTCCTCCAGATTGCCGATGGGCGTGGCCACCAGATACAGTGTGCCAGCCATGAACATTCCTCCTCTATCTGTCACGGAAATAGATGCGGTCCAGCTCCGCCGTGTTGCGGCCCGCTCCGTCTGTCAGCAGCAGCGGCGGTTCCACCGTCAAGCCCGGCCTGCCGCCCAAACGGCTCTCCAGCAGCAGCGCCGAGGGCGCCGCGGCTGCGTGGTGATGGACAAAGCGTAGGCGCTTGGGCGCCAGACGATACTTTTGCAGCAGGGCCAGCAGCTCCGGCAGCCGGTCGGGCCGGAACACCAGCGAGAAGCGGCCGCCGTAGGTGAGCAGACGGGCTGCGGCGGTGCAGATGTCCTCCAGCGTGCAGAGGATCTCACTGCGGGCGGCGCTGCGGACGGGATCATCCGACATGGCGCCGTGACAGGCAGGGAAATAGGGTGGATTGGCCACCACCGCGTCAAAGACGGACCGGGGCAGACACGTCGGGTCCCGGAGATCCGCCTGCACCACGGCGACACGGTCCGACAGGCCGTTCAGCTCTGCATTTCGGCGGGCCAGTTCACAGGCTGCCGGCTGGATCTCCACATTGGTGACGGACAGGTCCGCCTGCCGAGCCAGCAGCAGCAGACCCAGCAGTCCGGTGCCGGCACCCAGGTCGCAGACCCGGTCACCCCGGCGGGTGCGGGCGAAATCACCCAGTAAAAAGGTGTCGGTGGAAGGCTGGAACAGAGCGTCGTCGAATAAAAAGCGGTAGCCGTCCGGCCAGAGTCGGTCCATCTTCTCCACGGGATCCACCCCCTTTATACGCCTATCTTATCATACGGGCGGGAAAAAGGCCAGCGGAAAAACAAAAAGCGGCTCTGCCATGAGCCGCGGCGGGGAGGAAGTTATAACTAACTCATCTGCTAAAAAACACCGGACGCCGTCCGGTGTTGTGTCCGTCATGTGTGGATTACTCGGCGGGGCTGATAGCGCCCATGGGGCAGGTATCGGCGCAGGAGCCGCAATCCAGGCAGGCGTTGGCGTCGATCACATAGGAAGAATCGCCCTGGGAGATAGCGCCCACGGGGCAGGCATCGGCGCAGGAGCCGCACATCACGCAAGCGGAGCTGATCTGATAAGCCATAGTTTGAACCTCCATTCAGAATTTGTAGCTACATTGTAGCATGAAAAAACGAAAAAGCAACCCCCCAACGTGTGAAAATTTTGTAAATGTTAGAATTTTTTGACACGGTATTCCCACAGCGGTTGGAGAAATTGACACCGTGCAGCCGGTGTGATACAATCCGAGCGGGATCGGGAATAAGGGGATGGACGTTTGCGACGATACGAGGAGGAGAGGAACATGAGCAAACTGCGTTAAGTCGACAGACGAGAAAAGAAAACCCAACATTGTCATCGTAAAGGAGTATCATAACAAAGGAAAATTCTATGGACCAACGACCCCAAGAGGTGAAGCCCGCTCTGTGGACGAAGGATTTCACCATCATCACGGTGGGCAGTGTAATATCCATGCTGGGCAGCGTGCTCTCCGGCTTTGCCATGAGCCTGCTGGTGCTGGATTACACCGATTCCACCTTTTTATTTGCCCTGTACAACGTCCTCTACATGCTGCCCCACGCCGTGATGCCGGCGCTGTGCGGCCCGTTTCTGGACCGCTTCTCCCGCCGCAGGACCATCTACACACTGGATTTCATCACCGCCGGTCTCTACGTGGCCATGGCGCTGGTGTTTGCCGGCGGCTATTTCAACTTTACGTTGCTGGCCATTGGCTGCGTGCTCATCGGCAGCATCGGCAGCGTGTACCGGGTGGCCTACGACAGCTTTTACCCTCTGCTGATCACCGAGGGGAACTACTCCAAGGCCTATTCCGTAGCCAGCACGCTGGAGACGCTGACCATGGTGATGACGCCGCTGTCGGCACTGCTCTACAACCAGGTGGGCATCGTGCCGCTGTTTCTTTTCGACGCGGCCACCTATCTGATCGCCGCCGTCATGGAGACGCGCATCACCGCCCGGGAGCACTATATCGACAAGCAGCGGGCAAACCGCACCGAGGCGCGCATGAGCCGCCAGATGCTGGCGGATTTCAAGGAGGGCATGCGCTATCTCTGGAGCGAAAAGGGCTTGCTGGCTGTGGCGGTCTACTTCTGCTTCTCCGCGTTTGCCAGCGGCGCCTCACAGACGCTGGACCTGCCTTATTTCAAGGGTCGGTTCCCCAACGGCGAGTACATTTTCATGCTGGTGTGGGGCATGGCCTCCGTGGGCCGCGCCATCGGCGGCGGCGTGCACTACAAGCTGCGTCTGGCCAAGGAACGGAAATATCAGATCGCGCTGACGGTATATGTGGTTATCTCTCTGCTGGAGGGCACATATCTCTATACGCCCGTTCCGGCCATGATGGTCATGTGCTTCTTCACCGGAATCCTGGGCGTGACCTCCTACAACATCCGGATCGCCGGCACCCAGCGCTATGTGCCGGATGAGAAGAAGGGGCGGTTCAACGGTGCCTTCGGCACCATTGAAACCGTCGGCATGGTGGCCGGACAGCTGATCTCCGGCGCGCTGGCGGAATTTCTGCCTATCCGCGGCATCATCAGCGGCGTTATGGCCATCACGGTGGCGGCGGCGCTGGTGTTCATCGGCGGCAACCGGAGCGAGGTATCGAACATCTACAACACAGAGGACTGACGGGCATCGTCCCAAAAGGCCCCGGCGCCACAGCGCCGGGGCCTTTTTCTGCGCTGTTCACAGATTGTTTTCAAAAAGGTCAAAGAAAGTCAAAAAACAGCAGTTGACATTTCTGCGCAGGAGGCGTATCATACAGACAAAGATCAAAGAAAGTCAAAGTCAGACGGCCATGACCGAGAGGAGATGAGGCGCATGGGGATCACCGATCTGATCGCCGGGTTCATCCAGGCAGAGTTGGACGAGGCCGGCGGAGCGCTGGAACTGCAGCGCAGCGACCTGGCGCAGCGATTCGGCTGCGTGCCCAGCCAGATCAACTACGTGATGTCCACCCGGTTTTCACCGGAGCGCGGCTATATCGTGGAGAGCCGGCGGGGCGGCAACGGGTACATCCGCATCACCCGGGTACAGGTAGACAGACAGACGTTGTTGATGCACGTCATCAACACCCTGGGCGATGAGCTGGACCTGCCCAGCGCCAGGGCGATCGTCACCAACCTGGTGGAGTCGGAGGCGGTGGATCCGCTGACGGGACGGGCACTGCTGAGTGCCGTCAGCGACAGCGCGCTGCGTACAGTGCCGCGGGAGAGTCGCGGGGCTCTACGGGCCGACATCACCAAGCAGGTTTTGATCCATTTGGTTTGATTTTTGCAAAAGGAGGAAATCATGATGAAATGCCAACACTGCGGAAAGAACGACGCAACATTTTACTATAGGAGCAATGTCAACGGCCATGTGACCGAGCAGCATCTGTGCGCCGACTGCGCCCGGGAACTGGGCTACAGCGAGTCTCTGCGACCCGCCGGCCTGTTTGACGATGACTTCTTCACACGGCCCTTCCGGATGTTCGAGCCGCTGTTCGGCGGTCTGGGCGCCCGGCTGCTGACCGAGTTCCCCGAGCCGGTGGATGTCACCGAGCAGGCCCGCACCGCTGTGGCCGAGCCCAGGAAAACCGATACTGGCCTGGTGGACGGGACGGAGCAGGAGGCGCTGCAGCGTCAGCGCCGGCGCAACGCCCTGCAGGCCCAAATGAAGGCCGCCGTAGAGAGCGAGAATTTTGAGGAGGCAGCGCGTCTTCGGGATGAACTGAAGAAGCTGCCGGAATAAGGAGGCGTCAACCATGAACGAGAACAAATTCACACCCCGGGCGGAAGAGGCCCTCCGTTTGGCACAGGAGGCGGCCCAGGAGATGGGCCACGGCTATGTGGGCACCGAGCATCTGCTGCTGGGACTGCTGCGGGAAGAGGAGGGCCTGGCCCACCGGGTGCTGACCGAATACGGACTCACCGACGAGATGGTCTGCTCCATCCTGCAGCGCAGTGTGGGCCACGGCCTCAGCGGCGCGGCCCCCAGCCAGGGGCTCACGCCCCGGGCCAAGGGCGCTGTGGAGCTGGCCGTCAGCGAGGCCATGCGGAGCGGCGCCGGCTATATCGGCACCGAGCACCTGCTGATGGGCCTGCTGCGGGAGGGCAGCAACATGGCCCTGCGCATCCTGCAGACCGTGGGCGTGGATCCCCGCAAGATGTACGCCTCTGTGGTGCAGAAGATCAGCCAGACGCCCCACACCGTCACCAGCGGATCCACCACCCCGAACAAGGAGGAGAAGAAGGGCAAGACGCTCTCTGAATTCACCCGCGACCTGACCGAGGCCGCCCGGGACGGCAAGCTGGACCCGGTGATCGGCCGGGAGGAGGAGATCCAGCGGGTGGTGCAGATCCTGTCCCGCCGTACGAAGAACAACCCCGTGCTGATTGGCGAGCCCGGCGTGGGCAAGACCGCCATCGCTGAGGGACTGGCGCAGCGCATCGTGACAGCTGACGTGCCGGAGGAGCTGCTGGACAAGCGCATCCTCTCCCTGGATCTGAGCGGCATGGTGGCCGGGACCAAGTACCGCGGCGAGTTCGAGGAACGTATCAAGAATACGCTGAACGAGATGAAGAGCGACGGCAACGTGATCCTCTTCATCGACGAGCTGCACACCATCGTGGGCGCCGGCAGCGCCGAGGGCGCCGTGGATGCGGCCAACATCCTCAAGCCGGCCCTGAGCCGCGGCGAGATCCGGGTCATCGGCGCCACCACACTGGATGAGTACCGCAAATACATCGAGAAGGACGCAGCCCTGGAGCGCCGCTTCCAGCCGGTGACGGTGGGCGAGCCCAGCCCGGAGACCAGCATCGAGATCCTCAAGGGTCTGCGGGACAAGTATGAGGCGCACCACAAGCTGACTATCACCGACGAGGCCATCGAGGAGGCGGTCCTGCTGTCCCACCGGTACATCAACGACCGCTTCCTGCCTGACAAGGCCATCGACCTGATGGACGAGGCCGCCTCCAAGGTGCACATGTCGGCGGAGACCGCCTCCCCCGACCTGAAGTCACTGGAGGAGAAGATTGCCGCGCTGCACCGGGAGAAGGCGGAGGCCATTGCCGCCCAGGACTATGAGAAGGCGGCCCAGCTGCGTGACATCGAACAGAACTACACCGAGCAGGTGGAGATCGAGCGGGACAACTGGCGCCGCCAGCGCCAGCAGAGCCGCGGCCAGGTCACGGGCGACGACATCGCCGCCGTGGTGGCCGGCTGGACGGGCATCCCCGTCACCCGCCTGACCGAGAGTGAGAGCCAGCGCCTGCTGAAGCTGGAGGACACTCTCCACGCCCGCGTGGTAGGGCAGGACGAGGCCGTGACCGCCGTGGCCAAGGCCATCCGCCGCGGCCGTGTGGGCTTGAAGGATCCCAAGCGCCCCATTGGCAGCTTCCTGTTCCTGGGTCCCACCGGTGTGGGCAAGACGGAGCTGTGCAAGACGCTGGCCGAGGCCATGTTCGGCGACGAGAACGCCATGATCCGTATCGACATGTCTGAGTACATGGAGAAGCACACCGTGTCCCGGCTGGTGGGCTCGCCTCCCGGCTACGTGGGCCACGAGGAGGGCGGCCAGCTCACCGAGAAGGTGCGCCGCAAGCCATACAGCGTGGTGCTGTTCGACGAGATCGAGAAGGCCCACGAGGACGTGTGGAACATCCTGTTGCAGATCCTGGAGGACGGCATCATCACCGATTCCCAGGGGCGCCGGGTGGACTTCAAGAACACCGTCATCGTTATGACCTCCAATGTGGGCGCCCGGAATATCACCGCTGCTGAGACCACGCGGCTGGGCTTTGACGGCGGGGATAAGGATACCGATGAGAAGAAGCGGTTCGAGCGGATTCGTGAGGCCGTGATGGCGGAGCTGAAGCGCACCTTCAAGCCGGAGTTCCTGAACCGCATCGACGAGACCATTGTCTTCCGCCAGCTGACGCAGGAGGACATCGTGAAGATCGCCCATCGGATGCTGGACAACACAGGCAAGCGCATGGCTGAGCAGGGCATCGCCCTGGAGGCGGAGGACGACGCCGTGGCTGCCCTGGCCAGGGATGGCTTCGATCCCCAGTACGGCGCACGGCCGCTGCGTCGCGCCATCCAGAACACGGTGGAGGATGCCGTGGCCGAGCAGATGCTGGAGGGTAAGCTGGCATCCGGCGATACCGCTCACGTCCGGCTGAAGGACGGCAAGGTGGTCATCGAAAAGTAAAAAAAAGAGGAGAGCAGCCGCTCTCCTCTTTTTTCCGTCCGATTTATTCTCCTGCCAGCCGGGCGTACAGAGCTGCGGTGGCCGCGGCGTCCCGGGTGCCCAGCAGGTAGCAGGCGCCGTCTGTGGTGCGAATCAACAGGTACGGCCCCACAGTGGGGTCCAACAGGGCCTTGACCCGCCCGGTCTGGTTGGAGGAGAAGTCTCCCTTGATGAGGGTATTCACGCTGGTCCCCACCACCCGCCGCAAGTCGGAGGGCAGCGTCTCCAGCAGCTCCACCTCGGCGATCCGGTCCAGCGGGACGGTGTAGGAACCGGCTTCCAGCTGCTCGGCCCCAATGGTCACGTTGATGTCCTGGGTGCTCATTCGGTCCATCCAGAGCCCGAAGAAGGGCAAGGCCAGCAGGATCAGAAGGGTGAAGCCCATGACGAGCTTTCCCGGTGTGTGGGCCACGTTGACTGTGGAGTTAAGGCCGATGCGGCTGTTGACCATGGTGCGGCTGTCGTCGGGGTTATAGTACAGCACGCCACCGATCCAGCGGTTGTCCTCGTCCACGTACCAGTCTGCGCCGCTGTCCCGGGTCAGTTTCTCCTGCAGCCGCCGGGTCCGCATCTCGGTGCAGACGGCGGCGACACAGAGGGCTATCGTGATCAGCACGGTCAGGGACAGACCCAGCCACGGGATACGGGTCCAGAGGGACATGCCCAGGCACAGGGCCGCCATGGCGTAAGCGGTGATCAGCCACATGGAGCCCCAGTTGCGTTTGCGGATCTGGGAGAGGACCTTGGTCAGCTCCGTGTTGCCGTCCACCATTTCCGCTTTGTTGCGGTATAGATAGCGGTATCCGAACCAAAACAACAGGCAGAGCACCGCCATCGCCGCGTACATCACTGTCATCGCCCGGTCGTAGAGTATCGGGACCAGGCACAGGAGCACCGACGGCAGGAATAGCCAGGGGGGCAGCCACCGGCTGGGGGACAGGGCTGCCGTATTGACCATTGCCGTCCGGCGAGTCTGGGTCCAGCCCCGCCGGTCCTTCAGCTCCAGCAGGCGCCGCCGGCAGATCACGTAGGGGGCATAGGGCGCCACGATGGCGGCCAGGAGCCACAAGCACCAAAGGGTCATCATATACCTGTCTGCCGCCGGCAGAAGGCAGGGGACGATCAGCAGCAGGAGAGCAATGCAGACCACCCGCAGAGAGCGGAGGAAGCTGCGGATCTCCCGCTGCACCGCCTCATCCTGCCGGGCTGCTTGGGGGAGCGTGACTCCCAGCACCAGATTCTTCTTGAATTTTGTCTCGTTGGCCAGCATCCAGTACATCAGGGGCACGACCCAGAAAACACTGAGCCACAGAGCGGTTTTCATCATTTGCCATCACCCTCCTCGTACAGCTTTTCGCACAGGGCCAGGATATCAACCTTGCTCATGCCGGACAGCCGCAGCTCCGACAGCCGCAGCCGCAGCTCCCGCAGGGTGTCCGGCCCCACGCACACCTCATTTTTAGCCGCCACGGTGGCGCCGTTCCGTCGGTCGGTGACGATGTAGCCCTCCTGCCGGAGGATCTGATATGCCTTGGAGACCGTCATCATATTGATGCCGCTCTCCTCCGCCAGGGCGCGGATGGTGGGAAGCCGCTCGCCGGGGACCAGCTTCCCCTCCGCAATGCCCACCACGATCTGGTTGCGCAGCTGCAGATACAGCGGGACGCTGCTGGAAAAATCGACTGTCAAAAACATGTGCTTACCTCCTTGCATTAATCATTATAATACAAAATATGCAAAGGGTCAAGAGGAACTTACAGCAAGAAAGGACTTTTCAAACCGGGCGGAAGATGATATACTGCACCATACAGACCCTGCCGCCTCCGCGAGAAAGGAGCACGCCTATGAACGTCAATTGGAACGATCCTGGCTTTGAGGGCTTTGCGGGCCAGAACCCCTTCACAGCCCGCCGGGCCAACCGCCCCAAGAAGGAGCGCAAGAGCATCGGTACGCCCCTGGGCCGTACTGCCATCAATCTGCTGGTCACGCTGGTGTTCGGCGCTGTCTACTATTATATTGCCCTGCCGCCCATCAACCTGAAGGCCCGGGAATTCTACATATTCATCATCCTGCTGTGCGTGGTCTACGCCCTGTGCGCTGTGCTGACCTCCGGTTTCCAGGGGGAGGGGGTCAAAGGCTACTTCGGATTTGTGAAGAAGCAGTGCAAGATCCCGCTGATGATCACTGCGCTGATGCTGGCCACGGCCATCGTGGGCGGCATCGTGGGCTGGCAACTGTTTCGAGCCGCCAGCTACCGCGATCTGCTGGAGGTCAACCCCGGCGACTTCGCCGCCGAGGTGGAGGAAATCTCTTTCAAGCAGATCCCCATGTTGGATGCCGCCAGCGCCATGAAGTTGGGCAACCGCAAGCTGGGTGAGCTGGCGGACATGGTCAGCCAGTTCGAGGTGGCCGATGACTACACCCAGATCAACTACAGGGGACGCCCGGTACGCGTCACGCCGCTGCGCTACGGCGACATCATCAAGTGGTTCAACAACCGTTCCAAGGGCCTGCCTGCCTATCTGATCATCGACATGGTGACACAAAACGTGGAGGTGGTGCGGCTGCAGGAGGGGATCCGCTACACCACGGCGGAGCACTTCGGCCGCAACCTGTACCGCTACCTGCGCTTTCATTATCCCACCTATATGTTCGACAACCCCGCCTTTGAGATCGACGAGGAGGGCAACCCCTACTGGGTGTGTCCCCGCATCACCAAGACCATCGGACTCTTCGGCGGCACGGACATCAACGGCGCCGTGCTGGTGAACGCCGTTACCGGCGAGTGCACCTATTACGACGTGGCGGACGTGCCGGAGTGGGTGGATCACGTGTACACCGCCGACCTGATCCTGCAGCAGTATGACTACCACGGTACCTACGTCAACGGCTTTTTCAACTCCATCTTTGGCCAGCGGGACGTGACTGTGACCACTGACGGCTACAACTATCTGGCGGTGGACGACGACGTGTATATGTACACCGGCATCACCTCCGTGGTCAGCGACGAGTCCAACATCGGCTTCATCCTGTCCAACCAGCGCACCAAGGAGACCCGGTTCTATTCCATCGCCGGCGCCGAGGAGTTCTCCGCCATGGACAGCGCCGAGGGCCAGGTGCAGCAGATGCACTACGACGCGACTTTCCCGCTGCTGCTGAACATCTCCGACCAGCCCACCTATTTCATGGCGCTGAAGGACGCGGCGGGGCTGGTGAAGATGTACGCTATGGTGAACGTGAGCCAGTATCAGATCGTGGCTACCGGCGCCACCGTGGCCGACTGTCAGAGCAACTACCGGCAGATGCTCTTCAACAACGGACTCATCGACCAGGAGGACACCGCCGTGGAGCCCGACGACTTGGCGCTGTCCGAGGTGACGGGCGTGGTGACGGAGATCCGCTCCGCCGTCATGGATGGCAACACCCGCTACTATGTGCTGCTGGACAGCGGAGACGGCTGGTTCAGCGCCGCGGCGGCAGAGGTTCCGGAGCTGGTGCTGCTGAACGTGGGCGACCAGGTGCGGATCCGCTATTACGCCGGCGCCGGCGGGATCGCCCAGGATATCTACAGTCTGGAGGTGGCGATCCCCGTTCCCAAGGATCCCACCGTGGTCAGCGAATAAAAAGAGAAAAACCGCGGGATGCCGTCCGGCATCCCGCGATTTTTCTGTGTTCATCCCTCGGCAGTGGCCTGCGTGAACGCATCCCTCACCGCGTCCGCCTCATCGCAGACGATCAGCACCGCATACTGGTCCCGGGTGAAGATCTGCGCCCCCTCCACGCGCTGGAGCTGATCAGGCTGGTACTGCTCGTACAGGCGGGTGCGGTCCGCCAGGTGGCGCTGCAGGGATTGCTCCGCTGCCGACACATCGCTGCCGTTCTTGACGGTGATCACGGCGATCTCGTCGGCCAGACCTTTGGCAGAATAGCTGAGGAAGAAGTGCTCCACCTTGCCGTAGTCCAGGTCGCTGAGGTAGCCGAACAGCTCCGGGGCGTTTTCTGTCTCATCGCTGACGGATACCATCTCCGGCAGGGAGGGGGCCGCTGCCAGCATGTTCTCCTGCAAACCGGCCATACTGACGGTGTTGTTCCGGTGGCCGCCGCAGCCGGTGAGCAGCAGCGCTGCAGCCAGCGCCAGCGGCAGGAGCCGCTTCGTTGCAGAGCGTCTCATCCCATGGGCCCTCCCCAATCGTCGTAATAGTCATTGCCGCCGTAGATGGAGATGTCAAATATGTCGCCGAAGGCGTCCTGCAGCGCAGCATCGGCCTTGTCCCACATTTCGGGGTCCACATCCGGCTCCTCATAGCCGCCGCTGCGGCCGTAGTCGAAGAAGACCAACAGACAGGGGGAGCCGTCCTCGGCCTCGGCCCAATCCCAGCTGCGGATCGTCTGCGGGGCGCCCTCATAGCCGGTGCTCATCAGACAATTGTCCAGCGCGGTGAGCATGTTCGCCGCCAACTCCGTCTCACTGCCGTTCATCTCGCCGGTGAAGTGGAGCGCAAAGGCGGGCGCTGCCGTGTCGATGGCCTGCCGCAGCGCGGCAGGTGCGTCATAGATGCCGGCGATGTCGGCCCGGTTCTGCCAGGCCATGTTGTAGGTCAGCGCATCAGCGGCGGGGTAGAAGTCCGTGTCCCAGTTCTGGTGCCCCAGCTGGATGCTGTCTGGCAGGTTGAAGTTGGCATAGCCGGTCTGCCCCACGTCGGAGTAGATGTCCACATGGTACCAGTGACCGTCCAGCTGCACCAGATCCCAAGAGTGGAACAGCTCGCTGTTGTGCACCACCATGCAGGGGATCTCCAGCATCTGCATGAACAGCCGGAAGGTAGTGGCGTACCCCACACAAACGGCGTTGTGGTACTTCAGCACGCCGTAGGGGTTGTCGCTGTCATCCTCAGCAGTGGGGATGACCGGCAGCGCGCCCTCGTCATAGGACAGATGCTGTACCATCCAGTGGTACACGGCCAGCTCCTTCTCATAAGGGCTCATGCCGTCGGTGATAAGGTCATCCAGGATATCGGAGGCCATCTGCAGCGTCTCGCGATCCTTTTTATTCAGACTGCTGCTGTCGCCGGAGAGGTAGGCGTCGGAGATGGCCTTGGTGGAGCGGATGGTGTACTCCCCGGCGATGACCACGCCGTCCTCGGAGGTGGCTTTTTCCTCAAACTCGCCCTCCTCATATTCTTCGCGCTCCTGGGCCATGGCCCGCACGGTGAACAGCGTTACGGCGGAAAAGGCCGTGCAGCCGGCCAGCAGGAGCAGGGCCAGCACGATAGCGGTGATTTTGAATCCTTTGCTCATATGATAGTCAGGTTCCTTTCTGTATGGGTAAGATCGGCCGGTCAGCCAAATAGGAGTATACCCTCCCTTTGCCGATAAATCGTAAAGGGAGGGTGACGATTTCGTGACAAATGATAACAATGTCAGATGACCTGGAAGAGAAAGAACTTCAGGTAGTCGGTCTCCTCCACACCCCAGAGAATGGGGTGATCGGCGCACTGCTGCCGGGCCTCGATCTGCCGCAGCTGGACGCCTGCGTCCCGGGCGGCGGCACGCAGCATCCGGCGGAACAATTCCTCTGTGGCAAAATGGCTGCAGGAGCAGGTGGCCAGATAACCGCCCCGGGGCAGCAGTTTCATGGCCCGGTAGTTGATCTCCTTGTAGCCCCGCAGTGCGCCATCTGTGGCTCGGCGGCTTTTGGTGAAGGCCGGCGGGTCCAGAATGATGAAGTCGTAACGGGGCGGCTGGTCCGCCAGCTGCGGCAGCAGATCAAACACGTTGGCGCACACGCAGTCCATCACGCCGTCCAGCCCGTTGCGGCGGGCGTTCTCCCGGGCGCAGGCCACGGCGTATTCGCTCACATCCACGGCTGTGACGTGCGCCGCACCGCCCCGGGCGGCGTTCAGCGCGAAGGAGCCGGTGTGGGTGAAGCAGTCCAGCACCGTACGTCCCGCTGCCAGCTTTGACACCGCCAGGCGGTTGTATTTCTGGTCCAGGAAGAAGCCGGTCTTTTGCCCGTTGATAAAGTCCACCGCGTAAACCAGACCGTTTTCCGTTATATCAACCGATGTGGACGCCGGCACAGGCTCACCGGGCAAGGGATACCAGTCCTTGCCCTGGGTCATGCCCTCCCGCTCCCGCAGGGATACGTCGTTGCGCTCGTAAATACCGACGATCTCCTGACCGTCGGCGCGGAGCACGTCCACCAGCAGAGGAAACAGCAGGGGCTTGATCCGCTCCATGCCCAGGGAGAGGACCTGTGCCACCAGCACGCTCTCGAAACGGTCCACCGTCAGGCCGGGGAACTGGTCGGCCTCGCCGAAGATGATGCGGCAGCAGCGGCTGTCCGCGCCGCCCATGACAGTCTTGCGGTAGTTCCAGGCGTACTGGATGCGCCGCCGCCAGAAGGATTCGTCGAACCGGTCGTTGGCGTTGCGGGAGAGGAGCCGTACCCGGATGAAGGAATGGGAATTGTAAAAGCCGGTGCCCAGATACGCCCCTTTGGGGCCGGTCACATCCACCAGCGAGCCGTCCTCCACCGGGCCGTTCACGGCGGTGATCTCCCCCTCATAGACCCAGGGGTGTCCGCCGGTCAGAGCCGCTTCGCCCTTGGCTGTGATGGAGACCTGTTCATAGGGCCGCTGTGCCTTCATCGATGCATCCGCCTTTCCGAAAAACATATCGTGGAGTTATCATTGTATCACACCGGCGGGGAAAAGACCATATACTGAGGCAGAAAATAAAATGAAAGGGGAAGTGCCATGCCCAGCGTCTTTTTGAGCCCGTCCACACAGGAATACAATCCCTATATCACCGGCAGCGGCAGTGAGGAGTACTGGATGAACCAGATCGCCGACGCCATGGAGCCGTACCTGCGTGCCAGTGGCATCACCTATGGCCGCAACACGCCGGAGATGACCGCTGTCAGTTCCATCCGGTTGGGAAATCAGGGGAACTACGACTTCTATCTGGCGCTGCACTCCAACGCCTCCGGCGACGGCGCCAGCGAAGGGAGTGTCCGCGGGATCATTGCCTTCTATTACCCCACCTCCTCCAACGGCCGGCGGGGCGCACAGCTGATCGTCGATGAGCTGCGGCAGATCTATCCGCTGCCGGAGCGGGTCAACATCCGCGCCACCACCGCGCTGGGCGAGGTGCGTCAGCCCCGCATGCCGGCGGTGCTGGTGGAGATCGGCTATCACGACAATGTGGCCGACGCCCTGTGGATCGAGAGCAGCGTGGTGACCATTGCCCGTGCGCTGGTACAGGCCCTGGCCGCGTATTTCGGTATCCCGTTTGTGGAGGTGTGCCTGGACCAGCCGGCCACAGTGGTCACCCGGGGCGGCGCGCTGAACCTGCGGGGCGGCCCGTCCACCGACAGTCCCGTTCTGGAGCGCATGCCCAACGGGGCCGCCGTCACCGTGTGCGGCCGGTGGAACGGGTGGTACACCGTGACCTACAACGGCATACAGGGCTATGCCTCCGCTGAATATATCCGGATATAGGAAAAGTCACAATTTTTGCAGTTGCATCTTGACAGTTTTATACAAAGCGGTTAAAATTAGCAAGGATTATTATCGGAAGATATAAACCGGCGCACAGCTTGGCCCGCGCCGGTTTCAGGGGAGTCTTTCGATTATTTTCTACATGTTGAACGGACAGCCGTTTTGATACACCCCAAAAAACTGTCAGGAGGAAACCAATGATCGAACTTTGGATCGCCATCGTCATGGCGGTCGCGGCGTTCGGGCTTGGCATCCTGGCTTGTATTCTGATCCATCAGCAGAAGGCGAAGCGCGACGAGCGCAAGATCGCTGACGCGGAGGAGGAAGCGCTTCGTATCGTCAACGAAGCCATCAAGAACGCTGAGAGCAAGAAACGCGAGGCCCTGGTGGAAGCCAAGGAGGAGATCCTGCGCTCTCGAAATGAATACGAGAAGGAAGTCAAGGAGCGCCGCGCCGACCTGCAGAAGCAGGAGCGCAGACTGCAGCAGAAAGAAGAGAACATCGACCGCAAGACCGAGTCCATCGAACGCAAGGAGGAGGCGCTGGCTGCCAAGCACGCCGCCGCCGAGAAAGAGCAGGAGGAGATCCGGCTCATCAAGCGCAGCCAGACCGAGATGCTGGAGCGCATCTCTGGCTTCACCGCTGAGCAGGCCAAGGCCTATCTCATTGAGCAGGTGGAAGCCGACGTGACCCATGAGACCGCCCTTAAGATCAAGGAGATCGAGGCCCGTGCCCGTGAGGAGGCCGATCAGCGCGCACGCGAGATCGTCGCCACCGCCATCCAGCGCTGTGCCGCCGATCATGTGGCTGAAATCACCGTCAGTGTGGTACCCCTGCCCAATGACGAGATGAAGGGCCGCATCATCGGCCGCGAAGGCCGCAACATCCGCACGCTGGAGACCCTGACCGGTGCGGATCTGATCATCGACGATACGCCCGAGGCCATCACTGTGTCCTGCTTTGAGCCGGTCCGCCGCGAGGTGGCCCGTCTGGCTCTGACCAAGCTGATCGCCGACGGACGCATCCATCCCACCCACATCGAGGAGATGGTGGAGAAGGCCCGCCGCGAGGTGGACGGCGTTATCCGCTCCGAGGGGGAGCGCGCCGTACTGGAGACCGGCGTGCGAAGCCTGCATCCCGAGCTGCAGAAGCTGCTGGGCAAGCTCCACTACCGCACCAGCTACGGCCAGAATGTGCTGCAGCACTCCATTGAGGTGTCCCACATCGCCGGCATGATGGCCGCCGAGCTGGGCGCCGACGTCCACGCCGCCAAGCGGGCCGGACTGCTGCACGACATCGGCAAGGCGCTGGACCACGAGTTCGAGGGCACACATGTGGCCCTGGGCGTGGAGTATCTGCGCAAGTACAAGGAGAAAGAGGACATCATCCACGCGGTGCAGGCCCATCATGGCGACGTTGAGTGCAAGACGCTGGTAGCCTGCTTGGTGCAGGCGGCCGACGCCATCTCCGCCGCCCGCCCCGGTGCCCGCCGCGAGAACCTGGAGAACTATATCAAGCGTCTGGAGAAGCTGGAGGAGATCACCGGAACCTATCCCGGCGTTGAGAAGAGCTATGCCATCCAGGCCGGCCGCGAGGTGCGCGTGATGGTCAAGCCCGAGCAGGTCAGCGAGGACGACATGGTCATCCTGGCCCGGGAGTTGGCCAAGCGCATCGAGAACGAACTGGAGTATCCCGGCCAGATCAAGGTCCACGTGCTGCGCGAGACCAAGGTCGTGGAGTACGCCAAGTAAACAATGTCGATCCGGAAAGGGCGCCCAATGGGCGCTCTTTTCTGTTTGGCCCTGCTCGAAAAGTACCCGAGGCGCGGTTGCAAGGCGGCCATTTTATGGTATAATCTCCTTAAAGACACAATGTGTAAAACAATACTGCCGGAAAGGAACTACAACATGCTCTATCATATTCTGGCGCTGGGGGACGTCACCAGCGAGAGCGGCGTGCGCCACCTGCAAAAGCACCTGCCGGCCTTCAAGAAACTGAAGAATATTGCCTTCACCGTCATCAACGGGGAGAATGTGTCCGGCGTGGGCTTGACGCCGGAGCAGGCGGACGGACTGTTCGCCGCCGGCGCGGACGTGATCACTCTGGGCAACCACGCCTGGGGACGGGTGCAGATTGCCGACTACGCGGATGAAAACCGTTACATCCTGCGGCCGGCCAACTTTTCCGCCCGGGTGCCGGGCCGTGGCTGGGGCGTGTACGACTGCGGCCACATTCGGATCGGCGTTATGAACCTGATCGGCCGCTGCGACCTGGACTGGAAGGCCGCCGATCCCTTCACCACGGCGGACAGACTGCTGGCGAGGGACGACAGGCCCACTTTTACACTGGTGGATTTCCACGCCGAGGCCACCAGCGAGAAGCTGGCGATGGCCTACTATCTGGATGGCCGTGTCAGCGCGCTGTGGGGCACCCACACCCACGTGCCCACCGCCGATGAGCGTGTGTTCCCCAGCGGGACGGGCTACATCACCGACCTGGGCATGACCGGACCCATCGAGTCGGTGCTGGGCATCCGGCCCGAGCAATCCATCGAAAGCTTTCTGGGCGGCCTGCCGGGACGCTACCGCGCGGCGGAGGGCCCCTGCAAGGCTCAGGGCTGTATCTTCACCTTGGACGACGCCACCGGTTTGTGCACGGCAGCGGAGCGGGTAGACATTCGATAAAAAGAGGGGATGGATATGTCTATTGAAAAAGCGAGAGAATACCTGAAGAGCTTCGGTGTGGCCGGCCGGATACAGGAGTTTGACATGTCCAGCGCCACGGTGGAGCTGGCGGCGCTGGCGCTGGGCGTGGAGGGCGCCCGGATCGCCAAGACGCTGAGCTTCCGTGCAGAGGACAGAACCATCCTAGTGGTGGCCGCCGGAGACGCCAAGGTGGACAACGGCAAGTACAAACAGCAGTTCCGCATCAAGGCTAAAATGTTGACGGCGGACGAGGCTCTGGAGCGGACCGGCCATGCCGTGGGCGGCGTGTGCCCCTTTGCACTGCCGCCGGAGGTGGAGACGTATCTGGACGTATCCCTGCGTCGGTTCGACACGGTGTTCCCGGCGGTGGGAAGCGCCTCCTCCGCCATCGAACTGACCTGCGAGGAACTGGAGCGGTGCTGTGGGGCGAATTTCAAAGAGTGGATCGACGTGTGCAAGGCGTGGCAGAGCGGGGAGGAAGCATGATGGTCAGGATCCTGCACGCGGCGGATTTCCATCTGGACAGCGCCTTCGGCGCTTTGGGCGAGGAGCAGGCCCGGCAGCGGCGGCAGGAGAGCCGCCAACTGGTGAGCCGCCTGGCGGACTACGGCAATGAGCAGGGCGTGCAGCTAATGCTGCTCGCCGGCGATCTGTTTGACTCTGACGATATCTTCAGCCAGACCGGTGAGGATCTGGCGCTGGCGTTGGGACGCTTTGACGGCCATGTGGTCATCGCCCCGGGCAACCACGACTGGTATGATCCCGCCGGCGCCTACGGCCGCATCCTGTGGCCGGAAAACGTCCATGTGTTTACAGAGGACAAGCTGACTGCATTGGATTTTCCCCAGTATGACTGCTGCGTTTGGGGCGCGGCCTTCACCGCCCCCACCGGGGCGGACGGCGCGGTGCTGGACGGCTTTACCGCTCCGGACGATGGGCGGACACATCTGCTGGTGCTCCACGGCGATCTGGGGGGGCGCGAGAGCGTCTACCGACCGCTGAATGCGGAGCAGCTGCAGCGGGCCGGTGTGGATTATGCGGCGCTGGGCCATCAGCACGCCTTTTCCGGCGTGCTGCGGGCCGGACGTACATATTATGCCTACCCCGGCTGCCCGGAGGGACGCGGCTTTGACGAGTTGGGGGAGAAGGGTGTGTTGTGCGGCACGGTGGAGCCAGGCCGCGCGGCGCTGCAATTCGTGCCCTTTGGCCGGCGGCGCTATGAGATCCTCACCGTGGACGTGACGGACAGCGATCCGCTGGCCGCCGTAGCCAACCGGTTGCCACGGGATACGGAGCGGGACATCTACCGCATTATGTTAACCGGGGAGACGGCGGAGCCCATCCGGACAGAGCGGCTGCGGCAGGAACTGGCGGACCGCTTTTACGCGCTGGAGGTGCGGGATCAGACTCGCATGAAGCAGGACATCTGGGCCCACTGCGGCGACGACTCTCTGCGGGGGCTGTTTCTGCAGAAGCTGCGGGCGGACTATGAGACGGCGGACGAGGACGGCCGCCGGCAGATCGAGCAGGCGGTGCGCTTCGGTTTGGCCGCCATGGATAACCGGGATATGTGAGAGGGGGCGCGCCATGAAGAGGATCCTGATGATCGGCACCGGCGGTACCATCGCTTCGGACATCACGCCGGAGGGATTGGTGCCGGAGCTGAACACGGAGCAGCTGCTCGCCGCCGTGCCCCGGATTGGGGAGATGTGTCGGGTGGACTGCATCCAGCTCTATGCGCTGGACAGCACCAATCTCCGCCCGGAGCACTGGCTGGGCATCGCCCGCGCGGTCCGGGCGCACTACGCCGATTACGACGGCTTCGTCATCAGCCACGGCACCGACACTATGGCCTACACCGCCGCGGCGCTCAGCTATCTGATCCAGGATTGCCCCAAGCCCATCGTGCTGACCGGCGCCCAGAAGCCCATCTGGTTCGACAGCACTGACTCCAAGCGCAACCTGACCGACGCCTTTCTGTACGCCTGCCGCGGCGGAGGCGGCGTGCAAATCGTATTCAACGGCAAAGTGATCCTGGGCACCCGCGCCCGCAAAACCTATTCCAAGAGCTTTCAGGCCTTCTCCAGCGTCAACTACCCGGATCTGGCGGTGATACAGGACGAGCATCTGCTGCAGTATCTGACCTGCTCCGCCGGTGCGGCGCCGGTGTTTTACGATGCGCTGGAGACCAACGTGGGGCTGCTGAAGCTGATCCCCGGCACGGATCGGGCACTGCTGGATTTCATGCTGGACCGCTATGCCGGCTTGGTCATCGAGAGCTTCGGTGTGGGCGGCCTGCCGGAGTACAATGACCTCTACGAGTCGCTGCGCAGCGGCGTAGAGCGCGGGCGGCTTATCGTCATGACCACTCAGGTGCCCAACGAGGGCAGCGACCTGACGGTCTACCACGTGGGGGTGCGACTCAAGAGTACGCTGCGTCTGCTGGAGGCCTACGACATGACCACCGAGGCGGCGGTATGCAAGCTGATGTGGCTGATGGGACAGACCCGGGACTTCCGGGCGGCGGAGCAGCTGTTCTACCGCCCCGTAGCGCAGGATATTTTATATGCCACAGAGACTTGACAAGCGGGGGTCGGGCCGATACAATTAACATTCGACAGCAAGCTGCTGCGGCGGTCAATCTATTATGGTAGAGGTAAGATTTTATGGCCAACGATCAGAGAAAAGTGGATGCGATCACTCCCATGGAGGAGGATTTTGCCAAGTGGTATACAGATATCTGCCTGAAGGCGGAGCTGGTAGACTATTCCAGCGTTAAAGGGTTCCTGATCCTGCGCCCCTATGGCTATGCCATCTGGGAAAACATCCAGCGGCTGATGGACGCCGAGTTCAAAAAGACGGGACATGAGAACGTGGCTATGCCGGTACTGATCCCCGAGAGCCTGCTGAAGAAGGAGGGGGAGCTGGTGGAGGGCTTTGCTCCGGAGGTGGCCTGGGTCACCCACGGCGGCAGCGAGAAGCTGGAGGAGCGATTGGCGTTCCGCCCCACCTCCGAGACTATGTTCAGCGACCACTTTGCCCATGTGCTCCACACCTGGCGGCAGCTGCCCATGCTCTACAACCAGTGGTGCAGCGTAATCCGATGGGAGAAGACCACCCGCCCCTTCCTGCGCAGCCGTGAGTTCTGGTGGCAGGAGGGCCATACCATCCACGAGACGGCGGAGGAGGCCCAGGCGGAGACGGAGCAGCAGCTGAACTGCTATGCCGACTTCTGCCGCGATGCGCTGGCCATGCCGGTGGTCAAGGGCCGCAAGACCGATAAGGAGAAGTTCGCCGGCGCCGAGGCTACCTACACCATCGAGTGCATGATGAAAGACCACAAGGCCCTCCAGTCCGGCACCAGCCACTATTTCGGCGACAAGTTTGCCCGGGCCTACGACGTGACCTTTACCGGCCGGGACAACACCCTGCAGTATCCGTTCCAGACCTCTTGGGGCGCCAGCAGCCGCCTGATCGGTGCGGTCATCATGACCCACTCCGACAACAACGGCCTGGTGCTGCCGCCCGCCATCGCTCCCACGCAGGTGGTGGTGCTCCCCATCGCCCAGCATAAGCCCGGCGTGCTGGAGGCCGCCGCGGCCCTGAAGGAGCGGCTCACCGCCGCGGGCCTGCGGGTCATGATCGATGACAGCGAGCAGTCCGCTGGCTGGAAGTTCGCCCAGTATGAGATGAAGGGTGTGCCTCTGCGGGTGGAGATCGGGCCCCGGGATATCGAGAAAGAGCAGTGCTGCATCGCCCGCCGCGACACCGGCGAGAAGACCTTCGTGCCGTTGGCCGATTTGGAGAGCGCCGTGGCCGATCTGCTGCAGCAGGTCCACGACAACCTGTACGACATGGCCTCCCGGAACCTGGAGGAGAACTGCTTCGACATGACCTCCTGGGAGGAGGTCAAGGCCATGGCCGAGGGCCGGGGAGGATTTGCCCGCACCAAATGGTGCGGCAGTTTGGAATGCGAGTTGGCCATGAAGGAGAAGGCTGGTGTATCCAGCCGCTGCATGCCCTTTGACCAGTCCGGCACCGTGGGAAGATGCCCCGTGTGCGGCAAGGAGTGCACCACCGATATCTACTGGGGCGTGGCGTATTGATCCTCCTTGCCCAAAATCCTCAGCTTTTGGGCGAGATGGATCTGCAGACCGCCCTGCGCACTCACTTGTACTCGCACACTGCGTGGTCTGCGAGGGGGAATTTCTGACACACATGTCGTCAGAAATTACGATGAAGCAGTTTCCGCCGCTGCGGCAGAATTCTGGAAGAACTCTTCAAGTTTGTGCATCCCCACGAAATTTTCTGCAAATTTTTAGAAAAACAAGAGAAAATCCCCTTGACAACGAGGGGATTTTCTTTTATCATTATTGGGCACGCGTGTCCGAGGTGGTACACACCCGGGGGCGTTTGCAACTGCGATGAACCGGGAGATTGCTCTGCAAGGAGGTAACTTCCGGGGAGTATGTCCGATAATCGGGCGGCTGAGAGAATCCTGTGCGCCAGCGTAGATCGCTGCGCCATAAGAGACACCGGCCGGATTGTGCCGGTGTTTCTTATGAGTCGGAATGATACGCACGGATGAGCGTGCAGAGAAAGCTCTCGCCGTACGGCAGTAGGTCAGAGAAAAAACCGTACGAAAAAGATGGAGGAACAAACCAAATGGCAAAGCAAATGATTCGCATTCGTCTGAAGGCCTATGACCACCAGGTCATCGACCAGAGCGCAGAGAAGATCGTGGAGACCGCCAAGCGTACTGGCGCTGCTGTGTCCGGCCCCATTCCTCTGCCCACCAAGAAAGAGGTCGTTACCATCCTGCGTGCGACCCACAAGTACAAGGACAGCCGTGAGCAGTTCGAGCGCCGCACCCACAAGCGACTCATCGACATCACCAAGTCCACTCCCAAGACGGTGGAGGCCCTGATGGCCCTGGACCTGCCCGCTGGCGTGGAGATCGAGATCAAGCTGTAACACATTATATACAATTATAGCATTACAGCGCATCTCAAGCCGAGTCCCCGCCGCCTGACGCACGCGGTACACAATATAAACATGCTTGCAACCCACGGTCCGCTGACTTGCGTAAGGCGGACGGGTTACGTCGGCAGAGCAAGCGGTCCGTTCCCAATGCGGATTGAACTATGTCGACCAATAACCTTTAAGGAGGATCATACATGAAAGCAATCATCGGCAAGAAAGTTGCCATGACTCAGATCTTCGATGAGAACGGCAAGGTGCTCCCCGTCACCGTAATCGAGGCGGGCCCCTGCGTCGTCGTTCAGAAGAAGACTTCTGAGAAGGAAGGCTATGAGGCTGTGCAGCTGGGCTACGAGGACATCCCCGAGCGGAAGCTGACCAAGCCCGAGCTGGGTCACCTGAACAAGGCAGGCGTGGCCCCCAAGAAGTATCTGCGCGAGTTTGACCTGGAGAACGCCGACGAACTGAACGTGGGCGACATTATCAAGGCCGACACCTTTAAAGAGGGCGACTTTGTGGACGTGACCGGCACCAGCAAGGGCCACGGCTACCAGGGCGTCATCAAGCGCTGGGGCGCCCAGCGCACCCCCACCAGCCACGGCGGCGGCCCCGTGCACCGTCACGCCGGCTCCATGGGCTCCACCACAGATCCCTCCCGTATCTTCAAGGGCAAGATCGGCGCCGGCCAGATGGGCGTTGACACCGTCACCGTTCAGAACCTGAGCGTTGTGCGCGTGGATCCAGAGCTGAACCTGATCGCCGTCCGCGGCGCGGTCCCCGGCCCCAAGGGCGGCTTGGTCACCCTGAAGAGCACTGTCAAGGTCCACCGCGTCAAGAATGTCGAGGCCGGCATCAGCAACAACCCGCAGAAGGCTTCCGGCCGTAATCCCCAGAAGGCTTCCGCCCGTACGAAGTAAGGAAAGGAGTGCTTACGGAAATGTCTACCATCAACGTGTTGAATATGGCCGGCGAGACCGTCGGTACTGCCGAACTGAAGGACAGCATCTTCGGTATCGAGCCCAACGAGGCTGTCGTGCATGAAGTGGTCAAAAACCACCTGGCCAACTGCCGGCAGGGAACCCAGAGCGCCCTGACCCGCGGCGAGGTCTCCGGCGGCGGCAAGAAGCCCTGGCGCCAGAAGGGCACCGGTCACGCCCGGCAGGGCAGCACCCGCGCCCCCCAGTGGACCCACGGCGGTATCGTGTTCGCCCCCAAGCCCCGCAGCTACTCTTACGTTCTGAACAAGAAGGTCAAGAGACTGGCCCTCAAGTCCGTCCTGTCCGCCAAGGCCGCCGCCAACGAGATCATCGTTGTGGATGCCATCAAGCTGGACAGCATCAAGACCAAGGACTTCCGCGCGTTCCTGGGCGCCGTCAAGGCCGACGGCAAGTCCCTGGTGGTCACCCCCGCCAAGGACGAGGTCGTCATCAAGAGCGCCCGCAATATCCCCGGCGTCGAGGTCACCATGGCCAACCTGATCAATGTCTATGACATGCTCAAGGCCAAGTACTTGGTGCTGGATCAGGAAGCCCTCGCAGTAATCCAGGAGGTGTTCGCGTAATGGCTAACGTATATGACATCATCATCCGGCCCATTATCACCGAGCGTTCCATGGAAGCCACCGGCGAGAAGAAGTACGTCTTCGAAGTGGCTCCCGACGCCGGCAAGATCGAGATCAAGAAGGCCGTCGAGGAGATCTTCGGCGTCAAGGTCGCCAAGGTCAATACCATCAACATGAAGGGCAAGGCCAAACGCCTGGGCGCCTCCCGTCCCGGCAAGCGCAAGGATTGGAAAAAGGCCTATGTCCAGCTGACGGAAGATTCCAAGACCATCGAGTTCTTCGAGGGTATGGTGTAAGAGGAAGGAGTGTAACAAATGTCTATCAAATCCTATAAGCCGACCACCCCTTCCCGCCGGCACATGACCGTTTCCGGCTTTGACGGCATCGACAAGCACGCCAAGCCCGAAGCCAGCCTGACCGAGGTGCTGAAGAAGAACGCTGGTCGCAACAGCTATGGCCGCATCACCGTCCGCCACCGCGGCGGCGGCGAGAAGCGGAAGTACCGCAACATCGACTTCAAGCGCGACAAGGTGGATATGGAAGCCACCGTGCTGCGCCTGGAGTATGACCCCAACCGCAGCGCCAACATCGCGCTGGTGCAGTATGAGGACGGCGAGAAGCGCTATATCATCGCCCCCGTGGGCCTGTCCGTGGGCGACAAGGTCCTCTCCTCCACCGCGGCCGACATCAAGCCCGGCAACTGCCTGCCCATTGCCAACATTCCCGTGGGTACTGTGATCCACAACGTCGAGATGCACCCCGGCAAGGGCGCACAGCTGGTCCGCAGCGCCGGCGCCTATGCCCAGCTGATGGCCAAGGAGGGCGACAACGCCCAGATCCGCATGCCTTCCGGCGAGGTGCGCATCATCCGCACCAACTGCAAGGCCACCATCGGCCAGGTCGGCAATCTGGAGCACGAGAACATCCAGATCGGCAAGGCCGGCCGTAAGCGCCACATGGGCTGGCGTCCCACCGTCCGTGGTTCCGTTATGAACCCCGTTGACCACCCCCACGGCGGCGGCGAGGGCAAGTCCCCCGTGGGCCGTCCCGGTCCCGTCACTCCTTGGGGCAAGCCTGCTCTGGGCTACAAGACCCGCAGCAAGAAGAATCCCACTGACAAGTTCATTGTCAAGCGCCGCAACGTGAAGTAAAGGAGGCAAGTGAAATATGAGCAGATCCATTAAAAAAGGCCCGTATGTTGCCCCTGAGCTGCTGAAGCGGGTCGAGGAAATGAACAAGACCGGCGAGAAGAACGTGCTGAAGACTTGGAGCCGCAGCTCCACTATCTTCCCCTCCTTCGTCGGCCATACCATCGCCGTGCACGACGGCCGCCGTCACGTGCCCGTCTATATCCAGGAGGATATGGTGGGTCACAAGCTGGGTGAGTTCGCGCCCACCCGCACCTTCCGCGGCCACACCAAGTCTAAGTAAGGAGGATGCAGAACATGGAAGCTAAAGCTTATTTGAGATACGTCCGCATCTCTCCCCGCAAGGTCCAGATCGTATGCGATCTGATCCGCGGCAAGGATACCAAGACCGCCATGGCCATCCTGATGAGCACCCCCAAGTCCGCCTCCGAGCCCCTGGTCAAGCTGCTCAAGAGCGCCTGTGCCAATGCGGAGAACAACTTCAACATGGACGGCGACAAGCTGGTGGTCACCCAGGTGTACGCCACGCCCGGTCCCATCCTGAAGCGCATGATGCCCCGTGCTCAGGGTCGCGCCTATCGCATCAACAAGAGAACCTCTCATGTGACGCTGGCCGTCGCTGAGAGAGACTAAAGGGAGGAGACAGTTTTATGGGACAGAAAGTAAATCCCCACGGCATGCGCGTGGGCGTCATCAAAGACTGGGATTCCCGTTGGTATGCCAGCAATGAAAAGGTGGGCGACCTGCTGGTCGAGGACCACAAGATCCGCCAGTACCTGAAGAAGCTCCTCTTTGCCGCGGGCGTCTCCAAGATCGAGATTGAGCGCAGCAGCGAGGCCGTGACCATCTATCTGCACGTGGCCCGTCCCGGCATCGTCATCGGCAAGGGCGGCGAGCAGGTGGAGGAATACCGCAAGAGCGTGGAGAAGCTGATCGGCAAGAAGGTCAAGCTGAACATTGTCGAGATCCGCAACCCGGATATGGATGCACAGCTGGTGGCCGAGAACATCGCCGCTCAGATCGAGAAGCGCATTTCTCACCGCCGTGCCATGAAGAACGCCATGGGCCGCGCCATGCGCGCCGGCGCCAAGGGCATCAAGTGCAACTGCAACGGGCGTCTGGGCGGCCGCGAGATCGCCGGCACCGAGCACTATCACGAGGGTACCATCCCCCTGCAGACCCTGCGCGCCGACATCGACTACGGCTTTGCTGAGGCTGCCACCACTTTCGGCCGCATCGGCGTGAAGGTGTGGATCTACAAGGGCGAGATCCTGACCCAGACCCTGCGCACCACCCCCCGCACGCTGGATACCAGCAAGCCCTATCAGGAGCGCCGTGAGCGCCGCGGCCGCCGTGACGGCGATCGCCGAGGTGGCTTCAACCGCGATGGTCAGCGCCGCGAGGGCGGCTTCAACCGCGACGGCCAGCGCCGCGAGGGCGGCTTCAACCGCGACGGTCAGCGCCGTGAGGGCGGCTTCAACCGCGGCCCTCGCCCCGAGGGTGATCGCAGACCTGCAGAGAAAAAGGAAGGAGGCGCGCAGTAATGCTTCTGCCCAAGAGAGTCAAGTACCGCAGAGTACACCGTGGCCGCCTCACCGGCAAGGCCACCAGAGGCAACACCGTCACGTACGGTGAGTTCGGCCTCGTCGCTGTTGAACCCGCGTGGATCACCAGCAATCAGATCGAAGCCGCCCGTATCGCCATGACCCGCTATACCAAGCGCGGCGGTCAGGTGTGGATCAAGATCTTCCCCGATAAGCCCGTTACCGAGAAGCCGGCCGAGACCCGCATGGGTTCCGGTAAGGGCTCTCCCGAGTACTGGGTCGCAGTCGTCAAGCCCGGCCGTGTCATGTTTGAGATCGCCGGTGTCTCCGAAGAGGTCGCCCGCGAGGCGCTCCGTCTGGCCAGCCACAAGCTGCCTATCAAGACGAAGATCGTCAAGCGTGAGGACCTCGCCGCTGAGGAAGTAGGTGAATGAGATGAAGGCAACTGAAGTACGTGCCATGAGCGTCGAGCAGCTCAACGAAAAGCTCGCCTCCCTGAAGAAGGACCTGTTCTTCCTGCGTATGCAGCACGCAACCAATCAGCTGGACAATCCTCTCAAGATCGCCCAAACCAAGCGTGATATTGCCCGCGTCAAGACCGTTATCCGTGAAAAGGAGGAGAAGTAACATGGAAGAGAAGAGAGTTTCCTCCCGCAAGACCCGCGTGGGCAAGGTCATCTCCGACAAGATGGACAAGACCGTGGTGGTCGCCATCGAAGACCGCGTCGCCCACCCCCTGTATAAGAAGATCGTCGGCCGGACATACAAGCTGAAGGCCCACGATGAGAACAACACCTGCGGTGTTGGCGATGTAGTGAAGGTGATGGAGACCCGCCCCCTGTCCAAGGACAAGCGCTGGCGCGTGGTCGAGATCGTCGAGAAGGCTAAGTAAGGAGGTGCCGACGTATGATCCAGCAGGAATCCTATCTGAAGGTTGCCGATAATACCGGCGCCAAGGAGATCAAGTGCATCCGGGTCCTGGGCGGCTCCAAGCGCAAGTACGGCAACATCGGCGATGTGATCGTCGCCTCCGTGCGCAAGAGCACTCCCGGCGGCCAGGTGAAAAAGGGCGAGGTCGTCAAGGCCGTTATCGTCCGCAGCGCCAAGGGCGTCCGCCGCAACGACGGCACCTATGTCCGCTTTGATGACAACGCCGCCGTCCTGATCAAGGACGACAAGAACCCCAGAGGTACCCGTATCTTTGGGCCGGTTGCTCGCGAGCTGCGCGACAAGGACTACATGAAGATCCTGTCCCTGGCTCCCGAAGTAATTTGAGGAGGTCCGGAGAATGAATAGTTTGAAGATCAAGAAGAACGACAAGGTCATCGTCCTGTCCGGCAAGGACAAGGGCAAGACCGGCAAGGTGCTGGGCACCATCCCCAGCGAGCGCAAGGTCGTCGTCGAGGGCGCCAACATGGTGACCTGCCACATCAAGCCCCGCAAGCAGGGCGAGGAGGGCGGCATCGTCAAGCGTGAGGCCCCCCTGTACGCCAGCAAGGTCCAAGTCGTCTGCCCCAAGTGCGACAAGCCCACCCGCGTCGCCATGGAGATCAAGGACGGCAAGAAGGTCCGCGTGTGCAAGCACTGCGGCGCCGAGCTTTGAGAAAGGAGAGCAGTGAAATATGGCACGTCTGAAAGTTAAATACACCGAGGAAGTGGCTCCCGCTCTCTTCAAGAAGTTCGGTTACAAGTCCACCATGCAGATCCCCCGGATCGACAAGGTGGTCGTGAACGTGGGCTGCGGCGAGGCCCGTGAGAACCCCAAGGTGCTGGATGCCGTGGTGAAGGACCTGAGCGCCATCACCGGCCAGAAGGCCATCGTCACCATCGCCAAGAAGTCCGTGGCCAACTTTAAGCTGCGTGAGGGCATGCCCGTTGGCGCCAAGGTGACGCTGCGCGGCGACAAGATGTGGGAGTTCCTGGATCGCCTGTTCAATGTGGCTCTGCCCCGCGTGCGCGACTTTCGCGGCATCAGCGCCAACGCCTTCGACGGCCGCGGCAACTATGCTCTGGGCGTCAAGGAGCAGCTGATCTTCCCTGAGATCGAGTACGACAAGATCGACAAGATCCGCGGCATGGATATCGTTATCTGCACCACGGCCCAGACCGATGAAGAAGCCCGTGAGCTGCTGACCCTGGTCGGCGCTCCCTTTGAACGCTGAGTAGGAGGAGTACGAACATGGCAAAGCTGTCTATGAAGCTGAAGCAGAAGGCTCCCGCGAAGTTCTCCACCCGTAAGTACAACCGCTGCAAGATCTGCGGCCGCCCCCACGCCTATCTGCGTGACTACGGCGTGTGCCGTATCTGCTTCCGGAACCTGGCTTACAAGGGCGAGATCCCCGGTGTCCGCAAGGCTTCCTGGTAAAATCCCACACAACTGCTGCTGAAAGGGGAAGTCAGTCCCCAAGGCATACAAGGATGGCGAAAGGTCACTGTTAATTACACGTTCCATCCCACGGCGGACGCTCCAAATTAGCAGTGATACCTCGCTGCCTGAACAGGCGAGAGCCTGTAACTCTAAAATAGGAGGATCACAAAATGCACATCACTGACCCTGTTGCCGATATGCTGACCCGTATCCGCAACGCCAACAATGCAAAGCATGAGACTGTGGATGTCCCCGCCTCCAACATGAAGAAGAGCATCGCTCAGATCCTGCTGGACGAGGGCTACATCAAGTCCTATCAGATCGTGGACGACGGTACCCAGGGTATCATCCGCATCGCCCTGAAGTACAACGCCGGCAAGGAGAAGGTCATTACCGGTCTGCGCCGTGTGTCCAAGCCCGGCCTGCGTGTCTACGTGGGCGCCGATGAACTGCCCCGTGTCCTGCGCGGCTTGGGCATTGCCATCGTATCCACCTCCAAGGGCGTCATGACCGATAAGGCTGCTCGCGCGGCGCACGTCGGCGGTGAAGTCCTGGCGTTCGTATGGTAAGGAGGTATTGCAGCCATGTCTAGAATTGGAAGAATGCCCATTACCGTTCCCGCCGGTGTGGAAGTCACCATCGCAGAGAACAACGTTGTCACCGTCAAGGGCCCCAAGGGTACCCTGACCCAGAACCTGCATCCGGAGATGATCTTGGAGCAGGAGGGCAACACCATCCACGTCAAGCGCCCCTCCGACGACAAGGCGCACTGCGCGCTTCACGGCATGACCCGCGCCCTGCTGCACAACATGGTCGTCGGCGTCAGCGAAGGCTTCAAGAAGGAGCTGGAGATCAACGGCGTCGGTTACCGTGCCGCCAAAGAGGGCAGCAACCTGGTCATGAACCTGGGTTACTCCCATCAGGTCATCGTGCCTGAGATCGATGGCATCACCATCGACGTGCCGTCCGCCAACAAGGTGGTCATCTCCGGCTGCGACAAGCAGATGGTGGGCCAGTTCGCGGCGGAAGTCCGCGAGAAGCGTCCCCCCGAGCCTTACAAGGGCAAGGGAATCAAGTATGTCGATGAAGTCATCCGCCGCAAGGTGGGTAAGACTGGCGCCAAGAAGTAAGGAGGTGCGGAGTAAATGATTAAGAGACCCAATACCAACGCGCAGCGGCTGAAGCGCCACAAGAGAGTCCGCTCCAAGGTGTCCGGCACCCCCGAGCGTCCCCGTCTGAACGTGTTCCGCAGCGAGAAGAATATCTACGCCCAGGTGATCGACGACGTGGCCGGCAACACGCTGGTCTCTGCCTCCTCCCTGGACAAGGAGATCGAGGGCAACGGCGGCAACAAGACCGCGGCCCGCGCTGTGGGCAAGCTGGTGGCCGAGCGCTGCAAGGCCAAGGGCATTGACAAGGTCGTATTCGACCGCGGCGGTTACCTGTATCACGGCCGTGTGGCCGAGCTGGCCGAAGGCGCCCGTGAGGGCGGCCTGGAATTCTAAGAGAGGAGGAGTACTGACAATGGCTAGATTTGAAAGAGAACCCAGCGAGTATATCGAGCGGGTCGTAGCGACCAACCGCGTCTCCAAGACGGTCAAGGGCGGCCGCGTCATGAAGTTCTCCGCTCTCATGGTGGTCGGCGACGGCAAGGGCAAGGTCGGCTTCGGCCTGGGCAAGGCCGCCGAGGTGCCCGAGGCCATCCGCAAGGGCATTGAGGACGCCAAGAAGAACATGATCAGCGTATCCCTGTCCGGGTCCACCATCCCCCACGAGGTGATCGGCGAGGCCGGCGCAGGCCGTGTGCTGATGAAGCCCGCCGCCCCCGGTACCGGCGTGATTGCCGGCGGCCCGGTGCGTATCATCATGGAAGCTGCCGGCATCAAGGATATCCGTACCAAGTGCCTGCGTTCCAACACCGCGGTCAACGTGGTGGCCGCCACCTTCGAGGGCCTCAAGGCCCTGCGCACGCCGGAAGAGGTCGCCCGCACCCGCGGCAAGACCCCTGACGAGATCGTCAGTTAAGGAGGGGCAACCATGGCTAATCTGAACATCAAGCTCGTCAAGAGCCTCAACGGCAGACTGGATAAGCACATCGCCACCGCCCACTCTCTGGGCCTGCGCAAAATCGGCGACACCACTGTCCAGCCCGACAACGCCCAGACCAAGGGCAAAATCGCCAAGATCGGTTACCTGCTGCAGGTGACCGAAGCTGAATAAGGAGGTGCGAGAGAATGAAACTGAACGAACTGTCTCCCGCCACCGGCTCTACCAAGGCGGCCTATCGCAAGGGCCGCGGCGCCGGCTCCGGCAACGGTAAGACCGCAGGCCGCGGCCACAAGGGCCAGAAGGCCCGCTCCGGCGGCGGCACCCGCATCGGGTTCGAGGGCGGCCAGATGCCGCTGGCCCGCCGTGTACCCAAGCGCGGCTTCAACAACATCTTTGCAAAACCCCTGGAGATCATCAACCTGAGTGCCCTCAACCGGTTTGAGGACGGCGAGATCGTCACCGCGGAGGCTCTGCTTGCCAAGGGTATCCTGAGCAAGTGTGAGTATGGCTACAAAGTCCTGGGCAACGGCAGCGTGACCAAAAAGGTGACTGTACAGGCCAAT
Organism: Oscillospiraceae bacterium; assembly: GCA_015068325.1. Classification (GTDB taxonomy): domain Bacteria; phylum Bacillota; class Clostridia; order Oscillospirales; family Oscillospiraceae; genus Vescimonas. The sequence goes on along the minus strand of SVKQ01000015.1, from coordinate 166,730 downwards.
GCTTTTTCCCAGGCTGCCAAGGAAGCGATCGAGGCAGCCGGCGGAAAGGCTGAGGTGATCTGACGTGATTGCGACGATTCGCAAGGCGTGGGCGATCCCTGAGCTTCGCAAGAAGATCGTATTTACCGCGCTGGTTCTGCTGATCTTCCGCATCGGTAACGCTATCCCTGTGCCCTATGTGGACACCAAGCTGCTGAGCACCTATATCGATCAGCTGAGCACCACTGTGCTGGGACTGTACAACGTGATGTCCGGCGGCGCCTTCGCAAACGCCACGGTGTTTGCCCTGGGCGTGCAGCCCTATATCAACAGTTCCATCATCATCCAGCTGCTGACCATGGCCATCCCCGCCCTGGAGAGGCTGGCCCGGGACGGCGGCGAGGAGGGCAAGAAGAAGATCCAGTCCATCACCCGCTATGCCACGATAGGCATCGCTGTTCTGCAGGGCTATGGCTACTACATGCTGATGAAGAATTACGGCATCCTGACTGCCTCCGGCGTCTGGTCCGCTCTGGTCATCATCATGTCCTTCATTGCCGGCAGCGCCTTTGTCATGTGGATGGGTGAGCAGATCACCGAATTCGGCATCGGCAACGGCATCTCCATGATCCTGTTTGCCGGTATTCTGAGCCGTGTTCCCACCACCATCAACGCTATGATCTCCGGCCTGCGCGCCGGCACCTTCAAGTGGTGGATGGTCCTGCTGATCGTGGTGGGCGTGCTGGCCCTGATCGTGCTGATTACCTGGGTCAACGGCGCCGAGCGGCGGATCCCTGTGCAGTATGCCAAGCGCCAGGTGGGCCGCAAGATGTACGGCGGTCAGGCATCCACCCTCCCCATGAAGGTGAACATGTCCGGCGTGCTGCCCATCATCTTTGCCCAGTCGTTGGCTATGCTGCCCGCTACGGTGGCGGCTTTCTTCCCAACACCCAAGGAGGGCACCTTTGCTTATGGGCTGCTGAAGGCCATCGACACCAAGTCGGTGCTGTATATGATCATCTATCTGCTGTTGATCATTGGCTTCAGCTACTTCTACTCCACCATCCAGTTCAACCCCGTGGAGGTCTCCAACAACCTGAAGAAGAACGGCGGCTTTATCCCCGGCTTCCGTCCCGGCAAGCCTACCGCTGACTTCATCCGGAAGGTGTTGAACAAGGTGACGCTGTTCGGCGCCATCTACCTGGGTGTCGTGGCCATCTGCCCGCTGATCATCGGCAAGGCCGTGAACATGGCGAACCTGGGCATCGGAGGTACCTCCGTCATCATCGTGGTCGGTGTGGCGCTGGAGACCGTCCAGGCGCTGGAGTCCCAGATGCTGATGCGTCAGTACAAGGGGTTCCTGGAATAAGAGGTGCGTTATGAAACTGATCCTTTTGGGCGCTCCTGGCGCCGGTAAGGGCACGCAGGCTGCCATCCTGCAGGAGAAGCTGGGGATTCCCACCATCTCCACGGGCAACATCCTGCGCGCAGCGATCAAGAATGAGACGCCTGTAGGTCTGAAGGCCAAGAGCTATGTGGACGCCGGCCAACTGGTGCCAGATGAGGTGATCATCGACGTCATCAGCGAGCGCCTGCAGGAGAGCGACTGCCAGAGCGGCTACATCCTGGACGGCGTGCCCCGCACGATCGCCCAAGCTGAGGCGCTGGAGAACGCCGGAATCAGGTTCGACGCCGTGGTGGCCATCGAGATCCCGGACGAGCGTATCGTCCGGCGGATGAGCGGCCGCCGTGTCTGCGAGTCCTGCGGCGCAAGCTATCACATCGTCAGTGTTCCCTCCAAGGTCGAAGGCGTGTGTGACGTGTGCGGCGGCAGGCTGGTGCAGCGCAAGGATGATAAGCCGGAGACGGTCTTGGATCGTCTGTCGGTCTATCATAGAGAGACAGAGCCCCTCAAGGGTTTCTACGAGGCCCGTGGGATTCTGAAAACCGTGGAGGATCGGCCCAGTGTGGACGAGACTTCCCGGGCGATCCTGGCGGTACTGGGGTGTGAGGTGTGAGTATGATCACCTTGAAATCCAACCGCGAGATCGAACTGATGCGCCGGGCGGGAAAAATTACCGCGGCTGCCCGTGCCTTGGCACGGGATATGGTAAAACCCGGCGTAACAACCCACCAAATTGACAAGGCAGTGTTCGAGTTTATCACGTCGCAGGGTGCGACTCCTTCGTTTCTCAACTACGGAGGTTTTCCCGCCAGCGCCTGTATCAGTGTCAACGACGAGATTATCCACGGCATCCCCGGCAAGCGGGTGCTGCGCGAGGGCGATATCGTCAGTGTAGATGTGGGCGCCTACATCGGGGGCTTCCACGGCGACTGCGCCGGTACCTATCCCTGCGGAAAGGTGTCCGACGAGGCCATGCGCCTGATCCGCGTGACCCAGCAGAGCTTCTTTGAGGGGCTGAAGTACGCCCGGGAGGGGTATCACGTGAAGGATATCTCCCATGCGATCCAGAGTTATGTGGAGGCGCAGGGCTTCGGTATCGTCCGGGAATACGTCGGTCACGGCGTAGGAAGGAAGCTGCATGAGGCCCCCGAGGTGCCCAACTTCGGTGAGCCGGGTCACGGCCCCCGCCTGCTGCGGGGCATGACCATTGCCGTGGAGCCGATGGTGAACGCCGGCACAGCGTCAATCATCCAGATGAGCGACGGCTGGACGGTGAAGACCGCCGACGGAAAAAACGCCGCTCACTACGAGAACACCATCCTCATCACCGACGGGGAGCCGGAGCTTCTGACGGACCCTGAGAAATCGCTGGTGTGACCATGGACATTGCCAAATCAGACATCGTAAAAGCGATCGCCGGCAGGGACAAGGGGAGTTACTTCTTTGTGCTTGCGACAGAGGGTGACTTCCTCCTGCTGGCCGACGGCAAAAGGCGGCGGCTGGAGAATCCCAAGCGCAAGCGGTGCAAACACGTGGCGCTGGCGGGTACGAGCCAAAGCCCTGTCGCCGGGAAGATCAGAAGCAACGAAAAAGTCACCAACAGTGAGCTTCGTAGAGCCATCGCTGCGTGGAGCAGCGGTAATCCAGACCAGGAGGGATTGTAACTTGGCAAAATCCGACATGATCGAAGTGGAGGGCGTGGTCGTCGAATCGCTGCCCAACACCACATTCCAAGTAGACATTGGAAATGGACACACGATATTGGCGCATATTTCCGGAAAGCTCAGAATGAATTTCATCAGGATACTGCCCGGTGACAAGGTGACGGTAGAGATGTCGCCCTATGACCTGACCCGTGGCCGGATTACCTGGCGTAGTAAGTAGGAGGTTACAGTAATGAAAGTAAGACCGTCCGTGAAGCCCATGTGCGAGAAGTGCAAGGTCATTCGCCGCAAAGGCCGTGTCATGGTCATTTGCGAGAATCCCAAGCACAAGCAGAGACAGGGCTAAGTAGAAAGTGGAGGTGCTTTAAAGTATGGCACGTATTGCCGGTATTGACCTGCCCAAGGATAAGCGAATCGAGATCGGTTTGACTTATATCTATGGTATTGGCAGAAAGAGCGCCCAGGATATCCTGGCGCAGACGGGCATCAACCCCGACACCCGCGTAAAGGATTTGACCGAGTCCGAGGAGAACAAGCTCCGTGAGGCGATCGACCACGGCTACGTGGTGGAGGGTGACCTGCGCCGTCAGGTGGCGCTGGACATCAAGCGCCTGACCGAGATCGGCTGCTATCGCGGCACCCGTCATCGCCGCGGCCTGCCCGTGCGCGGTCAGCGCAGCAAGACCAACGCCCGCACCCGCAAGGGTCCCAAGAAGACCATTGCCAACAAGAAGAAGTAAGGAGGGGAGAATCAAGTATGGCTACTGCAAAGAGCAGCGGTAAGAAGGTCGTTCGCCGCCGTCGCGAAAAGAAAAACGTTGAAAAGGGACAGGTCCATATCCGTTCTTCCTTCAACAACACCATGGTGACCGTCACTGACGCCCAGGGCAATGCCCTCAGCTGGGCCTCCTCCGGCGGCCTGGGTTTCCGTGGTAGCAAGAAGTCCACTCCCTTTGCTGCACAGAGTGCTGCCGAGACCGCTGCCAAGGCGGCCATGGAGCACGGCCTGAAGACCGTGGAGGTCTTTGTCAAGGGGCCCGGCCAGGGACGTGAGGCCGCCATCCGCGCCCTGCAGGCGGTGGGTCTGGAAGTGACGATGATCAAGGATGTCACCCCCATCCCCCACAACGGATGCCGCCCCCCCAAGCGCCGCCGCGTGTAAGTTGAGAAGGAGGATTTTACAGTATGGCTAAGAATATGCAGCCGATCGCCAAGCGCTGCAAGGCGCTGGGCATCTCTCCTGCCGTGATGGGTTACTCCAAGAAGGAGACCAAGCGCAACCCCGGCGGTCAGATGAGAAAGAAGAAGAGCGAGTATGCCATTCAGCTCAATGAGAAGCAGAAGGTCAAGTTCGTCTACGGCATTCTGGAGAAGCAGTTCCATATGTACTATGAGAAGGCTACCCGTATGTCCGGCAAGACTGGCGAGAACCTGCTGAGCCTGGTGGAGCGCCGCCTGGACAACGTGGTATACCGCCTCGGTTTCGCCATGACCCGCCGCGAGGCCCGTCAGCTGGTGAACCACGCTCACTTCACCGTGAACGGTCAGAAGGTGAACATCCCCTCCTATCTGGTTCGTGTGGGCGATGTGATCGAAGTCAAGGAGAGCAGCCGTTCCTCCGTGGCGTTCAAGCGCCTGACCGGCGAGGACGCCCCCCTGTTCACCGTGCCCCAGTGGCTGGAGCGCGACAAGACGGCCCTGAAAGGCACCGTCGTCAAGCTGCCCGCCCGTGAGGACATCGACATGCCCATCGAAGAGCACCTCATCGTCGAGTTGTACTCCAAGTAATAGGGCTGCGACCCTCACACGCACACGCATCCAAAAGGGCGCGGAGTATCTCTGCGCTGCAACGAGATTGAAGGAGGGTATTGCATGATCGAAATTGAGAAGCCCCAGATCGAGTGTATGGAAACGCCCGGTGATGCCTCCTATGGAAAATATGTGATCGAGCCCCTGGAGCGCGGCTACGGCACGACATTGGGCAATGCGCTGCGCCGCATCATGCTTTCGTCCCTGCCCGGCACGGCCGCCACCAGCATCAAGATCGCCGGCGTGCAGCATGAGTTTTCCACCATCCCCGGTGTGAAAGAGGACGTGACGGAGATCGTTCTGAACGTCAAGGACCTGCTGGTCAAGCTGCATTGCGAGGGCACCAAAACGGTCTTCATCGAGGCCGCTGGCCCCTGTGAGGTCACCGCCCGCGACATCAAGAGCGACGGCGAGGTGGAGATCCTGAACCCGGAACTGCACATTGCTACACTGGACGTAGGCGCCACGCTGAGCATGGAGATCACCCTGAACCACGGCCGCGGCTATGTGTCCGCCGACCGCAACAAGGCCCTGCGGGGCGGTGTGATCGGCGTTATCCCCATCGACTCCATCTACACGCCCGTGTACAAGGTCAATTACACGGTGGAGAACACCCGCGTGGGCAACATGACGGACTTTGACAAGCTGACACTGGAGGTCTGGACGGATTCCACCATTTCCGCCCGTGACGCCGTGTCCCTGGGCGCCAAGATCCTGTGCGATCACTTCGCCCTGTTTACCGATCTGAGCGACACCCTGGGTGACAAGTCTACTGTGGTGGAGAAGCCCACCGACCAGCGCGACAAGGTGCTGGAGCTGACCATCGAGGAACTGGACCTGTCTGTTCGCAGCTTCAACTGCCTCAAGCGCGCCAATATCAACACCGTCGAGGACCTGATCTCCAAGACCGAGGACGAGATGATGAAGGTGCGCAATCTGGGACGCAAGTCCTTGGAGGAAGTCATCAACAAGCTGGCGATGATGGGCCTGTCCCTGGCCAGCGAAGAAAACAACTAACGGATCCGCGCTTCGCGCGGAATATCCTGACAAGGAGGAAACTGAAATGCCCGGAACTCGTAAGCTCGGCAAGACCACCGATCAGCGTAGGGCGATGCTCCGTCAGCAGGTCACCGATTTCCTGGACAAGGGCCGGATGGAGACCACCGTCACCCGCGCCAAGGAGATCAAGCCCCTGGCCGAGAAGATGATCACCCTCGGCAAGAAGGGCGACCTGGCCGCTTACCGTCAGGCTCTGGCCTTTATCACCAGAGAGGATGTGGCCAACAAGCTGTTCAAGCAGATCGCTCCGGAATATGCCGAGCGCAACGGCGGTTACACCCGTATCATCCGCACCGGTGTCCGCCGCGGTGACGCCGCGGAGACGGCTCTCATCGAGCTGGTAAAATAAGCGCGGACCATACGCTGCGTAAAAACACCCTTTTCTATGGATTTCAGCCCATAGAAAAGGGTGTTTTTCTCTGTATCGACTGGCGGAAAAGGGCATCTTGCCAAAGACTGCAGGCGTATGATATACTGAAAACACAGAGGGCAACCTCAGGTTGCCGGTTTTTCTGCAAAAAACGCCCCGGCGCAACTCCAGGTTGATGGACCCATTTCCGGGGGCGTGTTACCATATGGCAAAACGAAGCAACGAGAGGGGAGGATGCGCAATGGCTGTGATCCGATGCAAGGCGTGCGGCAAAACGTACCGCTATGAAAAGGAGGGGTGCTGCCCCGAGTGCGGCGCCTACAATCGCCCGCCCCGGCGCGAGCAGGTCAACGCCGACGGCAGTATCCGCCATATGACCGACGCGGACTATGAGCGCCGCAGCAGCGCAGGAGATAAGATCTGCTTTGAGCAGAAGGAGCACCATGGCGAGAAGGTCTGCTACGAGGATCAGGCCCGCCAATGGGCACACGAGGAGGCACCGGCGCAGGAAAAGACGGCGCAGCCCCGGCGGTCTGCGGCACTGAACAAGTCCGCCGCCCGTCCGGTGTCCTCAGCGGCGCGAGGGACCCGGAAGCGGTCCGGCTGCCTGCCCAGTCTGCTGATCGTTGCCGTGCTCCTGGGCGCAGTCATCGCCGTGTTCAACGCGGTCACCGGGTCTGTGCGGGAGTCGTTCAACGACATCGGCAATATAGAGGATCTGCCTTTTGACGATATCGGGAACTTGGAGGAGAACGGAGAAATCTCACCCGTCTGGACCGAGGCGCGGATGGGCGAAACCTTTGCACTGAGCGATGGAACGGAGATGCGAGTGATCGATTGGTCCCGGGACAGCGAGGCGGGCGCCATGACGGTGCACGTGGAACTGGACAGTGACAGGGAACCGCCCCAGGCCGTGCTCTACTGCATCGATCCGGAGGAAGATCCTGGGATCGACGGAGAGGAGTATGTGCTGGAGAAATACGAGTTCACCGCCGACTCGTCTGACGGACAGGTGGAGGGCTGGTATGTATTTCCGCTGGACGGACACGGACCTGTGGCGCCGGCACCGGATGGGGGATATGGATTTCTGGAGCCGCTGGTCCTGCTGCTGACAGAGGAGGATGACGGCATCATCTGGGTGGACATGTGGCAATGAGCGCACGGGGTATTTGCCCAAATACGAAAAAAGCAGCGCTGCCATCGGCAGCGCTGCTTCATTTTTGGTTGGTTTACAGACCGGCGGCAGCCATGCAGTTGAGGACCAGCGTCAGCACGATGAAAGCGGCGCCCACCCACTTGGTGCCCTTGGCCAGCTTGGCATCAACGGACTTGGCCTTACTCTTGGCCATGTAAGAGTCGGCAATGCCGCCGATCGCACCGGACAGACCCTGGCTCTTGCCGGACTGGAACATCACCATGGCAGTCAAAATCAGGCCCAGCAGAAGCTGCAGAATCGAAATAAAAATGACCATAACGGATACTCCTTCAACGTTATTCCATGCCATAGGGCATATTTCTCAAAGTACGTGATATGTTATCACAGTCTTGAACAATTTGCAAGAGGAATTCCACGTTTTCCATCCGGTTTTTTCAAAAATATATCGAACAAATGTTGTAATTTCCGAAAAGCTGTGGTATACTGCACATGGGAGAACACCGCACAGGCGGAAAGGAGACACGCTATGGCGCAGATGACGAAAATGCAGCAGCGTATCTATGACTATATTGCGCGGTTCACGCGGGAACAGGGATACCCTCCCGCCGTGCGGGAGATCGGCGAGGCTGTGGGCCTGAAGTCGCCCTCCACGGTGCATTTTCACCTGAAGCACATGGAGGAGCTGGGCGTACTGACCAAGGGTGCCGGCAAGGGGCGAGCCATCACACTGGCCGGCCGGCCGGAGATGCAGGCAACGGAGACGGCAAAGGCCACCGCGCCGCGGTATGCTGAGCCGGAGATCCCCGCAGGCAAGGTACCTGTTGTGGGCAGTGTGGCTGCCGGAACGCCGATCCTGGCGCAGGAGTGCATCGAGGACTACCTGACCTTTGACACCAACGGGCGGGACGGGGAGTACTTTGCCCTACGGGTCCGGGGCGAATCCATGCTGCACGCCGGCATCCTGCCGGACGACCTGGTGGTGGTGCACCAGCAGCAGGAGGCACGTAGCGGCGAGATCGTGGTGGCCCTGCTGGAGGATGAGGCCACGGTCAAACGCCTGCAGCGCAAGGATGGCCAGGTGTGGCTGATGCCGGAGAATCCGGATTACAGCCCTATTGACGGACGAAACGCCGCCATTCTGGGCAAAGTGACGGCTGTGATCCGGACCTATTGAACACATATGGCGAGGGGCCCCGGCGCAGAGGGTGCGCCGGGGCTCTTTTTGTGTTGCAGAGGGTGCCGGAGAGACCACAGTGTTTTTGACAACAGATGCGGAGAAAGTTTTGGACATATTGTAGAAAATGACAGGGATATATTGACGATAAAAAGTGCGAACGGTATAATCAAATACATTAGTTGACAGATAAGGATGTTTGCCGAAATGTTTACCCCCATTGCCGTTGGAAATCCGCAGCGGGAGAACGTATATCGCCAACTGAAGGAGGCCATCGTCAGCGGAGCCATCAAGCCCAATGAGCGCATCGTAGAGACCACATACGCCAAGATCTTTCATGTGAGCCGCACGCCTGTGCGTGAGGCGATCCGTATGCTGGAGCGGGATGAGCTGGTCATATACGAGCCGAAAAAGGGAGCCATCGCCCGGGCCCCGCTGAGCGAGGAGGAGATGGAGGAGGTGTATACCATCCGCAGCACGCTCCAGATGCTCAGCGTGGAGGCTACCGTCAGGAACATCACCGATGAGGAGATCCGCCAGATGGCATCGTGCAACGACGCCTGTCTACAGGCGCTGGAGAGCGGTGATGAGACCATCTATTTCCAAAGGTTGGATCAGTTCAACGATGTCCTGACAAAGAGTTGCCGTATGCCGCTGCTGATTAAGCTGATCGAACAGATTGAACTTTATAACCCGAGCACTACCTTTGTCAACGCCAGCCACACCCGGCTGCGGGAGTTCGCCGTATACGGCGAGGGCCGCCGCCACGCCGCTGTAGAGGAGCATATCGCCATCTGCGATGCGCTGCTGCAGCGGGACGAGGAGGCGCTCCGCTCCGCACTGCAGATCCACACCACCAATGTGAAGGCCGCGGCCTTGGCGGGATATCAGGAATACCGCAAAATGTTGGCGCAGCAGAGGAAATAACGGGGTGCACTTTTTATACCGACCGAATGTATACAGTATACAATCTGCAGCGCATTGTACTTTTTCCTAAAATCAAACGCCGCGAGGCCGCACATTTTATCAAGAAGCTGTATTTACTTATAGAGAAGCTGAATTTACAATATTTTTAAGGAGATGTAGTATGAAAAAGGTAGTGATTGCTCTGGGAGGAAACGCCCTGCAGGAGGCCAACAGACCCGCTACGGCGGAGGCCCAGCTGGAGGTGGTGGAGAAGACCGCCGCCTATATCGCCGATATCGTCGACCAGGGCTATACGGTGGCTCTGGCCCACGGCAACGGACCTCAAGTGGGGCGGATCATCATCCAGAACGAGTATGCCGCCGCCGTGACGCCCGGCATGCCCTTTGACGTGTGCGGCGCCATGAGCCAGGGCATGATCGGCTACCATATTCAGCAGGGGCTGAGCAAGGTGCTGCGGAGCCGCGGCAATCTGACCCCGGTGGCCACCGTTATCACCCAGGTGCGGGTGGACGGAAACGACAAGGGCTTCCGGAACCCTACCAAGCCCATCGGCCCCTTCTACTCCCAGGAAGAGGCGGAGAAGCTCCGCGTTGAGAAGGGTTATGTGATGAAAGAGGATGCCGGCCGTGGCTGGCGCCGTGTGGTGGCGTCCCCCGTACCGGAGGAGATCATTGAGCTGGGCACCGTGGAGGCCCTGATGGAACGGGGCATCATCCCCGTGACGGTGGGCGGCGGCGGTATCCCGGTAGTTCGCAACACCGAAGGCAATCTGGAGGGTGTCGCGGCGGTGATCGACAAGGATCTGGCCTCGGAGAAGCTGGCGGAAGATCTGGATGCTGACCTGCTGATGATCCTGACGGCAGTGGAGACGGTGAGTCTGAACTACCGCAAGCCGGATCAGGTGGATCTGCGCAACATCACCGTGGCCGAGGCCAGGGAGTATATCGCGCAGGGACACTTTGCCCCGGGTTCCATGTTGCCCAAGATCGAGGCGGCGGTTAAATTTGCCGAGAGCAAGCCCGGCCGCAAGGCCGTGATCACCTCACTGGAGAAGGCGCTGGAGGCGCTGAACGGCACGGCTGGTACAGTGATCGCCTGCTGAACGGCTGACAGCATACGCGCAGCGGAGAAGGGTGCACAGATGGATACGATCGAACTGAACATCAACGGCGTGATCCACGCCGTGGCGGTGGAGCCGAAGTGGACCCTCCTGTATGTGCTGCGGGAGGTCCTGCACCTGACGGGGACGAAAGAGGGCTGCGATTCGGGTGACTGCGGTGCCTGCAAGGTCATCGTGGACGGCGAGGCGCGCAACGCCTGCAGGCTGATGGCGAGGGATATGGCCGGCAAGACCATCGAGACCATTGAGGGCTTGTGGAACGGCGGCGCACTGCATCCCATCCAGCAGGCCTTTATCGATTGCGGCGCAGTGCAGTGCGGCTTCTGTACGCCGGGCATGATCATGAGTGCCAAGGCACTGCTGGATCGGAATCCCGACCCCACAGAGGAGGAGATCCGGCAGGCCATCCGCAACAATCTGTGCCGCTGTACCGGCTACTACAAGATCGTGGAGGCCATCGGCGAGGCGGCCCGGCGCATAAGGGAGGCGTGACCATGGCGGATCAGACGATGATCGGCCGGAGCGTCCCGGTCCATGACGCCGCCGCCAAGGTGACAGGCCAGCTGCAGTACGTGGACGACATATCCCTGCCGGGGATGCTGTACGCCAAGGTGCTGTGGAGTCCTGTGGCCCACGCCAGGATCAAAAGCATCGACACGGCGGCGGCGGAGCAACTGCCGGGTGTGCGGGCGGTGGCCTGTTACAAAAATACGCCGCAGGTGCGGTTCAACAGTACCACGCGATTTTTCCTGCAGAGTCCCGCTCCCATCGAGACAGAGCGCGTCTTTGACGACACGGTGCGCTTTGTGGGCGACCGGGTGGCGGCGGTAGCGGCAGATACGCCGGAGATCGCCCGCCGGGCAGTGGAGCTGATCCGAGTAGAGTATGAGGAACTGCCCGTCCTCGTGGACCCGCTGCAGGCCCTGGAGGAAGGCACCTGTCCCATCCACGGCAGCAGCAATGTGGCGCTGCGGCTGGAGAAGAATGCCGGCGATGTGGAGAAGGGGTTTCTGGAGGCGGACCGTATCTTTGAGGATACCTATACCACGCCGGCTGTCCACCACTGTGCCATCGAACCCCACACAGCCATCGCCAGTATGGATGTCCGGGGCAAGTTGACGCTGATCGCACCGTTTCAGAACACCTTTGGAGAGCGGATCGTGCTGTCCCGCATCTGGGGCATGCCGCTGAACAAGATCCGCGTGGTCAGCCCTACCATGGGCGGGGCCTTCGGCGGCAAGATGGAGTCCAGCATGGAACTGATCCCGGTGGCGTTGACCATGCTGTGTCGCCGCCCGGTGAAGCTGACACTGAACCGACGGGAGTGCATGGTATCCACCCGCTGCCGTCATGCCGCGGTGATTCGCATCCGGACAGGTGTGAAGAACGACGGCACCCTGGTGGCCCAGGATATTCACGTGGTCACCAATACCGGGGCCTATGCCTCCAGCGCGGCCAATGTGATCGGCGCTATGAGCGCCAAGGTGTTCAAGGCCTATAAGACGCCCAATATGCGCTTTGTGGGCACGCCGGTCTATACCAACACGCCGGTAGCCGGCGCCATGCGGGGCTACGGCTCGCCCCAGGTGTATTTCGCCATGGAGTGTCAGCTCCAGCGGATCGCCCGGGAGATGGGCCTGGACTATACACAGCTGCAGCTGCAGAATCTGGTGGACCCGGAGGACAGCGACCTGTGCGTGGGGCATCCCATCGGCAACCCACGGCCCAAGGATTGTCTGGAGCGGGCGCTGGAACTGCAGAAGAACTGGTCGCCCCTGTCTGATGAGAACGGCAAGTACCGCATCGGCGTGGGGTGGGCGTTGGGCGTACACGGCAGCGGCGCCTTCGGATCCCAGATCGACCAGAACTGCATGGTCATCAAAATGAACGACGACGGCTCCTGTGTGCTGCACACCGGCACCCACGATATGGGCAACGGCGCGCTGATCGCCCAGATGCAGGTGATCTCGGAGGAGCTGGGTATCCCGCTGGACCGGATCGACTGCATCGCCTCCGACACAGACGTGTGCGGCTGGAATCTGGGCGATTTCTCCAGCCGGGGCGTATACGTCAGTTGCTACGCGGTCAAGGAGGCCGCGGAGGACGCGGCCCGTCAGCTCCGCCGCGAGGCGGCACAGCTGCTGGGCACGGAGGAGGCCGACATCCGCCTGCGGGGCGGATTTGCCGAGAGCCTCCGACTGGAAAAGCGCGTGCCCTTGGATCAGGTGATGAACCACGCTCAGAGCGTGTCGCACCACGAGATCTTCGGCGTGGCGACCCACGCCTCGGAGCATGTGCCCGGCTCCTACGGCGTCCACATGGCACGGGTGCGGGTGGACACAGAGAGTGGCCGGGCGGAGGTCACAGACTATATCGCCGTGCACGACGTGGGCCGCGTGATGAACCGCATGGGCATCGAGGGCCAGCTGGAGGGCGGCATACAAATGGGCATCGGCTATGCCCTGCAGGAAGCGCTGGAGTACGACGAACAGGGGCGCTTGAAGCGTAGCAGTCTGCACACCTATCATACACCCACGGCGTTGGAGATGCCGCGACTCCAGACCGACTTCATCGAGAAGGGGGAGCCCACCGGACCCTATGGCGCCAAGAGCATTTCGGAATGCGCGGTAGTGCCCAGTGCGCCGGCGGTCATCAATGCCATCTCCAACGCGCTGGGGAGAGATCTGCATGATCTTCCCTATCGCCCTGTGCCGGAGAGCGCCCGTATCCTGCGGCTGCGGACGGACGAGAGCTGTATCTTCTGCGGCCTGTGTGCCAGAAAGTGTCCGCAGGATGCCATCACCGTGGATAGAAAGGAGCGGTTCTGGCGTGTCAACGACAGCCGCTGCGTAGAGTGCGGACTGTGCCAAAGCGTGTGTCCGAAAAAGTGCCTGCATCTGGATGATGGTGAGGAATAAAAGAATCAACAAAAATAGTTTACATAATCAGGAGGACGAAAGGAATGGCATACAATGATCTGCGCGAGTTCCTGGAGGAACTGAAGAAGAGGAATGACCTGATGGTCATCGACCGCAAGGTCAGCACCAAGCATGAGATCGCGGCGTTTTCCCGCAAGACCTCTGACCTGAACGGCCCGGCGCTGCTGTTCACCAATGTGGAGGGGTATGACATGCCCGTTCTGGCCGGCCTGTATGGCAGCCGGGAGCGCGTCCATTTGGCGCTGGGTCTGGGTGAGGACCGGAAAAACGTCATCAAGGAGTATGTGGCCCACGAGAACGTGTTCATCCAGCCAGAGCTGGTGGGTGAGGATGAGGCTCCCGTCCACGAGGTCGTACTGACCGGGGACGATGTGGACCTGTACAAGCTGCCCATCCTGACCAACTTTGAAAAGGATCTGGGCCCCTATATCACCGCGGGCGTGCAGATCGCCAAGGACCCCGTCACCGGGCAGCGGAACGCCTCCATGCACCGGATGCTGCTGCTGGACAAGAACCACATGACCTGTTTTGCCCCCAAGGGGCGCAACCTGGGCACCATCGTGCAGCGCAACGAGGACAACGGCAACGGCACGGAGATCGCCACGGTCATCGGCGGTGATCCCATCATCGCCATCGCCTCCCAGTGCCGTCCGGCGCTGGGCACCGACGAGCTGGGCATGGCCGGCGGCCTGCGGGGCGAGGCGGTGAAGCTGGTCAAGTGCAAGACCATTGATGTGGAGGTCCCCGCCACGGCGGAGATCGTCATCGAGGGCCGCACCATTCCCGGCGTCCGCGAGGACGACGGACCCTTCGGCGAATATCCCGGTACCTACAGCGAGATCCGCAAGGCTCCGGTGGTGGAGATCACCGCCATCACCATGCGCCGTGATGCCATCTTCCAGAATGCCCTGACCGGTATGCCCATGACGGAGAACCACTGGCTCATGGATCTGGCGGCCACGGCCATCGCCTATCGTGAGGCCTATAAGATCTGCCCGGATATCAAGGATATCTGCATGACACCGGGCGGCACCAGCCGCCACCACCTGGTGATCTCCATCAAAAAGCGCCACCCCTATGAGCCCCGCAACATCATGGCGGCGCTGCTGGCCGCCAATATCGGTATCAAGCTGTGCGTGGTGGTGGATGACGATATCGACGTGCACGACATGAAGCAGGTGGAGTGGGCCATCAACACCCGGATGCAGCCGGAGCACGACGTGCTGATCCTGCCTACCATGTACAGCCCCACCCTGGATCCGTCGGCGCCCTATGCCCGTGCCTCGTCCAAAATGGGCATCGACGCCACCGCGCCCCTGGAGGACCGGGAGGCGTTTAAGCCGGTGTACACGCCGGGTCAGGATGAGCCCTATATCGAGGAGATGATCCGCAACTTCATGAAGGAGCGGGAGAGCAAGTAAGGCAATCGGCAAAGAGGAGCGACTATGTCAGACAGGACCAGAGAATACGCGGTGGTGGAGCGTCACCGGACGCTGCAGCCGTCGTATTATGAGCTGCGGCTGCGCGCACCGGTGATCGCCGGGCGCAGCCGGCCCGGGCAGTTTGTGTTCATCCGGGTGGGAGAGGGCTTCGACCCGCTGCTGCGGCGGCCCATCAGCATCTGCGACGCGGATGCCGTCGCTGGCACCATCACGCTGCTCTATCAGGCGGTGGGCCGCGGGACGGACTGGCTTTCCCACGTGCCGGAGGGTGCGCAGCTGGACCTGATGGGTCCTATCGGCACGCCCTTCCCCGTGGAGGGGCCGCGGGCGGTGCTGGTGGCGGGCGGCTTGGGCATCGCGCCGCTGGCGCTGCTGACCAGGCAGCTCCGGGAGGCAGGCATCCCCGTCGATGTGTATTACGGCGCACGGGATGAGGCACATCTCTTCTGTCGGGATGAGCTGGTGGAGTGCGCCGCCCTGCACACCGCTGCGGAGAGCCTCGGACAGACGGTGCTGGACATCCTGCCGGAGCGCCTTGCGCGGGAAACGACGGTGTACGCCTGCGGGCCGCTGGCCCTGCTGGCCGCCGTGCAGGACTGGGCGAGCCGCAGCGGCTGCGGCGGCGGCTACGTCTCCCTGGAGGAGCGGATGGCCTGCGGCATCGGCGCCTGCTCTGGGTGCGGCTTCCCCATGAACAGCGGCCGCAGACGGCTGTTCAAAAAGGTCTGCGTGGATGGGCCTGTATTTCCTCTGGAGGAGGTCGCATTCGATGGATAAATGCGTCGTCGGCGGCGTAGAGCTGCAAAATCCGCTGCTCAACGCGGCGGGTACCATGGGCTTCGGCCCCTCCTACGCCGACTATATCGACCTGAATCTGCTGGGCGGACTCACCACCCGCACTATGACCTGCAGGCCCCGCGGCGGCGCACCGCGCCCCCGGCTGTGGGAGACCCGTGCCGGCGCTCTCAACCGGGTGGGGCTGCAGAATCCCGGCTACGAAAAGTTCGTGAGCACTTTTTACAAGGGTTTGGCAGGGCTGCGTGTGCCTGTCATCGCCAGTATTACGGGCACGGAGGAGGAGATCGGCCTGATGACCCGAGCGCTGTGTGCGCTGGAGCGGGTCAAGGCTATTGAGGTGAATCTCTACTGCGAGCCGGAGGAGTATTACGACATGGGCCGCGAGGCCTATCTGGAGCGCTGCCGCCGCCAGGTGGCCGCCGCCGTGGCCGCAGGCGACAGGCCCGTGTGGGCCAAGCTGCTGCCTATGGCCGGCGACGTGGTGGAGACTGCCGCCGTTGTCCGGGCTGCCGGCGGCCGGTGCGTGGTGTGTGCCAACAGCTACTGGGCCATGGCGCTGGACAGTGCGGGAAAGTCCCGTCTGGGCAGTCCGACCGGCGGCCTGACGGGTCCTGCCATCAAGCCCATATCCCTGTTCCTGGTGCAGCAGGTGAGCCAACGTGTGGATATCGATGTGGTGGGCTGTGGCGGCGTTGTCACGGCCGACGACGTGCGGGAATATCTGGCCGCCGGCGCAAAAGCGGTGGCGGTGGGGACAGCCAATTTTACGGAGCCGGAAACCATCCGGCAGTTGATCGAATCACTTTAGAAGACGCGGGAGGTGAGAGCCGTGACTGTGACGATTGCCATCAGCGGCGCCACCGGCAGCATCTATGGGATCCGATTGCTGGAGGAGCTGAAAAAGGCCGGTGTGGAGACGAACCTGCTGCTAAGCGAGTGGGGAAAGAAGACCATCGGCTATGAGACGGATTACACCGTCGAGCAGGTGTGTGCACTGGCGGACCACGTGTATGACAACGCCGACCTGGCGGCCCGGATCTCCAGCGGTTCCCACCGGGTGGACGCCATGGTCATCGCGCCGTGCAGCATGAAGACGCTCTCCGGCATCGCCCACAGCTACAACGAGAGCCTGATGGTGCGTTCGGCGGACGTGATGCTGAAGGAGCGGCGCAGACTGATCCTGCTGACGCGGGAGACGCCGCTGAATCTGAGCCACATTGAGAATATGCGTCTGGTGACGCTGATGGGTGGGATCATCGTTCCTCCGGTGCCGGCTTTCTACAGCCGGCCGCAGACGGTGGATGAGATCGTGAACCAAACGGTAGGGCGCGTACTGGACCTGCTGGGCATACAGGACACGGAACTGGTGCACCGCTGGGAAGGTGGCCGGCCATGATCACGTGGAGACGGGAGCTGCGCCGCGGTGAATACGCCGTGTGCTATGAGCTGGCTATGCTGGGTGAGGATCTGATGGTCTGTGTCACAGGCGGCGAGGCACATCTGGGCAGCGCCGTGCTGGCAGTGCACCGGCCCAGCCTGCGCGATGACGGAACAGACAGCGCCACCTCCGGCGTGCTGAACGTGGCAGGCCACAAGGACGAGTTTATGCTGCGGGAGCTGGCGGAAAAGCTCAGCGCCCTGTCCGGCCGGCAGGTGATCTGCTTCGGCGGCATCCACTACGACGGTCTGGGACCGGAGGAACTGGCCCAATTTGCCGACATGAACCGGCAGGCGCTGGAGGAAGCGCCCCAATGGCTGGCGCAGCTGCGAGAGTTGCAGTAGAGAAACGATCGAAAAGAGGCGGACTGGTGAAGAGGACGATACGGCTGTGCTGTGTGCTGCTGGCTGTCGTGCTGACGGCGTGCGCCTCCCGGGTGTCCGGCGGCGAGCGTACGATCCTGATCGCATCGGGTACGTCGACCAGTCAGTGGTACCCCCTCTCCGCGGGGATCTGCCACTACATCACGGAATATGATGCGGTGGCCCAGGTCACCAGCGGCGGCATCGAGAACGGGACGCTGGTGGGGCAACTGGACATGGGCTTCGGCCTGATCAACAGCAATGCGGCCTATTCGGCCAAAAACGGCGCCTGGCCATACGCAGAGACCTACGACATCAGTGCGGTGGCACAGCTCTATACCTGTGCGGTGCAGATCGTGGTGTTCGACGATTCGGACATCACCAGCGTGGAGGATCTGCGGGGGAGGAGAGTCGTTCTCAGCCCGGCCGGATCATCCCTCTATATGGCAGCGCTGGATATACTGGCGGCCTATGGGATCTCGGAGCAGGATCTCCACGGCGTGAAAATGAGTTATTCTGAGGGTGTGACCGCCATGCGGGACGGACATTGCGACGCGATGATCGTCATCATGCCCATGCCGAACTCCTCCATCACGGAGCTGGCACTGGTCAAGGACGTCCGGCTGCTGCCCATTGACCGGGCCCGGGAGTTGGCGGACACATACCCATATTTTACCTGCGACACCATTGCAGCCGACTACTACGGCCCGACGGACACCGCGTCGAACGATCTGCTGCCCACCGTGCGGCTGGGCGTGACGCTGATCGTCAACAACCAGGTGCCGGACGGTCAGGTAGAGGCCGTGCTGCAGTCCATATTTGACCACCAGGAGCAGCTGGGGGCGATCCAGGCCGTGGCCAAAGAGATCGACCTACAGCGGGCGCGGCAGACGCCCATCGCCCTGCATCCCGCCGCCGAGGCCTTTTACGCCCAGCGAGAGGCGGAAGGGGGCACACCATGAGCGAACAGACCCGGGCACGGCACGCGGCCAGCACGACGCTGGCCGTGGCACTGGCGTTGTTCCAGATCTGCACGGCCCTGTTCGGCATGCTGCCGAGCATCTATCAGCGGTCGATCCACTGGGGGCTGTTGGCCCTGCTGGGCTGCAGCTGGAATTTGGAGACAGCCTGGCAGAGGCGGCAATGGGGCCTGGCCGCGGCGGATGTGATCCTGGCTGCGGCGGCAGCGCTGTCGACCCTGCACATCTGTCTGCATTTTGAGGAGATTGCCCTGCGCATGGGGAATTTGACCCCGATGGACCTGCTGTGCGGTGCGGCGCTGCTGCTGTCGGTGCTGGGCATCAGTTTCTGGCTGAATAACAAGGCGCTGGTTTTTCTGACGGTGGCCTGTATGCTGTACGGGGTATGGGAAGCACTGACCGTGGGATATGGCCTTACCGTGGAGCGGATTCTGTCCTTCCTCTATCTGGGGACAGACGGTATCTATGGTACGGCGCTGGGTGTATCTACCAACTACATTTACCTGTTCGTCATGCTGGGGGCTTTTATCGGGTTTTCCGGCGCGGGCGACTACTTTGTCACCATGGCCCGCCACCTGACGGCACGTTTTCGCAGCGGCGCGGCGCAGACGTCGCTGGTGGCCGGCGGCTTGTTGGGGATGATCTCCGGCAGCGGCGTGGCCAATGCGGTAACGGTCGGATCACTGGCTATCCCTCTGATGGAGGAGAGCGGCTACACCCGGCTGGAGGCTGCGGCGATCCAGGCGGTGACCACCAACGTGGCGCAGCTGTTGCCGCCGGTGATGGGCGGCGTCATGTTCCTGGCGGTGGACTCTGTCGGCACCGGTTATGCGCGGATGGCCCGGGTAGTGATCCTGCCGGCCGTGGCCTATTGCTTGGTCCTGGGCGTCGTTCTGTGGCTGCAGGCTCGGAGCCGCAGCATCGCGTCGTCCCGTCCGGCAACACAGGAGAGGCGGCGGCACGCCGTGTGGCAGGGATTGCTGTATCTGGCACCGATCCTCTGTATGGTAGGGCTGATGCTCCGGGGCGCCAGTGCTATCAAGGCAGGTATCTATGCCGTGCTGCTGACCATGGCCATCGGCGTGGCCGCGAAGCTGTATCGCCGCACGCTACGGCTGTCTGAGATTGCAGGCGTGTTTGAAAAAGTGGGCCGCATGGTTCTGGGCGTGACGCCGACTTGCGCCTGCGCCGGCATCATCATCACGGTGATGACATTGACCAACGTGGGCCCCAAGCTGACCGATCTGATCGTGGCGGCGTCCGGCGGGCGCCTCTACGTCGGCCTGATCCTGATGATGCTGTTGACGCTGCTGATGGGGATGTTCCTGCCCAGCTCGGCGGTGTATCTGGTCCTGGCCGCTCTGGGCGTGCCGAGTCTGGTGGAGATGGGCGCGCCGTTTATGGTGGCCCACATGTTCATCATCTTCTTCGCGGTGATGGCGCCCATCACGCCGCCGGTGGCCCTGAGCGCGGCAGCGGTGGCGGCGCTGACCCAGGAGGACTTCCGGAAGATCTGTTTTGCGGCCATGCGCTTTGCGCTGCCGCTGGCGGTGATTCCCTTTGTATTCGTCTGTTACGAGGGGATGCTGCTGGAGGGAAGCGTGTGGGATGCGGTGCTGTCGATGGCCATGTGCCTGTGCGCGGGAACGGCCGCTGCGGCCGCCGTGCAGGGCTGGCTGGGATGCCGACTGGCGGCCTGGCAGCGGTGCCTCAGCGGGGCGCTGGCCGTGGGCATGCTGGTGCCGGCAGGGCCGATCCGTCTGGCATCGGCCGCGGTGTGGATCGTTATGGCGCTGGCTATGGCGCTGATGTACAGCAGAGAAGCGAGAGGCGGTGGAAAGCAATGTATGGGAAAAAATTGAGGATCGGCCTGATGGTGCCGTGCGTCAATTCGGTCATGCGGCCGGAATTGACGAAGATGGCGCCGGAGGGCGTGGAGATCTATGAGACCCGCATGCTGATGCGGGGCACCGACAAACTGGAGCAGCTGGCTTATATGGTCAACAGCCTGCCGGACAACGTGGAGGCTTTGGCAGATGTGGCGGACGTCTATGTGTACGGCTGCACCAGCGGCAGCTTCACCAAGGGATATGAGTTTGACCGGGAGTTGGTGGACCGTATCCGGCAGCAATCCGGCAAGCCCGCCACCAGCGCGGCCAGCTCGTTGGTCCAGGCGCTGCAGGCGGTGGAGGCGAGGTCTGTGGTGCTGGCCACGCCATACCTGGAGTCAGTGAACCAACTGCAGGTGGACTTCCTGCAGGCGGTGGGTGTCACCGTGGTCAAAGCCGCCGGCTTGAGCATCACCCAGCGGGGCGGTGCCGGACGAAAGGAACCGGAGTGCGCCTTTGCGTTTGCGAAAGAGACATTCCGGGAGAGCGGCGGCGCCGACGCGGTGGTCATCAGCTGCACCAATTTCCGTACGGCGGAGATCATTCGGCCGTTGGAGGAGGAACTGGGCGTGCCGGTGATCACCTCCAATCAGGCGTCCCTGTGGTCCGTGCTGCGGGCGGGCGGGATACCGGATCCCATCCGCGGCTACGGGCGGCTCCTGGAACTGTGATACGAGTCAGCAAACAAATATGCCCGGCATCTAGGGCCTGCCGGACTGTCTGTTGAGATATGGATACCTAAGACCAAGCAAAAAAGAAAATGGAAGGAGTTTCACCATGAAAAAGACCCTTGCGATCCTGCTGGCGCTTGCCATGACTCTGGCGCTGGTAGCCTGCGGCGGCAACAACACGCCCACCAACAATGACGCGCAGACGAACACTGAGAACACCGAAAACACCGAGAATACCGAGAACACGGAGAACAACGAGAACACCTCTACGGAGCCTGCCCGCCTGAATCTGGCCACGGCTACCTCCGGCGGCGCCTTCTATGCCTGCGGTCTGGCCTGCGCGCAGGTCATCTCCGACAAGACCGTACACAGCGCCTCCGCCACTACCTCCTCTGGCTCCGTGGAGAACGTCTCTCTGCTGGCTGACGGCGAGGCCAACCTGGTGGTGCAGCAGAGCGATATCTTCATCGACGCGGTCAACGGCACCGGCAAGTTCGAGGGTGATCCCCACCCCAACATGCGTATGGTGCTGCCCATCCTGTCCCAGCAGTACAACATCGTTGTGCGCGATGGCTCCGGCATCGAGTCCATTGCTGACTGGGCCGGCAAGAAAGTGGTCGTCGGCGAGACCGGTTCCGGTCAGGCCGTGACCACCGAGAAGATCATGGGTTCCTTCGGCGTGACCATGGACCAGATCAATCCCCAGTCCTTGGGCGTCAGCGAGGGCCTGGACGCCATCCGCAACGGCTTGGCTGACGTGCTGCTGACCCCGGGTGCTACCCCCGTGTCCTCCGTGGCTGATGCGCTGGCCGGCAACAGCAACTGCCACCTGTACAACCTGACCGAGGAGGAGAAGGACAAGCTGCTGTCTGACTGGGCGTATCTGGCTCAGATGGACATTGCCGCCGGCACCTATCCCAACCAGGATGAGGTCATCACCTGCGTGGGTCACATCGGCTTCATCGCCTGCAATGCTGACCTGGATGAGCAGGTTGTCTATGACATCGTCATGGCGCTCTATCAGAACACCGAGGATCTGTTCGGCATGAATCCCCAGATGAACGGCCCCTCCTTCAATAATCCCGCGCCCGTGATCGAGACCATGGCTGCCTCCGGCG
Organism: Oscillospiraceae bacterium; assembly: GCA_015068325.1. GTDB lineage: Bacteria > Bacillota > Clostridia > Oscillospirales > Oscillospiraceae > Vescimonas. The sequence continues at coordinate 144,430 of SVKQ01000015.1, read as the reverse complement.
TGCAGCTGCATCCCGGCGCTGAGCGCGCCCTGAAGGAACTAGGTCTGATCGGCTAAGCCTCGCCGCGGCGCAGCGCACCGCACAAGCAAACAACCGACCGAGGATACGAGGCCCTACGTATTCACAAACCAACGTGGAGACCGCCGGCGCATCGCCGCCGGCGGTCCCGCAGACACACGACGATTCATATCTCACGCGAAAAGACGGACTGCCTCGGCAGTCGGCAGACAACGGAGGTATATATGGCAAAGAATAAGGAACCCAGGTTGAATTCACGCCTGGCGCAATCGGAGATCGAGGATACCTCGGTCAGTGCCGAGAGCAAATCTCTCCTTTCCCGCGTTATTTTTGTGATTTGTCTGATTTTCTCCCTGTATGGGATCTACGCAAACAGCTTTTTGCTGACGGATGCATTGAAAAAGGCCGGCATCTTCGTGGGCTTTGTCCTGCTGCTGATCTTTTTGTGCTATCCCAACAAACTTTCGAAAAAAGTGCCGGCGCTTCGCTACATCGACTACGGCCTGGCCGTATTGGGAGCGGTGTCTGGTTCTTATATTACTTTTATCCTGGACCGTCTGGGTCAGACCAACCTGAAGGCGGATCGATTCGACTATGTCATGGGCGTCATCGCCATGGTGCTGGTGGTGGAGGCCACCCGCCGTTGCGTAGGCAACGTGATGGCGGTGCTGCCGGTGATCTTCGCCCTGTACGCTCTTTTCGGCAGCTATATCCCCGGCGCGTTGGGCCACTACGGTGTGTCGTTCCAGCGGTTCATCCTGCGTATGACCATGACCAGCGACGGCATCTACGGCATGACCACCAACGTGGCCTCCAGCTACATCTTCCTGTTCATCATCTTCGGCTCGCTGCTGAACAAGTCCGGCGTCGGCGAGTTCTTTACCGATGTGGCCAACAAGATTGCCGGCAAGGCCACCGGCGGCCCGGCTAAGGTAGCTGTCATATCCAGCGGCCTGATGGGCACGATCAGCGGCTCCGCGGCAGCCAACGTGGCCACCACCGGCGCTTTTACCATCCCCATGATGAAGAAGGCCGGCTTCGCGCCCGCCTTCGCCGGTGCCGTGGAGGCAGTGGCCTCTACCGGCGGCATGATCATGCCGCCCATCATGGGGTCGGCGGCCTTCCTGATGGCCAACTACCTCTCCGCCACCTACAGCTCTGTCATGGGCGCGGCGGTGGTGCCGGCGGTGCTGTACTACCTGTCCTGCTTCTGCTGGGTCCACTTCATGGCCAGCCGACTGGGCCTGCGGGGCGTGGAGCGCAGCGAGCAGGATCCCCTCCACGATTTCGGTCGCCGGGTATTCCTATTTGCCCCGTTGGTGGTCATCGTGGTGGCCCTGCTGACGGGCTTCACGGCGATCTTCTCCGCCTTCTTCGGCATGATCGCCACCGTGCTGGTGTCCCAGATCCAGCGCAAGCGAATGACGCTGCGCGAGATGCTGGAGGGCCTGGCGGGTGGCTCCCGCGGCGCCCTCTCTGCCCTGATCGCCTGCATCGCGGCCGGCATCATCGTGGGCGTGTGCAACATGACCGGTCTGGGCGCCACAGTCACGTACAACATCATTTCTCTGTCCGGCGGACATCTGCTCTTCGCCCTGCTGCTGACAGCGGTTGCCTCCATCATCTTGTCCATGGGCCTGCCGGCCACCGCCTGTTACATCGTGGTGGCCACGGTGGTGGCGCCGGCACTGGTGAAGATGGGCTGCCATCCCTTTGCTGCCCACTTCTTTGTGTTCTACTTCTCCTGCCTGTCCAATATCACGCCTCCGGTGGCTATCGCCTCCTATACCGCGGCCGGCATCGCGGAGGCCAAGCCCTGGAAGGTGGGTGTGCAATCCATGGTCATTGCGGCGCCCGGCTTCCTGATTCCGTTCATGTTTGCCTATCAGCCCATGCTGGTGGGCCAGGGGATCGTGATCGGCCAATTCGTGCTGGTCATCCTCACTGCCATCGTCGGCGTGGTGTTCCTCGCAGCGGCCGGCGCGGGCCATTTCCTGGTGAATCACCCCATTTGGCTGCGGTTCATCTATGGCGTCGGCTCGCTGCTGCTGATCGTGCCGGAGACCATCACGGATGTGGTGGGCGTGGCGCTGATCGTGGTGGGCGTGATCATCGAACTGGGTCTGAGGCGCAGGCGCATCGGCGTTTTGCCGGAGCAGGCAAATTCTAATCTGAAAGTGGAATCTCCCACGGATGCGGAGTGAGGAATAGGAGGATACGGGTATGCTGGACAGTAAGTTTGTTTTCCTGAATCAGAGTGATATCGTCAAGGCCGGCGGCCTGGAGATGGGCAAGGTTTTTGCCGCCGTGGAGAAGGGCTTTGCCATTCACGGCCGCAAGGACTGTGTGCAGCCAAGCAAGCTGAACCTGCGGAAGGGCCCTCCGGGCTCCAAGCAGGCCGAGCAGGGGCTGATCATGGCCATGCCCAGCTATGTGGGCGGCGAGTTTGACGTGGTAGGCATCAAGTGGGTGCTGGCCATGACGGAAAATCCCGTCAAGTACGGTTTGCCCCGCTCCTCTGCCCTGATTATTCTGAACAGTGCCGACACCGGACTGCCGCTGGCCATTATGGACGGCACCATCGTCAACGCGGTGCGCACCGGCGCCGTGACGGGCGTGGGCGCCAAGTATCTGGCCCGCCCCGAATCGGAGGTCATGGCGCTGGTGGGTGCCGGGCCTCAGGGCCGCATGCAGATCAACGGCGTCAAATATGCCGTGCCAAACCTGAAAGAGGTCCGTATCTACGACATCAGCCGGGAGCGGGCAGAGAAGCTGGCCGGCGAGGTCAATGATGCCGGTGCGCTGAAGGCCGTTGTGACCGACAGTGCCGAGGCCGCCGTAGTGGGGGCGGATGTGGTCGTTACAGCTACCATCACCACAATACCCTACCTCAAGCGCGAATGGCTGAAGCCGGGCACCTTCTATGGTGACATCGCCTCCAGCGACGCGGAACTGGGCGTATACGCCGCCGCCGACAAGCTGTATACCGACGACTGGGAGCAGATCAAGTTCCATGGTGCCGGCACGCTGGTCAAAGGCCTGAAGGCCGGTGAAATCAGTGAATCCGTGGTGTCCGGCAACCTGGGAGAAGTGGTGATCGGCGCCAAGAAGGGCCGCGAGAGCGGCGACGACCTATGCATCTTCAAACATATCGGCATGTCTGTCACCGATCTGCCCGCCGCCTGGAGCATCTACCAGAGCGCCAAGGAGATGGGCCTGGGCACGGAGCTGTCCCTGTGGGACGACAAGCCGGTCTGGTGAGCGGAGGAGGGATCGGTATGTTTGGTTGGCGTGCAAAGATCGGCATGATGATCCCCACCAACAACACGGTGATCGAGCCGGAGATGGCCTACTATGCGCCGGAGGGCGTCACGTTCCACGCCACGCGCATGGTATCCAGCCGCACCGGCACTGCCAGCATCGACGGCCTGCACAACCTGGTCTCCTGTGTAGATCGGGCTTCGGAGGAGCTGTCTATCACCGGCGTAGACGCCGTGCTGTATGGCTGCCTGTCCACCAGCTTTGCGGTGGAGGGCTGGGACGATGAGTTCCAGCGGAAGACCGGAGCCTGGATGGATACGCCGGCTATCACCGCGCTGGAGGCCACCTGCTTGGCCATCAAGAGCTACGGCGTGACCGAGGCGGCTGTGCTGTGCCCTTACGGCGAGGCACTGCAGCAGTTGGCGGCGGCGGCCTTTGCCAAACACGGCATCACCGTGCGCACACTGGAGAGCATCAATGTGACGGGCCTGCGAGCTGTGTGCAGCGTGCCGGAGCGGGACGTGTACCAGGCGGCAAAGAGGATGGATCAAAAGGGATCGCCCCTGCTGTGTATCCTGGCCACGGATCTGTCCACGGCCACCATGCTCCCCAAGCTGGAGCGTGATCTGGGGATGCCGGTGGTCAGCACCAACGAGGCCCTGTGCTGGGCAACGCTGAACCTGGCGGGCGTCCATGATGATGTACCCCGGGGCGGCTCGCTGTTTACCCATCCCTTTGCCCGCTGAGGCAGAAAGGATACGAAAGATGGAAACAAAGGTATATTTTGTCCCCGTTGTGGATATCAGCTGGAAGGAACTGGGGCCACTGAACCCCCGCAAGAACTACAGCTGCCCGCCGCCTCCCCTGGAGAAATGTGCCGCCGAGGCAGACGGGATTGTAGATCTCTATAAAAAGCTGTTGGGCGGCAAACTGAACTTCACCGTGTACACCGGCACCTATTGCCGGGATGACTTCACGGCGGAGCCATTCAACACCATCTGGCGGCGCTGCGTGGATAATGGCGGTGAGATCCTGGTGCATACCCACGAGGAGATTGCCCGCGTGGGTACCCGCAACAACGAGGAGCCCCATATGCGTGAGGTCATCCGGCGGCAGTACGACCGCATGAAGGCGGCCGGTATCCAGCCGGCGGGTTTTCGGGGCGGCCTGTATGGCTACGCCAACTTTCTGACGCCGCTGATGGAGGAGTTGGATCTGACAGCGGATCTGACGGCCGCACCCGGCGTCCACAAGCCGGACCGGGCGGCTGAATGGGAGGGCGTGCCTTATACCGCGTGGCGCCTGTGCCGCACGGATAAGCGCCATGTGGACTGCGACTGCAACGATCTGAGCCGCGTGGTGGAGATCCCTCTGGGCGGCGATGGCCTGGGAACGGAGAACGAGAACTACCTCTATGTGGACTACGACCTCTCCTCACTGGAGAACGCCAAGCGGATCTGGGACTGCGTGCTGGCCCGTTACGAAGCCAGCGGCAAGCCCCAGATGATCCACACGCTGTTCCACACCTTCTCCATGTCCGACCCGGCCATGGTGGAGCGGTACAGCCGCTTCAGCGAATACATGCTGAGCACCGGCGGCGTCCCCGTCAACGCCACAGAGGCGCGCGATATCTTTGAAAGGGAACTGGAACACTGGGGCGAGTGAGCCCCGGGTGAGAACGACAACAGGAGGAATAGAGAAATGGACTTCAAAGGCCTGGATATCCTGAACGGATATCAGTTCACCAACCAGCAGCTCAACCACATCATGAACACGGCGGCGGAGTACGAAAAGCGCGTGAAGCGCGGCGAGGTCATCCACGATCTGGATGGCTGTGTCGTGGCCAGCCTGTTCTTTGAGCCTTCCACCCGCACCCGCCTGTCCTTTGAGGCGGCCATCAACCGCACCGGCGCACGCTGCATCTCCATGGCTGACGCCAAGGCCTCCTCTCAGGCCAAGGGCGAGACGCTGGAGGACACCATCAGCACCGTGGACGGCTACGTGGACGTCATCGTGATGCGCCACCCGGAGAAAGGGGCTGCGGTCCGCGCCGCTGACATCGCCGTGCACCCCGTCATCAACGGCGGCGACGGCGCCGGCCAGCATCCCACCCAGGCGCTGCTGGACATCTACACCATGCGCAAGGAGAAGGGTCACATCGGCGGTCAGACCATCACCTTCTTGGGCGACCTGAAGTATGGCCGCACCGTGCACAGCCTGGGCTACTTCATGCAGCAGCTGGGCAACCGGATGATCTTCGCCTCGCCCGATGAGCTGAAGATGCCCGAGGAGATTACGGCGGATCTGCGCGCCCGGGGTGCCGACATCGTGGAGACCGGCGACGTGCGCGAGGCACTGGCCCAGTCCGATTTTGTGTACGTGACCCGCGTACAGCGGGAGCGCTTCCCCGACCAGGAGAGCTACGAGCGGGTGAAGGGCTCCTACATCGTGGACAATGAGTTGCTCAAGTGCGCCAAGAAGGACATTACCATTCTGCATCCTCTGCCCCGTGTGGATGAGATCGCCACCGAGGTGGACAGCTATCCCGGCGCGGCCTATTTCCGCCAGGCCCACAACGGCATGTATCTGCGTATGGCCCTGCTGGGATTGGTGACCGGCCGGGTGTAAAGAACAGCGCCGGCGGCCGTGAGGCCTGCCAGCGGAGGAGGAAAGGATGTATCAGACACTTACTGTAGCCGGCCAGACGAGGGTCTGCGCCGACGTGCTGAGCCTGGAGCTCCGCGCCCCGGAACTGGCGGCGCAGAGTCAACCGGGTCAGTTCGTCATGCTCAGAGCCTGGGAGGGCAGCGTGCCGTTTTTGATGAGGCCCATCAGCATCAACGCAGTGGACGCGGAAAAGGGTACGCTGACGCTGCTGTATAAGGTGGTGGGCACCGGGACGGAGCTGATGTCCCGGCTGGTCGCCGGCGACAGCGTGCAGATGCTGGGGCCGCTGGGCAAAGGCTTTCCCATTGGGAAGGATTGCCGCCGCGTGGCGGTGATCGGCCGCGGCATCGGCATTGCGCCGCTGCGCTTTCTGGCGGAGACCTGCCTGGCCCGGGGAATCGAGGTGTACGCCTATCTCTCCGCCAAAGAACCGGACTATCTCTTCCACCGGGAACTGTTGGTATCTCTGGGTGCGGTGGTGCGTACCACCACCGACCCGGCAGTTCATATCACGGATGCCTTTGCTGAGGATCTGCGGGAGAAGCCCTTCGACGCGGCCTACTCCTGCGGCTCCAACCGGCTGGCGCGCGCCATGCGTGACCTGCACCGGCAGTATGGCTTTCCGGCCTACGTATCCCTGGAGGAGCATATGGCCTGCGGCATCGGCGCCTGCAAGGGCTGCGTCTGCAGGGAGTATGGCCGGGAGGACGGCACGGAGCACTATGCCCGCGTGTGCAAGGACGGGCCGGTATTCGACGTGGAAAGGGTGATCCCATGAGCTACCAGACAGACCTCTCGGTGCGGATCGGGAGCGCCGTGTTCCAAAATCCGGTGATGCCGGCCTCTGGCACCTACGATTACTTTGAAAACAACGCCGACGTGTTTCCCATGAGCGAGCTGGGGGCGGTAATGGTCAAGAGCGTGCACCGCTGTGTACGTCCCGGCAATCCGCCTCCCCGCATCACCGAGGTGTGCGGCGGTATGATCAACGCCGTGGGTATCCCCTCCATCGGCATCGAGGCCTTTATGGAGCGGGAGCTGTCCCGTTATGAGAACATCGGCGCGCCGGTGGTGCTGAGCATCTCCGGCAACACCACCGACCACTATCGTGAGGCGCTGGAGATCGTGGACAACGATCCGCGGATCGCGGCGGTGGAGCTGAATTTCTCCTGCCCCAATGTGGGAACGGGCCTGGCTTTTTCTTCAGACGTGAAGCTGCTGGAGGAGGCGGCCAAAACTGCCCGCAGCGCCACGCGCCTGCCGCTGATCGCCAAGCTGTCGCCCAACGTGACGGATATCCGGGACAGCGCGCGGGTCAGCGAGGCCTGCGGCATGGACGCCGTCACGGTGTCCAACACCTTTAAGGCCATGACCATCGACATCCGGAAGCAGCGGCCCACCCTGGGCAACATCTCCGGCGGTATGTCCGGCCCGGCGGTGAAGCCCCAGAACATGTATCTGGTGTGGCAGGCCAGTACAGCGGTGGAGATCCCAATCATCGCCTGCGGCGGTATCAGCTGCTGGCAGGACGCGGTGGAGTATCTGCTGGCTGGCGCCACGGCGGTGCAGGTGGGGTCGATCAATTTTGTCAACCCCCTGTGCATGAGGGAAGTCATCGAGGGCATCGACCGCTATCTGGCCGACAACGGATACAAGTCCGTCGGTGAGATCCGCGGTCTGGCCCACCGGTGAACAGAGAGGAGAGACCCATGACCTGGGACCATGTGATCCGCGGCGGGACCATTGTGTCCGACGGGAAGACCCGCCGCGCAGACATCTATGTGGCGGACGGCCGGATCGCCCGCATCACGGAGGAGGCACTGCCCGGCGAGGCCCGGGAGACCACCAACGCATCGGGTCGGCTGGTGCTGCCCGGTTTTATCGAAACCCATGTCCACTCCCGGGACGGGAGAAACGGGACGGGGCAGAAGGAGGATTTCGGCACTTCCACGGCGGCGGCCGCTGCCGCAGGCATTACCACCGTGTTCGAGATGCCCAACTGCAGTCCCACCATCTATTCGGCGGAGAATCTGCGGGATCTGGTGCGCGTGGTGGAGCCCAAGGCCCACACGGACTTCTGCGTGTGGGGCCTTGCGTTGGGCGACGCCAACCTGGATCAGCTGGCGGAGCTGGCTGAGGCGGGGGTGGTGGCCTTCAAGTTCTTCTGGGGCTACGCCATCAAGGCCGACGACTACAGCCTGATCTATAACTACCGCAGTGACATGAAAGGCGTTCTGCCCCCGCCGGACGAGGGACAAATCTACACCATGTTCCGCCGTATTGCGCAACTGGGAAAACGTGTGGGTATCCACGCCGAGAACTTCAACATCATCAAGACGCTGACGGAGCTGGAGCGCCGGAGCGGTGCCCAGGACTATGAGGCGTTGCTGCGCACGCGGCCCGTCAGCTGTGAGACCTCCATCATCGACACCGCCATCGACATGGCCAAGGAGATCGGCGTACCGCTGCATATCCTCCATGTGGGTGTGGGCGACGGGGTGGAGCACATCCGCCGCGCCAAGGCCGACGGGGTGGACGTGACGGCGGAGACCTGCAGCCACTATCTGGCCCTGACCAACGGCGATGCGCCCCGGTGCGGCGCCGTGATGAAGACCTATCCGCTGATCCGCACGCAGGCGGACCAGGACCGGGTCTGGCAGGGCGTGTGGGACGGTACCATCGACTGGGTCTGCTCCGATCACGCGCCCCACACCTGGGAGGAAAAGCAGAGGGGTTTCTGGGATGCACCCGCCGGCATCAGCGGCGTGGAGGCACTGTCCCCGGTGGTGCTGACTGCCGTCAACGACGGGAAGATTGACATCCACCGGGCGGTGGAGATCACCTCCGCCGCGGCTGCCAAAAACTTCGGACTCTATCCCCGCAAGGGCACCATCCGTGAAGGGGCCGACGCGGACTTTGCCATCGTGGACATGGAGCAGGAATACACCTTCGATCAGAAAAAGATGTACTCCAAGGCCAAGTGGACGCCCTATGACGGCATGCGCTTCCGGGGCCGCGTGGTCAAAACGATCCTGCGGGGCGGGACCACCATGACGGACGGACAGGTCACAGCCGATTGCCGCGGCCGCTATCTGCCGGTGCGGTGAGTCATCATCTGCTTTGACCGGAGTGTTGTGCCATGCCACTACTACCACCGCGCCGCATATTTTGCTTTCCTTTTTCATGCGGCGATACGCATGTTCTCTGCGCAGCGCCCCGTCAAAAAAACGCATTGCAGCACTGCTGCAATGCGTTTTTCCTTATATGCGTGGGCGCGTCTGACTCGTCGGTCCGGTGTCTGCCGCAAAAAGGCGGGCAGGGAGCAGCAGACACAGCACGGCAGCGATCAAAGAAACACTTTTTCACGGAGGGGTTTCCGTCACAGGGAGATCATGGCTGCCTGGGTCCCGCGGGCGTTTCCCACCTTGCGATGGGACCAGAAGAGGTCCTGGCGGCAGGCGGTGCAGAGCTCGCACACGTCGATTCGTTCCACGCCGGCGCAGCGCAGCCACAGAGTGTTGACGGCCTTCAGGTCGATGTGCCACTTGTGGCCGTTCCAGTTCATATAAGGCTTGGCCCCCTCACCCAGCGCGGCGCGGAGCGCCGTCGGCACGTCGTCGTCCGTTTCGAAGCAGCACGTTCCAATGGCCGGGCCGATGGCGGCACGGAGGTCGGAAGGGTCGCAGCCGAACTGTGACTCCATGGCCTCCACCGTTTTTTTTACGATGCCCAGCGCCGTGCCCTTCCAGCCGGCGTGGGCGGCGCCGATGGCCCGACGCACCGGGTCGTGGAGCAGGATGACGTTGCAGTCGGCGGAGAAGACCACCAGCGGGAGACCCGGCGTGCTGCAGATCAGGGCGTCCGCGCTGGCATAGTCCCGTTCGCGCCACAGGCCCTTGCCGACGTCAGCATCTGTGACGAGGCGTACATTGTCCTCATGGACCTGCCGGCTGAGGACGCAGCGGGCCGGATCGGTGCCGACGGCGACGCAGAAACGGCGGTAGTTCTCCCGTACGTTGGAAATATCGTCGCCGCGGCTGACGCCCAGATTGAGGCTGTCCCAAGGGGCCGGGCTGACGCCGCCCCGGCGGGTGGAGAAGCCGTGGCGGATGCCGGAGAGTACGTCGCTGGTCAGCCAGACCAGGCCGTTTTGTTCGTGGGCCTGAAAGGACATGGGGCAACTCCTTTTTTGAGAGATTTCCCTGACGGAAGGTCTAAGCGGAAGCTATTGTTCGCACGCTTTATATTGACTCAAAATGTATTCCCCTCAGGCCGCAAGTGTGGCGGCAACTCACGCAGGCAAGTGCGCGTGGCCGGGGATTTGCTCGTTCAAAATCTGCAGATTTTGAACGAAATCAATTTGAGTGGTATTGGGAGCAGGTGCACTTCTTCCATTTCAACCCGCTGCCGCAGGGGCACGGGTCGTTGCGCCCGATCTTGACAACCTTTTTGGGCTGCTTCTTCACGGTGCCGTCGCCGCCCACGTTCTCGGTGATGCCGGTAGCCACCCGCTGGCGCTTGACCTCCTCGTCCTTCTTCAGACGCACGGAGTAGAGGCGGCGCACCGTCTCCTCCTGGATGGCGGAGATCATCTCCTCAAACATATCCAGCGATTCTTTCTTATAGGCGATGACGGGATCGGTCTGGGCATAGGCCCGCAGGCGGATGCCCTGGCGCAGGTCGGCCATGGCGTCGATGTGATCCATCCAGTACTCGTCCACCACCCGCAGCAGCACCACCCGCTCCAGCTCGCGCATGACGGGGGAGGTGATCTCCACCTCTTTCTTCTCATAGAAATCCGTGGCGGCGGCGGAAAAGCGGTCGATGAAGTCGTCGGCGGTCAGCTCCGCCAGTTGCTGCTCATCCACGCGCACGGTGTACTTTGGGAAATACAGACCTTCCACGCCCCGCAGCAGCTCCTTGCAGGAGGCCATGTCCAGATGCTCACGCTCCATGAAGGCGGACTGCACCTGGTGAGCGATGGCGCTGTGCATCATGTTCATGATGACGTCCTTCACATCCATGCCGTCCAGCACCTGCTTGCGCTGGCCGTAGATGATCTCGCGCTGCTTGTTCATCACGTCGTCGTATTCCAGCACGGATTTACGGGACTGGAAGTTACGGGACTCCACGGTGGTCTGGGCCTGCTCGATGGCACGGGTGAGCACCTTGTTCTGAATGGGGGTGTCCTCATCAATGTTCATGCGCTCCATCATGCCGGTGATACGGTCGCCGCCGAACAGGCGCATCAGGTCGTCCTCCAGGGAGATGTAGAAGCGGGTCTCACCGGGGTCACCCTGGCGGCCGGCGCGGCCGCGGAGCTGGTTATCGATCCGGCGGGAGTCGTGCCGCTCGGTGCCGATGATAAAGAGACCACCCGCCGCGCGGACCTGGTCGGCCTCACCGGCGATCTCTGCTTTGTGCTGGGCCAGCTTCTCGGCGAACAGCTTCCGGGCGTCCAGAATCTCCTGGTTGTCGGTCTCGGCGTAGCCGGTGGCCTCGGCGATGATCTCATCGGAGAGACCCGCCTTGCGCAGATCCGCCGTGGCCAGATATTCGGCATTACCGCCCAGCATGATATCGGTACCACGGCCGGCCATGTTGGTGGCCACGGTGACGGCGCCCAGCTTGCCGGCCTGGGCCACGATCTCTGCCTCACGCTCGTGGTTCTTGGCGTTCAGAAGATTGTGCTTGATGCCGGCCCGGGTCAGCAGATGGCCCAGCAGCTCGTTCTTCTCGATGGACACGGTGCCCACCAGCACTGGCTGGCCCTTGGCGTGGCAGGCCCTCACCTGCTCGATGACAGCCCGGTACTTGCCCTGCTCGGTCTTGTAGACGGCGTCCTCATTGTCCAGGCGGGCGATGGGCCGGTTGGTGGGGATCTCCACGATGTCCAGTTTGTAGATGGTGGCGAATTCCTCTTCCTCGGTCAGTGCCGTACCGGTCATACCGGAGAGCTTGGAATAGAGACGGAAGTAGTTCTGGAAAGTGATGGTGGCCAGGGTCTTGCTCTCCCTCTGTACCGATACGTGCTCCTTGGCCTCGATGGCCTGGTGCAGACCCTCAGAGTAACGGCGGCCGAACATCAAACGGCCGGTAAACTCATCGACGATGATGATCTCGCCGTCCTTGACCACGTAGTCCACGTCCTTTTTCATGATGCCGTGGGCCTTGATGGCCTGGTTGATATGGTGGGCGATGGTGGAGTTCTCCGGGTCGGACAGGTTCTCCAGATGGAAGAACTCCTCCGCCTTCTTGACGCCCCGGGCCGTCAGCGTCACGTGGCGGCCCTTCTCATCCACCACATAGTCGGCGTCGATGTCGGTGTCCTCCTCGGCCTTGTCGTCGGTCTCGGCCACCACGTATTTTTTCAGACGCATGGCGAACATCTCCGCCATGTCGTAGAGCTGAGTGGACTTGTCGCCCTGGCCGGAGATGATCAGTGGGGTGCGGGCCTCGTCAATGAGGATGGAGTCCACCTCATCCACGATGGCGAAGCTGTGGCCCCGCTGCACCTGCTCGCTGGCGTAGATGGCCATGTTATCGCGCAGGTAGTCGAAGCCCATTTCGTTGTTGGTGCCGTAGGTGATGTCGGCAGCGTAGGCGGCCTGGCGCTGCTTTTTGTCCATGTCGTGGATGATGAGTCCCACGGTCAGACCCAGAAAGCGGTGCACCTTGCCCATCCACTCGCTGTCGCGCTTGGCCAGATAGTCGTTGACGGTGACGATGTGCACGCCGTTGCCGGCCAGAGCGTTCAGATATGCCGGCAGCGTGGCTACCAGCGTCTTGCCCTCACCGGTCTTCATCTCGGCGATGCGGCCCTGGTGCAGCACGATGCCGCCGATCAGCTGCACCCGGTAGGGGCGCAGACCCAGCACGCGGGCCGCAGCCTCCCGCACGGTGGCGAAGGCCTCCGGCAGGATGTCATCCAGCGTCTCGCCGTTTTGCAGGCGCTCCTTGAACTCCGGTGTCTTGGCCTGGAGCTGGGCGTCTGAAAGGGCGTGATACTCCTCTTCCAGCGCCTCAATCCGGTCGGCGATGGGATAGATAGACTTGAGCTCACGCTCGCTGTAGCTCCCGAAGATTTTGGTAAACAGTCCCATGTATGGTTACGTCCTTTCTGCTGTGAAAAAGCGGTATTGCCATCTGCATACTTTAACCAATATAGTATAGCACAGTGCGTCGTCAGATGCAAAGGAAAAGTGGCGAAGGGAAAGGCCGGGCATCTGCCCGGCCGGAAATATCTCAAAAGACCACGTCGGCGGTCTTTTCCTCCCCCAGCTTCACCGTGCCGCTGATGGTCAGGGCGGTGAGCCTGTCTTGCCAGCGGGTGACAGCGGCGATGGTGCCGCCGGGCTGCTTGAGGGACAGGCACTGATCCTGCCCGCGCTGTGCGGTGAGCCACGCGGCGATGGCGGCGCTACCGCTGGCACAGCCCCGTTCCCACACGGCGGTGTCGGTGGCCTTGACATAAACCAACGGGTCGAAGAAAGAGGTACCCTCGTTCCAGAGCAGCAGTCCAACGGCGTCGGCGGGCAGCAGACCGCTCCAGCGGCGCAGCAGTTCCTCGGCTGCGGTGCGTCTCACGCCGCCGGCGGGAGCAACGATGTGGGCGATGCCGGGGAAGAAGACCACCGGCAGTGTCAGCGAGCCGTCCGACAGGGGGAGGTCCATTGGCTCGATCCGCTCCGGCAGGGGCATGTCCACCGAGCCCAGATAACAGGTGCGCACCGGCGTGACGGCGCAGGCCACCGGCTCCCCGACGCCGGAGATGTCCAGCAGGTATTCCATGCTCTCGCCCAGGGGCAGGCGGGCCTGCCGGGCCAGCCAGGCGGCCAGGGACATGGCGGCGTTGCCGCAGAACTCCCCACCCATCATTTGCAAGTGGGTGCCGGCATCGCTCTGCTCCAGAAAAGCCACCTGCTCGGCCTCCTGCTCCAGGCGCAGCAGCCGGCCGGCCACCTGGGGCTGGAGCGTACGCTCCACCGGCGTGGTGACCAGCAGAGTGATGTTCTTGGTGGGATCGATGACGGTATAGTGCAGCTTCATAGCGCAGCCTCCGGATCATATCTGTTTTTGCCATTATATATGCCCCGGGGAGAAAATGCAATGTTGCCTGCGGAAAGAAAAAGTGATACAATAAAAAACTGGATTAATAGAGGCGAAAGGAGCCTGCATATGAAACTGAGCTTTTACGGTGCCGACCAATGCGTCACCGGCAGCTGTCACGGTCTGGAAATAAACGGGAAGAGGATCCTGGTCGACTGCGGCCTGCAGCAGGGGCGGGACGAGGTGGACAACGCCAGCCTGCCCTTCCACCCGGGCAGCATCGACTATCTGTTGGTCACCCACGCCCACATCGACCACTCCGGCCGGATCCCGCTGCTGATCAAGGAGGGCTTCGCCGGCGAGATCATCACCACCCGAGTGACGGCTCAACTGCTGGATATCATGCTGCAGGACAGCGCCCACATCCAGGAGAGCGACGCCGCCTACAAGAACCGGAAGAACGAGCGGGCCGGCCGTGTCCAGGAGGAGCCGCTCTACACCGTGGCAGACGCCATGCGGGTGCCGGAGTTTATCCGCACCTGCGAGTACGGTCAGGAGCTGGACATCTGTGAGGGGGTGAAGGCTGTATTCATCGATGCGGGCCACCTGCTGGGCAGCGCCAGCATCAAGCTGACGCTGACGGAGAACGGCGAGACGCGCACCATCGTATTCTCCGGTGACATCGGCAACGTGGACCAGCCCATCATCCGGGACCCGGAACTCTTTACCGGGGCCGATTATGTGGTGATGGAGAGTACCTACGGCGACCGCAACCACGCCGAGGTGTGGAGCTACACGGAGGAGTTGGCCCAGATCATCGACGAGACGTTGGGTCGGGGCGGCAACGTGGTGATCCCCGCTTTTGCGGTGGGCCGCACCCAAGAACTGCTGTACTTCATCCGGGAGATCAAGGATCAGGGCCTGGTTACCTCGGTGAAGGATTTTCCTGTGTATGTGGACAGCCCCCTGGCCAGAGCGGCCACCACCATCTTCTGCGGCGATCTGCGGGGCTATCTGGACGAGGAGGCGCTGGAGCTGGTGCAGGACGGCACCGCCATGTTCAGCTTTCCCGGCCTGCGGCTGACGGAGACCACCGAGGAGTCCAAGCTGCTGAACACAGACACCACGCCCAAGGTCATCATCTCCGCCAGCGGCATGTGTGACGCCGGCCGTATCCGCCACCACCTGAAGTACAACCTGTGGCGGCCCGACAGCGCGGTGGTGTTCGTGGGTTTCCAGACCGTGGGAACCCTGGGCCGCCATCTGCTGGACGGCGCCAAGTCGGTGAAGCTGTTCGGCGAGGACGTGGCCGTGCGGGCCCGGATCGTCAACTTCCCCGGCCTCAGCTCCCACGCGGACCGGAACCACCTGATCGACTGGATCGGCCGCTTCCGCGAGCCGAAGCCCCAGCACGTGTTCGTCGTCCACGGTGACCGGGAGGTAGCACCTGCCTTTGCCAAGACCGTCGCTGAACTGGGCTTTGAGGCCCATGCTCCCCAGTACACCGAGGAATACGATCTGCTGACCAACCAGCGCACGGCGCTGGGCTACCTGCCTGAGCGCAAGGTCAAGACGTTCGAGGGCGCGCCCAAGACCTCTGCGGCCTATCAGCGGCTGCTGCAGGTGGCCGATACGCTGTCCGCCCTCATCCGCCGCAGCAGCGGTCGGGACAACAAGAGCCTGGCGGCCTTTGCCGAGGGTATCCGCAAGCTGGTGGAGAAGTTCGATTTTTGACCGATGCTGCGGAAGAACGATACAGTACGCGCCATCATCGAGGGATACTCCTCCGAGGGACTGGGCATTGCCCGGGTGGAGGGACAGGTGGTGTTCGTCCATGGCGCCGTCCGGGGCGAGGATTGCGACATCCGCATACTGAAGGTGCTGAAAAACATCGCTTACGGCAAGGCGGCAGCCATCCACACGCCATCGCCCGACCGGCAGACGCCGGATTGCCCGTATTACGGGCGGTGCGGCGGCTGTGATTTCCGCCACATGAGTTACACCGAGGAGCTGTGGGCCAAGCGGCAGCGGGTGCAGGACGCCCTGACCCGTATCGGCGGCAGCGACGCCGTCGTGGAGGAGATCCTGGGTGCAGCGGATACGAAGCACTACCGCAACAAGAGCCAGTATCCCGTCGGCCCTGACGGGAGCGTGGGCTTTTACCGCTCCCGTACCCACCAGGTGACGGATGTAGCCGTCTGCCGTATCCAGAAACCGCAGGCCGACGCGGCGGCAGAGGCGCTGCGGCAGTATATCCGACGCTGTGGCGTGAGCTGCTACGACGAGGTCACCGGCCGCGGCCTGCTGCGGCACCTCTATGTACGCACCAACGCCGCGGGCGAGAGCCTGATCTGTCTGCTGGTAAACGGGGACGCTTTGCCCTGCGAGGCGGAGCTGGTGGCCCTGCTGCGGCAGTATGTGCCCGCTGCGGTGGGCGTGGTGCTGGGCGTGAACACCCGCCGCGGCAACGTCATCCTGGGCGACCGCTACCGTACCCTCTGGGGCGTGGATACCATCACCGACACGCTGTGCGGCCTGACCTTCCGTCTGTCGGTGCCGTCTTTCTATCAGGTCAACCGGGATCAGGCGGAGCGGCTCTATGAAAGAGCGGTGGAGTTTGCCGGACTGACCGGCACCGAGACGGTACTGGACCTGTACTGCGGCGCCGGCACCATAACCCAGGTGATGGCGCGGCGTGCGGGGGAGGTCATCGGCGCGGAGATCGTACCGGAGGCCATTGACGACGCCATGGAGAACGCCCGCCATAACGGCATCGAAAACGTCCGCTTCTTCTGCGGCGACGCCGCGGCGGCGGCAGCAGACTTTGCCGCCCGGGGCCTGCGGCCGGATGTGATCTGCGTGGACCCGCCCCGCAGGGGCCTTGCCCCGGAGGTGGTGGAGGCGGCCGCCGCCATGGGGCCGGAACGGATCGTGTATGTGTCCTGCGACCCGGCCACGCTGGGCCGGGATGTGAAGCGGTTTGCCGGGCACGGCTATCGTGTCGCACGGGCCGCGGCGGTGGATCTGTTCCCTCGCACGGCCCATGTGGAGACGGTATGTGTATTGTCCAAACTCTCGGAAGCGAAGCATCATATCAGCGTTCAGGTAGATATGGATGAACTGGATGTGACTGCGGCGGAGAGCAAGGCAACATACGAAGAGATCCAGGCATGGGTGCAGGAGAAGTACGGATTCCATGTATCACACCTGAATATCGCCAAAACGAAGCGGAAATGCGACATCATTGAGCGGCAGAATTATAATTTGCCAAAGAATGAGAATAGCAGGTCGCCGGAAACGCCGAAGGAGAAAGAAGAGGCGATTATTGAGGCCTTCAGACATTTTCAGATGATCTGAAATTCGTTGTAGGACGGCGGTTGTACCATTTGATTGAAAATGATGAAATTCAAAAGTTTTTAAATGTTACCGGACCGTTGCAGTGGACAATGGTCCGGTATTTTAAATGACTTTACGCCGATTTTACAATACAGAGGTTACAGGACTTACAATACAAAACTATGCTGAGAGTGAAGAGGAGGTTTTCCTATGATTTATTGTGTTGAAGACGAAAGCGCCATTCGGGATCTTATGGTCTACACGCTGCAAGTGTCCGGATTTGATGCGCAGGGCTTTGAGAACGATGCGGACTTTTGGGCTGCAATGAAAGAACAAAGGCCTGAACTTATTATTCTGGATGTGATGCTGCCCGGAGAAGACGGGCTGACGATCCTCCGTAAACTGCGCTCCTCTCCTGTAACGACAGATATCCCCGTTATTATGGCTACGGCAAAGGACAGTGAATATGACAAAGTGATCGGCCTCGATTCCGGTGCGGACGATTATCTTGCCAAACCATTTGGAATGATGGAAATGGTTTCCCGTATCAAAGCAGTTCTTCGCAGGGTAGGCAACAGACAACCTGTGATTCTTTCATACGGGATGATCGTCCTCGATGAAAACAGGCATGCTGTTACCATTGACGGGAAAGCGGTTTTGCTCACATTGAAGGAATATGAACTTCTGAAGCTGTTTATGGAAAGCCCCGGCAGAGTCTTTACAAGAGACAATATACTTTCCAGTGTATGGGGCGGTGATTTTGCCGGTGAAACAAGAACGGTGGATGTCCATATCGGGACTTTAAGGACAAAGCTTGAGAAAGCGGGAGACTATATCCGGACCGTTCGAGGGGTTGGCTACAAGTTGGAGGAAGAAAATGAGCAGTAAGATATTTAAGGCGATCTGGATCGCTGCCATCACGGTTTTCCTTGCTTCGCTGCTGCTGATCATGGGGACACTATACAACTATTTTTCGTCCTTACAGAGAAATCAGCTGCGCAATCAGACTGAATTGGCGGCACAGGGTGTTGCCATGTCCGGAATGGACTATCTTGACGAATTGAGCATAGAAAACTATCGCATCACCTGGGTCAGCCCGGATGGAAATGTCCTCTTTGATAACGAAGCAGATACAGCTTCAATGCAGAATCATCTGGAACGGCCGGAGATTCAGCAGGCTTTGAAGGAGGGATTCGGAGAATCTACCAGACATTCCTATACCCTGGCAGATCAGCAGTACTATGCTGCTAAAAGACTTCCCGACGGGTCGGTTTTCCGTATGTCAATCGCTCAGCTTTCTGTATGGAGCCTTCTCTTCGGCTTTGCTCAACCGATATGTTTTGTCATCCTTGTCGCATTGATCCTTTCATTTGTTCTGGCGTCCCGGATCGCCAAAAAGATCGTCAAACCCATCAATGAAATAGATTTGGAACATCCGAACCAGTACTATGGTCAGGAAGATTATAAAGAAATAGAACCGCTGCTTCACCATATTTCAGCGCAGCAGGCACAGTTAAGACAGGATCAGGAAGAGATCGAAAAAGCAGCCCTGATTCGGCAGGAGTTCAGCGCAAATGTGTCACATGAACTGAAAACACCGCTCCATGCTATATCCGGCTATGCGGAGCTTCTTAAAAACGGGCTGGTAAAAGAGGAGGATATCAAGCCGTTTGCCGAAAAGATCCACACAGAATCACTGCGGATGACGAAGCTGATCGAAGATATTATTGATCTGACAAAGCTGGACAGTGGCGGTGTTGATATGAAATGGGAGGACTGCGATCTATATCGTATCGCAGAAAATGCTGTTGATTCTCTAGAGGCTGCTGCTTCTGCGATGGATATTTCGATTGATATTGGTGGAGAAAGTGCACCCGTAAAAGCAATCCCACAGTTGCTGTACAGCATTGCGTATAATCTTTGTGATAATGCAATCAAGTATAATCATACCGGAGGCAATGTAATCGTTACGGTTGCGCAAAAAGAGCATAGTACCGTACTATCGGTAAAAGATACAGGAATAGGCATTCCAGAAACGGATCAGAAACGTATTTTTGAGCGTTTTTATCGTGTGGATAAGAGCCGCAGCAAAGAGGTCGGCGGAACAGGTCTTGGTCTGTCTATCGTTAAACATGCGGTTATGATCCATAACGGAAGAATTGAAGTGAAAAGCGCAGTTGGGGAAGGGTCAGAGTTTATCGTTACGATACCCAACAAGCCAAAACAGATTCTCTCTGAGGAGGAACCCGAGTATTATGCTTGATTTTAATGAGAAAAAAGGCTTCATTTGTGATATGGACGGCGTAATCTATCACGGCAACCGTGTTCTGCCCGGGGTGAATGAATTTATCGAATGGCTGAAATCAAACAAAAAAGAGTTTTTGTTTCTGACGAACAACAGCGGTCATACACCGAAAGAATTAAAACAAAAACTCGCAAGAATCGGGCTTGACGTGTCGGAAGAGCACTTTTACACAAGCGCACTCGCCACGGCTGCGTTTATAAAGGATCAAGCGCCGGGTTGCTCCGCCTACGTTATCGGCGCGTCTGCACTCATTAACGCGTTATACGATGCCGGCGTCACAATGAACGACGTCAATCCGGATTATGTGATCGTGGGCGAAGGAAAGACTTATTCGCTGGAGTCGTTGACGAAAGCGACGAATCTCGTTCTTGCGGGAGCAAAACTGATCGGCGCGAATTCCGATATTTCCGGACCTATCGAAAACGGGATCGCTCCGGCTTGCCGCGCTTTGATCTCTCCTATCGAGATGGCGACGGGAAAACAGGCGTATTTCTGCGGAAAACCAAATCCGTTGATGATGCGAACCGGGCTCAAAATGTTAGGTTGTCACAGCGCTGAAGCAGTCATGATCGGTGACCGAATGGACACGGATATTATTTCCGGACTTGAAAGCGGAATGTCCACGGTATTAGTATTGTCCGGCATTTCCTCAAAAGAAACACTTACGCAGTTCGCCTACCGTCCAAGCATCATCCTTGACGGTGTCGGGGATATTGTAAATATGGCTAATTCACAAACGGCATAATTACCAGCAGGGGCAGGAGCTACGGATTCTGCCTTTACTATTCTCGTTTTACAAGGATTTTACTAAGGCGCGATAATGTTTTTGATGTTAGATCTCTATTCTGTAACTGAGAAAAACAGAATGGAGAGTATTATATGGATTTATTTAATGTTTTGAATCTGATCGGCGGCTTAAGCCTGTTTCTGTTCGGCATGACACTGATGGGGCAGGCGCTTGAACGCAGGGCGGGCAACAGGTTAAAAGCGCTTCTGGGGCGTATGACGACCAATCGATTTGCCGGGCTTTTGACAGGACTGGGTGTTACGGCTATCATCCAAAGCTCATCGGCGACCACGGTCATGGTGGTTGGATTTGTTAACTCGGGGCTGATGACCCTGAAACAGTCCATCAATGTTATTATGGGAGCAAATATCGGGACGACTGTAACTGCGTGGATTCTAAGCCTTGCCGGAATAGAGAGCAGTAACTTTTTCATCCGCCTGTTAAAACCGTCATCATTTACACCGGTCCTCGCATTGGCGGGCATCATTTTCTATATGGCATCCAAAAACAGTAAGCGAAAGGATACGGGACTGATTTTACTCGGTTTTGCTACGCTTATGTACGGAATGGAAACCATGTCAGATGCTGTCTCGGTATTACGAAGTGTTCCGTCATTTCAACAGATGTTCCTTGCCTTTACGAATCCTGTTCTTGGGGTAATTGCCGGTGCGGTCCTGACGGCCATTATACAGTCCAGCTCTGCATCAGTAGGTATTCTACAGGCGCTTGCCTCTACAGGCGCAGTTTCTTACGGTGCGGCAATCCCGATAATTATGGGACAGAATATTGGCACCTGCATAACGGCAATGCTTTCTTCAATCGGTACAACCAGAAATGCTAAAAGAGCTGCGCTTGTTCATTTTTCCTTCAATCTCATAGGGGCTGCGGTATGGCTGATGGTTTTCTGCCTGGTAAAAGCTATATTTGCCCCGATATTCCTGACGCAGGCTGCAGACATGATGGGAATTGCGGTATTCCATTCGATGTTTAATATCCTTTGTACATTACTGATGCTTCCGTTCAGTCAGGTCCTTGAACAAATGGTCTGCAGGATTCTTCCTGATGCAAAAGTGCCGGAAAAGGAAAAGGAACTTGACGAACGTTTACTCGGAAGCCCTGCTCTTGCGTTGAACCAATGCAGGCAGGTGCTCAGTAACATGGCAGAATTGTCAATCCGGGCATTCCGTGATAGCGCTGCATGCGTTCTGAACTATGATAAAGTAATTGCAGATCGTATCCGTGAAGCGGAAAATAACACGGATCATCTTGAAGACTTGATCAGCACGTATCTTTTGAAACTGACCTCTCGCCATTTGGGAGATGAAGAAAGTGTCAAAGCAACAGAATATTTGAAGTTGATCGGAGACTATGAACGAATTGCAGATCATGCAGTGAATATTCTGGAATCAGCTGAAGAAATCATAAATAAAAACGTTGAGTTTTCAGATGACGCTGTAGACGAATACAGAACGATATGTGCCGCAGTAACAGAAATACTGAACTTGTCTTTTTCTGCGTTTTCAGAGGAAGATATTGAAGCTGCACGCAAAACAGAGCCTTTGGAAGAGGTCATTGACATGCTGAAAGAAGATCTTCGAACCCGTCATTTTTTACGGCTCCAAAGGGGTGAGTGTTCCGTGGCGGCGGGATTTGTGTGGTCAGATCTTCTGACGAATCTTGAAAGGGTGTCTGATCATTGTTCAAATATTTCGGGATGTGTCCTTGATTCAGCAGGCAGCACTATGAACATACATGAAAACCAGCGTGTTCTCAAAAATTCAGATGAGGAATATAAGCAAGAATACATTTTCTTTCAGCACAAGTACAGGCTGACTAGTTGAATTATCTGCTCTGATGGATATGGATAATATGATTTTTGCTTCTATAGTGTTTCTGTGAATTTGTAATTTCCGTTTCGATCCATTCAGCGTTTTTGAAAAAACGCGCAGCTCACACGAAGTGTGATTTCTGGGTTTGGGATGTGTTCCCAACGAGCCTGGTGCAGAAATTGGCGCAGGTCCGGATCTGTACACTGCTTGCAAAGTAGTAAACAGCCATCCGGACCCTGCTTGCCAATTTGCAAAACCTGTAAGTGCAGGCCCTGCTTGCCAAGTACCAAATCATACAGGTATGCATTGCTTGCCAAGTAGTAGATATGGACGGCAATGCACTGCTTGCCAGGTAGAGAAATACTTGGCGAGCAGTTGCGTTGACGCTCAAAACCGTCAACGTGTTTTTGGTGGCTTGACAGTAAAACTGCAGGCTGATAAAATGGCATTGTTCCGAAAAGGAACATATATGGGGAATCAGAAATGTCTGATTCGTTGATCGGTTCCCGTTCCTGAGATTGCCGGGTTCCGATATGGTATCTGTCCGGAAGGATGGATACGGTAAGGCTGCATCAGGGCGGCCGTCGGCAGTTTGATTGCCGGGTTACATAGACACATATCGATTTTGGCGGACTCTTTGGGTTCGTCTGTCGGTGCGTATCTATGTGACCCGGCTTTTTGTTTTTCCCCAAAAGCAAAAAACCTCCGGGTGTCCTACTCACAGTTTTCAGAAAAAGACAAAGGAGGTAAAAGCAATGTCACAGGTATTTCGCGTAGAGCGAAATAAGAATTTCACGGTAATGGCCAACTACCATCTGAAGGACAAACGATTGTCGTTGAAGGCCAAGGGGCTGCTGTCGGTCATGTTAAGTCTTCCGGACGATTGGAATTACAACATGAAAGGTCTTGCCCGGCTCAGCAAGGATGGCATCGATTCCGTCCGCAGCACCGTGAATGAATTGGAGAGGTATGGATATGTCACGAGGCACAGGATCCGGACAGAAACCGGCCAGCTGGCAGATACAGAGTATCTGGTCAGGGAATGTCCTCCAGATCAGGCGGATCCATTGGGAAAGCCTGCAGAGGAAAAACCAGGATGGGAGAATCAGTTGACAGGTGAAACCAACGACGGATTTCCCTGTACAGGTGAACACAACACAATAAAAGAAAAAGAACAATGAGTACTTATCAATAAAATATCCATCCTATCAATCGATTCAATCGATTCAATACGTAATGTATTGATTGGGTTTCCTGAGTGGATAGGATGTGGATAACTTGCAGACAGGAGGTAAAAATGATTCTTTTGATTTACAGGAGGTGCTTTTCATGAGCGTTGTTGACGGCAGGACGCCGGGCAATGATATTTGGTCACACTTCGCAGATTTCCTCTCAGAACTGATCGCCAGGCATGCAGAGGAACTGGATATCGATTCCTGGCCGGATCCCAAGAAGGTTATCATGTTCCAGGATCTTCAGGACGTGTATCTTCGGTTTATACGGCTTAGCCTGCAGGCCAGAAAAGAAGCTGACGCAAAACTTTCTCTTGAAAACAGAGCGGATATATGGTATAGTCCGTATATACAGATATCCGGCTTTAAGGAGAAAGCATCATGACCATCAGCGAGCGCATGTTTCAGATCATGGAAGAACAAGGAGTCTCTCAGTACAGGTTGTCAAAAATGACCGGGATCTCTACCAAAACGATCAGCGATTGGAGGAGCAAGAAGACCAATCCCGGGGCAGATAAGATCATGGTGATCTGTGAGGCTTTGCAGATTTCCCCTGAAACGCTCCTGACCGGAAGGGGTCGGACCGAAACGTCCGGCAGCCTTCCCTACATAGATACTGAGATCAAGGAAGATGCAGAGGAGCAGTTGGTTGACAGCTTCCGCACCTTCTCAGAAGTTAAGAAAAGACGTCTCCTCGCCTATATGAATATGCTTGAAAATACGAAGGAATAACAATAGGCTGGGTATTGGAGAAACGATATGGAGAAAGCAAGAGTCAAAGTCTACACATATACCCGGGTATCGACGGCCATGCAGGTCGATGGATACTCTCTGGACGCGCAGAAAGCCCGTATGAAGGCCTTTGCGGACTTTAACGGCTATGAGATCGTCGGAGAATATGAGGATGCCGGAAAGTCCGGCAGATCCATTGAAGGCCGCGTTCAGTTCAATCAAATGATCGAGGATATCAAGGCGGACAAAGACGGGGTATCCTATGTTCTCGTATTCAAGCTGTCCCGCTTCGGGCGGAATGCTGCGGATGTTCTCTCCTCCCTGCAGACCATGCAGGATTTCGGCGTCAACCTGATCTGTGTTGAAGACGGCATAGACAGTTCCAAAGACGCCGGTAAACTGATCATCTCGGTATTGTCGGCAGTAGCGGAGATCGAAAAAGATAATATCCGTGTCCAGACCCTGGAAGGCCGCATGCAGAAGGCCCGTGAAGGTCGCTGGGTGGGCGGATTTGCCCCTTACGGATACAGACTGGTTAACGGTGCCCTGGAGATCAATGAAGAGGAAGCAGAGGCGATCAGGATCATTTTTGACCGGTATCTCCATACCGATATGGGTTCCAACGGCATTGCGCGTTACCTTGCCAATCAGGGGATTCACAAGATCGAGAGACAGAACGGAAAGAACCCGTATTTTGACGCTGCGCTGATCCGCAGAATCATTCAGAATCCGGTTTACTGCGGGAAGATCGCTTACGGGCGGAGAAGGACTGAAAAGGTCCATGGGACCAGGAATGACTACCACCTGGTTGAAAAAGACGATTATATCCTGGTCGACGGACGCCATGAAGGTATTATTTCGGAGGATGACTGGCAGGCGGCTCAGGTGAAGGTTGAAGCCCAGGCGAAGAAATATGAGCATGTAAACCGCGGAAAGAATGAGCGGATCCATCTGCTGACCGGGATCGTGAAATGCCCGCTCTGTGGCGCCGGAATGTACGGCAATAAGAGCGTTAAGCACCGTGATGGAAAGAAATATAAGGACTATTATTTCTATGGCTGTAAACACCGTTTATCGACGCGAGGACATAAGTGTGATTACAAGAAGCAGATCAGCGAAGAGGTCCTGGATAATGCGGTAGTAGAAGTGATCACACAGCTTGTCAAAAGGCCTAAATTCGCGGCACTGATGCAGTCCAAGATCGACATGAAGGTCGATACCGTAACGATCGATCAGGAAATCGAGAACTATGAAAAAGAGCTGCGTCACTTCTATTCTCTGAAAAGCAAACTATTGGAAGAGATCGATGGACTGGACTTCGATGATAAGCACTATACCCGTCGGAAGTCTGATCTGGAAGACCGCTTGTCAAAAGCATATGACCGGATCGATGAGTTGGAAGGACTCCTCCTGGATGCCAAGGCAAAGAAAAGAACGATAGAAGCTGAGAAAATAACAGGAGATAACATCTACAAAATCCTGTTTTATTTTGATAAAATGTACGCAGTCATGGACGAGGCTGAGCGCAGACATCTGATGGAATCCCTGATCGACGAAATCCAGATTTATGAAGAGCGGCAGCCCAATGGCCAGTGGCTGAAATCCATCAGATTCAAGCTCCCGATTATCGATGAGGACATGTCGCTGAGTTTGGACAACGATTCACATATCGAGTGCGTGACATTGATAACACATAAATAGACAAATCAAGATTTATGGAGAAAACAGAAATGATATTCGAAATGATACCTTGCTCAGGAGACGACAGGGAGTTTCTCTTAGAACAGGCGGACAATGCTTTCAACACGATCGCACAGCCGGAAGAGGACGCAGACGAAGAGCTTGTTTTTGTCGTCACCGATGAAAACGGGGACCTCCTCGGCGGATGCATTTTGTCTGTTGACGGTCTGAGAACGGCATCGATTTATGACCTGTGGGTGGCAGAAGCGTTTCGCCGGCAGGGGATGGCCTCTGCACTCCTCCGGGAGGCTGAACGTGAAGCAAAGAAACGCGGTTGCTATCTCGCAATGGTCGGAACCTTTGACTGGCAGGCAAAACCGTTCTACGACAAACACGGTTATATGCTCAACGACACCATGACAGGCGTGCCGAAGGGACATGACCACTTTTTTATGACAAAGCGGCTCGACTGCACTTCCGAGGGATATTGCCCATCGGCTCACAAAGGATATGAGATCAAGTGCGGCGACGAAAAGGACGTGGAGCTCCTTTCCGCCAGATTGCACGAATATGACAGCGTCATTGCGCCTCGCGAGCATGAATACATCCCTCTGAGCAAGAAAACCGTGGACGAAAGTGGAAAAATCATTGCCGGATTTGTCGGCGGTGTTGATGGCTGGAATGGCACAGATATAGATGCGCTCTGGGTGGAAGAAAAGTACCGTAATCAAGGGATCGGCTCTCAGCTCCTTGTCGAGTTAGAGCGGGAGGTAAAGGAAAACGGTGCTGACGTTATGTTTATTGAAGCATTTGATTGGAATGTGGGATTTTTCAAAAAGAACGGCTATGAAAGAGTAACCGGCATGCTTGAAGATTATCCGAAAGGGCACGTCATGTATTGCATGCAGAAGTCTCTTTGATATGGACTTAAGCAAAATCCGGTTTGCCGAGACAATGAAATCGATCCGGGTGCCCTGACTCAACTGGTCAACGGCATATTCCTAACGCCGAGGGTCGTGGCAACAGCGTTGATAACGGCATTTTTATTCACGCTGTTGTCCCAAGGCATGTGGAGACAGTGGTATTGATCACTCGAGCCGAATCGTGTCTGCAGAACAGATGATGGAGGAGGACGTTATGAAACACGCTGCTATTACGGCTGCACCGGGGAGTGACCCGTTCAAAAAGTGCGTGGAGGCCGAAACTGCTGACGGACAAAAAGTATATCTGGTTGAGCAGGAATATTCTCAGGCGGAACTGGATGTATTCCACGCTGAGAAGTCAAAATGGATCATCCGCCGCGCAGGGACCCAATACTTTCTGGCAGACTCCGACAGCGGAGAGGACGCCAGAGGCCACTATTGCGGTTATTTCGATCCGGAACCGGCAAACGCGGTGTTTGACAAAGGCAGGCTGGTGGGTTATTATCTCTGCCCCGGCGATTTCCGTTATTCCGGAAAGGGCAGAGCCAGCTTCAGTACGGAAGAATGGGGCTATCCGGGAGAGGACCCGTTCACTTCTGCTCCTCGGGAAAACCAAACGCATGTGTTTCTTTTTTCGGAGGCAGCCACCCATGAATGGAAAGACTGGGACCTGCTGGTAAGGGACCCGGAGCGGACATATCAATCATATCTTGATTTTTAAGAAGACCATATGCCGGCCGGATATACGTTTTCCGGGACGGTGTTCAGTTGGTGATGACCGTTCAATGGAGACGATCGTTCTTCTGACAGAGATGCGGAGACAGGAAAAGAATGATCGATATCAAATGCAGCCAGTCCGCAGCCTCGCGCGGATCACCCGTCCGGAGCGTCGCAGTTCTGACAATTCCAAAGGGGATGTGAAAATGAGAGTATGAGGAAGATACTGACGAAACTGCGCTCCCGTATGGCAGTCAATATCATTTGCGCCATCATCCTGCTGCTGGCTGTTTTTGGCGTGATCGTAAGTGCGATCGGATATGTGAGCTTTACGAACTCCTTCAAACAGGAGTATTCCACCTCGACCTATCATATGGCGGATACGGCCGCGATGCGGGTGAACGGCGATCATCTCGCCGCGTATCTCGACGGGGAGGAAGAGGAGGAGTATCTGCAGACCAAAGAGTATCTTGACGCTTACTGCAAAAAAATGAGCGTTTCGCTGATCTATGTCATCCTTGTGGACACCAGCGATTACGGGAGATTCGTCTCCGTGTTCAACCCGGTCGACAACACGGTCGACAATTCGGAATATGTAGAGTGGGAGCTGGGCCACAAACGGGATACCACGAATGAGGAGTATCGACAGAAGTACAGAGCGCTGTACGAAAAGAAGGCGCTGTATGAAACGGTATATCGCACGAACCCGACGGATGGACAGCACCCCCATATCACCACGATGGTGCCCGTCACCGATTCGGCGGGCGATGTGGCCGCGATCCTCTGCGTACAGCGGCCCGTCCGCGAGCTCGACGAGGCGCGGGATGCGTACCTGCTCCATATCGCCATTTCGACTTTCCTGTTGGCGGTCGCGGTCACCGTGTCCATTGCACTCTATATCCGGAAACAGGTCGTCATTCCCGTCAAAAAGGCCTCCGATGAGGCAGCCCGGTTTGCAAGGGAAAATACCAAGGGCGAAGAGCTGGGCGCGATCAGCAAATTCGAGGAGATATCCAACCTGGCGAGCTCCATTGACACGATGGAGACGGATATGGTCCAGTACATGGAGAACCTGACCGCACTGGCGGCGGAAAAGGAGCGCATCGGCACCGAGCTGGCTCTGGCGACCCGGATCCAGCTCGGTATGCTGCCGAATATCTTCCCCCCATTCCCGGAGCGGCATGAGTTCTCACTCTATGCCAGTATGGACCCGGCCAAGGAGGTCGGCGGCGATTTCTATGACTTTTTCCTGATCGATGACAATCACCTGTGCCTCGTGATGGCAGATGTATCGGGAAAGGGCGTGCCGGCTGCGCTCTTCATGATGGCCTCCAAGATCATCCTGCAGAGCTGCGCCATGCTGGGCAGATCCGCTGCGGAGATCCTGACCAAGACCAATGAGGCCATTTGTTCCAACAACCAACAGGAGATGTTCGTTACCGTCTGGCTCGGCATTCTGGAGATCTCCACCGGCAAGCTGACGGCGGCCAACGCCGGACACGAGTATCCCGCCTTGAAGCGCGCGGACGGCCGCTTCGAACTGATTAAGGGCCGGCACGGTCTCGTCATCGGCGGCATGGAGGGCATGCAGTACAAGGACTATGAGCTCCAGCTGGAACCGGGCGCAAAGCTGTTCCTGTACACAGACGGCGTGCCCGAGGCAACAGACGCAGAGGGAAAGATGTTCGGCACAGAGCGGATGCTCGGGATCTTGAATACAGAATCGGATGCCGCGCCGGAGAAGATCCTGCGGAACATGCGCGCTGCGGTGGACGGGTTTGTAAAAGACGCGGAGCAGTTCGACGATTTGACCATGCTGTGTATAGAATACAGGGGACAGGCAGGAGGTATAGACCATGCCGAATAACAGAGAAGCCGTAAGGATTGAACTGGCGGGACGCATCGACTCCAACAACGCAGCACAGGTGGAGGCGGATATCCTGGCCCGGTTGGCCGGGAAAAAGGCCGTTCCCGTCACTCTGGATGCGGCGGCGCTGGATTATATCTCCAGCGCCGGGCTGCGCGTGCTGCTGCGCGTGAGGAAGGCCTGCACGGACATGACCATCATAGGTGTCAGTTCCGAGGTCTATGAGATCCTGGAAATGACCGGTTTCACAGAGATGATGACGGTGGAAAAAGCCTATCGGGTCATCTCCGTGGAGGGCTGTGAGGAGATCGGCCGCGGAGCCAACGGCACCATCTATCGCATTGATCAGGACAACGTGGTCAAGGTTTATAACAACGCTGACGCACTGGCGGACATCCAGCATGAGCGTGAGGTGGCGCGCCTTGCGCTGATCCTTGGCATTCCCACTGCGATCTCCTATGACGTGGTGCAGGTCGGAGACAGCTATGGCTCGGTGTTTGAACTCTTGAACGCCAGATCTTTCTCCAAGATCCTGGCTACCGAACCGGAGAAGATGGACTGGTGTGTCAGGGAGTATGTAGAGATGCTCAAAAAGATCCACGGTACGCTGGTGCCCGCCGGGAAACTGCCGGATATGCGGGAGACAGCGCTGAGCTGGGCCCGGTTCATGCAGAACCACCTGCCGGAGGAGGCCGGGAACAAGCTGCTCTCTCTTGTGGAGGCGGTGCCCCATGACGACCACATGCTTCACGGGGATTACCATACGAAGAACCTGGAACTGCAAAACGACGAGGTATTGCTCATCGACATGGATACCCTGGCGGTGGGCCACCCCGTCTTTGAGCTGGCCTCCATGTACAATTCCTTTGTGGGTTATTCGGAGTTGGACCACGAGGTCATCAAAAAGTTCCAGGGCTTTGATTTTGAGACGGGCCGTACCTTTTGGCGCAAATCACTGGAGGCCTATCTGGGAACAGGCAGCGAGACAAAGATCCGGGAGGTCGAGGACAAGGCCCGCGTGATCGGCTACACCCGTATGATCCGCCGCTCCATTCGTCGCGGAGGGCTGGAAACGGAGACGGGGCGGGCGGAGATCGCGTTCTGGAAAGACGAACTGCTGCAGCTTCTCGACAGGGTGGATACGCTGCTGTTTTCCGCCAGTGAGCTGGAGGTCGAAGCCGTGACAGAAAATCTTCCGGCCGTGCAGTCCTTCGTGGAGCGGCATCTGGAGGCGGTGGACTGCCCGCCCAGGGCGCTGCTGCAGATCGGCGTCGCCGTGGAGGAGATATTCGTCAACATCGCGAACTATGCCTATGCCCCGGACAAGGGGAAGGCGACAGTGCGCGTGGAGGTCTCTGAGGAGCCCATCACCGTGACGATCACCTTCATGGATCACGGGGTCCCCTACGACCCGCTGGCAAAGGACGACCCGGACGTGACGCTCCCCGCCCAGGATCGGGAGGTGGGTGGTCTGGGGATCTTCCTGACGAAGAAGACCATGGATGACGTGACCTATGAATACAGGGACGGACAGAACATCCTGACGCTGAAAAAGAATCTGTAGAGGACGACCCGGCGGGAGAACGGCCGGCGTCGTGCCGGGCGAAGATCCCCGGATGACAGAGCATCTCAACAAAATGGCCAAAAGGGGCGCTTGACATGAAAATCGATCAGATAAAAAACGGAGCGGAACTGACCATTGCGCTGGAGGGACGTCTGGACACCACCACCGCGCCGGAGCTGGAAAAGATACTGAAGGAGACGCTGGACGGAGTAACGATGCTGACGCTCGATCTTGCCGATCTGGCGTATCTCTCCTCCGCTGGGCTGCGCGTGCTGCTTTCAACGCAGAAGACCATGGCGAAGCAGGGAGAGATGAAAGTCAGACATGTGAACGGGATCGTGATGGATATCTTTGAGGTCACCGGCTTCTCGGATATCCTGACCATTGAGTGACGCCGTGAAACAGCTGAAGAACATCGATCTGCATATGCACTCGACCATCTCTGACGGGAGCGATCCGCCGGAGGTGGTCCTCGCGCGTGTAAAAAGAGCGGGGATCGAGTTGTTCTCGCTGACGGACCATGACGCGGTCAAGGGCTGTCAGATGATCCGGGAGATGTGGGAGGATGGCGATCCGCAGTTTCTGGCCGGTGTGGAGTTTTCCTGCAGGGACAAAGAGGGAAAGTATCATATCCTCGGATACGGCTATGATCCGGAGGCAGAGAGCATGCGAAGCGTCGTAGAACGGGGCCACCGCTACCGTATGAACAAGGTGGCTGCCCGGCTGGATTTCCTGCGGACAGAGTTCGGATTCACTTTCCCGGAGGAGGAGCAGGCACAGCTGCTTGCGCTGGACAACCCCGGCAAGCCCCATCTGGGAAACCTGATGGTGAAGTACGGCTATGCGGAGACCAAGGAGCAGGCCATCCGGCAGTATATTGATCAGCTCCGCTTCCGCGGCGAGTATGTCCTGCCGGAGGAGGCCATTGCCGGCATCCTGTCCGGCGGCGGCATCCCGGTGCTGGCCCACCCTGCCTATGGGAGCGGGGATCAGCTGATCCTGGGCGACGAAATGGACCGGCGGCTGCGGCGGCTGATGGGATACGGGCTCCAGGGCGTGGAGGCATTCTATTCCGGCTTTACAAAAAAGCTGACCCGGGAGATCCTCGGTTTTGCGGATCGCTACGGCCTGTATGTCACGGCGGGAAGCGATTACCACGGGATGAACAAGCTGGTCGAGTTGGGCGATACGGGGCTCGATCCGGTCTCTGAGCTTCCGGAAGGGCTGCAGAGATTTCTGAAGGATACGCAGGAGAGGCGGATCGGGTGAGCCTTGGCGCACGGGATCAGAGTCTGCACGATGCAGTGTTCCGATCCTGACGGTCCGCCTGGTGAAGAGCGACACGGTACAGGGAGTTTACATGATGATAGGGCTGATCGTGGTTGGCGTCGTGTTTTTGACGCTGTTGGAGTTCAATAAAAACAGCCTGTGGGGCTGGGTGCTGGCGCTGGCCGTGCTGGCGGGCTTCTTTTTCCTGCGGAAAAACGTGCTGCTGGACAAGCCGTGGCTGCTGCGCTTCGGCAGCTGGGTGGGACTCATCGCCGTGCTGACGGTGGTGCTGGCCTGTACGCAGGGGCCGTTTTTGCTGCGGCCGGCGGTGGAGGGCAGAAATCCTGCCGTCACGGAGATCGTCACCGTGGCCCAGGGGCAGCTGACCGGGGTGACCACCGGAGACGGCGCTGTGGAGGTCTATGCTGGCATCCCCTATGCCAAGCCGCCGGTGGGTGAGCTGCGATGGAAGGAGCCGCAGGACCCGGAACCCTGGGAGGGCGTGCTGGCGGCGGATCACTTTGCCCCCATGGGCATGCAGCCCAGCAACGGGGCCATCTACGGCTCGCTGGCGGATATCATCGGCTACCACGACTATACCGTCACAACCAAGGACAACTGCCGGGATGTAATGAGTGAGGACTCCCTCTATCTGAACATCTGGAAGCCGGCGGGAAAAGTGACGGACGCGCCGGTGCTGGTGTATATCCACGGTGGCTCGCTGATGACCGGACAGCCCTGGTATGCCGATTACAGCGGCGCGGGATTGGCCCGGGACGGCGTGATCGTGGTGAACATGGGCTACAGGCTGGGCGTATTCGGCTTCTTTGCCGATCCGGCGCTGGCGGCGGAGTCCCCCAGCGGCACCACCGGCAACTACGGTCTGCTGGACCAGATCAAGGCGCTGGAGTGGGTGCGCAGCAACATCGCCGCCTTTGGCGGCGACCCGGACAACGTGACCATCGCCGGCGAATCGGCGGGTAGCGCCTGCGTCACCGCGCTGTGCACCTCGCCGCTGGCGAAGGGCCTGTTCCGCCGGGCCATCGGCGAGAGCAGTACCGTCACAGCGCCGGAGCCGGCGCACTCCTACCGTACGCTGGAGGAGGCGTATGCCGCCGGCGCGGCGACGAAGGAGAAGCTGGGTGCGGCCTCGCTGAAGGAACTGCGAGACATTCCGGCGGAGCAGCTGGTAGCTGCCACCAATCAGCATCACCATATCACCGTAGACGGCTGCGTGCTCACGGAGTCGCCCTATGAATCCTATCAAAAGGGGATCCACAATGAAGAGGCTATCCTCCACGGCTACAACCGCACCGAGGGTGCTCTGTTTATCCTCTTTGACAACGCGAAGCTGAAGAACTACGAGCAGAAGGTACGGGATTACTTCGGCCGGCGCGCCGACGAGGTGCTGGCGCTGTATCCCGCTGCCACAGATGCGGAGGCCAGGACCAACTGGATCGACATCTACTCGGCGGCCATTTTCACCCACGGCCACTACTGCTGGACGAGACAGGCACTGGCGGAGGATATTCCGGTCTATGCGTACTGGTTCACCAAGGACAACGGCCGCCTGGGCGGCAACCACGGCGGCGAGGAAGCCTATTTTTACGGCAATATCCCCAATGGGTCAAAGCTCTACGACGAGAGCGACCGGACGCTGGGTGAGATCATGCACGGCTACTTCCGCAACTTCATCGCCACCGGCGATCCCAACGGCGAGGGCCTGCCCCGGTGGGAGGCGGTGTCCGATCCCGGCCGCATCTTTGAACTGGGTGCATCCGTGGGTGAGACCGATGAGCCCTATGCCGCCCTGTATCCCATTCTGGATGCCATGCAGGGCTGGCAGGAATAAGCGGTCTGAGAGGGGAAGCGATGGGGATCATACCAGGGGCCGTCCTCTTCGACATGGACGGGACACTGTTCGACTCGGAACTGGCTACCATCCTGTGCTGGGAGACGGTGGTGCAGGCAGGCTGTGCCAAAAACATCCGGGACACGCTGCTACGGTGCCTGGGCATCACAGAGGAGGAGACCAGACAGGTATTCCAAGAAGTATATGGGCCGGATTTTCCCTATGACGCCTGTCTGCGCCGGGTGCGGCTTTTGCGCCGGGAACGGTACGGCGGCGGCCGCATGCCGGTGAAGGAAGGCGCACGGGCACTGCTGACATATTTCCGCAGGCAAGGCGTTCCCCTGGCGGTGGCCTCCTCCACGCCGACGGAGGAGGCCTGCCTGGAACTGGAGGAGGGAGGCCTGCTGCCGTTTTTCAAAGCGGTCGCAGGCGGTGATCGCGTGGAGCACGGCAAGCCGGCGCCGGACGTTTTCCTGCTGGCAGCGGCGGAGCTGGGCGTCGACCCGGCGGACTGCTGGGTGATCGAGGACTCCTTCAACGGCGTCCGCGCCGCCTGTGCCGCAGGAATGCGCACCGTGATGGTGCCGGACCTGATGGCACCGGACGACGAGATGCGCCGTCTGACGGCCGCGATCCTGCCCACGCTGACCGAGGTGAGGTCGTTTTTTTGCCGGGAGAACAACGCCCGGCGGATGAGAATATAAAAACGGCTGCTCCGCAGAGCAGCCGTTTTTATATTCTGCAGCCGAAATGGCATGTATCAAACAAAAATCCCCTTGACAAGTCAAGGAGAAACTGGTAAAATAAATTGCTCATGTTCG
Source organism: Oscillospiraceae bacterium (assembly GCA_015068325.1). Taxonomy (GTDB): domain Bacteria; phylum Bacillota; class Clostridia; order Oscillospirales; family Oscillospiraceae; genus Vescimonas. The sequence goes on along the minus strand of SVKQ01000015.1, from coordinate 109,521 downwards.
GATAGCGGGGCCTCGTACCCCTTTTACTGTTCATAGTATACTACCGTTCGCGGCAAAAAACAAGCGGGGGCGCCCTGAAACAGGCAACAAACCCGGGTGTATCAAACCCGACAAAGCCGGACCGCGGACAGTTTCCCCCACAAAAAGCGAAAAGAAAGGCGTGAGGATTGAAGATGGCCAAGGACAAGTACTACGGCAAGACGCTGCGCAAAAACTTCGCCAGACACGAAGAGGTCATGGAGATGCCGAACCTGCTGGAGATCCAGAAGAAGTCCTACCAGTGGTTCCTGGAGACCGGCCTGCACGAGGTGTTCGAGGATGTGGCCGCCATTACCGACTATGCCGGCAACCTGGAGCTGAGCTTCATCGACTACAGCATGGATGAGCAGCCCAAGTACTCGGTAGAGGAGTGCAAGGCCCGTGACGCCACCTATGCCGCTCCCATGAAGGTGAGCGTGCGGCTGCACAACCGGGAGACCGGTGAGCTGAAGGAGCAGGAGATCTTCATGGGAGACTTCCCCCTGATGACCCAGTCCGGCACCTTCGTCATCAACGGCGCCGAGCGCGTGGTGGTCAGCCAGATCGTCCGCAGCCCCGGCATCTATTACGGCAAGGAGATCGATCTGAAGACCGACCTGCCGCTGATGACCTCTACGGTGATCCCCTATCGCGGCGCATGGCTGGAGTATGAGACGGACACCAGCGAGGTGTTCTGGGTTCGTATCGACAAGAACCGCAAGCTGCCCATCACCTGTCTGATCCGGGCCCTGGGCCTGAAGACCAACGCGGAGATCCTGGAGCGCTTCGGCGACGATCCGCGCATCGTGGTGACGCTGGAGAAGGACACCAGCAAGACCTATGAGGAGGCCCTGCTGGAGATCTACCGCAAGCTGCGTCCCGGCGAGCCCCCCACGGTGGACACCGCCCAGACGCTGCTGCACAACCTGTTCTTCGATCCCCGCCGCTACGACCTGAGCACGGTGGGCCGCTATAAGTTCAACAAGAAGCTGACGCTGTGGCAGCAGGCCAGGGGCCAGGCGCTGGCCCTGCCCGTGGCCGACCCCGCCACCGGCGAGATCCTGTTCGACGAGGGCCATGTGCTCACCGGCGACGAGTGCCGCGAGCTGGATGCCGTAGGCGTGTCCGAAATCACAGTGAAGCTGGACAGCGGCAGCACGGTGAAGGTGTTCACGAACCGTATGTGCGACATGAAGCGGTATGTGGATTTCGATCCGCTGGTCCAGTGCGGCATCAAGGAGCGCGTCCGCTACGATGTGCTGCAGGAGCTGCTGGCCGCCTATGAGGGCGAGGAGCTGATCGAGCAGTGCCGCCTGCACGCCGACGACCTGGTGCCCAAGCACATCATCGTGGACGACATCCTGGCTTCCATCAACTACATGAACGCTCTGGCCCACAACCTGGTGTCCAAAGACGACATCGACCACCTGGGCAACCGCCGTCTGCGCTGCGTGGGCGAGCTGCTGCAAAACCAGTTCCGCATCGGCTTTTCCCGCATGGAGCGCGTGATCCGTGAGCGCATGACCATCCAGGACCTGGATATCGTCACGCCCCAAAGCCTTATCAACATCCGGCCGGTTACCGCCGCCATCAAGGAGTTCTTCGGCTCCAGTCCCTTGAGTCAGTTCATGGACCAGACCAATCCCCTGGCCGAGCTGACCCACAAGCGCCGCCTGTCTGCCCTGGGCCCCGGCGGCCTGAGCCGCGAGCGGGCCAACATGGAGGTCCGAGACGTGCACTACAGCCACTACGGCCGCATGTGCCCCATCGAGACGCCTGAAGGTCCCAACATCGGTCTGATCTCCTATCTGGCCACCTATGCCCGCGTCAATGAATACGGCTTCATTGAGGCACCCTTCCGGGCCGTGGATCACGAGACCTGCCATGTCAGTGACAAGGTCACCTACATGACCGCGGACGTGGAGGACGAGTACGTGGTGGGCCAGGCGGCCGAGCCGGTGGATGAGAACGGCTGCCTTGTCAACAGGCGTATCACCTGCCGCCACCGCGACGAGATTGTGGAGGTGGAGCGGGATCACGTGGACTATATCGACATCTCTCCCCGGATGATGGTCTCCATCGCCACGGCCATGATCCCCTTCCTGCCCAACGACGACGCCAACCGCGCGCTGATGGGTGCCAACATGCAGCGTCAGGCTGTGCCTCTGCTGAAGCCGGAGGCCCCCATTGTGGGCACCGGCATGGAGCACAAGATCTGCCTGGATTCCGAGGTGGCTGTGCTGGCCGAGGGCGACGGCGTCGTCACCCGGGTGGACGCCAACAACGTCACCGTGCAGTATGACAGCGGCGAGAAAAAGGATTACAAGCTCATCAAATTCCTGCGATCCAACCACGGTACCTGCATCAACCAGCGCCCCATCGTCTCTGTGGGCGAGAGGGTCCACGGCGGTGACGATCCCACCGTGCTGGCGGACGGTCCCGCCACCGATCAGGGCGAAATCGCCCTGGGCCGCAACATCCTGGTGGGCTTCATGACCTGGGAGGGTTACAACTACGAGGACGCCGTGCTGCTCAACGAGCGGCTGGTGAAGGAGGATGTGTACACCTCCATCCACATCGAGGAATATGAGATCGACGCCCGCGACACCAAGCTGGGACCCGAGGAGATCACCCGGGACATCCCCAACGTGGGCGAGGACGCGCTGAAGGATCTGGACGAGCGCGGCATCATCCGCGTAGGCGCCGAGGTCCACGCCGGCGACATCCTGGTGGGCAAGGTCACCCCCAAGGGCGAGACCGATCTGACCGCCGAGGAGCGGCTGTTGCGGGCTATCTTCGGCGAGAAAGCCCGCGAGGTCCGCGACACCTCGCTGAAGGTGCCCCACGGCGAGAGCGGTATCATTGTGGACGCCAAGGTCTTTACCCGCGAGAACGGTGATGAGCTGGGCCCGGGCGTGAACGAGGTGGTCCGCATCTACATCGCCCAGCGCCGCAAGATCCAGGTGGGCGACAAGATGGCCGGCCGCCACGGCAACAAGGGCGTTGTGTCCCGGGTGCTGCCCCAGGAGGATATGCCCTTCCTGCCCGACGGCACGCCGCTGGATATCGTGTTGAATCCCCTGGGCGTGCCCTCCCGTATGAACATCGGTCAGGTGCTGGAGGTCCATCTGGGCTACGCTGCCAAGACGCTGGGCTGGAAGGTGGCCACCCCCATCTTCGACGGTGCCACCGACAAGGACATCAACGACGCGCTGGCCCAGGCCGGCCTGAGTCCCGAGGGAAAGAGCTGGCTCTATGACGGTCGTACCGGCGAGCGGTTTGACAACCCCGTCACCGTGGGCTATGTGTACTTCCTGAAGCTGCACCACCTGGTTGACGACAAGATCCACGCCCGCTCCACCGGACCCTACTCCCTGGTCACCCAGCAGCCGTTGGGCGGCAAGGCCCAGTTCGGCGGCCAGCGCTTCGGCGAGATGGAGGTGTGGGCCCTGGAGGCCTATGGCGCCTCCTATACCCTGCAGGAGATCCTCACCGTCAAGTCCGATGACGTCACCGGCCGTGTCCGTACCTACGAGGCCATCGTCAAAGGCCACAACGTGCCCCAGCCCGGGGTGCCGGAATCCTTCAAGGTGCTGGTCAAGGAACTCCAGTCCCTGTGCCTGGATATCCAGGTGCTGGATGACGAGGGCAATCAGATCGAGCTGAAGGATGACGAGGACGCCATGGACACCTTCAATCTGGCCCGCATGGACGCCGAGGACGAGCGTCAGCGCCGCTACGCCGATGAGGACGAGCTGGCCGAGGCCGGATACGACTTTGTCGACCAGGAGGAAGTGGACGCTTCCTTTGACAGCGACGATGACGACGAGTTTTAAGGAAAAGGAGGAGCCAACAGTATGAGTTACGCAACGTTTGACGCCATCAAGATCGGCATCGCTTCTCCGGAGATGATCCGCGAATGGTCCTACGGCGAGGTAAAAAAGCCGGAGACCATCAACTACCGCACCCTGAAGCCCGAGCGGGACGGCCTGTTCTGCGAGCGAATCTTCGGGCCCACCAAGGACTGGGAGTGCCACTGCGGCAAGTATAAGAAGATCCGCTACAAGGGCAAGATCTGCGACCGCTGCGGCGTGGAGGTCACCCGCGCCAAGGTCCGCCGCGATCGCATGGGCCACATCGAGCTGGCCACCCCTGTCAGCCACATCTGGTATTTCAAGGGCATCCCCTCCCGTATGGGCCTGCTGCTGGACATCAGCCCCCGCATCTTGGAGAAGGTGCTGTACTTCGCCTCCTATATCGTCACCGACCCCGGCGAGACGCCGCTGCTGCGCAACCAGATCCTGTCCGAGAAGGAATACCGGGATATGCGCGAGAAGTATGAGGACGATTTCGACGCCGGCATGGGCGCCGAGGCCGTGAAGAAGCTGCTGCAGCAGATCGATCTGGAGGAGCTCAGCGAGCAGCTCCACGCCGAGCTGCGCACCGCCTCCGGCCAAAAGAAGGCCCGCATCGTCAAGCGCCTGGAGGTGGTGGACGCGTTCCGCATCTCCGGCAACAAGCCCGAGTGGATGATCATCGACGTACTGCCGGTGATCCCTCCGGAGCTGCGCCCCATGGTGCAGCTGGATGGCGGCCGCTTCGCCACCTCTGACCTGAACGATCTCTATCGTCGGGTCATCAACCGCAACAACCGCCTGAAGAGGCTCATCGAACTCAACGCCCCCGACATCATCGTGCGCAATGAAAAGCGCATGCTGCAGGAGGCCGTGGACGCCCTGATCGACAACGGCCGCCGCGGCCGCCCCGTCACCGGCGCCAACAACCGCGCCCTCAAGTCCCTCAGCGACATGCTCAAGGGCAAGCAGGGGCGTTTCCGCCAGAACCTGCTGGGCAAGCGCGTGGACTACTCCGGCCGAAGCGTGATCGTGGTGGGCCCCGAGCTGAAGATCTACCAGTGCGGCGTGCCCAAGGAGATGGCCGTGGAGCTGTTCCGCCCCTTCATCATGAAGAAGCTGGTGGAGGACGGTAACGCCAACAACATCAAGTCCGCCAAGAAGATGGTGGACAAGGGCAAGACCGAGGTGTGGGACGCGCTGGACGAGATCATCAAGGACCATCCCGTCATGCTCAACCGCGCGCCCACGCTGCACCGCTTGGGCATCCAGGCCTTCGAGCCGGTGCTGGTGGAGGGCCGCGCCCTGAAGCTGCACCCCCTGAACTGCACCGCCTTCAACGCCGACTTCGACGGCGACCAGATGGCCATCCATGTGCCCCTGTCCGCCGAGGCCCAGGCCGAGGCCAGACTGCTGATGCTGTCGGCCAACAATCTGCTGCGTCCCCAGGACGGCGGTCCCGTCACCGTGCCCACCCAGGACATGGTGCTGGGCTCCTACTACCTGACCTTCGAGCGGTTTGAAAACGGCGTCAGCCAGATGACCGACGACGAGTACTGGCCCGACGGCGTGGACTTTGCCCTGGCCGGCAAGAGCTACGACGAGCTGACCGACGAGGAGAAGGCGAATGTCCGGCTGAACATCTACCGGGACGAGGACGAGGCGCTGATGGCCTACAACGAGCATGTCATCGGCATCCACCAGCCCGTCCTGGTGCGGGTCACCAAGGAGCTGAACGGCGCCAGCGTGTCCCATGTGGTGCGTGCCACCGCCGGGCGCATCATCTTCAACCGCAACATCCCCCAGGATCTGGGCTTCGTGAAGCGCGTGGACGAGGACGGCAACCCCACGGAGCATTTCTTCGACTACGAGATCACCGAGACCTGCGGCAAGAAGCTGCTGGGCAAGATTGTGGACCGCACCATCAAGCAGTACGGCTTCACCATCGCCGCCGAGGTGCTGGACAACATTAAGGCCACCGGCTACAGGTACTCCACCCGCGGTTCCATCACCATCTCCATCGCCGACATGACGGTGCCGGAGAAGAAGTACGAGCTGATCCGCGAGACGGAGCAGCACGTGGTGGACATCGAGGAAGAGTACAACATGGGCTTCATCACTGACGAGGAGCGCTACAAGCTGGTGGTCCGCGAGTGGGAGAAGACCACCAACGATGTGACCGACGCGCTGACGGAGAACATGAATAAGTACAACCCCATCTTCATGATGGCGGACTCCGGCGCGCGTGGCTCCATGAAGCAGATCCGTCAGCTGACCGGCATGCGTGGCCTGATGGCCAACACCGCCGGCAAGACCATCGAGATCCCCATCAAGGCCAACTTCCGCGAGGGCCTGTCGGTGCTGGAGTACTTCACCTCCTCCCGCGGCGCCCGCAAGGGCCTGGCCGACACCGCGCTGCGTACTGCGGACTCCGGCTATCTGACCCGCCGCATGGTGGACGTGTGCCAGGACGTCATCATCCGCGAGGATGACTGCGGCGCTGATAAGGGCATCATGGTGTCTGAGATCAGCGAGGGCGGCCAGGTCATTGAGAAGTTCTCCGAGCGCATCCGCGGCCGTTTCCCCGTCCGTGACATCCTGAAGCCCGGCACCGACGAGGTGCTGATCTCCAAGGGGCATATGATGAGCGAGAGCGACGCCGCGCTGCTGGAGAAGTTCGACATCCACGCGGTGGAGATCCGTACCGTGCTGACCTGTAAGGCCCACAGCGGCATCTGCGCCAAGTGCTACGGCATGAACCTGGCCACCAGCAAACCCGTTGGCCCCGGCGAGGCGGTGGGCATCATCGCCGCCCAGTCCATCGGTGAGCCCGGCACCCAGCTGACCATGCGTACCTTCCACACCGGCGGTGTGGCCGGCGGCGACATCACACAGGGCCTTCCCCGTGTGGAGGAGCTGTTCGAGGCCCGCAAGCCCAAGAAGATGGCGCTGATCTCCGAGATCGGCGGCAAGGTCCGCTTTGAGGAGGCCGCCAAGGGCAGCCTGCTGAACATCGTCGTCACCGCTGACGACGGCGATACCCGCACCTACGCTGTGCCCCACACCGGCCTGCTGGTGCGCGACGGCGACGAGATCGAGAAGGGCTGCCAGCTGCAGGACGGCGCGCTGAATCCCCACGACGTGCTGCGCATCCGCGGTGCCAGCGCCGTGCACAATTACCTGATCCAGGAGGTCCTGAAGGTCTACCGCCAGCAGGGCGTGGATATCAACGACAAGCACATCGAGGTCATCGTGCGTCAGATGATGCGCAAGGTCCGTGTGGAGGAGGCCGGCGACACCCGGCTGCTCTCCGGCGCCATGGCCGACGTGCTGGAGGTGGAGGACGAGAACGAGTTGATCCGCCGCCGCAACGCCGATGGCGAGACCAACGCCGACGGCGAGCCGCTGCGGGAGGCCTCCTACACCCAGATCCTGATGGGTATCACCAAGGCCTCTCTGGCCACGGATTCCTTCCTGTCTGCCGCATCCTTCCAGGAGACTACCAAGGTGCTGACCGAGGCCGCCATCAAGGGCAAGGTCGACCATCTGGTGGGCCTGAAGGAGAACGTCATCATCGGCAAGCTGATCCCCGCCGGTGCCGGCCTGAGCGCCTACCGCCGCCTGGCGGAGGAGATGGTTCCCGAGGCGGAGGAGCCGGCGGCGGAGGAGGAAAAACCCGCCGCGCCCATCATCATCACCAACGCGCTGTAAGCGCACGGAGCCCCAACCCAAAACGGTGCCCGACAGTATGTCAGGCACCGTTTTTCGTAGAAAATGACGGGATTTATCCGGTATTTTCCGGCAAAATTCCAAATTATTGGCTCAATTCCACTTGACGATGGACGGAGGCTATGCTATAATTCCAAATTGCGCGGATATCGTTCCGCGAATTTTGCCATGCCAATGGCAGGGAGGGAAGACCGGTGCTGGAAGGGCTCGCCGCAGGAGACAAGGTGACCGGTCTGAAGCAGACCCGCCGCGCCATAGAGGCCGGAATGGTCAGGTGTGTCTACCTGGCCTGCGATGCTGATCCCCGCCTGACGGAGCCGGTGCGGCAGCTCTGCGCCCAGCGGGGCGTTGCCGTAGAGGAGGGCTGCACACTGGCGCAGCTGGGCCGGGCCGCCGGCATTGCGGTGGGCACCGCCGCCGTGGCACTGCTGGCAAAGTAATGTGGTTTTTCCGGAATAAGATCCCCTTGTTCCGCGGAAAATATAGGGAGCATTCCCATAAATCTGAAAGAAAGGAGTTTCATTGCATGCCTACTTTTAATCAGCTGGTCAAGCAGGGCCGGAAGGCGGCTACTTACAAGTCCAATTCCCCCGCTATGCAGAAGGGCCTGAACACGCTGAAGAACAAGGAGACCAACCAGTCCTCCCCTCAGAAGCGCGGCGTCTGCACGGCGGTGAGAACCGCGACCCCCAAGAAGCCCAACTCCGCTCTGCGCAAGATCGCCCGTGTCCGCCTGACGAACGGCTATGAGGTCACCGCGTACATCCCCGGTGTCGGCCATTCCCTGCAGGAGCACTCCGTGGTCATGATCCGCGGCGGCCGTGTCAAGGACCTGCCCGGCGTCCGCTACCACATCATCCGCGGCACGCTGGATACCCAGGGCGTTCAGGGCCGTATGCAGGCGCGTTCCAAGTACGGCGCCAAGCGTCCCAAGAGCAAGTAAACCACCCCAGCAAAACTGAATTGAGCTTTGCCGAACAGGTTTTATATATGCAGATATGATATATGTACCTCTTTGGCAGGCCGTACAACAGCCGGGACAGGCTGTTGAGTACCGATGAAATCATATTCTTATGAAGGAGGGAAGCAAAGTGCCCAGAAGAGGTAACGTTCCCAAGAGAGAAATTCTGCCCGATCCCATGTACGGCAGCGTGCTGGTGACCAAGCTGGTCAACAGCATCATGCTGGACGGCAAGAAGGGCGTGGCTCAGAAGGTCGTGTATGGTGCCTTTGACATCATCAAGGAAAAGACCGGCAACGAGCCCCAGGAAGTTTTTGTCCAGGCCATGGAGAACATCATGCCCAGCCTGGAAGTCAAGGCCCGCCGTGTCGGCGGCGCCACCTATCAGGTGCCCATGGAGGTGCGTCCTGCCCGTCGTCAGACCCTGGGTCTGCGCTGGCTGACCAACTACGCCCGTGCCCGCGGCGAGCGCACCATGGCTGAGCGCCTGGCAGGCGAGATCATGGACGCCGCCAACAACACCGGCGCGGCCGTGAAGAAGCGCGAGGATACCCACAAGATGGCCGAATCCAACAAGGCGTTCGCCCACTTCCGCTGGTAAGCCCCGCGAGACGAGTAAAAGGAGAACGGTATGCCGAGAAAGGTTACACTGGAAAATACAAGAAATATCGGCATCATGGCCCACATTGATGCAGGCAAGACCACCACGACAGAGCGTATTCTGTACTACACGGGCGTCAACTACAAGATCGGTGAGACGCACGAGGGTACTGCCACCATGGACTGGATGGAGCAGGAGCAGGAGCGTGGCATCACCATCACCTCCGCCGCTACCACCTGCTACTGGAAGGGTTCCAAGGATCAGTTCCCCCAGACGCGCATCAACATCATCGACACCCCGGGTCACGTGGACTTTACTGTGGAGGTGGAGCGTTCTCTGCGCGTGCTGGACGGCAGCGTGACCGTCATGTGCGCCAAGGGCGGCGTGGAGCCTCAGTCTGAGACCGTGTGGCGCCAGGCCGACCACTACCACGTCCCCCGCATGATCTACGTCAACAAGATGGACATCACCGGCGCGGATTTCTTCCACGTGCTGGATATGGTGGCAGACCGGCTCAAGGCTAATGCCGTGCCCATCCAGCTGCCCATCGGGAAGGAGGATACCTTCAAGGGTATCATCGACCTGGTGGAGATGGACGCCGATGTCTATTACGACAAGCTGGGCGAGGACATGCGGGTGGAGCCGATCCCCGAGGATATGGTGGATCTGGCCAACGAGTACCGGGAGAAGCTGCTGGATGCCGTTTCCATGTTCGACGATGAGATCATGGAGCTGTATCTGGAGGGGAAGGAGATCCCCGTTGACAAGATCCGCGCCGCCATCCGCCAGGCCACCGTGGCCGTGGAGATGGTGCCCGTGACCTGCGGCTCTTCCTACCGCAACAAGGGCGTGCAGAAGCTGCTGGACGCCATCGTGGACTATATGCCCGCTCCCACCGACGTGCCCGCCATCGTGGGTATCAACCCCAAGACCGATAAGGAAGAGGAGCGCCACTCCTCTGATGAGGAGCCCTTTGCGGCGCTGGCCTTCAAGATCATGACCGACCCCTATGTGGGTCGTTTGGGCTTCTTCCGTGTCTACTCCGGTACGCTGACGGCCGGCTCCGCCGTGCTGAACGCCACCAAGGGACACCGGGAGCGGATGGGCCGCATCCTGCAGATGCATGCCAACCACCGGGAAGACATCGAGTGCGTCTATGCCGGCGACATCGCCGCCGTGGTGGGCCTGAAGAACACCACCACCGGCGACACGCTGTGCGACGAGAAGCATCCCATCATCCTGGAGAGCATGGAATTCCCCGAGCCGGTAATCCGCGTGGCAATCGAACCCAAGACCAAGGCCGGCCAAGAGAAGATGGGCATCGCCCTCAGTAAGCTGGCTGAGGAGGACCCCACTTTCCGTACCTATACGGATGAGGAGACGGGCCAGACCATCATCGCCGGCATGGGTGAGCTGCACTTGGAGATCATCGTGGACCGTCTGTTGCGTGAGTTCAAGGTGGAGGCCAATGTGGGCGCGCCTCAGGTGGCCTACAAGGAGACCATCCGCAAGAAGGTCAACCACGAGACCCGCTACAAGCGCCAAACCGGCGGCTCCGGCCAATACGGCCACGTGAAGATCACGGTGGAGCCCAACGAGTCCGGCAAGGGCTATGAGTTTGTCAACGCCGTGGTGGGCGGCGCGATCCCCAAGGAATTCATCCCCGCGGTGGATGCCGGTGTTCAGGGCGCCATGCTGGCCGGTGTGCTGGCCGGCTATCCCGTAGTGGACGTGAAGGTCACGCTGTACGACGGCTCCTATCACGAGGTGGACTCCTCTGAGATGGCGTTCAAGATTGCCGGCTCCATGGCATTCAAGGAGGCCATGCGGGAGGCAGACCCCGTACTGCTGGAGCCCATCATGAAGGTGTGCGTCATCGTGCCCGACGAGTATATGGGCGACGTCATCGGTGACCTGAATGGCCGCCGCGGACAGATCCAGGGCTATGAGGCCCGCTCCGGCGCGCAGCAGATCGACGCTTTCGTGCCGCTCAGCGAGATGTTCGGCTATGCCACCAACCTACGCTCCCGGACCCAGGGCCGCGGACAGTACACCATGGAGCCCAGCCACTATGTGGAGTTGCCCAAGGGCCTGCAGGAAAAGCTGATCAACAGGCACAACGGCCGCGAAAATGGCTAAATCGTGAAATAACGATTGATTTTCCCCGGCAAATACTGTAGAATAGCAGTGTTGAGCTGTAACACTGCGTGAAAACACCATTGTACAACTGTTAAGGAGGATTTTTTCAAATGGCCAAGCAGAAATTTGAGAGAACAAAACCCCACGTTAACATCGGTACCATCGGCCATATTGACCATGGTAAGACCACTCTGACCGCTGCCATCACCAAGTATCTGGCGATGAAGGGCAAGGCTGAGTACACCGATTACTCTTCCATCGACAAGGCTCCTGAGGAGCGCGAGCGCGGCATCACCATCAACACCGCCCACGTCGAGTATGAGACCGACGCCCGTCACTATGCCCACGTTGACTGCCCGGGCCACGCCGACTATATCAAGAACATGATCACCGGTGCTGCCCAGATGGACGGCGCCATCCTGGTCATCGCCGCCTCCGACGGCCCCATGGCTCAGACCCGCGAGCATCTGCTGCTGGCCCGCCAGGTGAACGTGCCCTCCGTGCTGGTCTTCCTGAACAAGTGCGACCAGGTCGATGACGAGGAACTGCTGGAGCTGGTGGAGATGGAAGTTCGCGAGCTGCTGGATTTCTACGGCTTCCCCGGAGAGGACACCCCCATCATCCGCGGCAGCGCTCTGAACGCGCTGGTCTCCGAGTCCAATGATCCTGAGGCTCCCGAGTATGCCTGCATCAAGGAGCTGATGGACGCCGTTGACAGCTGGATCCCCACCCCCGACCGCAAGGAGGATATGCCCTTCCTGATGCCCGTCGAGGACGTGTTCACCATCTCCGGCCGCGGCACCGTGGCCACCGGCCGTGTGGAGCGCGGTATCTTGAAGCTGAACGAGAAGGTCGAGATCGTCGGCCTGTCTGACGAGAAGCGCGAGACCGTCGTCACCGGTATCGAGATGTTCCACAAGCTGCTGGATTATGCTGAGGCCGGCGACAACATCGGCGCTCTGCTGCGCGGCGTTGCCAAGACCGAGATCGAGCGCGGCCAGGTGCTGTCCAAGCCCGGCTCCATCCATCCCCACACCAAGTTCACCGGCCAGGTGTATGTGCTGACCAAGGAAGAGGGCGGCCGTCACACCCCGTTCTTCGACAACTATCGTCCTCAGTTCTACTTCCGCACCACCGACGTGACCGGCATCATCCACCTGCCCGAGGGCGTTCAGATGTGCATGCCCGGCGATAACGTCGATATGAACGTGGAGCTGATCACCCCTATCGCCATTGAGAACGGCCTCCGCTTCGCTATCCGCGAGGGCGGCCGTACCGTGGGCTCCGGTGTCGTCATCGGCATTGAGGAGTAATCTACGCCAAGCAGAAGAGACCCGAAGCACCGCTTCGGGTCTCTTTTTTTATTCCGGGAACGCCAGTTCCCGCAGAAAGCCGTTCTCGCCCGGTGCGATCACGTCGCCGCCCGCCACGACCCCGTCGCAGACGTACAGATTGAGCTGCACCGGGCCTTCATAGCCGGGATAGTTCTCCACCGCATAAGTATAACGCTGTACCGTTTTTCCGCCCAGCCGGACGAAGTCGAAGCCCTGCGCCTCCTGCAGCGCCGCGTAGTCGCCGTAAGATGCTGCTACGTTCTCCGGCAGCTGCAGCACCAGCGTCTCTACCGGCTCCGGCTTTACCTGCCAACCCAGCTCCGTCAGATAAGCCAGACGCTCATCTTCAGTGGCGGCGGCCGTTGGCGGCGAGTCAGTTTCACCGCTTCGCCCCAGACAGCCCGCCAGCAGAAAGCTCACCGCCGCCGCCAATATCAGCAGCGCACCTGCCGCGGCTGCCCGGCGCCGGAAATCCCGGATGTGGATCACTACCATATCGATCACCCCTCGTTATATTTCATATTTCCAAGCCGATGCAAATATGCTACAATGTGAGGCGAGGTGAGAGTATGGAACGGCTGGATAAGGTGCTGGCGTCCACCGGCAGGTGGTCCCGGCGCGAGGTGAAGGGGCTGGTGCGCCAAGGCCGCGTGACGGCGGACGGTCGGATCGCCGGTTCACCGGAGGAGAAAATCGACCCCGCGCAGACGCAGCTCCGGGTAGACGGTGAGTTGCTGGCGTATGAAGAGCACCTGTACGTGATGCTCCACAAGCCGGCGGGGGTGTTGTCGGCCACGGAGGACAGAGACCAGCCTACCGTGCTGGACCTGCTGCCGGCGGCATGGCGGAGGCGGGAACTGTTTCCGGTGGGACGCCTGGACAAGGATACGGAGGGGCTGCTGCTGTTGACCGATGACGGTGACCTGGCCCACCGGCTGCTGAGCCCCCGCCGCCATGTGGACAAGCTGTACTACGCCCGGGTGGCGGAGGATCTGGAGCCGTCGGATGAAGAGACTTTCGCCGCCGGCATGACACTGGCCGACGGTCTGGTCTGCCGCCCGGCAAAGCTGGAGATCCTGTCACCCCAGGAGTGCCTGGTGACGCTGCAGGAGGGTAAATTCCACCAGGTCAAGCGGATGTTGGCCCACTGCGGCCGACCGGTGATCTATCTAAAGCGGCTGGCCATGGGCCCGCTGCAGCTGGACGAGAGTCTGGCTCCGGGGACATACCGGAAGCTGACAGAGATGGAACTGGCGCTGCTGAAAGAATAGTTTGCTGGAAATATATCGACAGAACGCCTAAAAATGGGACAAAAATTTGTGAAATACATGAAAAAACCTCTTGCAAAACCGTGATTATGACGATATAATGGAGAGCAGAACTTGACAGTTTGCACAAAATGACCTATCAGGTCGGCGGGAGGGACAACATGTCAGGACGGATCTTTCAGAATGTAGTGCTGCAGCTCAAGGAGACAACGGACCGCACCATCGGCGTTATCGACGCAGAGGGTACCGTGATCGCCTGCAGCGAACTGACAGGTATCGGTAAAAAGTGGTCCAAATATGTGGACACCATCAACGCCGCTGAGAACAACTGTGTCGTGCTGGAGGGCAGGACCTTCAAGACGCTGCCGGGCTGGGGCGGCCACTTTGACTATGCGGTGTTCACCAGCGGCGACGATAGTGTGGGCCGCACCGTGTGCTCCATGGCCGCAGTGGCGCTGAACTCTGCCAAGACCTATTACGAGGAGAAGCACGACAAGGGCTCTTTCATCAAGAACATCATCTCCGACAACATCCTCATCAGCGACATCTATATGCGGGCCAAGGAGCTCCACGTGGCGGCCGAGGTGCCCCGGGGCGTATTTGTGATCCGTCCTACCGGCGAGCACGACGAGGCTGTGCCGCTGGATGTGATCCAGAATCTGTTCCCCGACCGGCAGAATGACTTTGTTCTCAGTGTGGGCGAGGAGGATGTAGCCCTGATCCACCAGATGAATGACGGCGCTGACACCCGGGATCTGGAGCGGATCGCCGCGCGGATCGAGGAGGCCCTGCGGGTGGATGGCGAGAGCCGCGTCTTTGTGGGTATCGGCACCGTGGCGCTGCACCTGCGGGATCTGGCCAAGTCCTATAAGGAGGCGCAGATCGCCATCGAGGTGGGAAAGGTGTTCGACACCGAGCGCTACGTCATCAACTATGAGAACCTGGGCATCGGCCGGCTGATTTACCAGTTGCCCACGACCTTGTGCGAGATGTTCCTGCAGGAGGTGTTCAAGAAGAACCCCATCGACTCGCTGGATCAGGAGACGCTGTTCACCATTTACAAGTTCTTCGAGAACAACCTGAACGTGTCTGAAACGGCCCGTAAGCTGTTTGTACACCGCAATACGCTGGTGTACCGCTTGGAGAAGATCAAGAAGCTCACCGGCCTCGACCTGCGTGAGTTTGACGATGCCATCACCTTCAAGGTGGCGCTGATGGTCAAGAAATATCTGACCAGCCGCGGGATCGACGCATAAGAAAGACGCGAATCGGCGCCCGTCGGGACAGCGGTCCCGGCGGGCGTTTCCATGTTATGTAAAGTTCATAGTTATTTAATATATTACCGGTTGCCATTTTGTAACTTTTTGTATATAATGTAACATATCGTCGGATCCTGCGAAAAAAATGCGGAACGAGAAACAGGCAGGATAATTGAGGACTGGTGCTATGATTCGTTTTACAGACGTTGTAAAAACATATGAAAATGGTACGGATGCACTGCAGGGTATTTCCTTTGGCATAGAGGACGGGGAATTCGTGTTTCTGGTGGGACCCTCCGGCTCCGGCAAGTCCACCATCATCAAGCTGCTGACCGGTGAGGTGATTCCCACTTCCGGGCGTGTGATGGTCAATGGGTTCTCCATGAGTATCATCTCCGAACGGCAGATCCCGCTGGTGCGCCGCACCGTCGGCACGATCTTTCAGGATTTCCGCCTGATTCTCAACAAGACAGTGTTTGAAAACCTGGCTCTGGCCATGCGGGCCGTGGGTGCCTCCCGCAAGGAACTGCAGAGCCGTATCCCCTACGTACTGGAGCTGGTGGGACTGGCCGGCATGGAGCGCCGCTACCCGGACGAGCTCAGCGGCGGCGAGCAGCAGCGCGTAGCCATTGCCCGGGCGCTGGTGAACAACCCCAGCACCATCGTGGCCGATGAGCCCACCGGCAACCTGGACCCGGCCCGTTCGCTGGAGATCATGACGCTGCTGGAGCGCATCAATGCTCTGGGCACCACGGTGATGGTGGTGACACACGAAAAGGGCCTGGTGAACCACTTTGACAAGCGGGTCATCATGATCGAGGACGGCGTCATCGTGGGCGACGGCATGGGGACGTATGAGGTAAAGGCATGAGGCACAATTTTGGTTTTTTCTTTCGCGAGGGCGTCAACAACATGGGCTCTCACGGATTTATGTCCTTTGCGGCTATCGGCATCACGGTGGCTTGCCTGCTGATCATGGGTACCTTCTCTCTGGTGGCCTACAACGCCAATGAGAACCTGAAGGACCTGCAGCGGGAGAATGCGATACTTGCCTTTGTGGATGAGTATCTCAGCGACGAAGAGGCCATGGCGCTGCAGACAGAGTTGGAGAAGATTCCCAACGTGGCCGACTGTACCTTCGTCTCACGGGAAGAGGCAAGGGACAGCTATGTGGAGCAGTACGATGACAGTAACGAGTACAGCGACCTGGACCCCGCTATTTTCCGCCACCGCTATGTGATCCACCTGCGGGATCTGGAGCAGATGCCTCAGACAGATGAAGCGGTCAGGGCCGTGTATGGTGTGGCGGATACCCGCGCCGACAAGAACATCTCCGAGGGGTTCCTGACGGTGCGCAACATCGCCGGTGTCATCAGCATTGCGCTGATCGCGATCCTGCTGATCGTGTCGGTGTTCATCATCTCCAATACCATCAAGCTGACCACATTTGACCGGAAGGATGAGATCGCCATCATGAAGATGGTGGGTGCCACGGACGGCTTCATCCGATGGCCCTTCGTCTACGAGGGGCTGCTGATCGGGCTGATCAGCGCGGCGGCCGCCTTTGCCCTGCAGTGGCTGCTGTACCGGGCCATCATGCAGGGCGTGGAGAATTCGGATACGCTGCAGCTGCTGCATATCGTGCCCTTTGACCAGATCCAGGGCCCGGTGGCCGGCTTCTTCCTGGCAGTAGGCATCTTCGTGGGTATCGGAGGCAGTCTGACCGCCATCCGCAAGTTCCTGCGTGTGTGATGAGATAAGGAGCGGAACATGAGAAAGAAAATCCTGTGTATGGTGCTGGCGTTTGCCATGGTGTTAGGTACGGTTTGCCTCCCGGCGCCCGCTACCGCTTATGCCCAGACTACCGCTGAAAAGCTGGAGGAGACCAAGGAGAAGGTCGCCGAGCTGAAGAATCAGCTGGACGCCGCCAAGGCCGGCAAGCAGAACGCCATGGAGCAGAAATACATTCTGGACCAGCGCAACACGGCGCTGCTGGAGGAAATCGAGCTGATCGAAATGCAGATCGGCGAGACCACCGCCCGCATTGAGGAGAACGAGGCGCAGGAGGCGGTGCAGTATGAGATTTTCTGCCGCCAGACCCGCGAGGAAGAGGAGAGGGGCATGATCTCCTACTGGTCGGTGCTGTTCAAGGCCAAGAGTTTCACCGATCTTTTGAGCCGGCTGGATTTCGTCAATGAGGTCATGAACTACAACCAGTCGGTCATTGACGAGCTGCAGCGCATCCGGGCGCAGTTGGCAGCGGATCGGACCGCGCTGGAGGAGCAGAAGGCCGATCTGGACGCTGCCAAGGCCGAGCTGGAAGAGCAGTTAGCCGCAGCCAACACCTTGATCGCCCAGTATTCCGCCCAGGAGGGTGCCATTCAGAAGATGTATGATGAGGAGGCCGCCGCGGCGGCCCAGTTGGAGGAGGAGATCCGGAGATACAACGAGGAGCAGGAGCGCCTGCGCAAGCAGCGAGAGGAAGAGGAACGCCGTCAGCGGGAGCAGCAACAACAGCAACAGCAGCAGGGCGAGACCGGCGGGGACAACTCCGGTTCGCCGGGGGCCACTTCCGGCGGCTATGCCTGGCCCACCAATGACACGCGGCTGATCACCTCTCCGGTGGGCTGGCGGTCCCGCGCGTCCACCAACTACATCGGCACCACCAACCACCAAGGTGTGGACATTGGGGCCTCCTACGGAACCAACATCTTGGCTTCCAAGTCCGGTACGGTGATCCTGGCCCGTTGGTATGGCGGCCTGGGCAATTGCGTGATCATCCAGCACGGGGCGGCCGGATACTACACCACCTACGGCCACATGAGCCGCATCCTGGTCAGCGAGGGCCAGCAGGTCAGCCAGGGCCAGGTGATCGGCCTGGTGGGCAACACCGGAAACTCCAACGGCCCCCACATCCACTTTGAGATCCACGAGGACTATGCCCTGAAAGATCCGCTGAACTATCTGACCGGATGGGTCCGCTATGGATGGTAAACGACACAGCCGTGAATAGACGATCCTCCCGCTCCATACAATGGGGCGGGAGGAATTCATATGTATGGGTATCTGATTCGGGGCGGGGAGGGCCGCCCCGAGGCTGAGCTGCATCCGCTGCACCTCGGTGGTGTGAACTTCCTGGCGCTGGAGACACGAGGCAGCGGGCGGCGCTTGGACCGGCGTGTCCGCCGGGCGCTGCTGGAGATGGAGCGCCGGGCTATCCGCCGCTGTGTGATGCCAACCGACTGGCCTGCTGCCTGGCGGGGCAGATTTCACCCGGTGGAGGAGCGGCAGCTGCGACAGGCGCTGCTGCCTCAGCTATTGGAGCGGTTCTGCGCCCAGCGGCAGATCTGCCCGGGGATATCCACCGCGTTGCTGTCGGCGCCCCGGGCCGACGCTGCGGTGTGGCAGGCGGCGGAGCTGCTGAGCCGTCGCTGCCGCTATGTGCTGCTGGATGTGCCGGAGGCGGAGAAACTGAGCAGCGCTCTCCGGCACCGGTATGGAGTCGCTGCGGGACACGGTGGTTTCCCGGCGCTGCAGGTGTGCTTCGGCAATCCGGCAGAGGGGATCCCTGCGGTACTGCTGGGGCCGGATTGTGCCCGGCGGCAGACGGTGTGCTATGAGCTGCCGCCGCTGCGGCGGGCGGCGCTGGATCCCTATCCTGTGTCGCCGCAGCTGGTGGCGGCGCTGTGGGCGGCCGGTGCGCTGCCGACAGCGGAAATCGGGGTACACACGTTGGGATCCGGCGCTTGACACGGGAAGGGAAACTCACTATAATGCAATGTGACGTATTATGAGCACTTCGCCTGTTTCAGGTCGGTTTACGGCCGGAGAGAGGGCAAGAAAGGACGTATAGGCATGATAAAAGAATTCAAGATGAGCCAGGAGCGGTATGACGAGCTGAAGAGGGAACTGGACTACAGTAAGACCACCCGGGCTGATGAGATCGCAGAGCTGATCAAAGAGGCCAGGGGCTTCGGCGACCTGAGCGAGAACAGTGAGTACGACGAGGCCAAGAACGAGCAGGGCAAGCTGTACTCCCGTATCGCCGAGCTGGAAGACATCCTGCTGCACGCCGTTATCGTGGACGAGGCAGAGGACTCCGACAGAATCTCCATCGGCTGCCGTGTCACCGTGACCAATCTGGACAGCGGCAAGCAGCTGCCGGAATACAGGATCGTCGGCTCCCAGGAAGCCGACGTGATGAGCCGCGCCGTCAGCGAGGACTCCCCCTTCGGCAAGGCGCTGATGGGCGCCCGTATGGGTGACGAGGTCAGCGTGGAGGCCCCCAGAGGCGTGATTCACTATCGCGTGGACCGCATCGATCGATAAAGCAGCCGCGGGAGACACACCCACGATACGAAAGGAGAATCTGCAGATGGCAGAGCAGGCCAATCACAACAACCAATCGCAGCAGGAGTTGAGCGAGATCCTGCAGGTGCGCCGGGACAAGCTGCAGGCGCTGCGGGACGCGGGGATGGATCCCTTCCTGCACACCACCTACGACGTGACCCACCACGCCCAGGAGATCAAGGAGCAGTTTGATGCGCTGGAGGGCAGGGCCGTCTCTCTGGGCGGCCGGCTGATGAGCAAGCGCGGCATGGGCAAGGTGTCCTTCTGCGATCTGCAGGACCGGTCCGGCCGCATCCAGCTCTACGTCCGCCGGGACGAGATGGATGCGGAGATCTACGACCGCTTCAAGAAGTTTGACATCGGCGACATCGTGGGTGTCCGGGGCGAGGTGTTTCGCACCCAGCGGGGCGAGATGAGCGTGCGCGTCAGCGAGATCACGCTGTTGAGCAAGTCCCTGCAGCCCCTGCCGGAGAAGTTCCACGGCCTGACAGACAAGGAACTGCGCTATCGCCAGCGGTATGTGGATTTGATCATGAACCCCGAGTCCAAGCGGAACTTTGAGATTCGCAGCCGGTTCGTCTCCTATGTCCGCCGCTATCTGGAAGAGCGGGGCTTTATGGAGGTGGAGACCCCCGTACTCAGCCCCATCGCCGGCGGCGCCACCGCCCGGCCCTTCATCACCCACCACAACACGCTGGACATCGACATGTATTTGCGCATCGCCACGGAGCTGCACCTGAAGCGACTGATCGTGGGCGGCATGGAGCGGGTGTTCGAGGTGGGCCGCATCTTCCGCAATGAGGGCATGGACACCCGCCACAACCCCGAGTTCACCACCTGCGAACTCTACCAGGCTTTTACCGATCTCGAGGGGATGATGGACATTCTGGAGGGTATCCTCTCCGGCGCGGCCAAGGAGATCCTGGGTACCTATCAGGTCAATTGGATGGGTCACGACGTGGACCTGACCCCCGGCTGGCGCCGCATGACCATGGCGGGCGCGGTGAAGGAGTTTACCGGCGCGGACTTCATGGCCTGCGAGGGCGATGCCGACGCCGCCGTGGCCCTGGCCCGGAGCGTGGGCGTGGACATGGAGGGGGTGGACTGCACCTGGGGCAACGCCCTGTATGAAACCTTCGACCAGAAGGTGGAGGAGAAGCTGATCCAACCCACCTTCATCACCATGTATCCGGTGGAGGTCAGTCCGCTGGCCAAGCGCAGCCCCGCCGACCCGCATCTGACGGAGCGGTACGAGGCGTTCATCTGCTCCTGCGAAATGGGCAATGCCTTCAGCGAGCTGAACGATCCCATCGACCAGTACGAGCGCTTCAAGGCCCAGGCCGCCAAGCGCGCCCAAGGCGACGAGGAGGCCGACATGATGGACGAGGACTTTGTCCTGGCGCTGGAGTACGGTATGCCCCCCACCGGAGGACTCGGCTTTGGCATCGACCGCTGTTCCATGATGCTCTGCGGTACCGATTCCATCCAGGACGTGATCCTGTTCCCGACCATGAAGCCCAAGAGTACCCAGAAAAAGGAGACGAAGCCCGCACCGGCGCAGTCGGCAGCGGAGGAGAAGATCGATTTCTCCAACGTGGTGGTGGAGCCGCTGTTTGCCGACCAGGTGGACTTCGAGACCTTCAGCCGGTCCGACTTCCGCGCCGTGAAGATCCTGGCCTGCGAGGCTGTGCCCAAGTCCAAAAAGCTCCTGCAGTTCACGCTGGATGACGGCTCCGGCACAGAGCGCACCATCCTCTCCGGTATCCGCGCCTACTATGAACCGGAGGAACTGGTGGGCAAGACAGCTATCGCCATCACCAATCTGCCGCCTCGCCAGATGATGGGTATCGAATCCTGCGGCATGCTGATCTCCGCCGTTCATAAGGAAGGCGAAGAGGAGAAGCTACACCTGCTGTTGGTGGATTCCCACATCCCGGCCGGCGCAAAGCTGTATTGAGAGAGTCATATCCCGCGAGTCCGCCATGTGGATCTTTCAGCATATAGCCATGAGACTGAAAATCAAAGCTATGGGCGGAAAGAGCCACGAGATCGGACGGCGAATCACATGTAAAAACGGGGAGCAGACGCAGCGTCTGCTCCCCATTTGCTTTCAGCCCGGCGGCCGCCGGATATAGGCGGTTATGGAGGTAGAATTCGATCAGCCGAAAAGGAGGTTGTAATAGTCCTGCTCCAGAACGATTTTGGAAAAGGAGAACTTATTGGAGATGGCCTGATTGACGGCGGCGAAGTATGCCTCGTCTGCTTGATCCTCGTAACCGTCAAACACCGTGTATTGTCCGGTGGAGGCGTTGTAGCAGGCCTTGTCTGTTTTCCAGCTGCGGTCGATCCAGAGAACCAGCGGCGGCGTATCGGACAGGGCATCCCGCCCCACCAGCAGGCGGGAGTCATACTGGAGACCCAAAAGGTTGGAGAGCGTGGGCACGATATCCAGACTGTACACCGGCGTATCCACGACGATGGGCTCCTCATCCTCCAGACAGCCGCTCCACACGATCAGCGCGCTGTGGTCCCGCTCCCAGGGTGTCCGCCAATCGTATCCGTAGAGCTCACCCAGCGCGGTGCCGAATCGGGTGGAGGAGCTCTGCTCCAGACCGTAGGGGTAGTGATCCGTGGCCAGCACGATCACAGTATCGTCAGCAATGCCGGCTGCCTCCAGCCGGGCCACCAGATAGGACATGGCAGCTTCCAGCTCCAGGTTGCATGCGATGTAGCCCTGTACACCCTGGCAGGCATCCAGCTCCGCCACCTCCTGGCGGTGCTTGTAGGACATGGCGTTTTCTCCCCAGCCGTAGCCGGCGTGACCGCTGACGGTCATATAGTAGATGCTGAAGGGCTGCTGGTCGATATAGGCGTCCACGGTGGCCTCCATCAGTTCCAGGTCACTCTCGGGCCATTGCCAGGTGATCTGGTCCTCCAGCCCGTTGCCATAGCCGATGTACTGGTCGTAGCCGAGGTTTTCATGGGTCAGATCGCGGCTGTAGTAATTGTAGGTGTGGGGGTGATAGGCCCGGCTGAAATAGCCCAGCTGACGCAGCTGGTTGCCCAGCGTACAGCACATGTTGTTATGGGCTGTATCCCGTATGCTGCTGACGCCGTGGACGGGGATCAGACTTGTCATATTGGAGAATTCACCGGTGGAGGTACTGCCGCCCCAGGCGGGCTGATAGTAGTCCTCAAAGCGGATACCCTTCGTATACAAGCGATAGAGGGTGGGGGTGTACTCCTCACTGATGACCTCACGGCTGAAGGCCTCGGCACTGATCAGGATCAGATTCTTTCCGGCGAAGAGCCCCGTATAGGGGTTTTGACGGGAAGGCGTGAGGGAGGACACGTAGGAGTGGGCTCCCGCGATCACGGAGTTGGGTGCGCTCTCCGCCAGCGCTGCAAAATCAATGTCCAGCGTATTGTATCCGTATACGATGGGGACGGGATCCTCAACGGGGGTTGGATCGACCTCCGGCTCTTCGTGGATGTTCTCCTGACCAGACGGGTTTTCGGGCTCCTCCTCCGCAGGATCGGTATAGTCGAATTCCGAGGCAGTGGGGTTGCCGAAGAGGAGGTATTGGAGATCCAGCCGGGTGGCTGTGGTGAGGCCGAAGGTCGATACGGCGGAGTCGAACTCATAGGCAGAGGCGTAGCGCGTACCGGTGGTTTGGTCGATCGCAACGAGGGCTCGCCCCGCCAGAAAAAGCACGACAGCACCGACAACGGCGATGATTCGTGTCCGACTGCTGCCGGTGAATGAGATCATATCCAGCCGGTACAGGATGATCAGAGCGGCCAGAGGGAGAAGGAGGAGCAGGACCATCCAGAAGCCCCGCAGGACGAGACTGATCACCGTGCCGAAGAAACTGCTCACTACGCCGCCGGTCCCGGCAGACAGTGAAGACAGAGACATATAGTTGGAAAAGAAGACCTTGCAAAAGTACTCTATGCCGAAAAACAAGGTGGTCAGTGTCAGAAGGATGCACAAAAGCACAAAATTACCCCGTTTGCCGGGCCATATCGTGAGGAGCAGCCACACCAGCGCGGCGGCCGAGGCATTGAACAGCACAACGTATGCAAGACCTTGCCAGGAGAAGGGGATCTGGTTCCCCAGCAGGAGCAGAAACTCAAAGTAGAGAAGACTTGCCGCAAGGAAAAGGGGCAGGGCAACACGGCTCCGGCCGCGCTCCTGTCGGGTTTGCCGCTCCTCCAATATGGAACCGTTCATAAGACCTCCTCAAGCAACAGCAGATATGCAAAAAGCCCGTATCAGGGAAAAACCTTTTCTATTATAGCACCGTTTGTCGAAAAGAGAAGAAAAATGTAAAAAAGTTTTTATCTGTGACGAGCCGCAGCAAATCAGGCGGAGGGCGGTGGCCACATAGAAGAGAGCGGTTTTGCGGACTCTACCGACATTCGGTTGTCAAATAGGCTGCTCTGCCGTACAATGACGGCGAGGTGAGGTATATGTTTGAAATCGATAAACAGAAATTCGGCGCGTTCGTAGCTGCTCTGCGCCGGGAGAAGGGATACACCCAAAAGGAACTGGCCCGTCAGCTCTACATATCCGACAAGGCCGTCAGCAAATGGGAGACAGGTGCCAGCATTCCGGACACGGTCCTGCTGATCCCGCTGTCAGAGCTGTTGGAGGTGACAGTGACGGAGTTGCTCCTGTGCCGCCGGCTGGCGGAGAGCGGCGCTATGGACGCCGGAGAGATGGAGAGCGTCGTAAAGACAGCCATCACCTATTCCGGTGAAAAGCAGGCCAGAACATACCGGGAGAACAAGTGGTGGCGCCTGGCCTACTGCATCGCGTTACTGGTGGAGAGCGCGGAGGTGTTTCTGCTGTGCCGGTACGGACATCAGTTGGATCAGTGGTTCGCGATTCCCGCTCTCGCCGCGCTGTTCGGGGCCTATTTCTGCCTGTTTTCCCGGACTACACTGCCGTCCTATTATGATGAAAACCGCATCACGGCTTATCATGACGCGGTTCTGCGGCTGAACGTGCCGGGGCTCAGCTTCAACAACAGCAACTGGCCTCACATCCACGCCGTTTGCTGCGTGTGGGCCATAGCTGTCATGGTGGTGTTTCCAGCGGCGCTGTTCGGTTTGCGGACCTGTCTGCCCGACTGGAAGGAACTGGAGATGGTGTCCGCGCTGATCACGCTGTGTGGCCTGGTGGTCCCGCTCTATGCGGTGGGGAAAAAATATGAATAGCGACCTGCAGCAGACGGCGGGCAGGGGCATAGACCCCTGCCCGCCGATTTTTATTCGCTGTGCTGCTCAATCCCGCGGAGTGGCCATGAGTGTCCGCAGGTGTTGTTCCAACCGGCTGCCGGCCAGATCCCGCAGGTCGATCACCTGAATGTCCAGCTCGGCGGCCCGGTTACGCATGGCGGCACCGCCGCGCTCAGCGGTGACGATGGCCGCCCGGGCGATCTTCCCGCCAAAGCGATCCCGGAGGATGGCCAGCTCGTTGAGCGCCTCCGTCCGGACCTCGCCGGTTTTGCAGCTGATGAACACCGGCGTCACGCCCCGGGTGCACATCACGTCCAGCTCGTTGGTGACGGCGTGATCGCCGCCGTCGCCCTCCCAGTCCACGATGGCGCTGGTGCGCACATCGTCGAAGAGACCGCTGTCCAGACAGGCCTTGTAGATATACAGCTCCAGCACACTGCCCACGTCCCGCAGCCAGGTGCGGGTCTGTCCGTCCCGGATGTGGAAAGAGACGTGCTGGTCCCGCTCGATCTCCAGGTCACGGATGAAGCCGATCTTCTGCAGGTCGCGGAGGGCTGCCTCCGGCGCGCTGATGCGGGTACCCTGCTCCCCCTTGACGGTGTAGTTGCCGGAGGCCAGCAGGGAGAAGGAGCCGTCCTGCTCAGTGGGGGAGAGCCGCTGGATATAGGACACGATCCGGTTCCACTGGCGCCGGTGGTCCATATAGAGTTGGAAAAAGGGTTCTACGTCCGGCAGATAGAGGGGCAGGATGCTGTTGTCCACCCGGCCGGGCCGCATGGCGCCGCCCGCCATCAGGAAGCAGTCCTCCACGGAGTAGGACACGTCGCAGGGTAGATCGGCGGCGAAGGGGGCGTTGCGGATGTCGAAAAAGCTGTTCTTCCGACGGCTGTAGGTGAACACGGGGATAGGCAGCTCCGCGCTGTGGAGCCCGGCGGCGAAGAGCACGGCGTCGGTGCCACCGGTGATGTCCAGCGCGCAGCCGGGATACCGCTCCGCCAGCTTGCGGAAGAGCTGCAGCATGGAGTCCGTATCGTAGACGCTGGCCTTCATGAAGATCAGCTCCACCCGCTGTCCCCGGTGGGTGAAATAGGCCCGCAGTTTCTCCTGCAGCCGGGTGTCCCGGGCCGCCTCCTCCGGGCAGACGTAGACCACCCGGGCCGGGCGGAACATCTCCACACCCAGCACGTTCTCCAGCGGCCGCTCGTCATACAGCTCAATCAGCGTCTCCATATGCATTATCTCACCCCATCTGGTCCTCTGCATGTTTTCTACAGTTTAGACCATCCGGCGGGCGGTTGTCAACCGCGTACAACCCCTCTGCCGCGGCATGAAGGCGTACAAAAAATTTTTTTACAATTTAAGGATGGTTTAAGGTGTTCCCGATATGCTGTACCCACACAAGCAAAGACACGTTAACGAAAATGAGGATCGACGAAAGGCGGTGATGACCATGCGGATCCTGATAGCAGCCCCGGACCGGGACCTGCTGACAGCCTATGACAAGCTGCTGACCGGCAGCGGTCATGCGGTCGTGACAGCCTTTGACGGGACACAGGTGATGCGGCTGCTGGCGGGAAGGGGCTTTGACCTGGCCATCCTGGATCGGTGCCTTCCCCGGGCGGACGTCGGCGCCGTAACGGCGGCGCTGCGGCGCGAGAGCACCCGGTCGGTGCTCCTGCAGGATCATCCGGTTCGTCCCGTGGAGCTGCGGGGAGAGACGGCGCCCGACGCCTGTCTGGCTTATCCGTTTTTGCCGGGTGAGCTGCTGGCACTGCTGGAGAGCCTGCCGCCGCTGCGTGAGGCGGAGAAAGGATATGAGGCGGTGAACGACCATGCATAAAGTTCGAAAACAATTCATTTTATATGCGGTGGCAGCCGTTGCGGTGCTGCTGGCGGTACTGCTGACGGTGATCAACGGTGTCAACTTCACCATGGCCAGCGAGGATGCCGACCGCGTCACATCACTGCTGGCGGAGGGGCAGGGCAGCTTTGGCCGTCCGGGCAGCACGCCGCCGGTGGGAGAATTCCGCCGCATCGGCCCCATGGGGCCGGATTCCCCGGAGCTGACAGCCTCCATCCGGTATTTTACCTATGCCTTTGATGAGAATGGCAGGGCTGAGCGGGTGGCCTTCGCCCTCTCCGCCGTGGACGAGACGGAGGCGGAGAGCTGGGCCCGGCAGCTGCTGACGAAGCAGGACACCGGCTGGACCCGCACCACCTATCGCTACCGCATCTATGAGGCGGACGGGAGGACCTTCGTCACCGTCATTGATCAGGGGCGGGAGCTGCTGCCCTCTTACCGCATCCTCATCATCTCCGTTGTGGGCGGACTGCTGGCCGTGTTGATCAGTTATCTGGTGCTGCGCGTCACCAGCGAGAAGCTGTTCCACCCGCTGGAGGAGGCCGACCGGCGGCAGAAGAGATTTATCGCCGACGCCGAGAAGGCCTTCCAAGTGCCGCTGACGGTGATCCACGCTGACGTGGAGCTGCTGGAGCGGGCGGGCGGCGCCTCGGAGGAGACCCGATCTATAGACCGGCAGGTGCGGCAGATGACGGGGTTGGTGAAGGACCTGGGCGCGCTGGCCATCTTTGAGGAAGTGCGCACGGAGACGCTGGATCTGGGCGCGCTGGTGCGGGACACCGCGGCACAGTATGAGGAGCGCTTTCGGGCGCGGGGACTGGTGCTGCGGGTAGACGCGGAGACTCCCGTGCCTCTGCAGGGAAACAGGGAGGCCATGGAGCAGCTGGTGCGGGAGCTGCTGGACAACGCCCTGCAGTTCAGCCTGACAAAAGCGGCCATCTCCGTGACGGAGAGCAGCGGCCGGGTGACGCTGCGGCAGACCGGTGACACCGACCTGCCGGAGCAGAACGCCGAACGGATCTTCGATCGGTTCATCCGGTTGGAGAACGCTGGGGACACCTCCGGCGTCGGGCTGGGTCTGTGGCGGGTGAAGGAGATCGTACGGGCCCACAACGGCCGCCAGAGCGCCCGCATCCGCGGCGGCGAGTTCCTGCTGGAGATCGACCTGTAAAGCAAACGAAAACAAACGGGGAAGGAGGTGATGGATATGGCAGAGCCTATCGTGGTCATGAAGCGGTATGAGCTGAAATATCTGCTGGACGCGGAGCAGACGGCGTTCTTGAAGGAGCGGCTGCGGGACCGCATGGTGCTGGACGAGTACGGCCGTACCTCCATCGCCTCTCTCTACTACGACACGCCGGATTACCTGCTGATCCGCACCTCCATAGAGAAGCCGGCCTTTAAGGAGAAGATCCGCCTGCGTTCCTACGGCCTCGCCACAGACACCTCTCCGGTGTTCCTGGAGCTCAAGCGCAAGGCCTACGACATCGTCTACAAGCGGCGGGTACAGAGCACGATCCCGCTGGTGGACACCTTTTTCCACGGCGACGGCGATATCTGCGCCGGCGGACAGATCAACAGGGAGATCACCTATTTCCGGGACTACTACGGCACGCTGGCGCCGGCCTGCCTGATCGTCTACGATCGGGAAGCGTATTTCGAGCCGGGGGGAGACCTGCGGCTGACCATCGATCACGCTCCACGCTACCGCACCGAGGACCTGGTGCTGACGAAGACCATGGATGGCGTGCCCCTCCTGCCGGAAGGCCACACCATCCTGGAGATCAAGGTCCAACAGGCTCTGCCGCTGTGGCTGGCTGACATCCTCAGCAGCGGGCAGATCCGCAAAAGCAGCTTTTCCAAATACGGAGAAGCGTACAGACAGCAACTGGTGCATACCAGATAGAAAGGACGGGTCCATCATGTTTGATTCCATCTATTCCACCTCCGTAACGGTCAGCGAGTTCTTCGCCATGGCGGCGGCAGCACTGCTCAGCGGCGTTTTGTTCGCCTGGCTGATGTCCTTCCGCATCCGCGCCGCCCGGCGGTTCTTCATCGTCAACGCCATCATCCCATTCATGGTGGCCACGGTCATCACCTTCGTCAGCGGCAACATCGGCGCCGGCGTGGCCATCGGCGGTGCCTTCGCCCTGATCCGCTTCCGCAGCGCCCAGGGCAGCTCCGACGAGATCGCTTCCATCCTCATCGCCATGGGTGCCGGCATCGCCTTCGGCATGGGATACCTGGCCTATGGCGTGGTGATCCTGATCGGCATGGCGACCCTCTTCTTCCTGCTCTCGTCTCTGCCCATCTTTGAACACAGGAGCATGCCGGAATACAAGCTGCTGAAGGTCACCATTCCCGAGTCTCTGGACTACACGGATGTGTTTGATGATACCTTTGGCCACTACCTGACCAGCGTTGAGAGTATGGGCGTCAAGACCACCGGTATGGGCTCCATGTTCCGCTTGTCCTTCAAGATCCGCATGAAGGATCAGCGGGAGGAGAAGGCCTTCATCGACGAGCTGCGCACCAAAAACGGCAATCTGGAGATCGCTGTTCTGCCCTATGCGGAGGCCCAGA
Source organism: Oscillospiraceae bacterium (assembly GCA_015068325.1). GTDB lineage: Bacteria > Bacillota > Clostridia > Oscillospirales > Oscillospiraceae > Vescimonas. The sequence continues at coordinate 80,320 of SVKQ01000015.1, read as the reverse complement.
GTCAGCTGTAAACGCTGCGCTGAAAGTGAAATACAGGACGACTGCCGCGGGAGCAAACTCCCGCGGCGGTTTTTTGTGGGCAGGGCAGACGCAGAAAGGAGCATGAATAAGACAGAAAATGCGTGAAATACGCTAAAAATGCAAAAAATCCAGGGGGAAAACGTTCGTAAGATGTTAGTGGAGGAATGATACAATACAGCACAGTAAAGCGATCCGTTCCGGGGCAGGCATGGGGCGGATCACAGCGCACTATCGTACCATTTTACTGCTGTTTCGAGAGAGGAGGTACAAAATGATCGACTTTTCAAGCTATTACACAGCCGACGAGATCATCGGACTGACGTCGGAACTCGTTCGGATCCCGAGTCATTGCGATGTCCCCGGCAGGGAGGCCCGGGTGGGGGACTATATCTATGACTGGGCGGTAAAAAACGGCTTCGAGGTGAAAAAGGTCCACGTGGAGGGCGAGCGAAACAATGTATATATTTCCCTGCCCGGGACGGGGGACGGCCCGAAACTGCTCTTCAACGGGCACATCGATACGGTGCCGCCGTATGACATGATCGTGGAGCCCTTTAACCCCGTCGTGAAGGACGGTCGCCTCTACGGGCGCGGAAGCAACGACATGAAGGGCGGCGTGGCCTGCATGATGCTCGCCCTGCTGGTGCTGAAGCGGGCGGGGATCCGCCTGAAGGGCGACATTCTGTTCACCGCAGTCTGCGGCGAGGAGGAGGAGTCCGACGGGACGGAGATCTTCGTATTGGAGGGAAACCGTTACGACGGCGCCATCGTGGGCGAGCCGTCCGGCTATGGCTTCTCCCTGGGCAACCGCGGTCTGGAGTGGATCGAGATCAAGTTCAAGGGCAAGACCATGCACGGCGGGCAGGCCCAACTGGGGGTGAACGCCATTTCCAAGGCCTCGAAGTTCATCGAGCGGGTGGCGGAGAAGCTGGAGCCCGTGCTCAAGACCCGGACCAACGAGTACATGGGCCCCGCCATCATGAACTATGGCCGGATCTTCGGCGGGGACCAGGTGAGTACCGTCGCCGGCGAGTGCACCCTGCAGCTCGACAGGCGGTATGTGCCGGGCGAGACGACGGAGACAGTGCTGAAGGAGTATCAGGACATCATCGATGAGCTACACGCCGAGGACCCCGATTTCAACGCTGTCATCTCCCTGATGCCGAACGGCCAGATGAAAACGCTGGCCCATGCGCCGGCTGTGGCAGATCCGGAGGCAAAGATCAACAAATGCATCACAAAGGTTCTCAGTCAGTTCCTGAAAACGGATGATGTTCCCATCAACAGGAGCCGCGGATGGACAGATGCGGGCGTTTTGTCCACCTATCTGCATATCCCCACCGGTATCTTCGGCCCAGGTCTGCTGGCCAATTCCCACACCAAGGATGAGAACGTCCCGGTGGATATGCTGTACAATTTCGTATCCTTCTACGCAAACATCGCCTGCGACTTCTGCGAGAGGGAAGACGGTTGACGCCGCAGCGGCGGCAGATCCGGAGGCGCACAGAATGGAAAGGGTGTCGTGCAAGTGCTTGATATTTTGTTTGTGAACGGGACATATCCCGACTATCGGAGCGGCCGGATGACCGGGGCCAGTATCGGAGTCAGAAACGGGATCATCGATTATATCGGCAGCGGCGTACCCGAGGCCAGAGTACGGATCGACGCGGCGGGCAAGGTGGTCTCGCCAGGCTTTATCGACATCCACATGCATGAGGAGGATTTCGAAAAGGACGGCAGGCGGTACTGCATCGGGGACCGCATGCTGGAGATGGGTGTGACGACGGTCTGCGGCGGCAACTGCGGCCACTCCAGACAGCCCCTCCGGGTGTTCAAGGAGATTCTCCGCGAGCTGGGTGGGGCCCCCGTCAACTATACCATGCAGACCGGCTACAATGTACTGCGTACCCGCGACGGCCTTGGGCCGCACACCCCTTCCACACAGGAGCAACGGGAGAAGTACCGGCGGGAGCTGATCGCCGAACTCCAGGAGGGGGCCAACGGCATCTCGTTCGGGATAGAGTACGACCCGGCCATCACCTATGACGAGATGCTGTTTGCCGTAACGGCTTCCGACGACCCAAACCATCTGGTGTCGGCACACTACAGAAACGACGCCCTGAAAAACATCGACCCCGTCCGTGAACTGGTCCGCTTTTCCCGGGAGATCCGGCCCCGGTTCCAGATCTCGCACCTCTCCAGCTGCTCGGCCTACGGCAACATGCAGGAGGCACTGGACCTGATCAACAGCGCCATGGAGCGGGATCGGGGACTCAATTTCGATACCTACCCCTACAACGCCTTTTCCTGCCCCATCGGATCAACGGTTTTTGACGAGGGGTGCCTGGAGAACTGGGGCAAGACCTACAGCGACATCATGCTGACAGGAGAACCCTACCGGTACGTGAGGTGCACAGAGGAGATCTTCCGGGATGCCAGAGAGAACTACCCCGCCATGCTGGCGGTGGCCTTTTCCCTACGGGAGAAGGACATCCGGCTGGCGGTCAAAAATCCCGCCGGGATGATCGCCTCCGACGGACTGTTGAAAAACGGCAGCGGCCATCCCCGGGCGGCGGGGACGTTTCCCAGGGTGTTGGGACGATACGTACGGGAGGCCGGAGAGCTCCCGCTCATAGACGCGCTGCGCAAGATGACGCTGGAGCCGGCGAACCGGCTGCGCCTGTTCACCAAGGGCCGGATCGCGGAGGGATGCGACGCGGACATCACCGTGTTTGACCCGGAGACGATCATGGACCGGGCCGATTTCGGCAGACTGGAAAAACCGGACGGGATCGAATATGTGCTGATCGGCGGAGACATGGCCATTGAAAACGGAGTGACTGTACACCGCAGACTGGGCAGATTCATCCCCTTCCGGTAGGATCGCCGTTGGGAGGATACGATGGAACGAGCGTATGACGAGAGGACTGGCTTTTACTTTTACCGGAAGAACCGATATTCGGTGCTCTTCCTGCTGGTGCTGGGCTTTGCCATCGGCTCGGTGGGGTACCACCAGGAACGGGGCGGCGTTTTCCTGATCATCGGGATCGCCTTCGGGCTCATGGCCGTGTGGCAGTGGTTCAGGCAGCGCTCTGTCAAGGTGACGGGTGCTGAGGTGGATGAAACGGCCGCCCGCTGTATCTCCGAAGAGAAGCTGGAGAGAAACGCCCAGGTGGAGCTGGCGCTCGACCAGGAGGACATGGAGGGCCTTGAAACGCTGACGCTGCGGGGGTATGCCCCCATGGGCATCAAGACCGAGCCCCTCTTCCGGGTGGATCCGGAAGACGGACGGGCGCGATCCTCCAACTATCAGAGCACACACTTCATCCTGGAGGACACGCTGCTGTATACCTACACCGAGGTAAAATCCCTGATCGACTCAGAGTTCTACAGCGGGGGCCGCGTCTGGCGGTTTGACGCCGTCACCGGCTGCGGGCTGGAGGAGATGCGCAGAGCCTGTGTGACCACACTCCGAAAGGAGAATGAGAAGGTCGAGAGGCCGTTTCCGGTGCTGATGCTCCGCGGTGAAAACGGAGAGGCGTTTGCCTTTGCCTTTTCCGAGGAGTTTCGGGCAGCGGCGGAGCATATCACGCAATACGTCGCTCAGCGGATCGGAGCGGCCGGGAGCGCAGACAGACCGGCCCGTGGCCGCCACGCTGCGGTCAGAGCTCCGAAAACACTTTCCAGAAAAGAGAGGAGGGCTGTGGAGATCGGAACCATCGGCGACAGTCTGGATGAGCTGCGGTGAGGCAATTTGCGCCCCTGCCGCACCGGGGCCGCAGGCTGCGGCCTGCGAGAATTTGTTAGGGAAAGGAGAAAGAAAATGGAAGTAACTGCCAATGGAAAAAAGCGGAAAAAGCTGGAATTCCCGAGGCCCTTTGCGGTCATGATGATCCTCGTCTTGCTGTTTTCGATTCTTTCCTATGTGATCCCCTCCAGCTCCTATGACACGATGGAGGTGACGTATACCCAGGCGGACGGGACGGAGAGGACCCGCAGCGTGGTTGACCCGGACACCTGGCACGTGCTGGAGGAGCAGAAGCACATCTCCTTCATGCAGTACATCACCTCGTTCATACGCGGTATGGAGGCGGTGCCTGAGATCATCTTTGCCATCTTTATCTGCGTGGGCTGCTTCTATGTGGTGGGCGAGACAGGCACCATTACGTCGGGGGTCGGACGGCTGATCATGAAGATGGGCAAGAATAAATTCCTCGTGATCCCGATCCTCGCCACGCTCTTTGCCATCATGGCGTCCACGGTGGGCACATACGAGGAGATGCTCTGCTTCATCCCGATCCTCGCACCCATCATGATCGGCGCCGGCTACGATTCACTGATCGTGATCGGCATCGTCATGTGCGGCGGTGCGGCCGGCTTTGCAGGCGCCACCACCAACACCTATACGCTGGGCGTCGCCCAGGGCATCGCCGGGCTGCCCATGTTCTCCGGAATGTCCTTCCACATCATTGCACTGGCCGTGTTCATCATCACCCTCGACCTGATCCTCATCTACTATGCCAAGCGGCTGGAGAAGGACCAGTCCAGATCCCTGATGTATGAAATGGACAAGGTCTACCTGGAAAACAACCACGTGGACTTCTCTTCGCTACCGGAGTTCAATAAAAAGCGGAAGGCGATTCTGGCGGTGGTCGTCATTGCCTTCGCCATCGTGATCTGGGGCATCCTGAAAAGGGGCTGGTATTTTGAGGAAATGTCAGGTGTGTTCATGGTCATGGGCGTTATCGCGGCGCTGATCTACGGCGAGGGAATCAACTGGTTCTGCGACCAGCTGGTGGCCGGCATGAAGACCATTGTCGTCGGCGCCATGATGGTCGGCTTTGCCCGGGCGATCCTGGTGGTGCTGAACGACGCGGCGATCCTCCACACGATCCTGCACGGCGCGGCGAGCGTGGTGTCCAAGCTGCCTGACTACATGGCGGTCGTCGGACAGTACATATTCCAGTGCCTCATGAACTACATCATCCCGTCCGGCTCCGGACAGGCCACCGCCACCATGCCCATCATGGCGCCGCTGGCGGAGATGACCGGCCTGACAAGGCAGGTCGCCGTGCAGTGCGAGGTCATCGGAGACGGATTGTCCAACCCGTTCACGCCCACCTCCGGCAACATCCATGCGGGTCTGGCCATGGCGGGCATCCCCTATGTCACCTGGGTCAAGTTCTGGTGGAAATTCCTCTGCATCGAGTATGCCGTGGGTCTGATCGTGGTGATCGTTGCCAATGTGATCGCCCTGGGGCCGTTCTAAAACGCGGTCCCGGCGTGTAAGCCTGCGACTGCAGCAGGGAGGAGGCATGTCTTTGGAAACGAACCGAGCGATCAGGAAAAGAGCGAGCCAGGCCCTGGGCCGTTTCGACGGGCAGCTGCTGCGCATCTCCGTCACAGCCATCGTTCTGGGCGGAGTCAGCCTGTTTTCCTTCTTTGTGGTGCAGCTCTTGCTGATGGCGGTTTCCCTGGGGGTCCGGTCCGGCCGTTTCGGCGCCGGCGCGCAGGTCATGAAATATGTCTACATCGGCCTGGCTCTGTATCTGCTGGTGTCCCTCTTTGTGGGGAGTGCTGTGGAGTGGGGACTCGACCGGGTCATGCTCCTGCGGCTGCGGGGAGAGTGTGCAGACCAGCGCACGCTGTTCTTTTACAGACCTGCCGTGTTTGACGCCATATTGCTGCGGCTGTTTCTGTCTGTCCGGGTGACGCTGTGGTCGCTCCTGCTGTTCGTGCCGGGGATCGTCGCTGCCATGAACTACGCCATGGCGCCGTTTTTACTGGCGCAGAATCCCGGGATGGGGGTGCCAGAGGCCATACGCGTATCCAAATATCTGATGAAGGGATACAAGCGTAAGCTCCTCGGGCTGCTTTTGGGATATGCCGGCGAGATCATCATCAGCCTGCTGCTGGTCGTCCCGTTTATCTATGTCATGCCAAGACTCAAGTGCGCGACGGCGGTTTTTTTCCGCGACAGAGTCAGGCTGCACGACGAGGATCTCAAACGAATACAGAGCTGACACAGCGCGCCGAAAACGGCGCCGGCCGCCCGCCGGGCCGGCTCGTTTTCGGCGCTGCTCTGCAGGAGAGGCTCTGGTGACTGCATGGAATGACGACAAAATGGAGTATCTGAACCAACTGATCAGCGGGGTGTGCAGCAACGGGCTGTTTCTCACCTTTTTCATCGCCGTGCTGGGATACCTGCTGGGCTCTGTCAACATCCGGGGGCTCAGGCTGGGCACCTCCGCCGTGTTTCTGGTCGCCCTGCTGTTTGGGCACTTCGGCTTTGCCGACGCATCGCTTCTCCATCGCATCGGGCTGATCACGGCCAGCGGCGACAGCCTGCGTGCCACCTTCAGCCTGATCCAGAATGTAGGGCTGCTCTGCTTTGTGGCGGCCGTTGGCTTGATTGCCGGGCCGCATTTTTTTCGGGATTTCAGGCAAAACATCAAGTCTTACGTGCTGCTGGCGGTGATCGTGATCGGCTTTGGTGCGGGCGTGTGCGTGGTTCTGGTCCTGGCCGGGGGCATCGACTCTGCTCTGGCGGCGGGCCTCCTGTCCGGCGCACTGACGACGACGCCCGGTTATGCAGCCGCCCAGGAGGCTGTGGCCGGCAGCGAGTTGCTGCTGCGGGAGGTCTCCGTGGGATATGCCATCGCCTATCCTTTCGGCGTGGTGGGAGTGGTACTGTTCGTGCAGCTGGTACCCAGGCTGCTGCGCACAAATATGCAGAGAGAGCGCGCACTCCTTCGGGCGGAGGCCGGGGAGAGCAGTCCCCCCAAAAAGGCCGCCTTCCGCGTCGATCCGATGGGCATGTTCGTGTTCGCCTTTGCCGTGGCGGCGGGGATTCTGCTGGGCAGGATCAGTATTCCGCTGCCCGGTGGCGCGGTCTTTTCGCTGGGCAACACCGGCGGTGCCCTGTTGATGGGGCTGCTCTTCGGTCATCTGCGGAAACTGGGCGGGCTGGATCTGTCCGTCGACCCGCACGCACTGGAGACGCTCCGGGAGATCGGCCTGATGCTGTTTCTGATCGGCGCCGGCGTGCCCGGCGGCTCCGGCTTCGTGGAGATCCTGCGGGAGCAGGGGGCGATCCTGTTCGTCTATGGCGCGCTGATGACGGTTATCCCCATGGTTTGCGGGTACTTTTTTGCCTCCCGAGTGCTGCACATGCAACTCTTGAACAATCTGGGTGCCATCACCGGCGGCATGACCAGCACGCCGGCCCTGGGCACGCTGATCCGCGCCGCCGGCACCGGCGACGTGGCCACCGCCTATGCGGCCGTCTACCCCGCTGCCCTTGTTCTGGTGGTTTTGGGCGTACAGTTTATTGTCACGCTCCTTTGAAGTGCCGCTTTGCTTTTATGTCCCGGGCGTGCTATTATCGTCCCGGCCGTCAGGAGAGACGGACGCGATCCGGGGACGCGGCAGCGTCCCGGCGTATATCACAAAAACGCCCCTGCGCCTGTGCGGAGCAGGGGCATTTTTGGCCTGTACAGCGATAAGCATACCGGACGGATGGGATGTGGAGCAGCTATGCGAGAGTGTGAGACGGTGACCTTTACCAACTCGTGTATGATCGCGGACGGAGACAGGGTGCTGGCGCTGGATCGTTTGGCCGACGACTGCCCCGGCGGCCGAACGGCAGTTGGGGCCACGCGCTGAAGTGACGGCAGGCGGTTGACAGGGTGTGGCTGTTTGCCGTACAATAGGAGTGAAATTGACCAAGCCCGCCGTGGCAGCTGCCGCCGGACAAGGGCAATATGACCAATCGCACGGATCATCCGGCGACACATACGAGGAGGAGCTATGACGGGAATTTGCGTGCGAAACGAGATCGGACCCCTGAAAAAGGTGCTGCTGCACCGGCCCGGCAGAGAGTTGCTGCATCTGACGCCGGACCGACTGCCGGAGCTGCTGTTTGACGACATCCCATATCTGCGGGCGGCACAGCGGGAGCACGACGCGTTTGCCGCCATCCTGCGAGAGGCCGGCGCCGAGGTGGTGTATTTGGAGGATCTGATGACGGAGGTGCTGCGGCTGTACCCGGAGCTCACAGAGCAGTTCCTCTACCAGTGGCTCAGCGAGGGCAACATCAAGACCCGCCGCTGGCAGGACAAGCTCTATGCCTGGCTGACAGAGAAGTTCCAGGGCAAGGCGCTGGTGGAGAAGACCATGGAGGGCATCACCCTGCGGGAGATGGGCAATGTGTCGGCCTACTCCCTGCAGGACAGGATCGCCCCGCCGGATGACCTGCTGGTGGACCCCATGCCCAACCTGTATTTCACCCGGGATCCCTTTGCCTCGGTGGGCACCGGTGTGCTGTTGAACCGGATGCACTATCCCACCCGCCGGCGGGAGACCATTTACGCCGACTATATCTTCCGCTATCACCCCGACTTTGCCGGGCGGGTAAAGCGCTACTACGGCCGCGATCTCCACGCCAGTATCGAAGGTGGAGACGTGCTGAATCTGACGGCTGATACGCTGGCCATCGGCATTTCCCAACGCACCATGCCAGACGGTATCGAGACGGCGGCCCGCAGCCTGTTCCGGGATCCTGACGCGCAGATCCGCACGGTGCTGGCCTTTGAGATCCCCGCCTGCCGCGCATTTATGCATCTGGACACCGTGTTCACACAGATCGACACGGCGCGCTATACCGTGCATCCGGCCATCCTGGGGCCGCTGACGGTGTATGAGATTACGCCGGATTCCGTTTCCACCGATGAGCTGCACATCCGCCAGGTGGACGGCAGCCTGGAGCACATTTTGGAAACCTATACCCACACCGGCGGCGTGGAGCTGATTCCCTGCGGCGGCGGCGATCCCATCGCAGCAGCCCGGGAGCAGTGGAACGACGGCTCCAACACGCTGTGTGTGGCGCCGGGCAAGATCGTGGTCTACCAGCGCAACGATGTGACCAACGAGCTGCTGCGCGAGAGGGGCGTTCAGGTGCTGGAGATGCCTTCGTCGGAGCTGTCCCGGGGCCGGGGCGGCCCGCGCTGCATGTCCATGCCGCTGATCCGCGGCCAATGACGAAGAAAGTCACTTTACATAACACAACCATACTACAGGAGGAGAATGATCATGGGACTGAACATCCGGGGAAGAAGCTTCCTCACACTGCTGGACTATACGCCGGAGGAGATCAACTATCTGCTGGATCTGTCCGCTGAGTTCAAGCGGATGAAGTACGCCGGCGTGGAGCACAAGTGGCTCACCGACAAGCAGATCGTGCTGCTGTTTGAAAAGACCTCTACCCGCACCCGCTGCGCCTTCGAGGTGGGGGCCCGGGATCTGGGCATGGGCGTCACGTTCCTGGACCCCGGCTCCTCCCAGATGGGAAAGAAGGAATCTCTGGCCGACACGGCCAAGGTACTGGGCCGCATGTTCGATGGTATCGAGTACCGGGGCTTCAAGCAGTCGGTGGTGGAGGACCTGGCCAAATACTCCGGCGTGCCGGTGTGGAACGGCCTCACCGATGACTTCCATCCTACCCAGATGCTGGCGGATATCCTCACCGTACGGGAGGAGTTCGGTGAGCTGAAGGGCCGCAAGCTGACCTTCTTCGGCGACGCCCGCAACAACGTGGCCAACTCGCTGATGGTGGTGTGTGCCAAGCTGGGCATGCATTTCTGTGCCTGTGCCCCGGAGGAACTGATGCCGGCGGCCACCCTGGTGGAGAAGTGCCGGGCTGTAGCCGCTGAGACCGGCGCGGTGCTGGAATTCACCAGCGACGTGGCCCAGGGTGCCAGGGACTGCGACGTGCTGTATACCGACATCTGGGTGTCCATGGGCGAGCCGGCAGAACTGTGGGAGAAGCGCATCCGCCTGCTGCTGCCCTATCAGGTCAACGGCAGAGTCATGGCCATGGCCAAGCCCGAGGCTATCTTTATGCACTGCCTGCCCGCATTCCACGACCGGGAGACCACCGTGGGTGAGGAGATCTACCAAAAGTACGGCCTGGAGGCCATGGAGGTCACCGACGAGGTGTTTCTGGGCAAGCAGGCCCGCCAATTCCGCGAGGCGGAGAACCGCATGCACACCATCAAGGCTGTTATGTATGCCACGCTGCAATGATACAGCATGAAAAGAGCGCCTCCTCCAATCCGGAGGGGGCGCTGTCACGTTTATTCCTCCGGTGCTCAGGGAAAGATGAGTCGGCCCCGTGTATCGCTTCCCGGCCCACGTTCCGGTTCGTCAGATCCCGGGCTGCCCCGCTCCGGGACGCTGCAGCGCATATGGATCTACCGGGCTTGCGAACATAAAAAGACAGGCTTCGGGGCACCCTCCGCAAAGAAGGTGCTTTGAGGCAGGTATTTGCCGGCTAAATAAGGATATGAAAGCAGGCATGACCGCAACAGTCATGCCTGCTTTGCCTCTCTATTCCGGATTTGGGGAGTAAAATCCGATGCTCGTTATAACTGTGGACAATGGAAAGCTCTATTGAGATAATCGCTGTTGACAGAGCGAAGCTAAACCAAATCAATCCCTGCTCGTTCTATCTGTCGAAGTGCAGGTGATGAATTCAATTGCTCCGCCAGTACCGTCCATCTTGCTGATCATATAAATTGCCGCATACTTGTCTGCGTTTTCAATCCATACCTCAACCCTATTCTTTTGAATACTGATATTGTATCTCTTTACACCCAGCAGGGAAAGAGCTGTGCGCTTTCCGTCCAGCTTGTAATACAGTTCTAAAAGATAGCAATAGGAATAATCGCACTTATAAAAATCAATGATCGTATCTTCTGTATGGGTCAGTACAGTATCCATGTTCCTCTTGGAGGCGTCTGTTAGCCCAATCATGATTTTGTTTTCATCAAAATCATAGTAGCAGCTACCGTACCATTCATAGTTCTGAGCAGAAAGCTCATTGTGGATATCATTTGCTTTATTAAAACATTCCGCCTGCTCAGGGGAAACCATCGCGGAGTCTGAAGCAAAGCCCGGAGCGGGATACACAGGAAAGCGATTGTTGACGACATATTGTTTCATATAAGCGTTTATTCCGCCTAAAGCCCCGACAACCACAAGGCATAGGCAGGCTGCCGCGGCGACACACTTGAGCCAACCATGTTTCTTTCGCACTATCTTTTCGGAAGCCGCCGCAGAAATGAGATCGTCATCAATATTATTCAATGCTATTGCAATTCGCGGAGTGTTCATGCCTCAATTCCCTCTTTCTTTAAATACTTGCGCAGCCTATTGCGGGAGTGGAACAGCATGGCCTTTACTTTGCTTTCGGTGAATGAATACCGCTCAGCAATGTCTCTGATGGAATCAGAAAACCAGTATCTCCGGAGGAAAACATTTCGGGCGTCTTCCTGCTCTGCCCGAAGAAAAGCACTGATTGCTTTGCTGATTTCTCCATCTTCAACGGCTGGGGCAATCCGACTGTCCGGCAGAATGTCCTCTAATTCGGACAACGGCACGATTTCAAGTGCCGAGCGCTTTGCAGCTCTAAGCTGTTCCAATCTCTTTAGCGATAGGACGCGTGTGATTTTGCAGATAAACGCCATGAGATTGTTCGGGTGAGTGGGCGGTATTTTGTTCCATGCCACCAAATATGTATCATTCACACATTCCCCTGCATCCTCGCTGTTAAGCAGAAAATTCTTTGCAACCCGGAAACACAGCTTACCGTATTTTTTGTCCGTTTCTTTGACTGCACGCTCATCACGGGCAAAGAACAGCTCGATAATCTGTACGTCATCCACAGCATCTACCTCCTCCTGTTAATGCTAAAAGGCCTTTCACCCTATAAGTACGATTTTTTTCAGATTGGTTACACCAATAGTATAAAGTTTGTTCCTCATTAATAAAACGAAAAAGAGGCACTTCCTTACAAAGTGCCTCCGTCCGAAGAAACCTGTCTTTGGTCCGAGTGTCGAGATTCGCCCGGGCTTCGCGATTGCTCACCGGCACGCACGCGGGCACCGAAACAGTCCAACGGACTGTTTCTCTCGCTCCGCGAGTGCCCTGTTCGAATCTCAACGAACAGAAAAACGGCGGTTGCGCATAAGCGCATCCGTCGTTTTTGGTCCGAGTGTCGAGATTCGAATTACCGTTTTATGTTAACCAGATGGTACCAGAGAGTGCCAAAACGCAGTCATAGCAACCACTTCCGCCGTTTCGCAAGTGCCAGCAAAAACCAGCAAAAAACAACGTTTCACAACCTGTAAAGGCTAAATCTAAGGCTAAAACCGGGCGATCCCGCCCGCGCGCCGCGCAGGGTATGCTTAGATATGATTAAATGCGACAAGCCATGCTAATCTGATCTCAAAGGAGACAGCTCAATTTTGACAATGCGGGCAAGGCTTAAATCCTTCATCGATTGCCGCTTCAGTATTATAGATCCAAAAAGAGGAGGTATCTAGGTAATCACATCCATAAGTATGATAAAGATTTGTTCCGTCATCAGGAACTACGACAGCGTGCTGCTCATAAAAAGAAAGCGTTCTTTTCAGATCATAGATGGTTCCATTTTGATTCGTGATGGTTTCGTTTTGACTTTTAATTGTTGAATCAAATTTACTATTTTCTGTTCTAAGAGAGTCAACACTATTCCTATAGGAAGCTATTGTATCTTTTACAGCGAAGTATTGATAAACGGAAAGTCCGGCCACAATGGCGAAAGCAATGGCAAGGACAATCGTTGCTATCTTCAACGGTTTTTTTGCATTAACCTTTTTCTTTATTTTGCTCTTCTCAGGAAAAATCTTATCCATTTCAGGGCTGCGCGTCTGAGGAAGAACTGTTTTTTTCCCAACAGGGGTCCCGCAGTATTGGCAAAAATCGCTATCATCTGTGAGAGCATTCCCACATTTTGTACAAGACAGTTGAGACTGGCCTTCTTCTTCGATCTTTGTTCCGCAATACTGGCAAAACTCACTGTCTTCGGGAAGTATCATCCCACACTTTGGACATTTCATTGTTTATCCTCCTATCACTTTTGCTCCGCAACGGTGGCAAAATAAAACGTCATCTCCGAGCTTTGCTCCACACTTTCGGCAATAACACGGTTTTTGATCCGCAAAAACCAGATCGTCATTGTCCCTCGTTTCTGGCATAGTGTCAGTAATCTCTAAAGCACCTACTGCATTATCTTGCGCAGAGGGCTCTTTGCAGGATAACACAACGGGAACGCTTTCATCGAAAGATAAACATTTTTCCTTTTGTGGCCACCAACTTCCCTTCGCGAGTTTGTATGTCACTCCACATATGACCCACCCCAAATATGCAATAAGAATTGGCAACTTTGTAAAAGCAAAGATTACACAGTAAAAGTTAAATCCAGCAATAATGATGGATAATATCTCAAGGGCCTTTCCGCTTTTATGAACTGATAACCTCTGCGCCTTTGAAACAGGAGGAATAATAATGGAAACAATCGCAACTACCTTAAATAGTGTGAACACAGCCACGGAATGAGTGGAAAAGCAAAGGCTATATAAGACAACGCCAATTGCGCTAGCAAGCACCGACACAACAGAAAACAATGAAATGCGAACACGCTCATTCTTTTCCAATAGTCTTCAACCCCTTTCAATGATAATATTGTAAATGCTGTAATACTGATGTTCTTCCTGATTGCATCCGTGCGTGATTTTAGTCATATATCATTTCCGACAGTATTTGATAATTGTCTGTAAACCCTTTGCTCATGGCAAAAAAGAAGCAAATGATATTTCTTTTCCAATAATCTAACGCCACATTAGTTCAGTCTTTCAACGTCATAGTAAATCAAGTATATCAGAATTAAACCGCGATGTAAATAGAACAACAGTGGTCATTGATTATATTTCGTAAACTTGGTTCTCAATTACACCTGTGTCACTCGCTCACTTGACGGTTTATTCATTAGTCTATATAATAATTACATAGAAAACTGTTACCGTTTAATTGTTCATCAATGAAAAAGAAGCGTCCGCATATTCGAGTATGAATTCTTGCAGGTGGGTGTTAGGTGTGACATGTTTGGAGGCACAGTATGAAAAGGATATTGAATGTCATTGTTGTGATTTTGGCGTGTTTGTTTGCGATTCCAATCGTTGCATCCGCAACCCAAACATGCGATGTATATGAGATGAATCTAAAGGTAGAATTACCGGATGAAATGCTGTTTTTTATGCGCAATGTCCAAGAAGATGATCCAAGTATTAAATACCTGCCATATTCAAGAGAAGATATTCTCGCAAATATGCGCACAAATAGCATGTATCTATTGGGTTATACCGAGGATTATGAGATCCAAATAAAGATGCAACCTTCTGAAATCAGCTCTTTAGCGGCTTTATCAGACGCAGATTTCCAAGACCTTTCAAATGGTATGCACTCGAGAAACAGTGAACTCGGGATTACACTCTATAGTAGCGAGGCTTACACCGTTGGCGGTGTAAAATATATAGTTGACTCAATCAAGTATTCAGCGGGGAATACTCCGCAGTATAGTGTCCAGTATGTTACAATTGTCGATCGAAAAATGATCCGCATTTCGATTGTTGCTTATAATGGGAACGTTTCCGTAAAACAACGAGCAATCATCAAGAACGTAGTTGATAGTGCGAAATATACCGCAATTAATCAACCCTCGCAGAGTGGTACCTCCGGCAGCAGCGTTAACACCACCCCAAAAGAGGATGCGGTAAGTACCTCAACCGACCTTAAATACTATATTTTTGGCGTATGTGGTGTAGGTGTTGTAGCTCTAGTATTCCTCGGACTTCGCAAGAAAAAGTCGAAAAGAGAAATACCTCTGGATCCAGATAAAAAAGAGCCTTCATCAGGCGAAATACTTACAGCTCCTCCCGAAGTTTCAAGTGGCGGCAATCGTACAAATCCAGAGACGGTACCGCATATTGGTAACACAAAGCATAGCCCCGAACCTCCTCATAACTACAGCGCTGAAAAAAAGATTTCAGGCGGAAATAGTTGTGAGGTAAATAAATCTGCAGCCGTCGTTCCTAAAGCGAAAACTGTTGAGAAAACCGCGGCAGGACTTGGGGGATCATTTAATTATCAGTTTACTTTTTCTGCACTCAAGGATGCATTTTTTGCAGATACCTTTACACCCGACAAATTGCAAAGCGTCACGGGCGTAGAACAAATAATTAAATCCGCCGTTTTGCGCTGTCAAGCAAAGGGTATAACTGTTCCCAAGGACTATTACCAGATTCTTAATCCTGTGTTTGTTGCCAGTAAAAACAAGTCACAGCATGGTGTAATCCTATCATTAAACGATGCCTCGCTTGAATGTGAAGTAAACTATATTGGGTTGATTATCTCCAACGGAAAAAAACATTTCTACACAAGCGAGTATTTCACCCACAATCACAGTTTTGGACTCTGCATGGACGATGGGAGCAGAAGATACTCTTTAGCCAAAACGATAACAGGAATGGAATCTATTATGCGTGCAATCGGCGTTGTTATTTCCCCTCCGGCAAACCCGTCCGTAGAGAAAAGCAATGCGCAGACCGTACATAAGACGTCGGCTCCATGTTTCTGTTCAAATTGCGGGAAAAAGTATATTGCAAGCGATAGCACGTTTTGTGCGTATTGCGGTAGCGAACTGGCAGCTCCTCCTGAAGAAAAGAAACCTATAGAGTTGTTCTGCAGAAAATGTGGGAGCAAACTCATCCCTGGCAGTGTGTTTTGCCATAAATGTGGCATGAAACACGAACAAGTTGGTGCGGAATCAACTCCCCTCTGTAAAAAATGTGGTGGCAAACTTGTAAGTTCAGATAAGTATTGCCGCTATTGCGGTAATCAGGTTAGGGAGGAGCCCAGACAAATAGATGATTTATCTGACAGACTCTCAGATAGTCCTTCTATGTCTACGGCTACCCCTATTGAAGAAATTTTGGAAGATCCTGTTGCAATGGCCCAACTTGATAAGTGGTTGAGATCGGCAGAGGCAGAACTTGAGGAGGAAAAGCAGAAAGGACAAGCTAAAACAGTACAGTCCCCCGAACAACCTGTGCTCCAAAGCGAAGAATTCAATGTGGCGTTTGATAAACTGTCTGATGACCAAAAGAGTCGTTTTTTCCCTGGTCCTGATACTAAACGGAATGTCGCCGGTGTTACTTATTCAATGCAGAAACTGATTGAAACCAAGAACAATTATGAAACGCTTCTCGAGATTTTCATTACTGTGTACAGCCGTGTGTCACTCTTTAATATGCCGCCTGAGCGTATCGCAATCACACTCCAACTCCGTTATTCCTCATATTTATCCGTACAGGAAATGTACAACATCATTTTTTATGTGCAACGCCGGGTCCAAGCAGATATGTCCGGAACTTCGAGTCACGCCCTAACCGAATCTGAAAGAGCTGAAATAGTAGAGTGCGCGAAAGCGTACCTGAAAGAAATTAGCGGCGAACCAAACGAATAAGTTCCTGCCTTTCCGGTGGCCTCCTTCCGTAGATCCGTACAGTGAAAAGGAAAAGGATTACAACTGTAGTCGCAATTGAGTTCTGACGCGCATACTTTCCAAGCGCTAATACCAGATCCCGGCCTAAAGCGCCTGCTCTATGTAAAGAGCAGGCGCTTTTTGTGCCATCACATTCACAAACAACCCGCTGCACGAGATCATTTTGCGTGTTGCCGCAAAATAAGATAGTCTTGTGAACGTGATCGTTTTTCAGTCCCGCATACAAAGCATCAGTCTACCGGCAACTGCCTGCCTTCTTCGGAGGTTTGGTGCATGATTTTTCTTTCAGCGGTTCGTAAAAAGATGTCTTAGGGGCGAGCCCCTGAAAAGCGGAATCTGATGCAGCAGATTCGTTGCTTGCTACGACAATACCGCCTCCATAATCCACTCTCGCAGTGCATCGATCATCGTACATTGCTGGGACAGAGATTTGAAGCAATGCCTGTGGTTCACACCTATTCGAAAAGAATTCTGAACTGTCCAAAAAAAAGGCTTGACATCGTACTCTTGTTCTATTATAATGCAAACAGAGACGCAGATATAACAATATTTGTCTCCATGCGCTCAGCATTTCATGCTTTGCTCACGACAAATGAATAAAGGACTTTTAATCGAGCAAGCGGAGCAGCACAGGAAACTGTGTTGAGAAACTACCAAGCACCGTACGAAGTCGGATAAACAGGAGGACCCTCTTCCCCCTGCTGCCGAACGTACGGTTTTTTGTTTATCCGGCTCCGAACGGTGATTGAAAAGGCCATCTTTGTTTTGCGCGAAGATGGCCTTTTTTTCATGCACAGAAGCTGGCGATGCTGATGTCCTTTTACTCAACGAAAAAATATATGAAAAATTGTTTTGGATTTTTCCGAAATAATTCGGCAATAGGTTAGTGAGAGGGCCTAAGCCCTAGTGTACCTTGACAATTAAACACCCCCCAGCATGAGAAGATACGACATTGCCAAGACGCCGGTACCCGCCGGCCGAGCGATGCAACCCCGGAGTGAGATTCTCGGAGAGGAACCGGCCATGCAGGCGGCCATGTATCCAGGGAGGATGATCACGGGCGATAACGCCAAGAGCCGGAAAAAACGCAAATAAGCCAATGGGAGTGTTCCAAACGATGCCTGTATCGTTCGGACTCTTTCCATCGGAAAATCCACCCGCTTTTCCGGTTCTTGAGCCAGAGAACAATCCCCAAATCAGGAGGTGTTTTGTGAAAACAGGAGTTACAAAGCGGCAGAAAAACTACTGCCATATATTTTGATGAATACAGCGATCTGATCGAGGTGCAAACCCATAACACAGAACTGAAAAAGCGCCTCACACAGTTTGCTGCCAGGTATCCCCAACAATGAAGACAGACCGATGACGATGAGCATGGCAGCTTGACCTTTGAAATCGAAAAAGGTCGTCTGAGCTTCCGGTTGACTGCGCCGTACAGCGCCGAGCGCCGGAAAGCAGCCAGCGAGTACGCCAAGAAAAAGAGCAGGGTAATTTCACCTAAAACACGGAAAACGGGCTTCTAATGTTCCGCACGGCACAAAACAACGGCCTGCATACGCACAGGAAGGAGGTGAGGCCGGAGATATGAATGAGAACGAGGGACAGTTCATCCGTCTTCCAGCCATGCTGCTGGAGATGGCGCTGTCCGACGGAGCAAAGCTGCTGTACGCTATCCTGGCGGATCGCGTCAGCCTGTCGGAAATGAACGGTCTGCAGGATGAGCGCGGTGTATACGTGTTCTGTACCAACCGGGAGATTCGCACCCGGCTGCACCGGTCCCATGACAAGGCCACGGGCAAGCTCCGCGAGCTGGAGCGCGTCGGCCTCATCTGTCGTGATAAGCGGGGGCTGGGACACGCCGACAGGATCTATGTGGAAAACTTGAAGGTATGCGAAAAAGCCACACCGGAGTGTGCGGAAAACCCGCACTCCGGAATGCGAAAATGTCGCACTCTGGAATGCGGGAAAGTCGCACCAATCCAGACTGACTATAACCAGACTGAAATTATTCAGACTTATCTATCCAGATCGTACGACGATCCGGATTCGATCCGTACAGAAATATATGACAATATTTCTTTTTACCGCCTAAAGAAGGAAACGGGTCAGCCGGAGCTTTTGGAGGAAATCGCAGATCTCATGGTCTCCGTCTGCTCCGGAACGGATCCGTTTATCCGCATCGGCGGAAGGGATCTGGACGGGCAGGCGGTTCGGGAACGGCTGCTCAGTCTGGACGGCGATCACATCCTGTACGTGATGGAGTGCCTGGAGGGGCAGACGATCCGGAACAGACGCGCCTATCTGCTGACGGCCCTCTATAACGCGCCGGACACCATCGACGATTACTACGACAATCAGGTGCGGCGGGATCTCGGCCTGAATACATTTGACAGACGGCTGCGATCCGCAAACAGAGAAGGTGCGCGGTATTGTCGTAACAAGCAACGCGGGCGTACGTACAAACTGCCCGCAATATGTCAGGGGATGCCCCTAAGACCCCCCGAGAAGAAAGGAAATTGAAATGAAAAAAGAATACTATTCCTATGATGAGCTCCCCGCCGTCCTCTCTATGGACGAGCTGAGAACGCTGCTCCAGATCAGCCGCAACACGGCGTATGCCCTGGTACGCAGCGGGAAAATTCCCAGCATCCGGGCTGGACGCCAGTTCCGGATCCCCAAAACGGCAGTTCTGGATTATCTGAGCTGCAAGTAATTCCGAATCCCGCTTGACATTTGCCACGTATGGGGTATGCTTTTTGTAGCATACTCTGCGTGGCGGAAAGGAGGTACGATGTCACGCACAAAGCACACGAGCCGCGCTGCCAATGGCAGCGGCTCCATCCGAAAAGTCCAGTGCAAACGAAACGGCAAAACCTATTCATATTGGCAAGCACGATACACCGTAGGCTATGACCCCGGTACGGGAAAGCAAATCCAGCGCAGCATTACCGGGAAAACGCAGAAGGAAGTCGCCCAAAAGCTGCGGCAGGTCACAACAGATCTGGACAACGGCTCCTATACAGATCCCTGTAATCTGACGGTCGCCGAGTGGCTGGATCTCTGGCTGTCCACCTATCTTCTGAACGTAAAGCCCCGCACCGTGGAGTCGTATGAGATGAACGTCCGTATGCATATCAAGCTTGGCCTCGGCGCTGTCAAGCTGTCCGCCTTATCAGCTCCGATGGTTCAGGCATTCTATAACAACCTGGGAAAACCGCAGGGTGACAAGCCCGGTCTCTCGGCCAAGACCATCCGCTGCATCCACGGCATTCTGCACAAGTCGCTGAAGAAGGCCATTCAAATCGGCTACATCCGCAGCAATCCCACCGAGGTGTGCGAGCTGCCCCGCGTGGAAAAGCGCGAGATCGTGCCTCTGGATCAGGATCAGATGAAAGCGTTCCTCCGCGCCATTGAGGGCCACATCTATGAGGATATCTATGTGGTGGCACTGTTCACAGGACTGCGGCGCGGTGAGATCTGTGCTCTGACATGGGACTGTGTGGACTTCAAGAACGGCACGCTCTATATCAACAAGCAGCTCCAGAAGGTGGTCGGTCATACGGCGGCCTTTGAGCTGGTCAGCACCAAGAACAGCCGGAGTCGGACCGTCGGTGTCGCTCCCTCTGTCATGGAGCTGCTTCACCGCCATAAGATCCAGCAGAATATCCAGCGGCTCCAAATGGGTGCGGCGTGGCAGGACAACAACTTCGTCTTCTGCAATGAGCGGGGCGAGCACCTGTCCCCCCACACCGTCTATCACAAGTTCAAGGAAATCGCCGCCCAGATCGGTCTGCCTAACCTCCGCTTCCATGATCTGCGCCACTCCTACGCGGTGGCGGCAATCTCCGTGGGCGACGATATTAAGACGGTGCAGGGCAACCTGGGCCACGCCACAGCCACCTTCACGCTGGACGTCTACGGCCACTTCACTGACCAGATGCGCAAGGCCAGCTCCGAGCGAATGGACCGTCTGTTTCGCACGGTGACCGGGTAGTGCAATAAGGCCAAAAAATGAAAAATAAGGACAAAATAAAGGATAAAAAAATCGGGGCATATGAAAAAGTCCCGTAACCACAACGGTTACGGGACTTCCCCAATGGTCCGAGTGTCGAGATTCGAACTCGAGGCCTCTTGAACCCCATTCAAGCGCGATACCAAACTTCGCCACACCCGGATATGAAATTATGCTGACTAAATCAGCTTGATTACTATACCACACCTTTTACCTTTTTTCAACCCCTAATTTGTTTTTTTTCATTTCCACCGGCAGGTTTCCGGTTGACAACCCACATCGGATGTGTTACTATATGAACTGCGTTTGGGAGCGGATCTGCTTTTGCACACGGAGAGATGGCTGAGTGGTCGAAAGCACCGGTCTTGAAAACCGGCGATGTGAAAGCATCCGTGGGTTCGAATCCCACTCTCTCCGCCAGATTTTATAACACGTTTCGGCTATGCAGAAGTACCCAAGTGGCCGAAGGGGCTCCCCTGCTAAGGGAGTAGGGTGTGTAAAAAGCGCCGCGAGGGTTCAAATCCCTCCTTCTGCGCCAAAAAGAGGCGGGATGCACAATGGGCATCCCGCCTCTTTTTTGACGCAGTACCATACACGGATGCCAAAGAAGAGAAATCCTGTTTTTCCGCAGAGTATGGTCACGAAACGCAGGCTGTGCGTTCTGCTGCCGTGTAGTATATAGTATAACACCGAAAACAGGCAGGGGGGGGACAACATGGATGAACGGGAACTGTTTTTCTTCAACGGTCATCTGGCGGTGCTGCCGCTCTATGAGGCGTTCCGGGAGCGGCTGCTGGCAGATGCGGCGGATGTTGAGGTCAGGGTGCAGAAGACGCAGATCTCCTTCTACCGGCACCGCATGTTTGCCTGCGTCTCCTTTGCAAAGGTACGGCGGAAGGCAGAGCGGCCTGAGGACTACATCGTCGTCACCTTTGGCCTGGGCCGCCGGGTGGACTCGCCGCGGATCGACGCGGCCGCAGAGCCGTACCCTGGCCGATGGACCCACCACGTCACGCTGGCCGACCCGATCGAGATCGATGGCGATCTGATGGGCTGGCTCCGGGAGGCTGCCGCATTTGCGGCGTCCAAGCGATGAGCGGGATGGAAAATATCGGAAGGGCGGGACCGCCCTTCTTTTTTTCACCAAGCTCTTGACCTGCGTGGCGGGGTGACAGTATAATGGGCCTTGCGACCAAGACAGAGGGGAGGCGAGGCGGATGAAACGCGGCGTGTCGCGGACAGTGGATATGACGGAGGGCTCGATCTGGCGGCACATGGTCAGCTTCGCCGTGCCCGTGCTGCTGGGCAATCTGTTCCAACAGCTGTACAACACCTTTGACAGCATTGTGGTAGGCCGCTTCGCCGGCAAGGACGCGCTGGCCGCCGTGGCCAGCAGCGGCAACCTGATCTTTATGATGATCTCCTTCTTCGTCGGCCTGTCCATGGGCGCCGGCGTGATCATCAGCCGCTGGTTCGGCGGCAAGGACACCGAGCGGCTGGAGGCGGCCATCCACACAAATGTGGCCTTTGGCTGCGTGTGTGGCATACTGCTGACGGTGGCGGGCATGACCTTTACACCGCAGATCCTGGTGTGGATGCGTACGCCCGAAAACGTGCTGCCGCTGTCCATCCAGTATTTCCGCATCTTCTTTGCCGGCAGCCTGGCCTCCGTGCTGTACAATACTTTTACGGGTATCATGCGGGCCGTCGGGGACAGCCGGACGCCGCTGCTCTTTCTGATCGTCGCGTCGGTGACCAACATCGCGCTGGATCTGCTCTTTGTGGGCGCGCTGGATATGGGTGTGGCGGGCGCGGCCACGGCCACCGTTATCAGCCAGTGTCTCAGCGCGGTGCTGTGTGCCCGCCGGCTGATGCGGATGGAGGAGCCCTGTCGGCTGCATCTGCGCAGTATCCGGTTCGACCGGAAGCAGCTGCGGCTCATCGTCAGCCAGGGCATTCCCGCCGGCGTGCAGAACTCCATCATCGCCATCGCCAACGTGGTGGTGCAGAGCAATATCAACACCTTCGGAGACAGTGTGATGGCAGGCCACGGCGCCTACAGCAAGGTGGAGGGGTTTACCTTCCTGCCCATCACCGCTTTCTCCATGGCATTGACCACCTTTATCGGCCAGAACCTGGGAGCGGGCAAGCACGAGCGGGCCCGGCAGGGCGCCCGGTTCGGCGTGGTGTCCGCGATGCTGCTGGCGGAGGCCATCGGTGGGCTGATCTTCCTGCTGGCACCCTATGCCATTGCCCTGTTCAACGACGATCCGGAGGTGATCGCCGTGGGGGTGCAGGCGGCCCGTACGGAGGCGTTTTTCTTCTTCGCCCTGGCCATGGCTCACGCCATCTCCGCTGTGATGCGGGGCATTGGGAGGGCGCAGGTCCCCATGTATACCATGCTGGGCTGCTGGTGCCTGCTGCGGGTGGCCTACATCACGGTGGCGCTGCAGTATTACCGCTCCGTGCTGGTGATCTTCACCGCCTATCCCCTCACGTGGCTGGCCAGCTGTGTGGTCTTTGCCGTCTTTTATTTCCGTATCGACTGGCAGAAGGTCGCTCGTCCGGAACTGCTGTAACAAATACAATAAGAACACCGCGGAGAACAGATGGTTCTCCGCGGTGCTTTTTTGTGTTTTCAGGACAGCAGCAGCTTGTCGCTGCTCTCCTCGCTGCCGCTGACCCGGTTGAATAGTGTCAGCAGGTCCGGCACAGTTAGGCGCGACTTCTCCTCGCCGCTGATGTCCAGCACCACGCGGCCGTCGTGCATCATGATGAGGCGGTTTCCATGGGCGATGGCGTCCTTCATGTTGTGGGTCACCATCATGGTGGTGAGCTGGTGCTCCGACACGATGCGGTCGGACAGCTCCAGCACCTTGGCGGCGGTGCGTGGGTCCAGGGCGGCAGTGTGCTCATCCAGCAGCAGCAGCTTCGGCTGCTGCATGGAGGCCATCAGCAGCGTCAGCGCCTGGCGCTGTCCGCCGGAGAGCAGGCCTGCCCGAGCGGTGAGCCGGTCCTCCAGCCCCAGATCCAGCTGCCGCAGCAGCTGGCGGTATAGCTCTCGCTCCGCCCGGGAGATGCCCCAGCGGAGCGTGCGCCGCCGCCCGCGGCGGGCGGCCAGGGCCAGATTCTCTTCAATCATCATGTTGGGGGCGGTGCCCATCATGGGGTCCTGGAACACCCGGCCCAGATAGGGGGCCCGGCGGTGCTCCGGCAGACGGGTGATGTCCCTGCCGTCCAGGATCACGCTGCCGCTGTCCGCCGTCAGTGTGCCGGCTACCACGTTCAGCAGGGTGGACTTGCCGGCGCCGTTGCCGCCGATGACGGTGACGAAATCCCCGTCCCGCAGCGTCAGGTCCACGCTCTGCAGCGCCGTCTTCTCATTGACGGTGCCGGGGAAGAAGGTCTTGCAAATGCCCTTCACTTCAAGCACGACGACGCGCCTCCTTTCCATTTTTGCCGACGATGTGGCTCTGCCAATGGGGCAGCGCCAGGAACAGCGCCACGATGGCGGCCGACAGCAGCTTCAGATCGTTGGTGTTGAGACCCAGCTGCAGCACGATCTGCAGCACGATGTAGTAGAGGATAGAGCCGACCACCACGGCGGCCAGCTTCAGCGCAAAGTTCCGAAACAGTTTGCCCAGCAGCACCTCGCCGATGATGACGGCAGCCAGACCGATGACGATGGCGCCGCGGCCCATGTTGACGTCGGCAGAGCCCTGGTACTGGGCCAGGAAAGCGCCGGACAGCGCTACCAGCCCGTTGGAGAGCATCAGCCCGATGATAGTGCAGCGGCGGGTGTCGATGCCCTGGGCCCGGGCCATGTGCCCGTTGGCACCGGTAGCGCGAATGGCACAGCCTCGCTCGGTGCCGAAGAACCAGTACAGCAACAGGATCAGCACCAGCGCCGCCAGCATCAGCAACAGAAGGGGATTGTGCAGCCCTGCATCGCGAACAAAACGCTGGGAGACGGCCAGCGGATACTTGTCCACGCCCACAGCCTGGTTGGCCTTACCACCCAGAATGCGCAGGTTGACGGAGTACAGGGCCAGCTGGGTCAGTATGCCGGCCAGAATCGCCGGGATACCGCAGAAGCCGATGAGCAGCCCGGTGACGCAACCGGCCAACAGCCCGGTCAGGAAGGCACAGGCCATGGCCAGCCAGGGGTCCCAGCCGGCCCGGATCAGCATGACGCACACGGCGCCGCCGGCGGCGATGGAGCCGTCCACTGTCAGGTCGGCCACATCCAGCACCCGGAAGGTGATGTAGACGCCGATGGCCATCAGACCCCAGATCAGGCCCTGGGCCACGGCGCCGGGTGCGGCATTGAGGAGAGAGGCGAAGAAGCTCATGAGAAGATCTCCTTTTGACGTGATCGGTAGGAACGATGTACGGTCACATGAACCACCTCAGCCCTTGATGGCCTCATAGCCGTCCACGGGGGTGATATGGAGCGCCTCGCAGTTGGCGGCGTTGTACTTGGGGGTGGCATCGGTGTACTGGATGGCCATCTGGGAGATGTCGGCCTCGCCGGTCAGCACCTTGGCGGCCATCTCGCCGGTGGTGTAGCCCAGGTCATAGTAGCTGATGGACAGCGTGCATACACCGCAGCTGGCACAGATACCCTCCTCACCGGCAGCCACAGGCACGCCGGCCGGCAGCACCACGTTGGCGATAGCCTCGGCGTTGGTGGCGGCGGTGTTGTCGGTGGGGATGTAGATCACATCGCAGGCATCACAGGCGGCCTGGGCCACAGAGGTGACGTCGTTGCTGTCGGTGAAGGTGAAGGGCTGGCAGGCGTAGCCCAGGGCGGTGAGATGGCGGGTCATCTCTTCCACCTGATAGAGACTGTTGGCCTCAGAGGAGCAGTACAGCAACCCCACTGTTTTGGCCTCGGGGAACCAGTCTTTCACCATCTGGGCCTGTTTCTCCAGATCCGCCAGATCGGAGGTGCCGGAGATGTTGCCGCCCACGGTGCCGTTGTAGTCCTCCAGATCCAGCGCCACGCCGTAGGCGGTGATGGAGGTGCCCAAGATGGGAATCTTGTCGGTGGCAGAGGCGGCGGCCGTCAGAGCGGGTGTGGCGTTGGCCATGATCAGGTCTACCCCGTCGGAGACAAAGCCGTTGATGATGGTGGAGCAGTTGTTGGCCTCACCGGAGGCGTTCTGCACCTCGATCTTGACCCGGTCGGGCAGCAGGTCGTTCAGAGCGTCCTGAAAGCCCTGGGTGGCGGCGTCCAGCGCTACGTGCTGGGCCAACTGGCATACGCCTACCGTGTAGGTGCTTTTGTCGCCGCCGCTGCCCCCGGTGCCACCGCAGGCGACAAGAGAAGAGAGCAAACAGAGCGCGCAGAGAAGAGCAAAAACTTTTTTCATGACGATATCCCTCCAAACGGATCATAAAAAACGAGAGATCCCGCTGTCGGCAGGACCTCTCTATCTGATCGCCCTTATGGCGAAAGCAGACCAACCGGTAAGCCGGACAGCGCTCCTAATTCAGCACGAAAAGGCCTGCAAAATAGTTGCAGGCCCGGCTAAAGGAGAAATAGGAGACACCCGGGGCGGTATGACAGGTGGAACGGATCGCTGCGCTCATGTCGGGAACTCCTTTCTGCCGGCGGCGTAGTGTAAGTTGATATCACTTTAAATGATAAAAGAAAGATAGTCAATGGGCAACCTGTACAAAATTATGCGGATCCGCCGGTGGAATTTGCAGAGGACAAACAGAGACCGCACCGCGAACGGCCTGCAGCGCACCACCATACGGGAAAATGAGGAGAAAAGGACGGGGCGCATCGGTATCGGTTGATTTACCACAAAAGTCATGCGCTTTTTCTTGACCGACCCGCCAACAGGCGTTATAATGTACGCAGTATGGGCCCATATGCCCGTGAACGGAGGCAACAGAATGAAAAAGATCGTGCGCAAATCGGTGATCCCCATCTACGCCACAGCCGTGGTGTGGCTGCTGTACGCCCTGCTGTTCCCCCTGTACCGGGTGTCCCACTTTATCATCGCCGCTGTGGCGGCGGGCGTGGTGGGCCTTGTCGCCGGGAGCCTCTGCAAGGACATCGTAGAGGAGGTCCCCGAGGAGCCGGAGACCACCGGCAATGAGGAACTGGACCAGATGCTGGCCGAGGGCCGTCAGGCCATCGAGGAGCTGAAGCGGCTGGACGACAGCATCGACGACGAGAAGATCAGCGCCGACATCGTCAAGCTGGAGGAGGTCAGCGGCAAGATCTTCCGCCAGGTGGAGGCCGAGCCAAAGAAGCTGCCCCAGATCCGCAAGTTCATGAACTACTACCTGCCCACGACGCTGAAGCTGCTGAACGCCTATGACCGCATGGATTCCCAAGGCGTGGAGGGCGAAAACATCAGCACCACCAAGAAGGGTGTGGAGGGCATCATGGACAGCATCGTGGCCGCCTTTGAAAAGCAGTTGGACAGCCTGTTCGGCGACCAGGCGCTGGATATCTCCACCGACATCGTCGTGCTGGAGAACATGATGGCCCGGGAGGGCTTCAGCGAAGACCCCATCCACCAGACCCAAAAGGAGGTCCAGCAGCAGACCCAGCAGCAGACTCAGCAGGAGCACGCGCCGGAAGCCCGGCCGCAGACCGAGCCAAAGACCATCGAAGAGGAGCTGGCCGAGGGCATCCAGCTGGAGCTGTAAACAGGTGAGCAAGCAAATAACATACACATATATACAACACAAGAAAGGAACGATCATCATGACTGACAACATGACGCCCGAACTGACCCTGGAGCCCACTGCCACTGCCGTTGAGATCCCCGAGCTGACCCTGACGCCGGAAGCCCCGGAAATGCCCCAGGTGGAGGAGAAGAAGATCGAGCCGGTGGAGATGGATGAGAAGCTGCTGACCGAGGAAGAGCGGAAAGCGGTGGAGGAATTCTCCCATAAGATCGATATCCGCGACACCAATATGATCCTGCAGTACGGCGCCGCCGCGCAGAAGAGCGTGGCCGGCTTCTCGGAGAATGCCCTGAACAACGTCCGCAACAAGGACCTGGGCGAGATCGGTCAGGATCTGAGCCAGCTGGTGGTGGAGCTGAAGGGCTTCGGCGGCGAGGAGAAGAAGGGCCTGGCCGGTCTGTTCAAGAGGAGTGTCAACAAGCTGGAGACCATGAAGGCCCAGTACAGCAAGGTCGAGGCCAACGTGGACAAGATCGCCCAGAATCTGGAGAATCATCAGATCACCCTGCTCAAGGACGTGGCCATGTTCGACCAGATGTATGAGCTGAACCTGAAGTACTATAAAGAACTGACTATGTACATTCTGGCCGGCAAGAAGCGGCTGGAGGAGCTGCGCGCCGGTGAGCTGGAGGAGCTGCGCCTGAAGGCGGAGAAGAGCGGCCTGGCCGAGGATGCCCAGGCTTACAACGACTTTGTCAACCTGTGCAACCGCTTTGAGAAGAAGCTGCACGATCTGGAGCTGACCCGCATGGTGTCCATCCAGATGGGCCCCCAGACCCGCCTGCTGCAGAACAACGACACCCTGATGATCGAGAAGATCCAGTCCTCCCTAGTGAACACCATCCCCCTGTGGAAGAGCCAGATGGTGCTGGCCCTGGGCATGGAGCATGCCCACCAGGCCACGGCCGCCCAGAACGCCGTCACCGAAATGACCAACGAGCTGCTGAAGAAGAACGCCGACAAGCTGAAGATGGGCACCATCGCCACCGCCAAGGAGGCCGAGCGCTCCATCGTGGATATCGAGACGCTGCAGCATACCAACCAGCAGCTGATCTCCACACTGGATGAGGTGCTGGAGATCCAGCGCCAGGGTGCCGAGAAGCGCAAGGCGGCCGAGGTGGAGCTGGGTCGCATCGAGGGCGAGCTGAAGCAGAAGCTGATGGAGCTGCGCGGCTGAGACACGGCGTTTTCCCGGCGGCGCGGCCGCCTACCCTCCTTGAAAGGAGCACAAGATGAAGAAGATCTTTCAAAATCAGGCGGTGGCCTGGGTAGTGCTGATCCTGGCGGTGGCGCTGGCCGCCTTCTGGGGCCAGCAGCGCAGGGCCAGCTACGAGGCCAAGAAATCCACCGAACTGCTGGATGTCTCCTACTATAACTGGATTTGTGATGACGCCAAGCTGCTGTCCGACGCCACCGAGAACGCCGTGAAGGAGTACAATACCTCCTGGAACGAGAAGTACTACGCGGTGACGGCGGTGGCCACCCTGCCCCGGCTGAACGGCTGGACCGAGGCGGATTACGCCAAGGCTCTGGGCGAGAAGTGGGGCCTGGGCGCCGGCGACATGCTGCTCCTGCTTGTCAAGGGCGGCGACTGGTACGTGGCCTGCGGCGACAGCGTGCTCGACACCATGACCGATACCCAGCAGACCAAGCTGAAGCAGGCCATTGACGAGCCCTACTACGCCGGGAACTACGACGAAGCCGTGGTGGCGTTCTTCCGCCAGGCGGACGTGTACTACGCTCAGGCGGCTCCCGGCTTCTCCGGCGGCTCCTCCGGCAGCAGCACCGGCACCGCGCAGGAGTGGACCGAGTACAAGGAGCCCAAAGCCTCCGGCCATGTGTCCATCTTCGGCGTGATATTGCTGGTGGTGGGTGTGCTGGTGGTGTGGGCCATCATCGACCGCTTCCGTTACAACCGCTACCGCCGCCGCAGTGCGGTGGTGGTCACGGGCGCGCCCCGGGTGAGCTATTATCCCATCTTCTGGGGCAGGAGCACATATCGCGCGCCTGTGCCGCCTGCACCTCCTGCGGCGCCGCCGCGTCCGGCACGGCCCCACAGCTACAGCAGCAGCTACAAGCGCCCGGCCAATGCCTCCCGCCCCTCCGGCAGCTACCAGAGTTCGTCCCGCCCCAGCGGCGGTACATCCCGTCCTGGCGGGAATTCCCGCCCCAGCGGCGGTTTCGGCAAGGGCGGCTTCGGCGGCGGAAAACGCTGAGCCTGTTACCGCAAAAAAGAACGGATCGAAAGATCCGTTCTTTTTTATGCTCCGTCAGATCAGTTCTCCATATGCTGTCCCAGAAAAGACGCCACCGTCTGGGCCAGCTTCTGTTCCGCCTCGCCGGGCGTCCGGCCGTCGGCGGAGAGGAAGAGGACCAGACCCAGCACGTCGCCCTGGCACAGGATGGGGGCGGCCACGGCGGTCAGGAATGCGCCGTTGCCGTCGCAGGCAGGGATGGGCGGCTCCTTGCCGCTCCAGGAGTAGAGGCTCCGCTCCTCCATGATCCGCTCCAGCGGCGCGGAGAGGCGTTTGCCCAGCAATTCCTTTTTGCCCGTGCCGGCCACGGCGATGACGGTATCCCGGTCTGTAACGGCGGCTGTGAAGGCGGTGCTGCGGTTGAGCGTATCGCAGAACCGGGCGGCAAAATCGTCCAGGGCGCCCAGCATGGAGTACTTTTTGAAAATGACCTCGCCGTCACGGGTGGTGTAGATCTCCAGTGGGTCACCCTCACGGATGTGCATGGTGCGGCGGATCTCTTTGGGGATGACGACCCGGCCCAGATCGTCGATCCGCCGCACGATACCGGTTGCTTTCATATAAAAAACCTCCTGTGCTGCTATCTGTTGTCACGGATAGTATTCCACAGGGGGGTTCTGTTATACCAAGCGCATTTGATTTCACGCCATTCACATGGTATCAGATTTATTCATGTGCCCGGCGCGGGCGGTAGCTGCCCTGCTGTCAATGGGACAGGATCGTCCAGCAACCGCCGGCCACAGCCAGCAGGCTACCCGTGGCGGCGTCTGTCAGCTCTGCCCGCTGGCGGATCAGACTCCGCCCGGCCTTGAGAACGATGACCTTTACATGGACAGAGGTACCGTATGCCACGCTCCGCAGAAAGGAGACGGACAGCTCGGCGGTGGATGTGACCGGACCTCCGGCGGTGATATAGGCCACGACGCCAAAGGCGGTGTCGAACATGCCGGCGATGGCGCCGCCGTGGATCTCGCCCCGGTCGTTGCATTGCCAGCGCTGGGTCTCGAAAGCGAAGGTGACGGACTGTTCCGCATAGCAACACCCGGCCAGCCGACAGCTCATGCGGCCGTTGAAGCCGTTTTCCGGGGTAAGATAGCGGTCCGCCGTCTTCTGTACGGCGCGGAGCCAAGCTCTCTTCTGTTCCATAAAAAACACCTCCAGATCAGGCCGTGCCGGCTCCCGCGGACGCGGGAGCCGGCACAGAGGTATGGGGGAAGGTCAGGCACCGTAGAGGGCACCGCCGCGAAGGGCCTTCGCCACGGCAAAGCAGCATCCGGCTCCGGTGCCGACAGCCTTTTTATCCGTCAGGGCAAAGACCTTCAGAGAATAATCGCTCAGCTGTTTCTCCCTTCCGTTGGAGGGACAATCAGAGCAGCTTGGTGCCGACGGCCATCAGGGTGGTGACGATCCAGCTGGAAGCATAGTAGGCCATGAACTGCACGCCGGTGTGTATGCCGAAGTAGCTGTGCAGGAAGCCGCCGAACAGACCGATGGTCACAGCGATGATGACGCCGATGAAGCCGGCTTCATAGAAGGCCAGCATGACGATCAGGCCGCAGAAAGCGCCGATCAGAGCCTCGTGGCTGATCTTCTTGAACATCAGGGCGGTCCAGGAGCGGGCCTTGTGCATGGCGACGGGATAGGCGAAAATGGCGCCGCCGATCATGCCGATGATGCAGAAGATCAGATAGTCGCTGAAATGCAGATAGGAGGCAAGATTGGCATCCAGAGTGTAGCGGGGCGGGCAGTTGAACAGGGGAGAGGCCACACCGCCGGCCAGAGGCCCGATGGGCATGCCGCCCAGACCCAGCAGGGGGATCAGCAGGGCGCCCAGATATGTGGCGTTGGAGGCGGCATCCTGCACGGTCATACGGGTGGTGATGCGGTCATAGAGCTCCTTGCAGCGGCCGCCAGCCATCTCGCCGGTGACGACCGTCATGCCCACGGGGGACATGGTGAAGGTCATAGTAGACAGGGCGGATAGAGCAGTGGTATAACCCAACTGCTTCCGGGTGACCTGCTTGAAGGGATTGGGGAACAGGGGCATCTTCCTGCCCTTGGCCTCGGGGGCCAGCCAGCATTCATTGACGTTCTGACGGGCCTGCTGCTGACGTTTCTCCGGCACCAGCACGGTGAACAGCTCGTAAATCATGGGGCCGATGGTGATGCCCATGAAGATGCAGATGAACACAGTGTGGCCGGTGGTCTCAATGGAGATCCGCTGCAGGGCTTGGATCAGAACAGAGAAGGGGATCAGGGCGATGACGGCGGCCCACTTGGCGGAGGACATCAGAGCGATGATCACAGCGCAGATGGTGAAGATCTGGCCGGAGTAGGTGGCGATAAAGGTGCCCAGAGGGGAGAGGACCAGCGCGGCGATCAAGCCGATGGCAATGCCGACCACGGTGCCGATCAGGGAACCGGTGGCCATCTTGCGCATGGCCACGTGAGGGATGCCCAGGCGCTTGGCGATGGCGCAGCCCTGCACCATGGGCACGGCCATGGTGGAACCGGGCAGGGCAGCCATGGCGGTGGGGATGGTGTGGGAGATCTGCATGGCGACGATGATGCCGACCATCCAGGCCAGAACGGCGCCGTGGGGCGCACCAGCCAGAACGACGACGATCGTCAGGGGGGCCATGGTGGCAGTTTCATCTGTACCGGGAATGATGCCGATAATGGTATAAAGAACGCCGCCGAGAACGGCAAAACCCAAAGCTACCAGCATATCAGTCAACATTTTTCTCAGCCTCCTTCTTCTCAGCCAAAGCGCGGTATTCCGGCTTGTAATTGGCGGAATCCTCGGGGATCAGGGAGAGCAGAGAATAGAGCTCCAGACTCTCCATCTCGGCGATGGTATCGGGACTGGCGTGGCGCAAACCGTCGATCTCCTCTTCCATGGTGATACCCGCTTGGTCGAGGATCTCCTGGATGGTGGATTGCTCGAACTTTTCAACGACGACTCTCTTGGGCTTGAAAAAATGGGCGGAGAATGCCGCACCGATGAAACAGCCGAGGATCCCGGTCAGGAGGGAGTAACCCTTGGCCAGAGACGGCTCCAGGGACTCCATGCTGAGGAACAGGCTTCTTCCCACCAGGAAGCCCACCATGGTGAGGACCATACAGATCAGCGCGGCCAGACACAGCTGCCACAGGACAACGGTGTCGCCCCATACTTCCGTATAGGGTGCTTTGGCGATTTGTTCTTTCTTCATGCAAGCTACCTCTCTTCATGTCTGTTATGGTTGGGACGGGTTTCTCTTTTACCATACACAACCGATCGATCACCTTCCTCTCTTCCTAACGGTAAACACATCTGATATTGAACGGCACAGAGGTCGATTCAATACTTTGATTCGGCGGTATTTATTCCGCCGCAGCGAGGACCGCCTTTGCGATGCCATCGGCGTCGATGCCGTGGCGGGCGGCCAGCTCCGGCTCGGTCAGCCCCTCGCAGAACTCGTCCCGGATACCCAAACGGATCACCTGGATCGGGGCGGCGGCAGAGGTGACCTCGCACACCGCCGTGCCAAGACCGCCGATGATGCTGTGGTTGTCCACCGTGATGAGCATGTCGTGGGTGGCGGCCAGATGGAGCAGCAGTTCCTCATCGATGGGCTTGATGGAGCCCATGTGGACGTGGGTGACGGAGACGCCCTGTCGGGCCAGCAGATCCGCGGCCTTCTCGCCGGCGGCGGTGGTGATGCCGCTGGTGATTACCGCGATGCGCTGGCTGGCATAGTCGGCAGGAATCTCACGGCGGATCTCGCCCTTGCCCCAGCGGAACTCACACCTGGCGTCCCGAAGATCCTCCAACGGGCCCTTGGGAACGCGGATATAGACGGGGCCGGGTGTCTGCGCCGCCAGACGGATCGCGGCGGCCAGCTCGTTGCCGTCGGAGATGTCGGCGATCTTCATGTCGGGCATGCTGCGGAAGGCGGCGATGTCGGCCACTGAGATGTGGGTGCCGCCGTTGATGCCGCTGGAGATGCCGGCGTAGGTACCCAGAACCTTTACGTCCAGCTCGTTGTAGCACAGCGTGTCCAGACACTGATCGCTGCCCCGGGTGGCCAGGAATTCACAGAAGGCGGAGATGAAGGCGATCTTGCCCATCACCGCGCAGCCGGCGGCCATGCCGATGGAGTTCTGCTCGGCGATGCCGGCGTTGATGTACCGCTCGGGGAACTGCTCCTTCGCCGGAGCGGTGCCTGTCAGGCGCATCAGGTCGGTATCTACGGCGACGATCCGCTCGTCGGCGGCCATCAGTTCACACAGCGTCTGTCCGTATACCTTTTTCACATCCTGCTTTGCCATGCTCCTCACACCTTCATTCCCAGATCGCGGCAGCCCTGCGCCAGCTGTTCGGGGCTGCAGGAGCCGCCGTGCCATTCCGTGACGTTTTCCATGAAGGAGATGCCCTTACCCTTCACGGTGTGGGCCAGGATCGCAACAGGCTTGCCCTGTACGGTGCGGGCCTCGTTGTAGGCGGTTTCCAACTGCTGGAAATCGTGTCCGTCAGCCACCTCGATGGCGTGCCAGCCGCAGGCGCGCCACTTGTCGGCAAAGGGTTCCAGCGGCATGACCTCGCTGACGGGGCCGTCGAACTGGAGACCGTTGTAGTCCACGGTCGCTACCAGATTGTCCAGCTTGTACTTGCCGGCGGCCATGGCGGCTTCCCAGATCTGCCCCTCGTTGCACTCGCCGTCACCCAGGACAGCGTAGACCCGGACGGCCGAGCCATCCCGCTTGGCACACAGCGCCATGCCGCAGGCGGCGGAGAGGCCCTGTCCCAAGGAACCGGTGGAAAGTTCCACGCCGGGGATGCGCTGCTTGTCAGCGTGCTTGGGGAGCATGACACCGTCCTCCAAAGCGCCCAGACGCTCACGAGGGATGAATCCCCGCTCGGCCAGCACGCTGTAGAGACCGAAGCCGCCGTGCCCCTTGGACAGCACGAACCGGTCCCGATCCTTCCATTGGGGATCCTCCGGCTTCACGTTCATCTCTCGGAAATAGAGATACGTCAGGATCTCGATTTCCGAAAGGCATGCGCCATAGTGTCCGCTGCCCAGCCTTCCGAGAGCGGCAAACAGATTGCGGCGCGCGGACAGCGCCGCTCCCTCCAGTTTCATGTTATCCCTCGCTTCCTTGCTAGTCTCAATATGTGTGCTATACCTTGTGTATAGGGAACGAAAAGGGAACTTCAGCCTTCTGCCCGGAGGACCTTATCCAACCACCAGGCGGTGGAGGGGAGCACATTGTGCAGCCGGACCTCTCCGGCCAGCGCGCGGGCTTCCGCTTCCCGTCCATCCAAGAGAAGGGCATAAGCGCTCAGCGCGTTGATTTGATCGGTGCTGGATCTGTCCAGTTCTTCCAGGTCGATCTCGTCCAGCATCTCCATGGCGGCGTCGCTCTCCTCACAATAGAGGAGGTACTGGATACAGGCGGGCTTGAAGCTGTTCTGCAGAGCCTCGTGGACCTCCGGAATCAGCGTCCCGGCGGTTTGATACGCCTCGGCGGCGCGCTGATCGTCCCCGGCCTGGATGGCGGCCAGCAGGGACTGAGTCCAGTAGACCAGCAGGAGAGATGTGTCGTCGATTCTTTTCGGGTCGATGTCGCCCAGAACTTTGCCGGCACCCTCAGTGTCCATGCCGGCCAGCATGACAGTGCTCATATTCAACTGGGCCGCCAGACGGACGTCGGGATGCCGGATGGAGGACAGGGCGGGAAGGCGCTCCCGGATATAGTGAGCGGGGCCGTTCTTCCCCCGCACCTCCATGAGCCGCTCGTTCTCCTGGGTGAAAAACACGGCGGCCTCCTTCTTCTGCTGATACCGGATCCACTGGTTCACTGCCAGAATGAGGGCGCTGAAAGTAGCCAGGATAACGGCAGTGGTGGTGCGCTCCCGGATCAGCACGACGACCAGCGCGGCGGTCGCCGCAAAGGTCAGCACGCTGATCACGCGCTCATACTTTTTAGGGATCGGGAACAGGTTCAGAAATTTCATCTGGCTTCTCCTTCACACATATACGGCGCGACGGGGCCGATCACACTCGAAAAAACGTCACAAGGGATGACGCCGCCCGCATGGCGGGACTTCGCAACCTCCGGCCTCGCGGCTGATCGCGCCGGATACACGGGACCCCTTCCGGGGAACTTTACCAAAAGCGAAAAGAAAAACAAACGGGGGCGGGACGCTTCGGCGCCCGGCCTCCCGTTTCATTCTGACCGCAGGTGAAAAGCGGGGGCCAGGTGCAGGAAGAGTTTGCGTCTCAGGAACGCGGGCGTCCCGGAGAAGGGAAGATCACATGCCGGCCAGGATCTCCTTGGCGTGGTCCACGGAGACCATTTTGTCGGCAATCATCTTGGCCACCACGACGTCCAGCTGCTCGGCGGTGGCGCCGGCCACGGTGGCCAGGTTGCGGGCATGGAGCTTCATGTGGCCCTTCTGGATGCCGTCGGTCGCCAAAGCGCGGAGGGCGGCGAAGTTCTGGGCCAGACCCACCGCGGCGATGACCTGGGCCAACTCGGCGGCGGAGGTGACGCCCAGGATCTTCACGCCCATCTGGGCACCGGGGAGCACCTTGGTGCCGCCGCCCACCAGACCTACGGGGGTGGGGATCTCGATGGTGCCGGTCAGGTCGCCGTTGGCGTCTTTTTCCCAGCGGGTCAGGGAGGTATAACGGCCGCCGCGGCTGCAGTAGGAGTGCACGCCGGCTTCCATGCCGCGCCAATCGTTTCCAGTGGCGATGACCACAGGATCGATGCCGTTCATGACGCCCTTGTTGGAGGTGGCGGCCCGGTAGGGATCCGCTGCGGCGAAGGCATAGGCGGCAATGATGCCGTCCACCACCTCCTCACCGCCGATGTCCTCCTTGCGCCAGGTGGCGGTGGCGCTGGCCAGACGGTGGTCGGCCAGATTGCTGAGGATGCGCAGCTTCACGGTGCCGCCGGTGATCTCCTCGATTTTGGAAGCCACAGCCTCAGCCATGGTGTTGACGGCGTTGGCGCCCATGGCGTCGCCGGTATCCACCAGCAGATGGGTCACCACCATGGGGCCGATCTCGCTTTCCACCACCCGGACCTCCAGGTCCTTGGCGCCGCCGGTGATGCTGACCAGTATGGGATCCCTGGAGTTGGCGATGTCCAGGATCTCCTGCTTGTGGTGGAGGATCTTCTGCCGGGCGAAGTAGGGGTTCTTCACGCCGATGCACTGCACCTGGGAGATCATGATGTTGCCGGTGTAGCCGGTGTGGAAGCCGCCGCCGCCCCGGGCCATCTTGGCGGCGTTGGAGGCAGCCGCCACCACGCTGGCCTCCTCGATGACCATGGGGATCAGGTATTCCTTGCCGTTGATGACAAAGTTCATGGCCACGCCCATGGGCAGCTGATAGGTGCCGATTACATTCTCAATGACCCGGTCGGCCACATCGTTGCTGAGAGCACCGGGCTGGGTGATCCGGGCGATCTCCTCGTCGGTCAGACCGGAGAACTCCTGGACCTCGGCAGCGCGCTGCTGCCAGGTGAGCTTGTGGAAGCCGGAAAACTGGTTGGACTTCATGGCTGAATCTCCTTTCTTATACTGCTGCGGTTTACCAATCGGTGTCGACCTTCATACGCAGGAACATACCGCCCATGGACTTGCCCAAGCTGTCCAGGCGGAGGGAATGGGTGGCGCCGCCGCCCAGAGCGTGCTTCATGACAAAGTTCATGCCGCACAGGGTGTCCACGTCGTAGCGGGTGATCTCGCCCTTGACGATTTCGCCAAAGTACTCCTTGACGCGTTCCACGGTGAGTACGCGCTTCAGAAACGGATAGTCCTTGGGATCTCTGGCATAGATGCACACATTGCTGGTGTCGGCCTTGTCGCCGCTGCGGCCGTGGGCCAGCTCATACAGATAGACCATTGCCATGTTATTTCACCTCCAGAATGTGACTCTGCAGCTTCACGGCGTCCCGGGGGATCAGCGTGGGCCACAGGCCGATCACGTCCTCCACGTGACTGCGGCCGCCGAAGAAGCAGGCGCCCGGAGGGCCATTGAGCTGCAGCGGGCTGATCTCGGGGATGATGAGGGCCGCGTCCCTCTTCTCTTTGGTGCGGATGGCGATGCGCAGCACACACTCGTTGAGATTCTTGAGCATTTCCTCATTGACCTCCGCCAGACCCATGTGCAGGGCGTTGACGCCAAGATAGTCGATGCGGATGTCCTCGTATTGCATGCCCTTGCGGCGCATCTTCTTCATCAGGATATCGG
This sequence comes from Oscillospiraceae bacterium, assembly GCA_015068325.1. GTDB lineage: Bacteria > Bacillota > Clostridia > Oscillospirales > Oscillospiraceae > Vescimonas. Next base: position 42,625 of record SVKQ01000015.1, on the reverse strand, counting down.
CGGCGTACTGGGCCTTTTCATAGGCGTCCGGCCAGCCAAACGGCAGATAGGTGACCACCTTGTATCCGGCGTGATAGCCCAGACTCAGCTTCAGCCTGTCGGGAGCGGGCTTGCCCCTGATGCCGCCCACTTCCACCCGGTCGGGTCCCGCGTTGCGGATGGTGGCATGGCTGATATCCACAGTCACGTCCGGGGTGATGTAGTTGGCCGGGTCGTGGACCTCGTAGAGGAACTGCTCCTTCACGCTCTGCTCGGAGATGAGACCGCCGCAGTCGGGGGCCTTGGTGATCTGGAGAGAGTCCTCCGTCACCTCGGCGATGGGGAAGCCCAGCTCGTCCATGCGGGGCACGCTGCGCCAGTCATACAGGAAGTTGCCGCCGGCACCCTGGCCGCCGCACTCCAGCATGTGCCCCACCATGATGCCCCGTGCCAGCTGATCCAGGTCGGCGTCGGTCCAGCCGAATTCCCGGGCCAGGGGGGCGAGAAACAGGGCGCTGTCGCTGGCGCGGCCGGTGAGCACCACGTCGGCGCCGCCGTCCAGGCACTCCATCATGGGCTGACGCCCAAAATATACGTTGGCGTTGACCAGTTTGCTTCGGATGTCTTTGAAATCGCCCACCTGGGGATCGTCCATATTCTCAAAGGTGACCCCCTGGGACATCAGTTCGTCGATCTGTCCCATCATGTCATCGCCGGTGACATAGCCGATGCGGTAGTTTTGGACCCCTTGGGCCAACAGAGCCTCTTTCAGCGTATCCACACAGCCGGTGATGTTCATGCCGCCCGCATTGGTGAGGATCTTGATGTTTCGCTCCTTGGCCACTTTGCCGATCTCCTTCATCATTCCGATGAAGTCTCTGGCATAGCCGGCCTCAGGCCTCTTGAGCCGCTGCCGCTGCATGATAGACAGGGTCAGCTCCGCCAGATAGTCGCATGCCATGTACTGGATGTCGGCATGGCGTACCATATGGATCGCAGCGTCGGGACTGTCGCCCCAGAAACCCTGGCCACCGCCAATAGCTACTTTTTTCATCTTTTAAAGTCTCCTTTCGGGTAAGGCAAATGATTGCGAAGAGGCGGGAAGTGTTTTCTAACTATATTGTACAAGGAACAAAGGCGTACCGGACAATCTTTTCCGCAATTTCTACAAAAAAAGAAACCGTTGTGCCGCAACGGTTTCCACGACAATGGATTGTTAAATACTGTATAGAGTGCCAAAAGCGCCACAATGTGGTGTATCACAAATGGCACATTTGTTACCGGCCCTCATCCTGCCCCAGTCGCTTTTTCAAACCGTATTCGTTGCATTTGCGGTAGAAAGTGCGGCGGCTGAGGCCCAACCGCTCGATGGCCTGGGTCCGGTTGTCATTTTCCTCTGCCAGCACCTGCATCAGCAGCTGCCGCTCGCACTGGCGCAGCATCTCGTCCAGCGTCCCGTCGGCGACGGGACTGATGAGGCGCAGACCGCTGGCCCGCCCGGCAGAGCCGCCCTGCATTTCCCGGATCAGACCCCGCATCCGCTCCAGCTTCTCATGGAGATCATGGACCTCCGTGGCGTCCTGAAAGATGGAAAAGGCCCCGGCGAACTGTCCCTTGACGAAAACGGGAAAGATGTGTACGGAAATATACTTGTCCACGGAGATGACCCGTTTTCGGCTGGAGTAGGCCTCCCGGTGGGTGGACACCACCTTGCTGAGCAGGGAGCCGGGCTCCACATTCTGGATATAGCGGCCGATGACCTTGTAGGGCTTGACGCCCAGGATCTGGGCATAGGCCTGATTCAGATAGAAGATGCGGCCCCGTTCGTCCACAACGATCACGCCCTCGGAGATGTGATCCAGCACTTCCACGAAGGTCTGCCGCTGCTGCTTTTCCCACAGGAAATGCAGCACGTCACGGGGGATCTTCCCGCATACGGCACCGTTGCTTCCCATGAGATAGACCGTGCTGTCACAGCGGGCAATCATCTCGTCGGTCACATCGCAGACCCGCAGGGACGCCCGGATCACGCTGCGGTAGTTGATGGCCTCATCGGGCTGGAGGTATTTTCCGAGTTCGTAAAGGGTCATGGCGCATCCTCCTCTTTCGTCGTGCTATGCCCCACACCGGGGAGGCAGCCTGCGACAGTATCGGATAAATATGTTACAAAAAATGGAAAACTTAAGTCGTTACATGCGATTTTTGCAGGAAAAAGTACCATTATACAGTTTATACTATCCCAATAAAAAATAAAATGTCAATGCCGGACAGAGAGAAATGACACGCTGCAAATTGTCTATTTTGCATAATAGAAACAGCGCGTCTGGCGTAAAGAGCCGGTTGGGCGGATCGGTGAAAGCAGATTTCAGACAAACCGCCCGTGCAGGGAGCTGTCCGCACGCGAGGAAAAGGGAGAGAACGGCCCGCCGCGCAATGCAGACGTGGGCGCAGACTGTGCTTTACTTATCGGTGACCGTCTGGTATAATCAGAGACACAGACGGGCACCGGCCCGGGTAAAACAGAACGGAGGAACGGTTATGGAAATGAAGTTTTATATTTGTGAGCACTGCGGCAATATCATCACCATGGTCAGGGAGAGCGGTGTGCCCGTCATGTGCTGCGGCCAGAAGATGAAAGAGATCGTCCCCGGCACCACTGACGCCGCCGTGGAGAAGCACGTGCCTGTCTACGAGGTGAAGGACAGTAAAGTCTGTGTGACGGTGGGCTCAGTGACACACCCCATGCTGCCGGAGCACTACATCGAGTGGATCGCCCTGCAGACCAGGCAGGGCAGTCAGCGCAAGGCGCTGCGCCCCGGCGACGAGCCGAAGGCCTGCTTTGCCTTGTGCGAGGGCGACGAGGTGGAGGCGGTGTACGCCTACTGCAATCTCCACGGCCTGTGGAAGGCGTAAGACAGCCACAACAGAAAAGCGAAGCTGCCCGGGAGGACAATTGCCGACTCAAAAGGACAGAAAACAGGCGTGACCGTCATCATGGTCACGCCTGTTTATCTGCCTGCCGCAGATTTTGGGTCAAAATCCGAAACGCATTATTGCCGCGGACATGACCTGTGGAGCAAATAGCTTTAGAAGTTGTTCCCTTTTGCACAGAATGGTTGTATAGAGAGTCTTGGCATATGTGTACACCCCTGCTATTCGGAGAACGAGTTATTGTTTGGAAAATGGAATTATCGCCTTTTATAAAGGAGAAGTTCCGGATTTGCGCCGTCTTTTTCGTACGTACAAACCAGAATGAAATCCATATTTGCCAAAACGCCGAAGCACCGTTCGCCGCCAAACGCTGATTCCAGTTGGGTTCCCAGATAAGTCGTCTGGTCATCCAAAAATCTCACGCTCGTCCCGCTGGGAAGCGGATATGTGAGATTCACGTATTTCCCAACAAGTGCGTTAAGTTGTTCCACTTTTGGCATTCCTTCAATATGAAGGAGGTTGATCTCTTCAACCAGTTGTTTCTTAAACGCTTCAAACTGTCCGTCGTCGCTGAGCTCTTCGTATCTTTTCCAGTAATCCAATTCTGGCAGCTTCTGCTTCAAATAGGAGCGAGCCTGTTCTTCGGAAAAGTGTTCGTTTACCATGTGACCCACGCAGACGTCGATCAGATCATCCATATCATGGTATGTATACGTTCCGTCCGCATAGCACCACTGGCAATAATCCTCATTGAGCGTTCCGTCTTTATTCCTGCCAATGATTGCGTCTTCAAGCGGCATCCCACAACACTGACAGATCAATTGACGCGGTGCGCCGAGCAGCGTGTTGATGGAAACATTGAAAACATTTGAGAGCAGCTTCAGCGTTTCGGTGTTCGGTATCGTTTCGCCGTTTTCCCAACGTGATACCGCCTGCCGAGTCACAAAAACTTTTTCAGCCAGTTCGTCCTGCGACAAGCCGCTCTTTGATCTGAGCTCATATAGTACATCTTTTGTGTTCATGCAGCCACCTCCTTGCAACTGATTATAATGCGGAGGGTCCCAAAAGCAAGCAACTCGCTGTTGCTCCGGACTGCAAAACAGACAGGGGCATTGCTCCCAACGCGGGCAGCTTCGCTTTTTGCTTTCTGTGGCGGCGGCTTCAGCGGGGTCATTCCCCCTGATGGCGGCGGCAGACGGCGCGGTAGATCAGGATGCCTATACCGGAGATGGCCAGCGTGACGGCAAAGACGATGAGGGCGAACTGGTAATTCTGCACGCCCAGATAGTTGCCGCCCACGGTGGAGGTGATGATGGAGGGGATACGGCCCACGGTGGTGATCAGCAGCCACTTGCCCCAGCTCAGGTCGGTGAGTCCGGCAAAATAGCACAGCAGATCCTTGGGGGTGCCGGGCACGGTGAAGATCAGCCAGAACAGCGCGTCCCGTTTGGGAGAGCTGTGGAGGAAGCGGAGAGAATCCAGCTTCTCCCGGGAGAAGAACACCTCCACCAGCGGCTGGCCGAACCGACGGACCAGAGCAAACACCGCCACGCTGCCCAGTACGGCGCCCAGCAGACACAGCGCCGTGCCCCAGACGGCGCCGAAGGCGTAGCCGCCGCAGAGCTCCAGCGGTTCGCCGGGGATGATGGCCACCACCACCTGCAGCACTACCATGCTCACAAAGGCTACCTTGCCCCAGACGCCGCGGGCATCCACCCAGGCACGGAACAGCTCCGGCTGACGGGCGAAGCGGACGATGGGCCGGCCAATAAACCAGGCCACGGACAGGAACAGCAGCACAAACACGGCTACGGCGCCGCCGGCCAGCCATTTTCTCTGTTTTTCGGTGAGGGAGGGCTTGTCCATTGTAAAAACCTCGGGAGAATTTGATTGCAGCAAAATGAAGTATACCACAGCCGTATGGCCTTCCTGTGAACGCCGGCTTAAGATTTGCTGAAGCGGCGGCTCACGGTACAGCAGGGAGCGATCACAGTTCCCGTGCGTTTTGCTGCCAGCGCCAGGCGTCCCGGCACATGTCGGCCGCGGACTTCTCCGCCTGCCAGCCCAGCAGGCGGCGGGCCTTCTCCGCGTCGGCATAGTAGGCGGGCAGATCGCCGCTGCGGCGCGGACCGATGCGGTAGGGGACGGACACGCCGTTGACGGACACAAAGGTGTGCACCAGCTCCAGTACGCTGGTGCCCCGGCCGGTGCCCAGATTGATGGCCTCCCAGCCGGTGTGGGCGGCGGCGTAGTCGATGGCGGCCACGTGACCCTTTGCCAGATCTACCACGTGGATGTAGTCCCGCACGCCGGTGCCGTCGGGGGTGGGATAATCATCGCCGAACACGGTCAACTCGCTGCGGATACCGGCGGCGGTTTGGGCGATATAGGGCATCAGGTTGTTGGGGATGCCGTTGGGCAGCTCACCGATGAGGCCGCTCTCATGGGCACCCACCGGGTTGAAGTACCGCAGGCATACCGTGCTCAGCGCCGGGTCGGCGACACAGGCGTCGGCCAGGATCTGCTCGATCATGTGCTTGGTCCAGCCATAGGGACTGGTGCAGCCGCCGGTGGGCATTTGTTCGGTGTAGGGGATGGGGTTGGCGGGGCCGTATACCGTGGCGGAGGAGCTGAAGACCAACTTTTTTACGCCGTAGTCGGCCATGACCTCCAGCAGCGTCAGCGTGGAGTCCAGGTTGTTGCGATAATAGGCCACAGGCTTGAGCACCGATTCGCCCACGGCCTTGTAGCCGGCCAGGTGGATTACCGCGTCGACGGGGTGGGAGGCAAAGACCCGGTCCAGAGCAGCGTGGTCGGCCACATCGATCTGATAGAAGACGGGACGGCGGCCTGTGATGCGCTCCAGCCGGTCGATCACGTCGGCCCGGGCATTGGACAAGTCGTCGGCAATGACCACGTCGCGGCCCAGCGTCAGCAGCTCCGCAGCGATGTGGGAGCCGATAAACCCGGCTCCGCCGGGCAGCAGGATGGTTTGCTTCATCATATGCTACCTCACTTTTTTAAACAGACATTGTCACCCTGTAGTGTATGATATTTCGGCAGATTTCGCAAGCACTTTTTCATCCAAGAAGTGTCAGGTGGGCGATGTCGACAAAAAGCGGTATGCGGCGACTTTTGACTTGCCTGTTGTAACACATTGTGGTATAATCAGCAAAACAAACTGTGCCCTTATGCGCCTGCGCAGGCGACAAGGATCACAAACGGTTTTTATCACGGATGAAACGGGGATGAGATCTCATCATGCAGCCTGTTCATAATCGGGACAACCAAAGACTGCTGCGGGCGCTGGTCATCCTGGTGCTGGACGCGCTGGCCATTGGCGGGTCGTTTTTTGCTGCCTTGTGGGTGCGGTTCGAATTCCATTTCGCCTCGATCCCCAAAATCTATATGACCGGCTTCCAGCGCTATATCCTGATCTGGATCGGCATCTGTCTGCTGGTGTTCTGGCTAACGGGACTCTACAGCAGTATCTGGACCTATGTGAGCATCGACTCACTGGCCCGGATCATGGGCGCCTATGTGATTTTGCTGGCAGTGGCGTTTGGCGCTGTGCAGTTGATGAATATCCGCATGCCGCGGTCGTTCTATTTTATCGGCTTTTTCCTCAGCTTTGCATGCACGGTGGGGATCCGGTTCTCCTACCGGCTGCTCAGGAGTTTCGGCTGGGCTCTGCGGGGCGGCCGCGTCAACGGCGAGGCACAGAATATCATGATCATCGGCGCCGGCGAGGCCGGCCGTCAGCTGATCCGGGAGTTTTCCATCAACCCCGGCCTGAACGGCCGGGTGGTCTGCCTGATCGATGACAACCCCAACAAGCGCAGCCACATTCTGGAGGGCATCCGCGTGGTGGGCAGCCGGAACGACATCCCCGCGGCGGTGGAGAAGTACAAGATACAGAAGATCATCTATGCCATCCCCGCCAGCAGCAACCAGACCCGCAAGGAGATTCTGGAGATCTGCAGCACCACCGGCTGTGAGATCCAGGTGGTGCCCGGCATCTATCAACTGGTGAAGGGCGAGGTCAGTGTCAGCAAGCTGCGCAAGGTCTCCTTGCTGGACCTGCTGGGGCGGGAGCCCATACAGACCAATCTCAGCGAGATCCGCCAGTATATCACAGGCAAGGTGGTCATGGTCACCGGCGGCGGCGGCAGCATCGGAAGCGAGCTGTGCCGTCAGATCGCCAACAGCAGTCCCCGGCTGCTGATCATCTTCGACATCTACGAGAACAACGCCTATGACATCCAGATGGAGCTCAGACGCACCTGCCCGGATCTGAATGTGGAGGTGCTGATCGGCTCGGTGCGCGACCCCAGGCGGCTGGACGATATCCTGCGGCAGTACCGGCCGGAGCTGGTGTTCCATGCGGCGGCCCACAAGCATGTACCGCTGATGGAGGACAGCCCCAACGAGGCGATCAAGAACAACGTGTTCGGCACTTATAAAATGGCCCATGCGGCCCGGGAGTTCGGCGTGAAAAAGTTCGTGCTGATTTCCACCGACAAGGCCGTGAACCCCACCAACATCATGGGCGCCAGCAAGCGGTTGTGCGAGATGGTGGTGCAGATGCTCAGCCGCCGGGGCGGCACCGAATTTGTGGCGGTGCGCTTCGGCAATGTGCTGGGAAGCAACGGCAGCGTGATCCCCCTCTTCGAAAAGCAGATCGCCGAGGGCGGACCCGTCACCGTGACCCATCCGGAGATTACGCGCTTCTTTATGACCATCCCGGAGGCGGTTTCCCTGGTACTGCAGGCGGGCTACTATGCCAAGGGCGGCGAGATCTTCGTACTGGACATGGGCCAGCCGGTGAAGATCGACGACATGGCCCGCAAGATGATTCGGCTGTCCGGCTACGAGCCGGATGTGGATATTCCGGTGGTGTACACCGGTCTGCGTCCCGGCGAGAAGCTCTATGAGGAGCTGCTGATGGATGAGGAGGGCCTGCAGAGCACGGCCAACAAGCTGATCCACATCGGCAAGCCCATCGAGATGGATGACCAGGCCTTTGCCCGGCAGCTGAAGGAATTGGAGAAGGCCTGCGAGGAGAATTCCCCGGAGATCCGCCGCCTGGTGGCCGAGGTGGTGCCGACGTATCATCCGGCAGGGTGAAAGATACAGCCCGTTTTCGGCGCGTCCGCCATTGTGCGGACGCGCCGCTTTTTTCGCGGGGAGAAAGGCAAACGGATTTCTGCCGTGGAGAATGCTGCCGAATATTGGGTGCAGAGACACACAATTCATCTTGCAATTCACCATGGCACATATTATAATACATTTGTTACTATGCAATTTTTTGTCAGCGTTTTGTAAGATTTGTAATCATCCGCGTAGACACGTGAAAAACGCTGTCTGTACCGGGACTGGAACAGCAACCTGTGTACGGGCTTTTTCGCGTAAAACGAGCACGCGACAAGCAGAAGAGGCAGGAGGAGCAAGATGGCAAACGCGTATATTTCCGATCCGAGGTTTGCAGGGATCGTACCCTTTGAGAAAAAGGTGTGGCTTGCCACGCCCACCATGCATGGCGATGAGCAGAAGTGGGTCGACGATGCCATTGCAACCAACTGGGTCAGTACGGTGGGCGCCAACATCAACGAGGTGGAGAGGCAGGTGGCCGCATACATCGGCGTAAAATACGCCGTGGCATTGTCGGCCGGAACGGCGGCACTCCACCTGGCCACGAAGCTGGCCGGAGAAAAGCTGTATGGGCAGGCCAGGCCGAATCAGGGCACGCTGCAGGGCCATCGGGTGTTTGCCTCGGATATGACCTTTGACGCGTCCATCAATCCCATCGCCTATGAGGACGGCGAGGCGGTCTTTATCGACACGGAGCGGGATACCTGGAACATGAGCCCGGAGGCATTGGAGAAGGCCTTTGAGATCTATCCCGAGGTGCGTTTGGTGGTGATCGCCCATCTGTATGGCACACCGGGCAAAGCGGCGGAGCTGAAGCGTATCTGCGACGCCCACGGCGCGCTGATCGTGGAGGATGCGGCGGAGTCACTGGGGGCGGAGTATCTTCTGGATGGGCAGTGGGTCGAGACGGGCGCGCTGGGCGATTACAACTGCATCTCCTTCAATGGCAACAAGATCATCACCGGCAGCGCCGGCGGCATGTTCCTGACGGACAGCCTGGAGGACGCCAATAAGGTGCGGAAATGGTCCACCCAGAGCCGGGAGAATGCGCCCTGGTACCAACACGAAGAGATCGGTTACAACTACCGTATGAGCAACATCATCGCCGGCATCATCCGCGGTCAGCTGCCATATCTGAATGCGCATATTGCCCAGAAGAAGGCCATCTACGAGCGGTACCGGGAGGGACTGAAGGACCTGCCCGTGCACATGAACCCGTTCGACAGCACGGTGAGCAGACCCAATTACTGGCTCTCCTGTATGATCCTGGACGAGGACGCTATGTGTCGGACGGTTCGCGGAGAGCAGGAGGCATTGTACGTCCAGGAGGCGGGCAAGAGCTGTCCCACGGAGATCCTGGAGGCGTTGGCCGCCTTCAACGCCGAGGGGCGCCCCATCTGGAAGCCCATGCACATGCAGCCCATTTACCGGACCCACGCCTTTGTGACGGCGGAGGGAAACGGGCGCGGCAGGACGAACGCCTATATTGCCGGCAGCGGCGCAGATGTAGGTGCGGATATTTTCCGCCGCGGTCTGTGCCTGCCCAGCGACAACAAGATGACGCCGGAGGAACAGGACAGGATCATTGAGATCATCCGCCGGTGTTTCCGGTAAACAGGATGAGGAGAGGAAGGAAACGGATAAGATGAGGGGCAAGGACGGGTTTTACGCAAAATATGTGAAACGTGCACTGGATATTTTGCTTTCCGCCATCGGCATGATCCTTTTCTGCTGGTTGTATGCAATGATCGCGATCCTGGTCAGAGTCAAGCTGGGCAGTCCGGTGATCTATAAGGCGAAGCGCCCCGGAAAGATCGATCCGAAAACGGGACAGGAGCGGGTCTTTGCACTCTATAAGTTCCGGTCCATGACGAACGAGAAGGATGAAAACGGCAGACTGTTGCCGGACACGAAGCGCTTGACCAGATTTGGACGGATCCTGCGGGCGACCTCCCTGGATGAGCTTCCCGAAGTCTACAACATCTTCAAGGGTGACATGAGTCTTGTCGGCCCCCGGCCGCTGGCAGCGTCGTATCTGCAGTATTACACGGAGGAGGAGCACCATCGGCATGATGTCCGCCCCGGACTGACCGGCCTGGCGCAGGTCAGCGGAAGGAACAGCCTGTCGTGGGAGCAAAAGTTTAAATTTGACCTGCAGTATGTCAAAGAGGTGTCCTTCCGGCTGGATGTCAGGATCCTGTTTATGACGGTCCTGAAGGTATTCAAGCGGGAGGGGATCGGACAGGGGGAGAAGGCCCCGGTCAGTCTCAGCATAGAACGAAAAGACAAGCCGGAGGAGAAGTGACATGTACGAGGAGCTGAAGGGGAAAAAACTGCTCATCATCGGTGCGGACGTGAATGATATGGAAATCGTTCGGACTGCACAGGCGATGGGGATCCATACGATCGTTGTCGATTGGACAACCGACTATTCGAAAAGTCCCGCCAAACGGCTGGCTGACGAGGCGTGGGATATGAACTACCGCGATCTGGATGCACTGGAGGAGCGCTGTGTGCGCGAGCAGGTAGACGGCGTCATGGCCGGCTACAGCGAAACGCGTGTTCTTCTGGCGGCACAGCTGTGCCAGCGGTTGGGAAAGCCGTTCTATGCCACCGACAAGATTGTGGAGATCACCCGTGACAAGCGCAGCTTTAAGAGTTTGTGCAGAGCCCATAACGTGCCGATCCCCGAGGAGTATTGTGCCACGGGGACGCTGACGGAGGAAGATCTGAAAAGCATGCGCTTTCCCGTCATCATCAAGCCTGCCGATTACGGCGGGCATTTCGGCATCACCATCTGCGAGGATGGAACGGAACTGAACAAAGCCGTTGAAAAGGCCCTGTCCTGCTCGGAGAACAAAAAGGTTGTCATCGAGGAGTATGTGACGGGTATCGAGATGTGCTCCATTTATAATATCTCCGATGGGGATATCGCGCTGGCCTACGTCAACGACAAGTACCAGGTGGTAGAGAGCGGAAAGACGACCATTCTGTGCCATGCTACGGTCACCCCCTCAAAGCATATGCAGGAGTATATGGAGACAGTGGACCCGCATATCAAAGATTTTCTGCGGGGCATCGGCGCAAGGAACGGCATTGCGTTCTTCCAGATGATTGCCGGAGAAAAGGGCATCCGTGTCTTTGAAATGGGCTACCGGCTCAATGGCGGCAACGACCAACACACGATCGAGAAATACAACCATATCAACCACATGAAGATGCTGATTTCCTGCTCGCTGACAGGCAGCATGGGGGATGACATCCATAAGAACAACCCCGATTTCGGCGAATATGTGGCGGTATACCTGGCCTATGTACACGGAGGCACGGTGGGAAAGGTGGAATACAAGGCCCGGGTGGGCGAAAACGATGTGATCGCCATCACGCAGAAGGTGTTCCCCGGTACGGTGCTCACCGATAACTATACCACCCAGCAGGAGGGCGTCGTGATCAAATTTCGTGCGGCCACGCTGGAGGAGGTCGCACGGAAAATGAATGAGATCAGAGATGGGATCGTTGTGGAGAGCGTGACAGGAGAGGACATGCTGTTCGACCGATTTGACACGCGTCGCCTCCTTGAGTGAGACGAGGTCCGTCATGTGGGAGCGTAAAAGCGAGGTTGGAAGTGAATACTGGGACGTACCGGTCTGCGATGTGTCCAGGGCAACCCCTTTTTCTGCTGCACAGTGGTATCTGTCCGGCAGGAGCGCCTTGCGGGCGATCATTGGCGAGTTGGGCGGGATCAGAAGCGTGGCCATGCCCACCTGGTGCTGTGACAGCATGGTGAAGCCCTTTGCGGATGCGGGGATCAAGGTGCGCTTTTATCCCGTATATCCCGGGGACGGACTTGTACAGGAGGTAGATACAGGTGCCGACGCGCTGCTGCTGATGGACTACTTCGGCTATACCGGCGGCCTCACCGCGCAGCACCCCTGTGTGATCCGGGATGTGACGCACTCGATCTTTTCACACAGCTATGACGATGCGGCTTACTGCTTTGGATCACTGCGGAAGTGGTGCGGCCTGTGGACGGGAGGATATGTCTGGACCGGGGATGGACACAAGCTGCCTGTGGAACAGGGCCATGACAATGGATATGCGTTGCTGCGCGAGCGGGCGATGCAGCTGAAGAGCTACTACATCAACGGCCGTCTTGATGCGGATGGGAGGCCTGTGGAGGATAAGAGCTATCTGCACCTGTTTGAAGAGGCGGAAGAGCTTTTGGAAAATGCGGGTGCCCTGCCTGCTGCGGTGCGGGACGTGGAATTGGCGCACCGGTTAGACGTGGGATTCATTCAGACCCGGCGGAGGGAAAACGCGGCGATCCTGATGGAGGCGTTTCCGGAGCAGTTGGTTTTCCCCCGGCTGGGGGAGGAGGACTGCCCGCTGTTCGTGCCCATTTTGGTACCGGGGGGAAAACGGGATGCCCTCAGAAGGTATTTGATCGAAAACGATATATTCTGCCCGGTCCATTGGCCCGTGAGCAGATATCACAGGCTGGACGCGCGGGAACGTGTGCTGTACGACAGTGGGTTGAGTCTTGTCTGTGACCAACGGTATAACAGAAATGACATGTACCGTTTGGTGGAAACCGTCAAACGATTCTGGAAGGAGGAACGATAGTGTTTACCGTCTATACGCTTGCGCAGGCTGAGCAGTGGGATGCGATCGTTCGCTCCTTCAGAGAGTACGATACATATTGGCTGAGTGGCTATGTAAAGGCTTTTGAGATCCATGGGGACGGCGAGCCGCTCCTTTTATACTGCGAAAGCGGCGGTGCCCGCGGGATCAACGTAGTCATGAAGCGGGATGTAGCCGCAGATGAGCGGTTTCGCGATCTGATCCCTGCGGGACAGTATTTCGACCTGACGACGCCCTATGGCTATGGGGGCTGGATCATTGAGGGCGGGAACGCGTCCGCTCTCTTCGGGGAATATGAGGCGTGGGCCCGCAGATGCACGATCATTTCGGAATTCGTGCGCTTTCACCCCATGTTGGGAAACCACAGCGCCTGTGAAGACTTTTATGATGTGGTGCGGCTGGGTGAGGTCGTGCATATGGATCTGTCCTCGCCGGAGGATATTTGGAGCAACATTATCAGCAAGAACAGAAACGTCATCCGAAAGGCTGTGAAGAACGGCGTCAGGATTTACAACGGGCGATTCCCACAGATCTATGAGATTTTCAGAACTATTTACAACGGGACCATGGACAAGGATGACGCGGAGGCCTATTATTATTTTGAGAGAGAGTTCTATCGCTCCGTGCTGGAAGATCTCCCACTGAACGCCCAGGTGTTCTACGCAGAGAAGGACGGCGTTGTGATTGCAGCATCTATCATCCTGGCAGCCAACGGCCGGATGAACTATCACTTGTCCGGGAGTCTGCGGGAGTTCAGTTCCCTGGCACCCACGAATCTTCTCCTTTACCAGGCGGCCCTGTGGGGCTGCGCCAACGGGTATAGAACGCTGTATCTGGGCGGCGGAGTGGGATCGGAGGAGGACAGCCTGTTCAAATTCAAACGGGCTTTCTACAAGGGGGAGCTGAACCGCTTCCACATTGGAAAAAGGATCTTTGACCGGCAGCGATATGATGAGCTGACGGCTATGAGGCCGCCGACGGAGAGCGGGTTTTTCCCAAAATACAGGGCGTAGGCAGTACGCCGGGCCGGAGGCCCGGCTTGAACCGAGGATCGAAGGAATGAAGACACCTTACACCGCCGGCATACGGATAGAGCAGAGCAGTGGCGCAGCCACCTGGATGATGGACTGGGTGAGTGCTGTGCTACTGGTCTTGTGCCCGATCCTGCAGCACTACAGAGGTGTTTTTCTCGAGGCGGGCGTGGAGACGCTGGTGCTGGTGATGCCCTACGCGCTGCTGAAGCTGTTGCACCGGCAGAATCTTCGGCTGGGGCCGCTGGTTCCGCTGGCACTTTACGCTGTATATATATCACTGATCCACGGCGTTTCTGCCTTTACCTTTGGCCGCGAGATGCTGCTGCTGTTCTTTTTTGCTGCCGTGCTGAATGAATGTGTGGATGCGCGGAAGCTGTTTCACGCGGCAAAGGATATAGCGCTGTTGGCGTTTTTCTGCATCGCGGTGCAGTATGTCTGCTATTACCTGTTCCACCGCCACCTGCAGATGGTACCCACCGGAGTGCTGCTGCCTAGCGCTGAGCAGTGGATCGGCCTTGCACAGACGGGGCGCATTTCCGTTACCGGCGCGCAGATGGCTTTCTACCGGCCCTCCGCCTTTTTCTTGGAGCCCTCTCATATCGCTATCTATTGTATTCCGGTCCTGACCATCAATCTGTTGGCCGAGGGTGTGGACCGGCGGCGGATCGTTGAGTCGGCCATGATCTCCTTGGCAGTGGTGATGTCCACCTCCGGCATGGGCATCGGGCTGGTGGCTGGCGTATGGATGCTTTACATCGCCCTGTACACCGACTCCGGCCGCAGAATGCGGGCGGCGGGGGTACGGAACCTTCTGCGGCCCAGAACGCTTTTCTATCTGCTCCTGCTGGCACTGGCTTTTGCCGCGCTCTATGCCGGAGTCGGCGTGTTTCGCTCTGCCATCGGACGGATTTTTTCCAGTACTGCCGGCAGCGGCAGTGCCATCCAGGGCCGCACGTCGACCGGTATGCGGCTCCTCCACATGCTCAGTGGTATCGGTATTCTGATCGGGCGAGGCACATCCCTGAAAATCTCCGAGTGGAATGTGGCAGGCTTTTTTTACACAGTGTTCCAATACGGAGTGATTGGCTGCTGCCTGTCCTACTGGTTCTATGTGAGGAGCCTGTTCCGGCTGAAGCGGGAGTATGTCTGGCTGACGATTATCATCGTGGGACTGTCCTTCTTCACGGTGCATACTTTTGCTGCTTTTTACAGAATGTATTTTATCTGCTTCATATTGGGCGGATACGTATTGGCGCACCGGAAAAATACACTTGCCGGCAGCTGAACAGTCGTTGAGACTGCAAAAAACAGAATTGATGCAGGAGGTTTTATCGTATGTCTATTAGAGAAGAAGTCCTTGCCGTTTTGAAAGAGGTCAAGCCCACAAAAGATCTGGCGAGCAGAAATGATATCATTGAGGGGGGCTATATTGACTCCTTTGAATTGATGCTGCTGATCACTACACTGAACGAGCGATTTGGCATCGAGATCACGATTGATGACATGGTTCCCGAGAATTTCAATTCCGCAGACAGCATTGCCGCTATGGTGGAGCGGCGGAAGAAGAACTGATAAGGAGGGGCGGGACCGATGAGAGCAGGGAGACTGTATCACAGTGCGCGGCTGCTGCTGTGCCGTACGCCCAGAAAGCGCGCCAAATACCTGAAAGATCACGACCTCCTAGGCGGGATCGGCGAAAACTGCATGTGGGGTCCCTGGCTTCTGCCGCTGTATCCCAAGTTGATCAAGCTACATGACAATGTGCATGTGCACAAGACCGCCCATCTGGTTCCCCACGATATGCTGAACCGCTTTCTGGCAACCTGCGAGCCCGGTGCAGATTTTGGCTTCAAGGAGAAGCTGGGATGCATCGAGCTGATGGATAACGTGTACGTGGCGATGAACGTCACCGTTATGCCGAACGTGAGGATCAACCGGAATTGTATTATTTCAGCCGGCAGCGTGGTCACGTCGGATATCCCGGAAAATTCCATCGCTTCAGGAATCCCGGCCAAGCCCACAGGCCGGTTTGATATGTTCGTCGCTCTGCGGAAGATGGGAAAAGGCCAGACAGTTGCCTTTAAGAACCAGGAATTGCCGGACGAGCTGGCCACAGTGGAGTGGGAGAGATTCCTGCGCCGCCATAACGGAGACTGAAGGAGCACAGCAGATGAGATCGATCGTCAGATCTATATATGAACACAGTCTTGAAACACCGGACAAGAACGCCATCATCGCCACGGACTGCACGGTGAGCTACCGTATGCTGTGGAGTATGATCACAGGCGTCAGTGCGTTGCTGAAGCGGCGCGGTGTGCAGAAGGGCGACCGCGTTATTTTGGAAGCAGGCCCCACAGTAGAGTATTTGGCCTGCTGCTATGGTATCCATCTGGCGGGCGCCGTGCATGTGCCCGTGGAAAAGGACGTGCCGGAGGATCGGATACGGGAGATCGCGGCGGAGATCCAGCCGTCGCTAATCCTGAGCGGGAAGCATCCGCTGGAGCAGTTAGACACCACATTGGACACACTGGCGGGCGACGCCGACGGAGACTATGAGTTCCCCAAAGAGGACATGCTGCAGGAGATCCTCTTTACCACGGGCACGACCGGAAAGTCCAAGGGCGTTATGATCACGCACTACGGACAGATGAATATGTGCCAATCCCAGAACACCGTGCTGAACTACAGTCCGGACAACGTATGGATGATCCCCACGCCGATGAACCATGCGGCGGGTCTCCGCAAGACCCATATGTCTATGGTGCGCGGCAGCTCCGTGTTGCTGATGGATGGCTTCCGAAACTTGAAGCTGTTCTTTGACAATATGCGCATATATCATGTCACGTCCCTCTATTTGCCCCCCTCTGCGGTCCACTATATTCTCATGTTGGCGGGCAAGGAACTGGCGAAATTTGACGAGCAGCTGGATTTTCTCTACTCCAGTTCCTCCGCGTTGCCGGGCGGCGACAAGGAAAAACTCATTGAACTGTTGCCCCACGTGCGGAAATTTGACGCCTACGGCGGTTCAGAGGTAGGCGCCGTGGTGTATATCGATTATAACGCCGTTCGGGGCGACGGACGCTGTGTCGGAAAGCCCAACCCCGGTGTGGAGCTGTTCATCGTGGACGAGAACTATCAGCCGGTGCATGCCACGGAACAGAAGCCCGGCATCATCGCTATCCGCAGCAATACGGTGACGGCTGGCTATTGGAATGAGCCGGAGCTGACGGCACGTACCATTCAAAACGGCGTGATTTACATGACAGATCTTGGCTATATCGACGAGGACGGATATCTGTATCTGGTGGGCCGGCGCGACGACGTGATCAACGTCGGCGGGCTGAAGGTGGCACCCACAGAGGTGGAGGATATGGCGCAGCGGTTTGAGAAGGTTGATGAGTGCGCCTGTGTGCCCTATGAGGATAAGATATTTGGCCGGTGTTTGAGGATGTTCGTGGTGATGCGGCCGGGCTATGACTTTGATGCGGCCGAGATCTCCGACTATCTGGGGACGAAACTGGAGGCCTATAAGGTCCCGAAATACATCGAACGCATCGACGAGATCCCCAAGACCTATAATGGAAAGATCGACAGAAAACGGCTGATCGCCATGCAGCAATGACGAAGCGGCCGCGTATATTGCCGCGGGAGGACACATGTTCAGCAATATAAAAAAGATTTTGAAAAATCCCTATACATTCTCTGTGATCTCCAAGATATTCGGTGTTCTGGTGGGGCTGCTGTTTACAATCTTCCAGTCCAGATATCTCGGCGCAGAGATTAAGGGGCAGGTCGCGACGGTAAACAGCATCGTCAGTATCACGTCCATCATATTTGGCTTGGGTATCTACCATGCATATCCCTATTTTAAGCGGAACAGCGACACGGACGTGATGCCGGTTTTTCTGAAGATATCGCTGCTGCTACTGGCCGTCTACACCGCGATCTCGGCAATCGCATTGCTGTCCTTCCAACTGAGCCCGAAAAATGTCGCCGTTTTTATTATCACGCCGCTGCTGGCCTATGACGGCATTGTCTCTTACATCACGCTGATTGAGGTTCCCAACAAGCGGAGTGCCACGGATATGGCGGTCAATCTGGCTGAGCTCGTGCTGCTGATCATTCTATGGATCGTTGCGCCTCCTTCTTTCGTGATCGGCGTGATCGTTATAACTGTCAAAGACGTGGTGAAGGCACTGATTTTCACCTTCTGGTGGAGGAAACGGATATTCGTCCCATCGGAATCCATCCGGATCTGGATCCCCAGACTGGTCAAATTTGGCTTCTTTCCCATGCTTTCGCTTTTGATGACCACGTTGAACTACCGGGTGGACGTGCTGATGCTCAACGGCCGGGTGACAGACGCCGCCATCGGCGTATATTCCGTCGGCGTACTGCTGGCCGAGCGCATCTGGATGATACCCGACGCCATGAAGGGCGTGATGGTCTCCCATATCGCCAAGGGCAAGGACGCAAACGAAACAGCCAACGTCATCCGAATCTGCAACACAGTCTGCCTTGTCATCATCTTAGGCATCGTTGCCTTGGGAAAGCCGTTTATTGACATCGCCTTCGGCGCAGAGTACAATGGGGCCTATCAAGTCACGCTGATCCTTCTGGCGGGCGTGTTCTCCATGATCTACTATAAGTTGATCGCCTCTTATAATATCGCCATGGGAAAGCAAATCGTGAGTTTTGTCCTGCTGAGCGTCGGAGTGGTGTGCAACGTGATCGCCAATCTGATCTTGATCCCCATGCTGGGGATCTATGGAGCCGGCATCGCCAGTGTCATCTCCTATGCGATATGCTCCATGCTGTTCATTGTGTATTTCTGCCGCACAACAAAGATCCCCTTCCGCCGGATGCTGTTCATCGACCGGGCAGATTATGTGAGAGTGAAGAAGTGGCTCAAGCGGAAGTAGCCGGGTTGCGGATAGCCGAAAGATGTTTTTTACCGGCATCGTTGCCGGATAAGAGAAAATAGACAACAAGGAGGGAGCCTATGCCGATCGAATTTCTGTATTTGGCAGCTGTGTTCGCAGTAGCGATCATCGGCTTCACGGTTCTGAAACGCCCCCTGTACGAATGCATGCTCGCGGCGTTCATCGTATTGGTGGCTGTTACGGGTTCGTGGGCAAGCATTGGAACCTTCATCTGGAAAGGGATGAAGGACTCCAGTCTCTATGTAATCATCGTCTTCATTATCTCTGCATCTTTGCTGGCAAAGACCACGGTCATCGATGACTTTATCGCCATTATCCTGTCGGTTTTCGGCCGTTTCAGGGGCGGTGCGGGTTTCGTGGCCATCATCGGTTCTACTTACATGGGCTCGCTGTCTGGTTCCGGACCGGGCAATGTGGCCACGACCGGCGTGTTTACCATCCCCGCCATGAAACGCTCCGGCTTCCCGGCCCATCTGGCTGCAAATGTAGAGGCACACTCGTCCACCATGGGCAATATGATCCCGCCGGCAGGTATGATCGCCACGGCGTTTGCCATTCTGGACGGGCTCTATCCGGATACCTACACCATCTCCCAGTACTGGCTGCTGCTCTGGGGCATCGCGATCTGGTTCATCATCCAGCGGATTGTGACCCTTTACTGCATGTGCCGGTACTATAAGGTCGAACCGATGCGCAAGGAGGACATCCCCAGCTTCAAGCAGGCCATTAAAAACGGCTGGAAAGCGATTTTTCTGCCCATCATCGTATTTCTTCCGTTTTCCCTGACCTCCAGCTATGAGGACTGGTTCAAGTCGCGTTTGGGCGCCGGCTCCTCGTCCTTTACCAACAGTCTGCTGCTGTTCATTCCCGCCCTGATCGTTCTGGTGGCTATTGCACTGTCTGATAAAGCCACCAAGAAAAAAATGACACTGGCAGAGATGTACCGCGAGATCACGGAAGGCCTGCTGAAAGTAGTGCCTACTGCGGCGCTGGTGCTGTTTGCCTACTTCGTGTCCAACGTGCTGGTGACGCTGGGCATCGAGGCGGCCATCGGTGAGTACATCGCGTCGCTGCACATGAGTATGTTCGCCCTGTGCCTGATTCTGCCGGTCTTTACGGCAATCCTGGGCATGTTGATCCCGGGTTCCACCCAAGTGAAGATCTTCGGAGGCATCATCATCACCATCATCGCCGCCGCCGGCGGCAACCCCATGCTGGCCTGCGGCATGCTGCCCTGTATCTGTGGCGCCATGCACGGCGTCACGCCGCCCTACTGCGCCTGTGTGTATACGGGCATGGGCATTGCCGAGGCTGAACTGAAGCCGACGCTGCTCAACTGCGCCGTGTGGATCGCCATCCACTATGTGCTGTCCGTGGTCGTAATGATGGGATGGTTGCCGCTCATCGGCCTGATTGCTTAAGGAGGTGCTGTCATGCGGGAAAAGATTTACAAAGTGCTGACAAAGCTCTATGGTATCACCATGACGGTGGCCTTTTTCGGCGGCGTTGTGCCGCTGGTTCCTTTCCTTGCTGCCCTGTTTATCGGCGGCGGCGAAGGCGGCACGGGTGAGCTGATCAGCACATGGCTCTACAAGCAGTATTATCCGTGGATCATCGCCCTGGCCTCTATTGCGGTCCTCATCGGCCTGATCGCGATGTATGTGGGCAAACAGGAGGGCCTGTCGGCGAAAAGCTTTGGCATGAAGAATAAGAAATGAGATATGGGCACGGTCCCGGTGTATCGGAGTGTGCGGCAGGACCGCGCCTGCTCTTACGTGAACTATAGGCATTTAACTATAATATCTATAGAGAAAGAAGCACAGCTATGGGCATATCAAAAAAGCTGGCGGCGGATCTGTACGGGATCCAGTCGTTGTCTGAACGGGACATCGAACAGCTGCACACGCTGATCGTCGATTTTTTCGCGGCCGCCTACGCCGGGTACAAGCAAAACCGCACGTTCAACGCGGCGGTGGAGCGGGTGATCTATCCGCAGGGCGGCGCAGAGGAGTCGACGGTGTTCCGGCAAGACAGACGGTATCCTGCGGCGAAAGCGGCCTTTATGAACGCCCTGTACGGCCACGGCGCGGAGCTGGACGACGGAAACAAAAAAGCCGCTGGGCATGCAGGCGTTCATCTGATCCCCGCCGTGTTTGCACTGGCGGAAAAACTGGGGAGCAGCAGCGCGGATGTGCTGTTGGCGCTGGCCACAGGGTATGAGGCGTACATACGGATCTCGTCCGCCGCCCAGCCTGGTCTGGTCCGGCGGGGCTTCCACTCCACCGGCGTGGCGGGGACATTGGCCTGTGCAGCTGCCTGTGCGCGGTTGTATCATCTGGATGCCCAAGGGATCGAGGACGCCATTGCCCTGGCGACAACCATGACGGGCGGATTGCTCTCCTACGGTGACTCCCGGCCGGCCATCAAACCGCTGAATCCTGGCAAGGCGGCAGAGAACGGCGTGTTTGCCGCTATGCTGGCCAACGAGGGGATGCAGGGACCGGAGGAAGCGCTGGAGGGGCCCAACGGCTGGTTCCATGCGGTGACGGATCGCTTTGACGAGAGCATGCTGAGGACAGCGGACCACTTGCTGCTGCATGAATGCTATTTCAAGTTGTATCCCTCCTGCCGCCACACCCACTGTGGGATAGATGCGGCGGTGCGTCTGCACGGACGGGTGAGGCCGGAAAAAATCGAGGCCATCAACGTTTATATTTATCCCAACGCCATTAAACTGGCGGGCATCCGGATCCCGAAGAATCCGGATGAGACCAAGTTCTCTGTTTACTACACGCTGGCCCGGGCATTTCTGAACGGCGGCTATGGTATTGACGACATGAATCCGCCCCGCCTCACAGACGAGGTCCTGGCGCTGATCGGCAAGACGACGCTGATCCCTGACGAGGCCATGGAGGATCGTGCAAAGGGTATCCGCGGGACCCGGGTAGAGGTATGCCTGCGGGATGGAGAACGAATCGAGGAGACCGTGCTGGTGCCCCGGGGCGACCCGGAAAATCCGCTGACCAGAGGGGACATCTTGGACAAGCTGTGCCTCTGTGCCCGGGGGCAGGAGAGTGAGGAACGCCTGCAGATCCTGACGGAGGCGATTTGCGCCATCAGAGGGAACGGGCGGTTTGTCAATCCGATGGCGCTGGTATCCGGCAATGGAAATGTGACATGAACACGAAGCAGTTGAAATACGTCCTGGCGCTGGCCAGAGAGGGGTCTTTTTCCCGGGCGGCCGACACGCTGCACATCAGCCAGCCATCCCTGTCCCAATATATCAAAAAGATCGAGCAGGAAATAGGCTTGCCTCTTTTTGAGCGGACCAACGGCGATGTACGCCTTACCGATGCGGGACGGATCTATCTCCGTGCAGGGAGGCAGATCCTGGACCTGGAACACCAGATGGAGACACAGTTCGCCGACATCGCCGCCTACAAGACAGGTTCGTTGATCGTGGGCGCAGGACCCTACCGGACAGCTGGTATGATGCCGGCCATTGCCCGCGCGTTCCAGGAAATGCGGCCGGGGATGCATCTGGTGGTGCGGGAGGGCACGACTACGGAGTTGACAGAGGGGATGCAGCACGGTGAATACGACCTGTGCCTGACCCTGCTGCCGGTGGATGAGCGTCTCTTCCGCTGGGAGAAGGTGGCGGAGGAGGAACTGGTACTGGCTGTGCCCGCAACCTTCCCGCCCCTGCCGGTGACACCCGCCGAGGGGCGGCGGTATCCCGCCGTCCACACAGAGAGCTTGGAGGGGCAGGCGTTTGTGATGCTGACAGACACGCAGTTTATGCAGAAGCAGTTGGAGAAACTGGCGGCAGATTACCGGCTGACACTGCGCACGGCAGCCGTTGTCAAGAGCCTGGAGGCGCAGATCGCCATGGTGCGCTCTGGCGTCGGGATGGCGCTGGTACCCACGGGAATCGAGAGGTTCTGTGCCCCCTCGGAGGTGACGTTTTACTCCTTCGCCCAGTCGCTGCCCAAGCGCGAGGTGGTGGTTATGTGGCGGAAGGACAGAGAACTGTCCGGAGTGGCGGAGGAACTGAAGCAGATCATACAGCGCATCGAGTGGTGACATATCGGTATCCGCAGAGGGCACGATTATATAGCGGACATAAGGAGAGGCACATGAATCGATCAAAAGCGTTTCTGCAAGAGATAGATGCCGTGTGGCGGCGGCCCATCCCGGATGAGGTCATGGCCCGGGCCGGACGGTCTCTGCTGGATTACCTGGCAGTGACCTGCGCGGGTGCGGCGTTCCAGCGGGAGAAGCTGGAGAAATACATGGACTTTGCCCGGCCGGAGGAGGGTAAGTTCAGAGCAATCGGTACGGGTAAAGACTTGGCGCTGAAGGAAGCTGTGTTCCTGAACGGCTTAAACGGTCATGCTCTGGACTTTGACGACGGCACCAACTCCGGTATCATCCATTTGGGGTCGCCCATTTTCTCACTGCTGCTGCCGTTGGCCCAGCGGTACGGTACCGGCGTGGAGGAACTGCTGCGCGCGGCGATCATCGGTTACGAAGTCAGCTACACCATGGCAGTGTCCATCCAGCCGGGCCACAAGGCAATGGGATACCATGCCACCGGCACCTGCGGCACGCTGGGCGCGGCCGTTGCGGCCTGCTATATGCTGGGCTTTACGGACGAAGAACGTTTTCAGGCCTTTGCAGCGGCCTGCGTGGCGGCCTCCGGGATGCTGAAGGTGCTGGACGACGGCAGCGAGCTGAAGCCCTACAACGTGGCCAAGACTGCGCTGCTTGCCCTGACTGCGCTCCAGCTGGCAAAGGCCGGGTTTACCGGCCATGCGGACCCTTTGGGCGGCCGGGGTTTCCTGAAGATGATGACCGGACGGGAGGATATTGAGCTCAAGCCGCCGCTGCTGGGTGGCACCTATGCCATCATGAAGAGCTACACAAAACCCTACGCCTCCTGCCGTTACACGCATCCTGCCGTGGAAGCGGCCATCCATCTGCGGAATCGGTACGGTCTGTCGGCAGCGGATGTGGAGAGCATCGACATCCGGACCTACAACCTGGCGGTGTCCGGACACGACCACACGGAGATCCCCGGCTCCTACAGCGCCAAGATGAGCATCCCCTATGCCACGGCGGCCGGCCTGATCTGCGGCCGGGCCGGGCTGCAGGAGTTCACCGAGGCGCGTGTACATGACGAAGAAATTTTGACGCTGACCCGCAAGATCCGCGTCAGCGATGATCCGGCCCTCAGCGAGGCGTTCCCGGCCCGGCAGGCCGCCGCTGTGACGATCTATACACTGGACGGCCGCATGTTGACCGAGCAAGTGGATTTCCCCAAGGGAGAGCCGGAAAACCCGCTGACGGACGCGGAGTTCCGGGAGCGATATGACGCACTGATGGCCTATGGCGGCGTCGACCCGACGGATAGCGAGGCTGTTTTCGCTGCGGTGGGGCGCGGCGGAGCGGCATCATCGGAGCTGCTGGAAAAGCTGTAAAGACGAGGTGTTGTATGGAAAGCGTACGATTGATTCTGGGAACCATGACCTTTGGCGAGTCGGTGTTCAGCCCCGATGTAGGGGCGTTCATCAACGCCTTTCTGGATGCCGGCTACGACGAACTGGATACGGCCTACGTCTACAACGAGGGCAGCTGTGAGCGACTGTTGGGCGAGGTGCTGCCGCAGCTGGACCGCCCCTATCGGATCGCCACAAAGGTGAATCCCCGTATCACCGGCAGGCTGGACGGCGCGGCGGCCTGCAAGCAGGTGAACGAGAGCCTGGAGCGGATGCGGCGGGCCTGTGTGGACACGGTGTTCCTCCACTTTCCCGATCCGGCCACACCGGTGGAGTCTGTTCTGTCGGCCATGGCGGACCTGCACGACCAGGGCAAATTCCGGGAGCTGGGTCTGTCCAACTTCCCGGCGTGGATGGTGGCCGACGTCTGGCGCATCTGTGACAGCCGCGGCTGGGTCAGACCCACGGTGTACGAGGGCATCTACAACCCGTTGACCCGCCGGGCGGAGGAGGAACTCAACGATTGCCTTGACCGCTTCGGCATGCGCTTTTACGCCTACAATCCCATGGCGGGAGGACTGCTGACGGGGCGGTACGGCAGGTATGAGGACGCGCCGGCGGACGGCCGCTTCACCCACCGGCCCAATTACCGGAAACGGTACTGGAAGAAGAGCTATTTCGACGCGGTGGAGATCATCAAGGACGCGGCGGAGCGTATCGGCATCACCACCGTGGAAGCCACTTATCGGTGGTTGGCATACCACTCCATGCTCCGGGGCGACCGGGGCGACGCCATCCTCATCGGCGCGTCGAAGCTGACGCATCTGCGGCAAAATATGGAGGCCGTAAAGGGCGGACCACTGCCGGAGGAGATGGTGACGGCCTTTGAGCGGGCGTGGCAGACGGCCAAGGAGGACTCCCCGGCGTATTTCACGCTCTACAAGGGCAAGGGCTCCGTGGGCGGAGAGAACAAGTGAGGAGGCGGAGAGACAGAAAATGCTGAATCAGGAGCGAGTTTTTCAGACCCTGTCGGACCAGGGCGTCACATTTTTTACCGGCGTACCGGATTCCTATCTGAACGGCTTTTGCAACTATGCGCTGGCCCACTGCGGCGATCGGAACGTAATCGCCGCTAACGAGGGCAACGCCGTGGGGATCGCAGCAGGACACTATTTTGCCACGCGGGAGCTGCCGCTGGTGTACATGCAGAACAGCGGCATGGGAAACACCATCAATCCGCTGGCCTCTCTGGCGGACAAGGACGTCTACGCCGTGCCGATGCTGCTGCTGATCGGCTGGCGGGGCCAGGGGGATACGGAGCCCAACCACCCCCAGCACAAGCTCCAAGGGGAGATCACACCGACGCTGCTGGAAGTGATGCACATCCCTTACGCGGTGCTGGAGGATGATGACGACCGCTTTGCGGAGATCGTGCGGGAGGCGGCGGACTACTGCCGCACCACACGCCGCCCTTATGGGCTGATCGCCCCCAAGGGGGTGATGGCGGCCAGCGAAAAGGCCAATGATGTAGATGACTCCTACCCCATGAGCCGGGAGGAGGCCATCGAAGTCATCTTGGACCACATGCCCGCTGACACCATTTACGCCGCCACCACAGGCCGGGCCACCCGGGAACTGTTTTTCCTGCGGGAGCGGAGAGGGGAGACAAAGCGACACGATTATTTGAACGTGGGATCCATGGGCCACGCCTCCTCCGTCGCGCTGGGAATCGCTCTGGAGCGCCGGTCGCGGCCGGTGGTGGTGCTGGACGGCGACGCCGCCGCCATGATGCACTTGGGAGCCCTGACCATGGTCAGCAAAGTGGAGGTGCCCAAT
The DNA here is from genome assembly GCA_015068325.1 of Oscillospiraceae bacterium. Lineage (GTDB taxonomy): Bacteria > Bacillota > Clostridia > Oscillospirales > Oscillospiraceae > Vescimonas. The sequence continues at coordinate 16,612 of SVKQ01000015.1, read as the reverse complement.
CTACTGCATGTGGTGCTCAACAACGGTGCCCATGAGTCCGTGGGCGGCCAGTCCTCTGCCGGACACCTGGTAGACTTTACGAAGGTCGCGGAGGCCTGCGGCTACGCCACCGTGGGGCATGCGGTGACAGGCAGGGAGGAGCTGATCGCTGCGATCGAACAGCTGCGAGGCTGTGGCCAGGCCGCCTTCATCGACTGCCGCATCCATAAGGGGTTGAGCCGGAAGCTGCCGCCTATCATCTTTGACCACAGAGAGGCCATCGACGCGCTGATCGAGGACCTGAACGGATAAGTGAGTACGCCCCGCCGGCGCGGGGAGACAGATATACAGGCCGCTGTGCGGCAGAAAGGACACGATACAGTCATGAACAGCATGGAGAAAACGAGAGAATTTCTAAAGACCATCGGGCTGCCCGGCGGAGACGCCTATGATCTGCCCACCTCGGACAAGCGCTTTGCCGACGGCGGCCAGTACCGCTTCGAGGTGCCCGGCATCCAGGGCCCCAAGGTCATGAAGGCGCTGTTGGAGGCCATTGACAGCCACGGCCTGTATCTCCACCGGGTGACCCAGACCCAGGGCATCATGCGCCTGACCGACGAGGAGATCGGGAAAATGGTGGAGTACGCCCACAAGTGGGAGACCGACCTGATCCTGGCCATCGGTCCCCGCGCCACCACGGACACCTCTGCCTCCGTCCATACGGAGGAGGGCGTGCGCATGGGCTACCGCCTGCGGGGGCAGGAACAGATCGTGCGCGCCGTGGAGGATGTGAAGCGCGCCGCCCGTCTGGGCTGTCGCGGCTTCCTGGTCTATGACGAGGGCTGCCTGTGGGTACTGGGCAAGATGCGTGAGGCCGGCGAGATCCCCGCGGACTGCCATTTCAAAGTCTCCGCCCACACCGGCCACGGCAATCCCGCCTCCGCACGGCTGCTGCGGGATATCGGCGCGGATTCCATCAATCCCGTCCGCGACATCCAGCTGCAGATGCTGGCCGCCATGCGTCAGGCTGTGGACTGCCCCCTGGACATCCACACCGAAAACCCCAAGTCCACCGGCGGCTTTATCCGCCACTATGAGGTGCCGGAGATGATCCGCGTCGCCGCGCCCATCTACCTGAAGACCGGCGGCTCCGTGGCTGCGACCCACTCCTGGGACAGCACCGAGGACGACGCCCGCAAACGCGCCAAGCAGTGCGCCCTGGTCAAGCGGATGATCGACGAATACTATCCGGAAGCCGTGTGGTCCCCCAAGGGCTCCTTGAAGTAAAAGCGGGAAAGAGGACGAGACAGGATGAGACACCACAGATACAACCCCAATTTTCGTTTTGTCAAGCCGCCCGTTTCCTTTGACAAGTACACGGAGCGGGAGCTGCTGCGCTACTGCCTGGGCGCCAGCATGTACATGCCCGGCATCAAGGACTTCAGCGAGAAGATTTTGACCAAAGCCATGCCCGGCCTGACCACCATGGTGCTGTGCTTCGAGGACGCCTGTCCGGCCGACCGGGTGGAGGAGGCCGAGCAGAACGTGCTGCATCTGTTCGACACGCTGGCCGACGCGGTGGAGAGCGGGCACCTGGATCCGGACGACATCCCGCTGATCTTCTGCCGTGTGCGGAACATGGACCAATTCCACCACTTCTCCGCCCTGTTGACCAAGCGGCAGGTGCGCTATCTGGCCGGCTTCAACTTTCCCAAGTTCAATTCCTCCAACGGCGAGGTGTACTTCTATCACCTGAAGGAGCTGAACGAGCGCTTCGGCGAGATCCTCTACGGCATGCCCATCATCGAGGATCCCACCGTGGCCTATCGGGAGAGCCGTATGGAGGAGCTGCTGCGGATCAAGACCATCTGTGACAAGTACCGCGACCTGGTGCTGCAGGTCCGTGTGGGCGCCACAGACTTTTCCTCCTGCTTCGGCGTGCGCCGCGGCGTGGACTACTCCATCTACGACATTCTGACGGTGCGGGAGATCCTCTCCGACATCCTCAATGTGTTCAGCCGTGACAACGACTATGTGCTCTCCGGCCCGGTGTGGGAGTATTTCCGCGCCAGCAAGGAGATGATGTTCACGGAGCTGCCCAAGAAGCATATCGACGATGTGCTGTTGCAGCGCATTCCCATCTACAACATGGAGATCGACGGCCTGCTGCGGGAGATCGTGCTGGACAAGGCCAACGGCTTCATCGGCAGGACGGTCATCCACCCCACCCATGTGAAATTCGTCAACGCCCTGCAGGCTGTCACCATCGAGGAGTATGAGGACGCCTGCCAGATCCTCAGCACCGACAGCGGCGTGGTAAAGAGCACCCAGGAGAACAAGATGAACGAGATCAAGCCCCACACAAGCTGGGCCCGCAAGCTCTATATGCGCGCCAAGGCCTACGGCGTGATCGAGTCGGAGAAGAGCTTTGTGAAGCTGTTCTCCGTGGATGACTGACGGCGGGGAGGAGCAGACGTGAAGATCATTGAAACACCGATCTGCAGAGCGGATATCGATAACCTCCGGGTGGGCGACATGGTGCTGATCCGGGGCGACATCTTCTGCGGCCGCGACGCGGTGCTGCCCAAGGTGCAGCAGGCGATCCGGCAGGGTGAGCTGGCGGCGCTGGGCATCGAGCTGGAGGGCTCGGTGATTTTCCATACGGCCGTCAGTCCTGCGGGTGTCGGCCCCACCTCCAGCAACAAGCTGGAGATCGAGAGCAGTATCGGCCCTCTTTCTGAGGCCGGAGTACGGCTGCACCTGGGCAAGGGCGCCCTGTCCCGTGAGACAGTGGAGGCGCTGGACCGGTTCGGCTCTGTCTATGCGGTGATCCCGCCGGTGACCGCCCTGCTGGGGGACAAGACCGTCTCCCGGGAGTTGGTGGCCTTTCCGGAATTGGGTATGGAGGCCCTGTACCGCCTGCGGGTGGAGGGCTATCCGGCTATCATTGCGGCGGCCCACGGCAGATCCATTTATGATGAATGAGGAGAGGAGCGGCATGAACAAGGAACAGATCATCGAGGCTGTGGCGGATACACTGGTGAGGGCTGGCTCCACCTTCAGCCAGGATAAGATACTTGCCTACCGGCGGGCCATGGAGCAGGAGGGCTCCGAGCAGGCCCACTGGGTCATGGAACAGATTCTGCAGAACGCGGAAGCCGCTGAGAAGAACCGCAGTCCCCTGTGTGACGACACCGGCATTCCCCATTTGCTGCTGGACGTGGGGCCCGACCGCGCCCTGACCGGCGAGCTGCTGGCGGATATCCAGGAGGGCGTGGCCGTGGGTCTGCGCCGCCTGCCAGGCCGGCCCATGGGGATCATGGGCGGCGACCTGCAGCGAATCGATCAATCCGGCGGTCTGAGCCCCGACTCCGGCGCCGTACTGAGTGCGCCGCTGCAGGTGCGCCGGACGGAGGAGGATGTGCTGCGCCTGCACATTCTGATGCAGGGCGGCGGACCGGCCATCCGGGGACGGACATATCGGGTCTACCACAAGCACAGCGTCTCCGCTGTGGTGGACGAGATCGTCAAATGGGCCACGGAGGGTGTGGGCATGCTGGGCTGTTCCCCCTGCACGCTGGCCATCGGTATCGGCCGGTCCCAGTACGAGGCGGCGTCGCTGATGGAGCAGGCGCAGGTGGACGGCCGGTACGATGCTCCCAGCCAGTTGGAGCGGGAGATCACGGAACGGGTCAACCGCAGCAACATCGGCGCCCTGGGCCTCCACGGTGATGTGTCCGTCATCGGCACATTCCTGAAGGTGGGCCCCCAGCGGGCCAGCGGCGTAAGAGTGGTGTGCCTGCGGCCCTGCTGCTGCTTTGAGCCGCGGCTGGCCAGCGTGGAGCTGTGAGACCCGGCAAAGCGGCACAGCGCAGGAAAGAACAGGATTGATAAAAAGGATTGTCTTTCTTTGTCTGATTTGGTATAATAATAAACAACCCTGCGCGACTCTGTGCAAACGGCAAAAGGAGAGTTGGACCATGTGGGAAGACAAAAACTACCAGGACGGGGCTGTTGAGATCAATCTCATGGACCTGTTTTGGTCTGTTCTGCGCTACTGGAAGGTGATCGTTGCGGCCACGCTGATCGCCGGCATCGTGTTGGGCGGCTACGGCGGCATAAAGGAGTATGGGGATCTGGCCAACGAAAAGGTCGTCAAGGCGCGGCAGGAGGCCTATGACTCCGCCATGGAGACATATCAGCTGACCAAGGAACAGTTGGAGACCGACCTGCAGAACCTGCGTGATGATCTGGAGCGGCAGCAGTTCTATACAGAGAACGCCGTCATGCTGTTTGTGGACCAATATAACGTATACGTACGGACAGCCTCCTATTACATCAACACCAACTATGAGATCTCACCGAACCTGTACTTTCAGAATCCCGACTACACCTCGGTGATCACCAAGAGCTACCGGGCGGCGCTGAACCGGCTGGATCTGGACACGGTGATCGCCACAGCCAAGCAGCCCGATCTGACGGTCCGTAACCCGGTGAGCAGCACCAAGAAGCTGCTGACAGCCTCTACAGATGACGGCAACGGCATTTTGAACATCACCGTACTGGGCGATACCCAGGAGCGTGTGGACGCCATCTTCGCAGCGGTGGAGAAAACATTAGCCGAGCAGGAGGCACTCCTCAACAAAGTGATCGGCGAGCACAGCATCAGCGTCCTCTCTGCGGAGAGCTATACCGACACCGACACAGAGTTCGGAGAGCTGCAGGAGGAATTCAAGGCGAAGATGGAGTCCATCACAGACGGCATTGAGGACACCAACAAGAAGTTGGATGAGCTGAAGGAGCCGGTAAATGAGACGCCCACTATGAAAACAGTGATCAGACGGGGCGTGAAATTCGGCGTGATCGGTCTTGTGTTGGGCCTGTGCGTATCAACGTTCTTCTACCTGGTGCGGACGATCCTGCAGGATCGTCTGAACAGCACGGAAGAGATCCTGCGCCGCTACCGGACACCGGTCTTGGGTGTGGTGACGGATGAGAAAAAGCGGCTGAGGCTGGATACGTTCCTGGCGAGGAAGCTGGGTATGGAGGCCGGGGAGGCCGGAGCGGAGAACTATATCGCTGCCAACGTTCGCCTCTACCTGAAAGAGGGCAGAAAAGTCCTGTTGATCGGCAGCTGCGGCGCCGACAGGCTGGGTGCGCTGAAAGACAAGCTGACACCGCTGCTGGAGGGTATCGAACTCCAGGTCGGCGGCAATGTGAACGAGAGTCCGTCTGCCGTCGACGCGCTGCGCCGGGAGACCGCTGTCGTCTGTGTGGAGAAGTGGCTGGCGACCTCCCACCGGGAGATCCGGCATGAGCTGCGGGCTGTGAAGGACTCCGGCAACACCAACCTGGGCTTTGTGGTGGTCCAATAGATCAATAAAATATCCCGCGCCGCACAAGCGGCGCGGGACATTTTTGCTTTTTTAGATGGGGGTTGCGTTACTTGATCAGCTCCAGCAGGTCATCCAGAGACTGCACACCTACAGTGCGGTTGACGACCTCGCCGTTTTTGAATACCAAGAGCGTGGGGATACTAGCGACGCCATAAGTCTGTGCCAGCGACATATTCTCATCCACATCCACCTTGGCAATCTTCAGGCCGGATTCGGCGGCCAGTTCATCCAGAACGGGCGCCAGCATGCGGCAGGGGCCGCACCATGTTGCCCAGAAATCCACCAACACCGTCTCCTGACTCTGCAGGACCTCCTGCTCGAAGCTTTTCTCATCTACGTGTACAATTGCCATGCTGATTGCACCTCCATATGGTCTATGGTGCCATTATACCCTCTTTTTCGCACTGTGAACAGGGGAAAGATGAAAAAAACAAAAAATTTACAAACGGCGTCATACCGGTGTGGAACTGGAAGGATGTGGTTGCAAAGGCCGATATATTCTGATACAATAGCATCGATTTTGACAGAACGGACGGAAGAGTGTATGAAGATCGCCAGCAGCCCCTATGGCATCACGGCGGGAGGGGAACATGTTACCTGCTATACGCTGACCAACGCCGCCGGCGTGCAGGCGCGGTTCCTGGATTACGGCTGCATCCTGACCCATCTGATTGTGCCGGACCGGAGCGATCGGCCGGTGGACGTGGTGCTGGGCTATGACGAGTTGTCCTCTTATGAGGCGGATCCAGCCTGCATGGGCGCGCTGGTGGGTCGCTATGCCAATCGCATCAAGGATGCCGCCTTCACACTGCATGGCAAGGTATATCACTTGACACCCAATGACGGAGCTAACCATCTTCACGGCGTGTTGGGGAAGCGGGTGTTCCGGGCGGCAGTGGGGGACGACTGCCTGCGGCTCACCTATACCAGTCCGGACGGAGAGGACGGGCTGCCCGGTGCGGTGCGGTTGTCTGTGATCTATACGCTGGACGACAACAACGTGCTGACCATGCGGTATGAGGCGGTCAGCGACGCGGACACGGTGCTGAATCTGACCAACCACAGCTATTTCAATTTGGCAGGCTGCCAAAGCGGCTGTGTGGATGGTCAGCTGCTGCAGATCGCGGCGGACGAGTTTCTGGAGACGGCCGATGACAACTGCCCCACCGGCCACATCCTGCCGACGGCGGGGGCCATGGATTTTCGCCGACTGCGACGCATCGGCCAGGGGCTGTCCACCGCCTGTGAGCAGATCGAGCTGGTGGGCGGCTACGACCACTGCTATATCCTGCGGCCCCATGCGGCCCCGGCGGCGCTGGCCTATTGCCCCGAAACGGGTATCGCCCTGACGGTGGTCACCACGCAGCCGGGCCTGCAGCTCTACACCGGCAACTACCTGGAGGACATACCGCTGCCGGGCAAGGGCGGCGCGCGGTATGTGCAGCGGGGAGGCTTCTGTCTGGAGACGGAGCACTATCCCTGTTCGCCCAACTTCCCCCAGTTCCCCACGGCGGTGCTGCGGGCTGGGGAGATGTACCGACAGACCACGCTGTACCAGCTGCAGGTGTTGGAGCGCATGGAATGAAAAAAGATGTGTTAAGGTGAACACCTTGACACATCTTTTTTGCGCTTTTTAGCGGTTATTCAGCTTGCCCAGATAACGGTAGATACTGGCTTCGCTGCTGTGGAGCTCCCGGGCCACGTAACTGACGGAACCCTTCAGCAGAAACACGCCCTTGCGGTTCAGCGTGTCCATGATCTCCATCTTCTCGTCCTGGGTCAGCCGCTCCACCGGCACGGGGTAGCCGCTGACCACCTCGGAGACGATACTGGCGGTGGCACCGGCAATGGAGGTGGGATAGGGCTGCTCAGGTGCACCGCGCTCCTCCTCGGCGATCAGGCGGGTGCCGCTCTGCTGGCCGGGGGTCAGCATGCCGCCGCACAGATCCATGACGCGGCGGCTCAGCTCCTCGTAGCGGCTGGCGTCAAAGTTGACGCACAGCAGGCCCGTGAGCTCATTGTCGCGGCTCTTGATAAAGAGCGTATTGGAGCACATCTTCTTCCCGCCCTCGGTGACGCTCTCGAACCGCAGCACGTAGTCCCGCGTCTCATACATGCGGGCTGCCAGGAACTCCAGCATCCGGTTGCTCAGAGGCGAGCCCAGGTGGCGGCCGGTCAGCTGGCCGTTGGCGATGGCAACGATCTCATTGGAGTGGTCGGTCAGCTCGTGCAGGGCGATCTCATAGTCCGGACCCAGAATGTGGCCCAGGAAATCCACCAGCAGGCTGTAATGGCGCTTCAATTCCTTGTCCATAAGAGCCCTCCTTTTCCGTGATTACTGATTCTGCTGGGCCACCTTGGCCAGCTCCTCTTCCTCCAGGATACGGTAGGCCACCTTGCCCACCAGCGTCTTGGGCAGTTCATCCCGGAATTCGATGTCGCTGGGCATGGCGTATTTGGCGATGTGCTTGCGGCAGTAGTCCATCAGCTCCGCCTTGCAGGCGTCGGTGGGCACATAGCCGGGCTTGAGCACCACGAAGGCCTTGACCCTCTGGATCTTGATGGGATCGGGCAGGCCGATGACGCAGCTGATCTGCACATACTCGTGACCGTCCAGGATGTTCTCCAGCTGAGAGGGGTACACGTTGTAGCCGTTGGTGACGATCATGCGTTTGATGCGCTGGCGGAAGTAGATGAAGCCCTCCTCGTCCATGATGCCCAGGTCGCCGGTGTGGACCCAGGTCATGCCGTCATCGTGGGTGCGCAGGGTGTTGGCGGTCTCCTCCGGCTGGTTCACATACTCCAGCATGACCGTGGGGCCGGCCAGGCAGATCTCTCCCTCGGTGCCGTAGGGGACCTCCTCCTCGGTGCCAGGCTTGACGATCTTGTAGTATGTATCGGGGAAGGGGATGCCGATGGAGCCTTCCTTCTGCTTGTGGATGGGGGTCAGGCAGCTGGCGGTGACGCACTCGGTGGTGCCATAGCCCTCCCGCACGCCTACGCCGCAGCCGTGGTCATGGAGGAAAGCGTCGAAGCGCTTCTTCAGTTCGATGCTCAGACTGTCGCCGCCGGAAAACACGCCCTTCAGACAGCTCAGGTCCACACCCTCCATTCCCGGAACGCGCATCAGGGCCTCAAACAGAGAGGGGACACCGGCAATCAGATTTGGCTGGTGCTTTTTCAGCAGCTCGGCGTAGGTCTTGGGGGTAAAGCGGGGGATCAGGATGCAGTCGCCGCCGTTGGCCAGCATGGAGTGGATGCTGACGCCCAGACCGAAGCCGTGGAACATAGGCATGATGGCCAGCATCTTGTGGCCGGGGTGGAAGAAGGGATTGGTGGCCACGATCTGGGCAGCCAGCGCATTGAAGTTCCGGTTGCTCAGCAGGATGCCCTTGGTGGTACCTGTGGTGCCGCCGGAGTAGAGGATGGCGGCGGGATCGGTGTCCCTGCGGCGGATGCGGTAGATCTCCACGTGGGAGCCCCGCTTGAGGAAGTCTTTCCACATCACCACGCCGCCTTTGGCAGGCACCGGAGCGATCTTGCGGCCCTCGGTGAGGGCATAGCCCGCCTTCATCAGGGGATTCAGCTCGTCCTTGACGGAGGTGATGATCAGGCAGGGCAGATCCACCGCCCGGCGAACACTCTCAAACTTGGGGTAAAACTGGTCCAGCGTGATGGCGGCCACGGAGCCGCTGTCCCGCAGGTAGAAGGCGATCTCGCTCTCAGCGGACAGGGGGTGCACCATGTTGGCGATGGCACCCACCATGTTCACCGCATAGAACATGGCCACCGTCTGGGGCGCGTTGGGCATGCAGATGGTGACCCGGTCGCCCTCCCGGACGCCCACGGCCTTCAAGCTCTTGGCGCAGGCCACGATCTTCTCCCACATCTGGGCGTAGGTGGTACTGCGGCCCATGAACTCATAGGCGGTGTAGTCGGGATACTTTTTGACGATCTCCTCCACCTTGCCGCACATGGACAGCGTGGAGTACTCCAGCGTAGCGGGGACCTCCTCGTCCTTGCTCTGCAGCCACGGAGTCTTGACCTCACTCATAGGAAACTTCCTCCTTCAAGGGTTTCTCCAGCTCCTCAGGGTGCTCCAGCAGGTACTTGAGCAGGCGAATAGACTTGGAGTAGTAGTAGCCGTCGGCCAGACGCTCGTCGATGGTCAGGCCCAGATCCAGCGTCTCGCGCATGGTGACGGCGCCGTTTTCATCGTAAAAGGGTGTCATCTTTTTCTCACCGATGATGCAGAACAGTGAGCAGGTGCCCCAGTTGGTCAGGTGGTGGTAGCCGCTTTTCAGCTTGATGGAGCCCAGGTTGGAGATGACCACACTGCTGTAGTAGGGATCCGTCTCGATCATGGAGGAGGGGACCCAGCCGTGCTTATCCAGCCACATGATGAACTTGACAGCCGTCTTGCCCACAAAGCGGGGCAGCTTGTTGAGCATATCCATGCTGTCGGTGGTGGGGTCCACGCCCTCGCTGCGGCACTCCTTCACCTGGGAGCGGATGTATTGGTGGATGGACTCCAGGGTGTCGTTTTCCTTGGCGCGCAGGGTGGCCAGCGCCTCGGCGCCGTTGTCGGAGAACTCCTTCTTCACCACGAAGGAGGCGGAGATGTTGTTGCGCAGGTAGAAGTTCTGGTTGGCGATAAAACGGTTCAGCTTGGGCCGCAGGGTGATGGTCTTGACCAGGGCCGCCACTACCACGTGGAAAAAGGTATAGGGGAAATCGGTCTCCTCCTGGTTTTTGCGGGCGATGTACGCCTTGATGGGTGTCAGATCCACCCGCTCGGAGATGTAGGCCTCGTTGTCGCAGCGGTTCGGATAGATGATGCCGGTGATAAAGGAGATGGAGGGCAGGTCCCGCAGCAGGACGCCGTCCTTCCGATCACCCATCCGGCGCTTGGTTGTTTCCATAGATACGTATGCCCCCATCATAGTGAAATAATACATTTTCATTATAACAAGTTTTTTTCCAAAATGCCACATATTTCGAAAAAAAGCGTCCTCCGGGAAGAGGACGCTTTTTCGGCGGTTTCATGTGAGTATATGCGCAGGGCGGGATCAGAATTCGGCGTTGCCCACGGTGCGGGGGTGGAGCTCCACATCCCGGATGTTGCTGACGCCGGTGAGATACATGACCATGCGTTCAAAGCCCAGCCCGAAGCCGGCGTGGGTGCAGGAGCCGTAGCGCCGTAGGTCGCAGTACCACCAGTAGTCCTCGGGGTTCATGCCCAGCTCGCGGATGCGGCTCTCCAGTACCTCCAGCCGCTCCTCGCGCTGGCTGCCGCCCACGATCTCGCCGATGCCGGGCACCAGGCAGTCCGCCGCGGCCACGGTCTTTCCGTCGTCGTTGAGGCGCATGTAGAAGGCCTTGATTTCCCGGGGGTAGTCGGTGACGAAGACGGGCCGCTTGTACACCTGCTCGGTGAGGAAGCGCTCGTGTTCGGTCTGCAGATCGGTGCCCCAGGACACGGGGAAGTCAAACCGGTCGTTGTGCTTTTGCAGGATATCCACCGCCTCGGTGTAGCTGACCCGGGCAAAGTCGCTGGAGGCCACATGCTCCAGACGCTCCTTGAGGCCCTTGTCCACGAAGCTTGTGAAGAAATTGATCTCGTCGGGGCAGCGCGAGAGCACGTGGCGGATGATGTGCTTGATCATGGCCTCGGCCACGTCCATGTCGCCCTGCAAGTCGGTGAAGGCCATCTCCGGCTCCACCATCCAGAACTCGGCGGCATGGCGCTGGGTGTTGGAGTTCTCGGCCCGGAAGGTGGGGCCGAAGGTATACACGTCGCCGAAGGCCATGGCGAAGTTCTCGGCATTCAACTGGCCGGACACGGTGAGGCTGGCCTTTTTGCCGAAGAAATCCCGGCTATAGTCCACGGCGCCGTCCTCGGTGCGGGGCATATTGTTCAGATCCAGGGTGGTCACCTGGAACATCTCGCCGGCGCCCTCTGCGTCCGACCCGGTGATGATGGGGGTGTGGACGTAGACGAAGCCGCGGCTGTGGAAGAAGTCGTGGATGGCGAAGGCCGCCTCGGACCGGACCCGGAAGGTGGCGCTGAACAGGTTGGTGCGGGGCCGCAGGTGCTGGATAGTCCGCAGAAATTCCACGCTGTGGCGTTTCTTCTGCAGAGGGTAGTCGGGGGTAGAGCGGCCCTCCACCGTGATCTGCACGGCCCGCAGCTCCAGGGGCTGCTTGGCCTGCGGCGTCAGCACCACGGTGCCGCGTACGATTAACGCAGCGCCCACGTTCTGCCCGGCGATGTCCTTATAGTTGTCCAGCTCCTCGGCCGACATGACCACCTGCAGGTTTTTGAAGCAGGAGCCGTCGTTGAGCTCAATGAAGCCGAAGGTCTTCATGTCCCGGATGGTACGGGCCCAGCCGCATACGGTGATCTCCTGACCGCCCAGGCGCTCCTGGTCGGCAAAGAGAGCGGCGATCTTCACACGTTCCATAGTGGCGATCCTCTTTTCCTTTGACTCAAAGTGCCAATCATTATATACCATTTGCGGCCTGTTGGCAAGGGCTTTCGCGGATTGACAAGGGGAAACGGGACGGGTACAATGGGAAAAACGAGAGGGGAGGCGGCAGCATGGGCGAGACGTGGCGCTGGGCGCTGGCCGGATATCTGGCGGCGGTGGATCTGGCGGCGTTTTTGACCTTCGGAGCAGACAAGCGCCGCGCCAAACGGCCCGGGGCCCGGCGGGTGCCGGAGCGGACGCTGTTCACCCTGGCGCTGCTGGGCGGCAGCCTGGGTGCACTGCTGGGGATGCATGTCTTCCGCCATAAGACACGCCACTGGTACTTCCGACTGTTCCTGCCATTGATTCTGCTGGCGCAGATCGCCGCAGGCGTCGTCCTCTGGCTCTATTTCAGAGGAGGACTATAATAGAGAAAGGAGAGAGCTGCATGAAGGTCATCGACGTCTATGCACAGTATTTCGCCGGGGCGTGCGTATACAACGGTGTGGAGCGCCGGGCCGCGGCGGTAAAGCTGACCGCCGCCTCCGACAACGGCGAGGTTGCCTACGAGGTGGGCGTCAGCTTCTTCCCGCACCGGGACGCGGAGGATTTCGCCGTGTCCTATGACGCCTGTGCCGTCCGGGAGGTATACCGGGCCCGAGGACGCCGCTCCAAAAAGCGTGAGGCGGCGCTGCTGGAGCGATTCCGGACCGAAGCCGACGTGCTGGCGGCGGAACTGGGCGGTGCCATCGACTGGGAGATGCCTCTCATCGAGGCGCGAATGGGATAACGTATAAACGAGGCGGACGGGCCCTTAGGCGGGTGCTCATAAGAAAGTTTTAAATCTAAAACCATTTGGGCATCTGTCTGAAAAGGTTGGCTATAAGTGAAACCCGGACTGTTGTATGAACAGCAGTTCGGGATTTTCTTTACCTTTTTCATAGAATCGCCTCTTGTATCAGTGAGTCTCTTTAAGGCATGAAACCCTCATAATGCAGAAAACTCTTACTGACAGTATGAAAAATGAAATACAATTGATATGAGTGGTCTGTTCACTTTCCGGTTTTGATGCAGTATAATCATCTGTAGAAACACAAAGGAGGCAAGCTAATGAAGATGATGCTGGCGGAGAATATCCGCTCATTCCGCAAAGAGCGGTCGCTGACCCAGGAGCAACTTGCCGAGGCGCTGGGGGTGACGGCAGGAGCGGTATATAAGTGGGAGGCAAAGCTTTCGACCCCCGAGCTGGAGCTGATTATCCAAATGGCGGACTTTTTTGATGTCTCCGTGGATGTGCTGCTCGGCTATGAGGTCAAAGACAATCGCCTGGAAGCGACGGTAAAGCGATTGCGGGAATACCGCCGCAGCAAAGACTGGGACGGACTTGCGGAGGCAGAAAAAGCGCTTAAGAAGTATCCGCACTCATTTCAAATCGTAAATGCAAGCGCAGCGCTGTACCGTGCATTTGGTATCGACAGTGGGGACAAGGCTTTGTTTCACCGCGCGCTGGAGCTTCTGGAGCAGTCCCGCTTCCTGCTTAGCCAAAACGAAGATCCCCAAATCAATGAGCAGACGATTTTCGGAAGAATAGCGGAAACGTATCTTGGGCTGGGCGAAGCGGACAAGGCTATAGAGCTTTGGAAAGCCCATAACGCCGGTGGACAGTATAGCTCACAGATCGGTGATACTCTGGCTCAAAATGGTTACGTTGAGGAAGCGGTACCGTTTCTGTCGGAGGCTTTTACGAAAATCCTCTCCGATTTGGTCCGCACGATCGTCGGCTATATCAACGTATACCTGGAACGCGGTGATCATGCTTCCACACAGGCGATCCTGAGCTGGGGGATCGGGCTCCTGCAGGGACTGCGGGAAGGAGACAACTCAAACTACTTCGACAAAGTCTGCGCCGCTTTGCTTGCCACCCTTGCCGGCTCGCAGTTTCTGTCAGGACAGGACAGCGAGGCGCGCGGCACCCTGGTAAAAGCCAAAGAGCTTGCCGCATTCTTTGACGTTGCTCCCAGCTATGATGAAAGCGACATCCGCTTTATCACCCGCATCGAAGGTGCCAGCGCTCACGATGACCTGGGAGTGACAGCAATGGCCGGCGTCAGTCTTGCGGTAAGCCAATTTGAAAATGAAGAGTTTACCGCTCTTTGGAACTGCATCGAGAAAGAGGAGGGGAATCATCGTGGATAAGAAAGAAATTACAGCGCTGCGGCGCCCGTTTGTCAAAGAGCTGTTCCAAAAGAACATGTTCAATCTCGTGATGACCGTGCTCGCCGCTTTTCTTGTTGCGGCATCGAATCTCGTGATCTCATGGACCATCAAGGCAATATCCGATCTAATCTCCGGAGACACTACCACCAGCTATGGCACACTGCTGCTCGTCGCGAGCGTCGGTTTCGTGATGATGCTGGCTGCCTGGTTGCTCGACCGAACCTTCCTTTCCAAATTCCGCGCAAAGGCGATGCAGCAGTACCGGAAATACGTCTTTGACCGGTTGTTGGAAAAGGGGATTCAGGCCTTCTCCGGCGAGAACAGCGCTCGCTATCTCTCAGCGCTGTCCAACGATGCGAACACCATCGAACAGGACTATCTCCGGTTGCTGCAAAACATGATCGAGGTCGGGATCACCTTTATCGGCGCCCTAGGGCTCATGCTGTGGTATAGTCCGCTGCTGACGCTGATCGCCATCGGCTTTTCGCTGCTGCCCGTCATTGTTTCCGTGGTGCTTGGCAACAAGGCGGCTGTCGCGGAAAAGGACGTTTCCGACAAGAAAGAGCGTTACACCGGCATGCTCAAGGACGTGCTCTCAGGCTTTGCGGTGATCAAGAGTTTCAAAGCGGAGAAAAGCATCTCCGGCATCCACGAGAAGAGCAACGACAGCGTGGCAGGCGCGGTGACCACACGGGAAAAGGTCAAGCTCCATGTTGCCTATGCCTCCGGCGTCGCGGGCGGCATCCTGCAGTTCGGCGTTTTCTTTGTAGCGGCGGCACTCGCGATCTCTGGAAAGGCGGGCATCACCGCCGGTACTGCGATCGTCTTCGTGCAGCTTCTGAACTATGTTCTGGCGCCGATCCAGGTCTTTCCAATGTTTTTCGCCGGGAAAAAGTCAGCATACGGCCTCATTGACAAACTGGCCGAGGCGCTCAGCAAAAATGTCCCGGACGAGGGCGAAACCATCGAACCGAAACTTACAGAAGGCATCGAGATCCGTGATCTGAGCTTTGCCTATGAGGAAGGCAAGACCGTGCTTCACGACGTCGATATGGATATGAAAGCCGGCGGTTGCTATGCGCTCGTGGGTGGCTCCGGAAGCGGCAAGTCCACGATCCTGAACCTGCTGATGGCCTCGTCCGACAACTATGGAGGCGAGATCCTTTACGACGGAAAAGAGCTGAAGGAGATTTCTGCAAGCTCCCTCTACGATCTCGTCTCCATCATCCAGCAGAACGTGTTCGTGTTCAACAGCACGATCCGGGACAACATCACTATGTTCTCCCAGTTCCCGGAGGAGGAGATCGAACGCGCAGTTCGCCTGTCGGGGCTTAGCAGGTTGATCGACGAAAAAGGCGCTGATTATCTCTGCGGCGAGAACGGCTCCGGACTCTCCGGCGGCGAACGCCAGCGCATCTCCATCGCTCGTGCATTGCTGCGCAAGACCCCCGTGCTTTTCGTAGATGAGGCCACGGCAAGCCTGGATGCGGAAACCTCTTTCGAGGTGATAGACGCGATCCTGAAGCTCGACGGCTATACCCGTGTCATCGTCACCCACGATCTGGACGAAAATATCCTACGCCGCTGTACAGGTTTATTCGCGCTGAAAAACGGCGCGGTGTCCGAACAGGGCAGCTTCGACGAACTCATGGAGCAGAAGGGCTATTTCTATTCGCTGTTCACCGTTTCTCAGCAGTAATAGCCATGAATACTTATTACTGAAAGCAGACTAAGTGTTTCGAAGAAACGCGCAGCTCGCACTTGTGCGATCATAAGGGTTTGGGATTATCCCAACAAGCCAGCTTTGGCGATAGTTGTTCCGATCCGGATCGGGACACTGCTCGCCAAGTTCTGGAACTGTCTATCGGTACACTGCTCGCCAGTTACCGAGGCGAGAACGGTTCCGGACAAAAATCTGCATACTCTTACGAGTAAGCCCTGCTTGCCAAGTACTGAAGACTTGGCAAAGCAGAATGTTGACGGCTGGAGCCGTCAACCGCTTTCAGGTATATTGACAGTTCAAAACCATGTTGGTATATTTGTATCGGTCCTGAAAATGGATCATGGGGGAATCGGGTTCATCCCGACTCGTTGCCGGTTCTCTCCCCTGGACGGGGTGAGTTCTCGGCTTATATAGAATATCTATCAGATAGGATAGATACAGTGAGCTGCATTTGGGCAGCCACCGGCTGTTTGATTGCCGGGTTACATAGACACATATCGATCAAGGCGGACTCTTAGGGTTCGTCTATCGGTGCGTTTCTATGTGACCCGGCTCTTTTTGTCCGGAATTATAGAAAAAGGAGAACAGCCAAAATGAGAGAAACAAGAATTGACGAAGCTGGTCACATCGTAGTTAGGAATCTTTCCGCTTATTGGATCCCGGAGATTAAAGTCAAACGTGAGATCCATGGAACCGTCTACACTATCACCGGCAGCTTTGAAGGAAACGAGTTTCTGGATAAGAAGCTCACCCGCATCCTGCTGAAAAATGTGGAGGATGCCAAATGACAAACGAGAAGAATTCGGTTATAATGGCACCAGCCAATC
>SVKQ01000014.1 GCA_015068325.1 Oscillospiraceae bacterium | reverse complement strand
GGCTTATGAGATGGGAAAGGCCATCCAATAAAACAGAGAAATGTAAACGTGCCCTCGCGCCGAATCCTGCGCGAGGGCACAGTTCTTTAGTTTTCCAAGAAGCGCTCAAACGACGCTTTGTCGCTCAGAAAGGTGTCCATCTCAAACCTTGCACCCAGACGGAAGCCGGTGGTGAACCCGTCCAGGGTGGCGTCGCCGTTATAGGCGGACCAGGCATCGGCAAAGTCCAGGAAGCGTTTTTTCTCCTCGCCGGAGAGATCCTCAGTCAGCCAGTCCTCGTTCTCGCTGATCGTCCGCAGCTCATGCTGCACGCTCTCGTCATCCTCGAAGCCGCTGTTCTGCGGGTCAATGTTGCCGTAATACAGCTCCTCAATAAAGCTTTTCATATCGTTTCTCCTTCATTTTTTTAGGAGAAGCCCGTGCGCTTTCTGCCTGAAAACATGGGTTTTGCAACGTTTTTGAAATGTGCTTGCTCAAGTGCGTTATTCACACTCTGCCCAGATTGGGACAAACAGAGACATATGGAGACATATGACGACATATGGAGACATATGCGTAGTCCCTCCCCCGCAACGGTTACTCTATTTTTTCTCCAGCGGAGTTGGTAGTTTGCCTTGACAGACTTGTTTTTTGCAAAATTGCGGCACATAATATCATAATTAATGCATATTATTATAAGTATACTTTAAATAATTGTTGACGTGTTCTTCCAATTATGGTATCATTGCATGGGAGATGATGAAAATGGCAATTACAACGAAGGAGAGCATCCTTAAAGTGCTTAGCGCATATAACCCCTGGTGGAAAACCGGACTGGTAAATCCCAAACTATCTAAATCATATAAACGCTTTGCCTTCCATGAAGCGATGAAGCGAATGGACCAAGTCGGTATTCGCCGCACTATTGTTCTGACCGGAACAAGACGCGTTGGGAAAACCACGATTCAGTATCAGATGATCGAAGCACTCCTTGCAAGGGGCGTTGCTCCCCAGAAGATAGTATTCATTTCTATGGATCATCCCATGCTGAAGCTTAGCGATTTTAATACAATCCTGGAATGCTATCATGAAAATGTATATGCTGAGCAGGATGTGTATTACTTCTTTGATGAGATTCAGTATGCACAGGATTGGGATAAATGGTTGAAGACAATTTACGATATGCAGCCGGATTCCCAGGTGATTGCGACCGGTTCTGCAAGTCCAGCCTTGATGAAGGGCAATCAAGAGAGTGGCGCCGGGCGTTGGTCTGTCATACAGGTTCCAACCATGTCCTTCTTCGAATACTGCGAATTGCTGAATCTGGACCGCCCTGCCCTTCCGAAGAATTTGAAGGTTACGCGGCTGCTACACATGAACCAGCAAGAACGCACCCAAATCATGATGCAGTTGACAAAAGTGCAGAATCACTTTACACGCTACTTGCAGGTCGGCGGATTCCCAGAGCTTGCTTTGGCTGACAATGACATTTTAGCCCAGCAGATCATGAGGGAAGATGTTGTAGACAAGGTGTTGAAGCGAGATCTGCCATCGCTATATAACATTCGAAATTCTACAGAATTAGAGCGGATATTCCTTTATCTCTGTAACATTTCTTCAGAGATTGTATCCATAGAGGCCATAGCAAAAGAACTCAGCGGAGTATCCCGCCCTACTGTCGAGAACTATATTCAATACTTGGAGAGTACAAATCTTATCTATCAAAGCTGGCCGATCAACATGGCCGGCAAAAAGGTTCTGAAGGCCAGCCCGAAAATCTACATTGCTGATGCTGCAATCCGCAATGCAGTTTTGATGGATGATTCTATGTTGACCGACCCTGTGCAAATGGGGAAGGTCGTTGAAACGGCAGTTTATAAGCATGTCGCTGCGTTTTATTATCAGCAGGCGACCTCTGTGGGGTACTTCCGCGGAGGTAAGCGTGGTAAGGAAATAGACGTTGTCGTTGATTATCCCAATACGAACAATATCCTCATTGAAGTGAAATATCGGGAGGGCGCGCCTATAGCCGACGATGATGCAATCTCTGAGCTTTGCGGAGAAGCCTCCGCGGCCATCGTGGTGACGAAGGGTGCTACAGATTTCGGTATTCAAAATACTAAATCTGGAAAAGATATGATTCGGATACCCGCTTTTGCTTTCTTATATCTGCTTGGATACGCAGAGAAAAACGGTTATAAGGGAATTGAGTAAATAATCCCGTACTATGATTGCTGTAAGCCCAAGGCTCGAAGAGAGGAGGTGAAGGGCATGAGCAGTATTACAGACGATGATATCCGCAGTATGAAAAAGGTGACCATCCAAGCGGCAGCCCAGTATCTCGGCATATCTCCTATTGCTGTAACCCTCGGCATGAGGAACGCGCTGCTACCCATCGGGTTTGCGGTCAAGAATGAGGAAAACCAGTATTCGGATACCTGGCACTATGTGATTGTCCCGGAACGGCTGATTGCGTACAAGTACGGCAGAATCAACGAAATCCAAGTGAAAAACATAGAAGACAGCCTTACAACCATCGTAAAAAGTTTTGAGGAGATGAAGCACGACCTGCTTTTTCTATTAAAAGAAAACGAGGGATCGGGGGGGGATAAAGCTTTTTAACAGTTTATTTGAACGAGAGGGCAGCAAGGAGGTGGAGCATACGGATAAGAATGAAAAAACCGTCAGTCGACAAACGATATATGAGGAAGTTTGGACAGATTCTGCGGCAAGGATCGCAAAGAAGTATGAGATCAGTTATTCTCAATTTCTGAAGATTTGTAAGGATAACAAAATACCGATTCCTCCATCCGGGTACTGGACAAAACTGGAGTTTCACAAGCCGGTGGAAAGGACTCCGCTGCCAGCCTCTGAAAAGGATACCATTCTGCTATTTCCGGAAAAGAGAAAACCCAAGGATACCGCAGAAGTAATTGCTGCAGAAAGTAAACCGGTATCAGAAGAAGGTAAGATTGGATTGGTCATCCCCCGCGAAGGGGAAACTCCACGATATAAGCGGGAAACGCTATATCGGGAGGTTTGGGAAGCCCCTATGACGGATGTTTGTAAGCGGTACGGAATAAGCGACACCGGCCTTCGGAAAATCTGCCGAAAACTGGACGTGCCGTTCCCCCAGGCCGGTTATTGGGCAAAGGTACGTGCGGGAAAACTCGTTCCCAAGCCCGATTTGCCCAAGCTAAAGCTGCCACCCAACGAGGACAAACCCAAAACCGGCGACCGCCGGACGCTGCACATTGCACAAACTGCACTTTCATTCCTCAAGGAGGCTGATCGTGCAAAGGTATTAGATGCCGCATCCAAGTTGCGGGTTGCCGGTCCCGGTGCAAAGCTGCATAAGGACATAGCAAAGCAAAAGGAAAAATGTGAGAGCTGGCTGGATAGGCAAAAGGACAATCAAATGAGATATGGCCGATATGCAGAGGAAGCCCCTCTGTTGGCAGACAGCATTTCCAAGGATTCCTATGCCAGAGCTTTTCATATTTTGGACGCACTCCTAAAGGGGATGATGCCGTTTGGCGCTTCTGTAACATACCAATTTCACTTTCAGGTAAACGGGGAAGATGTTCCTTTCACGGTATCGGAATCGAGGGATCAAATTCCTCATGAAATCACCCGGGCCGAGAAGCTGGAGCAGTTGAAATACGAAGAGGCAAAGCGAAAGAACACTTGGGCATTGAAGCCCAATATTCCCAAATGGGATCGTCCTTGGAATGGCAAGCTTACACTGGTTGTCGATGGAAAATGCAAGTTCACGGACTGCACGTCCTATGTGCTTGAGGATCGCATCGGAGAGATCATGGTGGCGTTTTACGAGGCCTCTTACGCCAATCGACTGATTCGTCTGGAGAACGAAGAGAAGCAGCGCAAAGACGAAGAGGCCCGTCAGAAGGCTGCGGAAGTAAGAGAACGCCGCAATAAGGAAATAGATGCCACCGAGGGGCTTGTGAATGCTGCGGAGGATTATGCCATTGCCTGCAAGATCAGAGCTTATATAGAAGCCGCCAGGAAAGCCGGAACCAAAAGCGCAGAGTGGATTGCATGGGCCAGCGCCAAAGCCGACTGGTATGACCCGACGGTCTGCACGAAGGATCCATACTTCGGTGTGCGTGACCACGAAGCGGACGCAAAGCGTAAGACCCCAGAAAAGAAATACTGGTAAACCCATTATTTGTTTTTTTGAAGATCTCCTTGCGCGGAGTTTGCCCCTGCCTTGCAGAATCGAGGCAGGGGCATGTTTTATTCTTTGTCTTGCAAATAGTTCTGCGGCGAAGCTTCCGGCAACACGAAAGTATCCAGCACAAACCGCGCTCCCAACCGGAAGCCGGTGATGAAGCCGTCCAGAGTGGCGGCGCCGTTGTAGGTGGACCAGGCGTCGGCGAAATCCAGGAAGCGCTTCTTCTCCTCGCCGGCGAGATGCCCGGTCAGCCAATCCTCGTTCTCGCTGATCGTTCACAGCTCATGCTGCACGCTCTCGTCATCCTCGAATCCGCTGTTCTGCGGGTAGATATTGCCGTAATACAGCTCCGCAATAGAGCTTTTCATATTGTTTCTCCTTGTACTTTTTTAGGAGAAACCCGTGCGCTTTTTGAGTGAAAAAAAGATACTTTTTCGGTTTGAGAGGACCTGAACCTCCGTCCCCACCGTTTTGAGGCTGATTCTGGGATAAGCTTTATCCCAAAACCAGCCTCGATTCTTTTTCGGTGAAAAGTATATAAATTTCAAGGCATTTTTGTTGCATGTGACAATGCGAGTTCCCAACATAAGCTTGCAAAAACAACCCTTATAAATAGAGCACCGGCTGGCTTCAGACGGCTGGTGCTCAACTACAGAAAGGATTGATAAAATGAAGCAGAACAGTGTGCAGCTATGCGGAACATTACGAGGTCTACCTGCCGCCCAAAAACGAAACATGGCGTTGATGAACGCCATGTTTCGTAAGGACTTTAATTTCCGCTCTGCTCAGTCTTTGTGGGGACTTGAGCTTATAAGCTGTTGCACTTAGTTTGACAATTCATTCATAGAACAACCGTTTTCGCTTTTCAGAACACAGTGCGCGCCTTCTCCGGATAAGGAAATCTCACTGGCCCCCGACGCGGCGCAGTTTCTCGCGCAGCGCCAGCAGGTCCGGGTTCTGCTCTCCGAAGGACTGCTCCATCTCAACTTCCAACTCTCCAAAAATCCGAGAGGCCTCGTCCGGCTTCCCTTCCAATAGCGTCAGATCGCCCAGAGCTTCCTTGGCCCAGAACGTCTGCCGGTTTTCTTTGCCGTTGAAGCGGATATTGAGCCGCAGGGACTCCTCCAGCGCCACCCTTGCGCCATTATAGTCTCCTGTGTGCATCCGGCACTTTCCGATATTCGTCAGGGAGCAGGCGCTGTTTGGATTGTCCGGTCCGAATCTGGCATCATAGAGTCTCCGGCTCTCTTCCGCAAACCGCAGCGCGTTTTCATAATCCTCCATTCTCAGATACATATTGGCCATCTCCAGAAAGGCGTTGCAATAGTATCCCTTTTTTTCGCATTTTTCACTGCTTATTCGAATGGATTCCTCAAAGCAGGCCTTCGCCTTTTCATAGTCTGCCGCCAGATACGCACAGCGTCCAACCTTTTGGTAGGCGCTGGAAAGCTGATCCCACTGGGCAAATCCGCTGTCTTCGTTGATGGCCTTTTTCTGATATTCCAGTCCCTCCTCATAATAGGGCGCCGCGTGGAAATCGTCCCCACCGTTGTGATAGCAAGCGCCGAGATAGTTTGCCGCGATCCCGATTTTCTCATAGTCCTGGGGAAAGTTCTCTTTGGTGTACGCCAGGAAGCGCTGACCGATTTCGACAGCAAGAGCGTATCTGGCGCAGATCCAGGCATTGTTTTCCAAATAGCTGAATTCGGTCCAAAGCTCAGGAATTGGATCGTAGTAATCTCGGATGAGCTTGGCGTAATAGGGCCAAAGTTTTGCCCTTTCCTCCATGCTCTTCATCCACAGGCTTCCGACTTCCCGCCAGAGTCCAGCAATGTAGGTCTTTCCGGTCTCTACTGTGGGATGCAGCTGCTCGCGTACCACGTCTCCGATCACCGGGTGCATACTCAGGATGTCCGTCTCCTCATCCAACTGCAGCCAGCTGTGGGCAATCAACTCGTTGATCTCATCATAAGACTCCAATTGGCAGATATCATAGAACAGCCCAATGTCGATGCCGGTATACGGCACCATGGCCATCCAGCGCAGGATCTGCTCGCACTCATATGAGAGATGGGAAAAGACAAACAGCCGCGCGATATAATCATAGGCTGATCCCTGGGACGCACCGCCCTCCCGCTTGATTTTCTCCTTCAGCTTTGTGTGCAGGCCCTCGGCCTGCAGAAGCTCACGCATCTGCGCCGGCGTACGGCGGCTGGCCTTCATCTGTCTGGCAATGAGCTCCACTGTAATGGTGTGGCTGCCCACCATACGGATAATCTCATCGATGACCGGCAGTTCCTCCGGCTTCGGCGTCTTTCCCCAGGAGGAGATGAACAGGGTCCGCACGGTATCGAAATCGGCGATGGGGCCAACGGTCATCACAGGGTAATCCTCATGCTCATTCCGGGTCGTCACCAGCAGATGGGCCTCTGTATTGGCCAGTTCCGCAAAACAGGGATCATCATCCACGTCATAGTTGTCCAGAATGAGCAGTGTACGCGCCGATACGATCCTGCGGAGCGCTTCCATCTTGCGGGCAAAATACTGCTCTGCGTTTTCGCTGTCCGGATCCCGAGGCGGCAGATTCTCGATCCGGATGCTGTCTCCGCTGACAAGGTCGAGGATACTCCCCTCATATCCCAGAAACAGGACAGTGTCATACCGGTCGTGATACGACGCCGCGTAGGACTTGGCAATCTCAGACTTGCCAATGCCGCCCATGCCGCGAAGGAACAGGGTACCCTCCCGGGGCAGCCGCTCTGCAATCTCTTCCAGTTCACTCTTGCGCCCCAGGAAGTTTGGC
The DNA here is from genome assembly GCA_015068325.1 of Oscillospiraceae bacterium. Taxonomy (GTDB): domain Bacteria; phylum Bacillota; class Clostridia; order Oscillospirales; family Oscillospiraceae; genus Vescimonas. The sequence goes on along the minus strand of SVKQ01000014.1, from coordinate 34,239 downwards.
CGGGGCCAGACCATGTGCTCGTTCAGCCGCAGTTTCCGCGTGTTCTGATAGACCACATCCTCCTCGGACAGATGCCCGATCCGATGCAGAAGCTCTTCGATTCGCTGCTCTATAGGTGGCGTGGAGGCGTCCAGCCAGTGACAGGGCCCCAGATGATATTGCATTTTCAGCGACAGGTCAGCGCTGTCCACCTTAAAGGGAATGATATACTGACAGCTGCGCGTGGCCTCGGTAACCTCCTTGAGGACCTCCGGTGAATCCACCGCGTGCTCCCCCACGATAATCACACACACGTCTGCACGGGAAAGGCCGTCCATGATTGACCCGGCCCAATCTCCATGCTGGATATCCCGAGGAGCGATCCAGCAACGGATGCCGGCCTCCTCCAGCCGATGACAGATCAACTGCGCCAAGGGCGCGTCTTTGCTTGAGTGTGAAATAAAAATCAAGTGTTCCATGCTGTCGATCCCTCTTTTTAACTTTTTCAATGGCCATGCCGATCAGGCCCACGATCCCTCAGACTTCATAGACCGCCATGCCGACGGTCTCTGCAAGAGTCGGAATGTAGCGTATGGCATCCCGGTCATAGTCCTTGATTTCCTCGGATAGGTTTGCATAGGGTACCAGATAGGGGGTCGTTTTTCGGGCCGTGTCCTTTTCTCCCAGCGTCCAGCCAGAGGCAATGCGCTCCTGCACCCAGGCTTCATGTTCCAGTTCCGCCATCTGCTCCAGCATCCGTATGGGGAATTCCGTCACGGCACCCGCCTGTCCCTTGGGCCCCAGCGCGTACCCGGCGGCTTCCAGCTGTTCCACAATGCTCTGGGCCTGTCTGAGATTGCTGTACTTCAGGTCATCCGGCAGCGCAGAAAAGTCAGGATATGCCAGAGGAAGCTCCGGATGCTCTTCCAGACGCTTCTCGTTATAGCGTGCGTGAATGGCGATAGCCAGCAGCTCAATGTGCTTTAGCAGAGGACGTGGCGCGATGGCTTCCAGCCGGGGCTTAAGAAACGCGATATCGTCCAGCGCCGTAGCGTCAACGTTGAATCCGGCAGGGAAAAGATCCTCCAGGGAGAGCACCTGGTGCAGTATGGTTTCTTTCCTGCTACAGAAGTCGTCTGCCAGCCGGCCGTGGTGGGTCACATAGACGGCGGACATATAATCGTCGCGGATACTCAGGTGTACCGTATCCGCTTTGGCGGCCCGGCGGCTGATGATTCCACGCCCCTCCCGGTTCCACTCCTGTAACTCATCACACAGAATCAGCAGATAGGCCAGTGGATCCCTCTCCACAGGCATAGGGCCGAGAGCAAATGGGGGCTTTTGCAGATTGGTGCGGAAATAGTTGTGCAGCAGGATAGCGGCTGCGCTGTCCAGCACCGGCCAGAAGAAACGCTGAGGCGTGATCCCTGCCCGCTGAAGGGCACAGCCATACCATTTCAGCACGATTAGAGCGCTGTAATAGCCGTGATCAATGAAACCACTGGCGGCCATGTTGTCCACAAAACCATCCAGAGCTGCTTTTGTTCGGTCATAACCGGTGTCGAATGCCAAGTGAATGCGGTGAGCCAGCAGATCCAGCGGCGCGAAGAGATTCGTTTTTTCGGAGTCACCGTATGCCGCGCGGAAGTCACGGGAATACTCATCGAACGGCAGAATCTCCTGGATATGATTCAGCTCGTTGAAATTCTCATAGTGGATCTGCGCTCGAACCCGGACCTCATCGCCATCTGCGTCGCTGATCATGCGGATAAATCGGTTGATCTGACTACCGATGATCTCTACCGGATATCCCATGTCATGGAAGAGCGCGGCGATGCCCCAGCGGAAAAAGAATTCCTCCTCCTTTGTGGGGAAGCTCTGCGTATATCCGTTCTCGGGTACCGCACCGCTGAACGCCTGACGAAAACGGTTGTTCTCCGCCCATATCGACAGGCCGCAGATGAACACGTTTACCGAGTGGATAAAATGATCCCGCTGTTTCTCGATCAGGGAAGCAGCCGTCTCCTCATAGGTGCGCAGCATATCCACAAGATCCATAAAGGGGTCATCCCGGCCCGGCAGGGTCAAACGGTAGCAGTCAAAGAAAGCGCGATAGACGGAAAAGGCAGTATCCGGATTCTCGTTTTCCAAGAATGAACGGATGGCCTGATGAATATAACCCTTGCAATACTGACTGCGCACAGCGTTCTCCTGAAGCGTCAAGTTCTGAAAGAATTGGTCAACGAACGGTGAACAGTTGCTCATGGGGCGCCTCCTCGAAAACTTAAGATCTGTTCTATTGCAATTTATACCATGTTCCGTCGCTTATTTCAGAGCTTCACAGCCGTCAGCTCTCCTGGGCCATCAGTAGCTTTTCGATTTCCTCGGCTCGTTTGGGGCAGCTGCGCTTGCGGTAGATCTCAATGGCCCGCCGATAACAAACAGCGGCCTGAGCGTGCTCACCCATAGCTGTGTAGATCTCACCCCGCCAGCCCAGATTATGGGCGACGTCCATGTGTTCCTCACCCAGCAGAGGCAGCAGGAGATCAAACGACTGCCGGGAGTAGTCCAGTGCCAAGTCAAATTGGCCCTTCCTCATCATCACCTGACCCAACAGTTCCAAACTGAAGCTGCGGGACCAGTCATCCTGAATCTCGGTAAACAGTTCCTTGGCTTCCAGCAACAAACGCTCGCTCTCCGCCAGATCGCCCATGAGGAAGAGGGTTTTCGCCAGATGCCACAGCTTCCAGCCCCGCGCCTCCTGGGGTGTGGTGGTGTAAAAATATCGGCTTTGCTCCAGTCCCAGTTTCCCGTAGGCGATAGAACTCTCATAGTCCCCCATATCCCGGGTGGACTCCGTCAGCCGGCTCAGCACCTGGCTGCGCCAGTAGCCCTGCTCCGGAGAGAGCGCCGACACCGGAATATCCTTTGTCATCTCCCAGCCGGCCATAGCTGTGCGGTAGCCGCTTTCCGGATCGCCGCTGAGGATTTGGGCATGGGCCAACTTTCCACAGACGACAATGGGTTCCAGTCCCTTGCAGCCGCCGTCCCACAACTCCTGATAGAGCGGGATGGACGCGGTGCGCATGGAGAGTCCCATCAGTGCATCAGCCCGCGTCAGCATCATCAAGGGACGCAGCGGATGATTCTGAGGCAGCCGCTGGCAAACGGCGGTGGTCAGAGCCAACTTTTGTTGTTTCTCAGCATATTTGTGCCGGAACGTATTCTCCAGCGCCCTGACCATACTGCGAAGCATTGTCTCACAGCAGCCGGGATCCTTTTCCAACTCTTCCGCCATCAAATCACAGAGCAGCGGGTGGAGATGGACGTAGTCTGTAACCGGGTCATGGACGACCCAACTGCGCCGGATCAGGCCATCAATGAGATCGTAATCATCCAGCTGGCACCAATCAAACAGTGTCTCCACGGCAATGCCGCTCAGGGGGATCAGGGACAGATTTTTCAGCAGGAACAATTCCTCTTCCGTCAGCGTAGACAGCGCAAAAACCTGCTGTAGCCGGCCAAAGATCAGATCCGATGCCTTGGCATTCTCGCGGGTCAGTCCTGCATATCCCTGCCGCAGCAGAGAAAGCATCTTTTCCGGCGGAATGCGCCGGCTCTGCATGGCAGAAGCCACCAGGCGGATGGTCAGCGTGTGGCCATCCAGCAGCGTGATGATCTCCTCTGCCGCTTTCCGGCCTGCTTCATCCATCATGCGGGTATATTCAGAGCGGAACAGTTCCATCAACTCAGCTGGATCCGTCATGGGACCCACTTCTACCTCCGGCAGATTACCGCCCAATTGGTGACAGCGCGTGGTAAACAGTACGGCGTATGCACCGCCGCAAAAATCATTCAGATCCGGATCATCCTCCACATCGAAGTTGTCTATGACGATCAGCACCCGCCGGTCGGCAAGCTCCTTGAGGGCCCGCAGCTTGCGGGCGAAGTAGGTGCGGGTGTCGTCCTCCGGGAAATCGCTGCGCTGCATGCCCCGGATGGGGAAGGCTGCATCACTGGCTACCGTTTGTTCCAACGAATCATTGAAATTGACCCACAGCACCACATCATAGTCTTGCGCACGGCGCTTTACGTACGTTTTGGCGATCTCGCTTTTGCCGATGCCACCCATACCCACCAAAAACAGCACGTTTTCCACGCCATGGAGTCCCGCATCGATGGCTGCCAGTTCTCTCTCCCGGCCGGTGAAGTGGTTGTCCGGATATACCAGCGTGCCTGTCAAGGCATAGTCGGTGGCCGGGACAGCTGCCCCGGCAGAGGCTGACGGAGCAACTGCCGTCATCTTCACCGGCTGCCGGCCCAGCAAGGCGGTGACTCGGTCTACCAACTCTCGCAGGCGCAGCTCCTCCGGAGGAAGGGCGCCGTCCATCATGTGGATTCGGCCCAAATAGTAATACACATCGTCCGAAAGGGCACAATTGTCCAGTCGGAAAGGCAAAAGCGCAATGTCCTCGTGGTTTTTAAAGCGTTCAAAGGCGCAGTTGATTTCATTGAGCACATGGGCCGAGACGTTAGACTGCTCGTTGAGCAGCAGCAGAAAAATCCTGCACCGACGAATCGCCCCTACGATGGAGCCGGCAAATTGCTCATCGCAGTCCCGTGGTGCGTACCAACATGTTACCCCTGCCGCTTCCAGGGCCGGAACTACTTTCTGAACCGTCTGGGCGGCACTGCTGGTATGGTAGCTGACAAATACATCGCGTCTTTCTTCAGGCATGGTCACCCTCCTCTGTCCCAAAGAGCTCCTCCACATTCATGTAATCGTACTTCTTCAGCAGTCCCGGCTCATGCTGGGGCAGGCTGTCCAGGCTCTGCCAGTCCACCATGCAGGTGTGTCGCCTTTCCGCAGGACGCTTGGTGGCACAGTCCTCCCGCTCCTGTTCTGTCAGCTCCGATACCGGCAGCAAGGACCATCCGTGGGCCGCATGGAACGCCACCCATCGTCTGTGCTCGTACTCCGCCAGCCGCCACAGCGCTTTATTGCGTTTATCCGCAGGCAATTCGGCCGCATCCCGGCCAAGCAGCAGCTTGTTTGGGATATCCCATACCGCAGCCCGGTTGGAGCTTTGGGTAAAGGTACCCAGGTTCCGCCAGCCGGCGGAGATCATCCCGGTTCCCCGGTATCGCCGGTGCAGATTCTCGGCCTCCCGGTCAAAAGCTCGCTCCACCAGATCCGCATAGGTCAGTATGCTGCTGTTTTCCTGCAGGAAACAAACCTGTGGTTCCTCTGCCAGCAGAGACGTGCTCCCTTCATACATCTCATGGATCACAACCGCTATCAATGGCAGGCGATCTTCTTCAACGCCCCTTCTACGCAACAGCCGCAGTACACGAAGGGCAGCTTCCACATTCCGGGAGGTGGTCCCTATGTCAATTGCGATCTCATCAAATAAGCAGGCCTTATCTTCGGCCAAGGCATATAGGGCCAGAGCCCCGTCTCCCTCCTGCCAGGTCAAAGATCCGCTGTCGCGAAAGGCCGGATAATCCCGGAAAAACAACTCCCTTTCTGAGGGATCCGCGCCCAACACCACAGCGTCAAATCCACGACCATCCGGAGCCGCTGTTTCAAACGCGGTGTTTTCCCATATAGATAGAAGCAGGGCACGGTTGAGTCTGCTCAAGCCGGCCAGGCAAAGGGAAAACGGCCGTTCCGGCACCAGAATCCCGCTCTTTTCAAAGGTGCGGCTTCGGGCACTCAACTGCTGCAGTGGTCTGTGGTCCCGGATAAATTGGCGCATCAGCAATTCCTGCTGGGACACCGGGCAGACATCCAGATGGGGAAAATGGAGGTCCTGCAGCCGCAGCAAATCATCATTCAGAAAAGCAGTCACATGGTAATCTGCCGCATTCTCACCCAAAGCGTCCAGTTTTTTCACCCGCTCCAGATTCCCCTGCTTTTCATCCGGCAGAAGTATAATATGGCAGATCCGGCCGAGCTTGGGCCTTTGCAAAAATTCTGCCGTTGCCGGGAAAGCTGGCAACTCCGTTGTGGCTTTGCCGGAAAAGGGGATCCACACAGCGGCAGCTCGCTTCACGTGATTGTGGATATCCCGAAGCAAAGCAGCGGCAGCATCTTTTTCACCCCAGACCACATAGATTTTCTTTGCACTCCACAGGCGCCAGCACATTCTCAGGTAGTTCCACGCCTTACGGAAAAACAGTACCACCGCCGCCCGCAGCGTATAGATGGACATGGCGCAGAAAATCACCATCTCCTGCAGGTTGACAGCATCGCCTATGCTGCCCTGGAAAGTCATGGCGGTAGGGGAATCATACATGCCGCGGATCAATGCCGCCGCTACGGATTGCCAGGTAATGGGCTCCCCGGCCAATTGGGCCGCTGTCAGCATGGCGGTGGCAAAGATGTAGTTGTAGCCCACCAGCACCAGGCTGCGCATATTGTCGCCGCGCTTTCTGACCAACACCGCCACGGTGGCAAAACCCAGCAGATATCCCAAAAGAAGCACAGCAATACCTCCCTCGAACCGGAAACATTTTTTGACAGTATACTACATTTTTATCTGCAGTGCAAAGCATTTGAGGGAGGACTGCCGGTGAATGGGCATGTTTTTGAACCTGGTAGTTCCTGTCTGCGGGTGTCGGAAGCATTGCTCTTCTTCCTGCCGGATCCCGGTCTGCATATTCAGTTTGGGTAAGGACCGTGCGTTATGCTGATGAATACGGAAACATTTCTTTCGATGAGCTGCCCACACTATCAGTGAGCAGTCTGAAACGACGCTGGCAGCCCATTTCTTGTAGTTCCTTTTCAATCATCGACGTGTTAGGATTCAGGCAAAAAGCATAATGTCTTTTTTGGTGCAGCGCGCCAAAACCATTGTAGTGATTGATGCAAACGTCAGTCACTGCAATAGCTTATACATAAAAAATCGCAAACGATCGACCATTCATCCCGTTGCACCGCTCTGCTGCGCGCCATTCCGAAAAACGGGGAGGTTCGGAACAGCCGGCGCGTCCTGCCGGAGGGCTCCCCCGTCCTGTGGATCCTCCCGGCGGCTGCCGATTTCAAATTCAGTGCCGCTATGCGGCAGAAGCGTGCGCCGTAACGCTCGGGGCACCGGAAACGGCGCAGGGCATACTGTCTCTTGCGCACGCTCCAGGAACAGAACGTAAGCACTTGAAGAAGGCCGCACCCGCGTGTATAATACTTTATGCATGATGTGCGGCAGTACACAGTTTTGAAAATGATATCAGTTGTGGATCTGAGGTGTAGTGTTATGCCTGATATAAAAACAGAAGCGCTCCTGGCCTGCGCCAGAGCGTATTATGAACGGGGCGCCGCTCTGCAGTACGACCAGTGCAGCATGGACCGTGTGCTGCAGCTGACGCCCAGAAGGCGGATCTATCAACCGCCTGAGGCGGGGACAAGCCAGAATACGCTGTATCTGGACTGCTCGGGCTTCATCCATGCGGCCTACTATAACACCTTCGGCAGCACGATCCCCGCCACCCTGACCTGGCACATGATCGACCATGTCAAGCCCAGAGTGTTCTACTATGAGCTGACACATGAGGAGACAGAAGAGACTCTGCAGCAGATAGAGGCAGAGATCCGCAGCCTGCTGCGGCCCGGCGACATACTCACCTATGAACTGCATTCGGGCAACGGACACACCATGATGGTCCTCAACGACTATCGGCTGATCCACTGCTCCCAACACGGACACCTGGGAAGTTATGATTACTCCAAGCGGCAAAATCGCCACCTCGACAGAGGATTCATGTGGATCGACTCTCTGGATAACCTCTTCGACCCCCTCCAGGCCGGAGAGGACAGGGACTATCTCTTCTCCACGCGGGTCAAGCGCTTTTCTGTCTCCCGTCCTCTGGATTCCTTTGGCGAACCGACGGAGGAGGCCATGCTGCGTCTGAAAGGCTGTTCCGGCCTGCGCTGCTCTGTCACCACCTCCCATCCCGGCGGCCGTCAGGCCCGTCCGGGCGATACGGTGCGATATACGGTCACTGTGGACAATCTCTCGGAGGAAACGCGTCCGGTCCGGATTCTCTTTGATCCCCCCGCCGGAACATGCCTTCTCTCCGGTATAGACGCAGCCGGGGAAGTCCCGTCCGGCGGCACTCTGACGGCGGATGCTGCGGTCCGGGTAGCACTTGCGGACAAAATCTGTCTGGAAGGTCCGGAAGTCCGGGTCAACGGCATGCGGGTCTTCTCCCCCCGGGTCCTCCTGGGCGCTGCTCCGTCCATCCCGGAAAAAGAGCTCCTGATCCGTCAGGCGGAGACTTTCATCCGTCAAGGCCTCGGGGTTACGGAAGCTGTTGCAAAGGTTGTCCGCGGTCTCGGCGTCGCCATGGAGCCCCAGGCCCCGCGATACGCCGTCACCTATTTCCACCAATATGACGCGGTGGCGGGCTGTGTTCTGGCCCGTCTGCCTCAAAAACCGCAGCAGGATCTGGCCGTTTACGGAATGTTCGGCGGCATGGGTGTGATCACCCCGGAGATGGCCTACAGCGAATCCATCCGCACCACACAGCTTAGCCTCCGGGACCTGGAGCCGGGGGACGTGATCTGGTGCAGTGATGATCCCTATGGCACGGGAGCCTATGCCTGCCTGTACACCGGTGAGAGTCTGGTCGGCTCCTTCGAAAGCAACGGGCAGTGCCGGGCGCTGCAGGGTGAGGAGATGGACCGGTTCATCGACACCTTGTTTGGACGGTATGCCTTCCTGTTGCTGCGCCCCTGGCAGGGCGTGAAGTGACAGAAGCGGAGCGCAGCGGATATTGTGAAGCAACGTGTCCGTTCCTGCGGTTCACGTCCGTTGTGCCGAGCACAGCACACTCATAGAGCAGCGGCAGCCGCGAAAACCTCGGCTGCCGCTGTTTTATGACCGGACATCTCCCGGCTGTACCGCTGCCCCTGCCGCAGCATACGCCGTGTCGATCAGTCTGTCGGCTTATCCCCTGCGTATGCAAAGAAGCGTCTTCCCCCTCCGCAGCTTTCGAAAACAGCCGTTTCCCCGGGACTGTACCCCGTGACGTCTCTTCTGTCATTGACTTTGTCCGCCGTATCCAGTACAATAATGTCCGCACAGGCTGCGGCTGCGCTCGCGGCCGCCGGAAATATCCCGCCGAGGCGGAGACTGTCAGGAAAGACGCCATGGACCATCAGCAGACACATAAAAAACTGAACAGCGGCAATGTAAAGCTGCTGCTCCGCTTCCTGCGGGGCAGCAAACTCCTGTTTGCTTTGAGCATCCTCTGCTCCGCACTGACAACGCTGGCCGACATGCTGACACCTCAGATCGTGCGGGGCACCATCGACAACGCCATCGGCGGCAAGGCCTCGGACTTCCCCGCCTGGGTCAACGCTCTGGTGGCCCGTGCCGGCGACTTCGCCTACATAGGCCAGCATCTCTGGATCCCGGCCCTGGCCATCGCCTGCCTGGGTCTGGTGCGGGTGGCGGCCCAGTTCGGCACCACCCTGCTGAACACCAGCGGCTCGGAGGTACTGGTAAAAAACATGCGGGACACGCTGTTCTCCCACATCGAGCGGCTGCCCTACGCCTGGCACATGAAGAACAGCACCGGCGACATCATCCAGCGCTGCACCACAGATGTGGACCGCATGCGCACCTTCGTGGCCGAACAGCTGACATCGGTGTTCCGCATCCTGATTCTCATCGCCATGTCCCTGTACTTCATGTTCTCCATGCACGTGGAGATGGCGGTGATCGCCACCGCGCCGATCCCCCTTATCGTGGCCTACTCCGTGATCTTCCGCAAGGAGATGCACCAGGGCTTCCAGCGCTGTGACGAGCAGGAGGGACGGGTGTCCGACATCGTGCAGGAAAACCTGACCGGTGTGCGCGTGGTGCGGGCCTTTGCCAACGAGGGTCTGGAGCGAACGCGCTTTGAGACGGCCAACAGCCACTACACCGACCTCTGGGTCCACATGGGCCACGTGATCGGCAAATTCTTCTCCATCCAGGACATCCTCTGCGGCCTGCAGATCCTGCTGGTGACCGTGTTCGGCGCCGTCTTTGCCGTGAACGGAAAGATCACAGCCGGCGAGTACATCGCCTTCATCTCCTACAACGGCATGCTGTCTTTCCCCATCCGGCGGCTGGGCCGCATGCTCTCCGAGATGGCCAAGGCGGGCGTATCCCTGGACCGGTTGGCTTACGTGATGAACGCTGAGCCGGAGCGGGACCGCCCCGGCGCCGTGGATGCAGACATGCGGGGAGACATCCGCTTTGAGAATGTTCACTTCGCCTACGAGGAGGGCCACGAGATCCTCAAAGGCATCGACATAACCATCCCTCAGGGCACTACGCTGGGTATCCTGGGCGGCACCGGCTCCGGCAAGAGCACTCTCATGCTGTTGCTGGACAAACTCTACGACCTCCCCGAGGACGGCGGCCGCATCACCATCGGCGGTGTGGACGTGCGGGACATCCGCACCGAGCACCTGCGCAGGAACATCGCCATGGTGCTGCAGGAGCCCTATCTCTTCAGCCGCTCCATTGCCGACAACATCGCTATGGCCGGCGAGGACATCAGCCGCGGCGCCGTGGAGGAGGCCGCCCGGGCGGCCTGCCTGACGGAGGCCATCGAGGGCTTCACCGCCGGGTATGACACCTTTGTGGGTGAGCGGGGCGTGACCCTCTCCGGCGGCCAGAAGCAGCGCACCGCCATCGCCCGGGCTCTGACCCAGAACGCGCCCATCATGGTCTTTGACGACTCCCTCTCAGCGGTGGACAACCAGACGGACGCCATGATCCGCACCTCGCTGGAGGAGCGCTTCGGCACCGCCACCATTATCATCATCTCCCACCGGATCACCACCCTCTCCCGGGCGGATCAGGTCATCGTTCTGGAGGATGGCCGGATTTCGGAGCAGGGCACGCCCGACCAGTTGAAGTCAGCGGGCGGGATCTATCAACAGATCTACGAGATTCAGCTGGGCATCGAGAGGGGGACGCACGATGCAGAATAAAAAAGAAAAAGTCGCCCTCCCGTTTTTCGGGATCCCTCGGCTGCTCCCCTTTGCCAGACCCTATAAAAAGCAGCTCTCCGGGCTGGTGGCGGCTCAGCTGCTGTGCAGTCTGTCCGACGTGGCGAGGCCCGTGCTGCAGAAGTATGCGCTGGACCACTTCGTGCAGGATGGCACCCTCAGCGGCATCGTGCCCTTCGCTCTCGCCTACGCGGCGCTGATCCTGCTGACCGCACTGGTCAGCTACTACGGCGTCCGTGGCTGCATGGCCACGGAGATGCGCCTGGACCGGGACATGCGCAACCGCGCCTTTGCCCATCTGCAGGAGCTCTCCTTCGACTACTACAACCAGAACAGCGTGGGCTATATCCACGCCCGGGTCATGAGCGATACCAGCCGTATCGGCGAACTCTTCACCTGGCAGCTCTTTGACGGAACGTATTTTCTGATCTTCGTGGTGGCCGCCGCCGTGGTCATGCTGGGCATCAACCCGGGGCTCACCGGTCTGGTGTTCCTGGTAGTGCCGGTGATCGCGCTGCTGTTCGCCGTGTTCCAGCGTCGGCTGTTCGACCTGCACCACCAGATCCGGGAGATCAACTCTAACATCACCGGCAACTTCAACGAGGGCATCACCGGCGCCAAGACCATCAAGTCTCTGGCGGTGGAGGAGAAGACCGACTCCGAGTTCCGGGCAGAGACCTCCCGCATGAAGCACAAGGTGCTGCAGTCGGCCCGGACCTACGGCGCCTTCTCCATGATCACCAATCTGGCCTCCTCCTGTGCGCTGGCGCTGGTGCTGTGGAAGGGCGGCATCCTGGCGGCCGACCAGGTGGGCACCTTCTCCCTCTTCATGAGCTACGCCCAGGACCTGATGGAGCCCGTCCGCTGGCTGGTGGAGGTGCTGTCGCTGCTGGTGCAGGCTCAGGTCAACATCGGCCGCTTCACCGACCTGCTGTCCCTCAAGCCCACCGTGACCGACAGCGAAGAGGTCGTCCGCAGGTACGGCGACTGCTTTGACCCCAAAAGGGAGAATTGGGAACCCATTCGCGGCGACATCGAGTTCGAGCATGTGGACTTCAAGTACCCCGACGGCGAGGAATATATCCTGCAGGACTTCAACCTGCAGATCCCCTTCGGCACCAATGTGGCCATCGTCGGCGAGACCGGCGCGGGCAAATCTACGCTGGCCAGCCTCATCTGCCGCTTCTACGAGCCCACACGGGGTCGTCTGCTCATCGACGGGCGGGACGCCCGGGAGCGCTCCCAGCTGTGGCTCCACTCCGCCTTGGGTTACGTGCTCCAGTCGCCCCATCTGTTCTCCGGCACCATCCGGGACAACCTGGTATACGGCCGGCCCGACGCCACCGAGGAGGATATCCGGCGTGCCATCCGTCTGGTATCGCTGGAGGGCGTCATCGCCCGCCTGGAAAAGGGGCTGGACACCAACGTTGGCGAGGGCGGTGACCTGCTCTCCACCGGCGAAAAGCAGCTCATCTCCTTTGCCAGGGCCATCCTGGCCGACCCAAAGATCGTGGTGCTGGACGAGGCCACCGCCAGCGTGGACACCATCACGGAGCAGCGGATCCAGGCCGCCATCGACCAGGTGATCCGGGGGCGCACCTCTATCGTCATCGCCCACCGCCTCTCCACCGTCAAGGACGCGGACATCATTCTGGTGGTGCAGGCTGGAAAAATCGTGGAGCAGGGCCGCCACGCGGAGTTGCTGGCCCAAAAGGGTCACTATTACTCCCTCTGGATGCGCCAGTATGAGGATGCGGCCATCTCCCAGGTGTGGAGCAAAACCGCCGCCGGCTCTCCCCGGCGCTGACAGACATCTGCCCCATACATAAAAGAGTGCCCCGGCGTTTTTACGCCGGGGCACTCTTCTCTCAGATCACTGTTTGTCTGGTTTGGGCTCGTGGTATTCGCAGCCCGGGTCGTAGCGAACGCTCTGGGGCGGCTGCTCCAGCAGCTCCGGGCGCTCCAGATAGTGCCGCATATCGTTGAAAAAGCGGGCATAGTGGGCGCCGGAGCACACACGCTCGTCCACCACCACGCCGATGGGCAGAAACCGCTTCATGCGGGCCTGTCCGTTCTCCACCACGGCCACGCGCTCCGCCATGCCCATGCTGAAGAACATGCTGACATTGCCGAAGTTGTAGATGTGGTGGTTCACGTCGTGGAGCCCGATGGAGGCGGTGTTGGTGATGTACATACCCACATGGAAGGGCAGCTCGTCGATCAGCGCCCGGGGGCAGATGCCGTAGCGGTCCAGCAGCCGCACCACGGACACCACCAGTGTAGGCAGGCCCGGCACCTTGAACAGCCCGGCCGCCAGCTTGTCCAGGAAATTCTTGGGCTGGTCGCCCCGGTTGGCCGCCACCAGCGACTCCATGCGGTCGCGCACGTCATAAATGGTGTCGGTGGGATCGAAGCGGAACTTCACCACCGTCTCGCCCACATCCGCGTCGCCGGGGTCCTTCAGGATGGTCAGCGCCACAGAGCAGTTGTTGCGGGAGAAAAACTGCTTGTTCATGATGAAGCGGTTGATCTCCGGGTTCTGGCTCACGGCCCGCACATAGGCCGCCACGATGACGTTCATGTGGGAAAAGCGCTCGCTCTTCTCCGCGAGCTGCCGACGGATATAGCCGCCCATCTTCTCCAGGTCCACCTGGTGCTTCAAAAACACCTGCGCGTCGCAGCGCATGGGCATCACATAGGGTGTGATCTGCACGATGGGGTCGATACCCCTAATCCTCCGTCCGTCCGGTCTTCTTCCAAACATGACGCACCTCTCTTCCCGCCGCGCCGGGCGCGGCGACCTCATGGCAACAGCATAGCACACGCCGCCACATATTTCAAACGTTTCTGCCAAAGAAGCCCCTCAAAATGCAGCAGGGACGGGTGCAGCCCGTCCCTGCCGCCCTATGTGCTTCTCAATGCGCCCGCACGTAGGTGGCGTGGGCATCCTCTATGGAGCCTCTGCCGGTGAAGTCTATCTGCAGCTTGCCGTCCTCCGTCAGGGTGAAGGTCATGTTGCCGTACGCATAGTGAGTCTGGACATAGGCGTTGTCCTCCTCCACATACTCCATCTCAAATTCCGGCACACTGTGGTGCCCTGAAGTATAGAGCGCTGAAGTATAGAACAGCGGCTGGGCGAAGGGCTCCGCCATGAACTTGACGGTGAGCTTCTTCTGCTCCACGGCGGAGTCTCCGTCGTGGCCATCCAGATAGGAGAGGATCTTGCCGTCGCCGTCCTCCAGTACCCAGTCGCCGCAGAAGGGCTCGGAGCGCCGGATGGCCTCGGTCAGTTCCTCACTGAAGGGCAGGAGCTTGTTGTTCTCCACCACCTCCAGCGCCGGGCCGATGTCATAGTTCTCAAACGCCTTCCACGCCTTCTGCAGAGCCGCATACTCATCGGTGGCCTGGTCGGAGTAACCCAGCTTGCCCAGCGCGCCCAGCGCCAAATTGGCGTAGAACTGCTCGCCCTCGTCCCGGCTCTTGAGGTCGTTCACCGCCTTCTCCGAGGCGGCGGCGCCCACCAGCGCCACCAACTGCTCCCGGGAATCCTTGTAGCTGCCCAGCGCCATCAGGTAGCTTACTGCGTTCTCCATGTCGCCGCTCTGGGCATAGGCCAGTGCCTGCTGGTAGCCCTCCTCATAGCCGTCGGCCTGCAGCGCCTGCTCGCGGGCCGCCTTGCCGCCGGTCACCCGCTCCGCCAGGGCGGCGCTGTCTTTATAGTCGCCGCACAGCTTTAGCAGCCGGGATGCCGCGTTGTACTGGCGGATCACCTCGTCGTTGCCGGGGGTGAACAGCTCCACGCTCTTGAGCTTGCCCAGCCCGATGTAGCTCAGCAGGCTGGTGCCGTCGTCAAAGATCACGAAGTCGTCCTCTGTGAGGCTGTCGGCCGCTGTTTCTGTGGGTGCCTCCGACGCCTCTGCGGACTTGTCCGCAGGCGTTTCGGCGGACTTCTGGCCGTCGCTGTTCAGGCTGGCGTTGGCACTCTTGTACAGCTTGCTGAGTTGGCCGGCCAGGCCGTCCACCTTCTCCAGCAGGGAGGCATCGCCCTTGTCAGCCGCGTCGATGGCTGCTTTGGCCGCCTGATAGGGCACCTCCTGCAGCGCCATGACAGTGCTGTCCTTCTTGCCGTCCAGTTCCAGGAAAGCCGTGGCGGCCTCGGTGTACTGGCCGCCCTCCAGCAGCTTGACGGCCTTGCCGTAGTTGGCGTTGGGAATGATCACGGTCACGGCCAGGATGATGATCACCAGCAGCGCCGCGGCGACAGGCGCCGCGATCTTGATGAACTTCTTCCGGTTCCGGGCCGCCTCCTCCCGCTCCAGTACCTTCTGCTCCTTCTCCGCCTGCAGCAGCTCCTCGTAGCGGGCGTTGGCGGCGTCGGCCCGGCTCTGGGCATCCTGATAGTCGCTGATGAGGGTGAACAACTGTTTGCCCCTCTTCACCTGGTCGGAGGTGTTCGCCTGGACCAGTTTCTCTGCCTGGGCGTAGTACTCCGCGTCCGTGGGCGGATAGTCATGGCGGATGATCTGGTTGAGCAGGTTGGCGATGTTGTTGCACTTGCCCATGGGCAGCCGGCGCGCATCCGCCGCCTGGGAGCCCGCCGTCATGGCCTTCTGATAGTTGTAGCCGCCGCTCATGCTGTATTTCATGAGATCCCTGCCGTGCTGCTGGCCGGCATAGTCGTAGCAGAGGATCCGGGTGCTTTTCCCTCCATCGGTCAGGGGCACGTAGTTGTCATCCCGCCGGAACGCCTTTCTGACCTCAGGCTCCAGATCCGCATAGTCCAGCTTCATCTTGGTGCCGTCGCCGGCGATGGCCACGATGTCGCCCTTGCCGCTCATGTGGACGTGCTCGGTGCTGTAGGCCTCCGTCTGGTGGAAGCCGCCCATGCTGATGCCGCCGCTGGAGGCGCCGGTGTATACCAGCTTGGAGGGGTGGTACTCATAGCTCAGCGTGGCGCCCTTCTCCACGGAGATGTTCACCCGCTCGATCTTCTTCTGCCCGTCACCAATCAGCACGTACACGCTGTTGTCGGGCCGGCGGTAGACCTTCATCTCCTTGGTCTTGTAGTCCTTGCTGCCGCTGATGGAGCCGCCCAGCGTCATCAGCAGCTCGCCGTCCACGGCGCGGCGCGCCTCCTCTGCGGCGGCGGCCTGGGCCGCCCGCTCCTTGTCCGCCTGATCCTGCCGGAAGGCCTCCTCCGCCGAGCGGTACAGCTCCGCGATGTTGCCGATGGGCAACTTTAGGTCTGAGGCGATGACCTTGGCCTTCAGGCTCTGGGCCTCGTCGGACATATCCGTGTAGCCCTTCTCCTGACACTGGGCATAGAACTGGACGAGCTTCTCACTCTTTGCCATACTTCCACTCCTCTGTCGCTTATTCCGGAGCTCTTCGCCCCGCTGCAGCTTCCCGATTTACAATATTATACAACTCCCGCATCTGTCCCGTCAACAGACGGTCCCATCTTTTTACAGCAGTCCGGCCGCTCTGGCCGCGTCGGTCAACTCCTCCCGGTAGTCCGGGTGGGCCAGGGAGATCACAGCCCGGACGCGGTCGCTCATCAGCAGCGGCTTCAGGTTGACGCAGCCGTACTCCGTGGCCAGATACTGCACGTCGGCCCGGGACGTGGTCACCGCCGTGAAAGGCGGGAAGTAGGGCACGATGCGGCTCTGCCGCTCCCCTTTTCTGTTGAGGAAGGTGGACGTCATGGCGATGAAGGACTTGCCGCCCCGGGCCGCCTGGGCCCCGCGGACAAAGTCGATCTGTCCGCCCACACCGCTGAACTGCCGTCCGGTGATGTTGTCGGCGCTGATCTGGCCGAACAGATCGGCGGACATGGCAGTGTTGATGGAGATCATGTTGTCGTTCTTTGCGATCAGGTCGATGTCGTTGACCCGGGGAAAGGGCATGAAGTACATGTCCTCGTTGTGGTCCAAAAACTCATACAGTTCCCGGCTGCCGTAGGTGAAGCCCACCACCGACTTGCCCGGCATAAAGGTCTTGCGGCTGTTGTTGGCCACGCCCTTTTTCATCAGGTACATGATGGAGTCAGACATCAGCTCAGAGTGGATGCCCAGGTCGTTCTTCTGCTCCAAGCCGAAACCCACTGCCGTGGCCACATTGCCGATGCCCAGCTGGATGCAGGCGCCGTCCGGGATCTGCTCCAGCAGCAGCCCCGACAGTCGGCGCACCGTGTCGTCCGGATCTTGAAACCGGCCCTCGCCGATGGGGCGGTCCGCCTCCACGATGGCGTCCGCCTCGGTGACGTGGATCCGGTTCATCTCGCCGTACACATACGGAGCGTTTCGGTTTACCTGCAGGATCACGGTCTTCGCCGCGTCCGCCATGAATCGGTGCAGGATCACGCCGGAGGCGCCGAAGCTCATATAGCCGTCCTCATCGGGAGGAGACACCTCCAGAAACGCCACGTCCGGCACACTGGTCTGGCGGCAGAAGATCTCGATCTCCCGCAGATGGACGGTGGTGAAGTCACACAGGCCGCGGCGCAGCATGTTGCGCTCCTGCGCGCCCATAAAATAGGTGTTCAAGCGGAAGGTGCCTGTCTCGCCCCGCAGGATCCGCAGGGGAGCCAGCACGTTGGAAGAGGTAACGGTCACGTTTTCCAGCTCTCCCTCCCGGTCCATCAGCGCCTCGCACAGCGCCTCGGCCACGCTGCTGCAGGTGCCGAGATAGACGTTGTCGCCGCTTTTTACCTGACCGGCAGCCGCCTCCGCCGTGGTCAGACGGGCCTGGTATTCTCTCTTGATGTCGTCTTTCATGTAGTTCTCCTTTTGAGTCCGACCCCTTCTCTTTCCGCCGGCCGGATCGCCTATTTTTTAACAATCACGTAGAGTATCATAGTACATTTTGTCCGAAAAATCAATCAGGATTTACAGGATATTTCCTCTCATCCGCCCGGGCAGACCGCGGAAGGCCACAGCCCCCTCTTGTCAATGCAGCGCCGGTTGTGGTATGATGGGCAAAAATCCGCAGAGGAGGTTTCGCTCATGGATGACAGCGCCATTCGCTCCCGCATCCTGCTGGGCCGCTCGTTCCTCACCAAGTTCGGCGACGAGGACGGCCTGTTCGAGGATTACGTCAGCGACCAGGACCTCAAGAAGCCCCAGCCGCCGCTGGCCAAGGCTCCTATGACCGGCCGGGCCATCCGCCTGCCCACGGACTTCGATCGGCTGCATATCGACAGTGATTTTCTCCACATCGTCAACAGCCGCAGGAGCCGCCGGGTCTATACCCAGGAGCCTCTCTCCCTGCTGCAGTTGTCCTATCTGCTCTGGTGCACCCAGGGCGTCAAATCCATCCGGGGCAAAGCCTACGCCACGCTGCGCACAGTGCCCAGCGGCGGCGCCCGCCACGCCTTTGAGTGCTACATGGCTGTGCAGAGCGTTGAGGGTCTGGAGGACGGTCTCTACCATTATTTGCCCCTGACCCACCAGATCGAGTTTCTGGGCGCGGCCGGAGATCTTCACGGCTTTATCTCCCGCTCCCTATGCGGGCAGGACTGGGCCTGCCGGGCCAACGTGGTCTTTTACTACAGCTGCGTCTTCTACCGGGCCGAGTGGCGCTACGGCATCTGGGCTCATGCTCCGCTGCTGATGGACGGTGGCCACGCGGTGCAGAATCTCTACCTGGCCGCCACCTCCATCGGCCTTGGCGGCTGTGCCATTGCCGCCGTGGACGCCGACACCGCCAACGAGCAGTTCGGTCTGGACAAATCGGAGGAGACGGTGTTTTACGCCATGCCCGTGGGTACCGTCCGGGAGGAGGACCGCGATGCTGAGGAGGATTTTTACGCCTTCGTGCGGGAGGCCGGGCTGTAAACACAGACAGTAAACGAAAAAGGACGGCGACCGGTCGGCCGCCGTCCTTTCTTATCCCGCGTCAGAACAGATTCGTCCCCGCCAGCTTTTCGTAGTACTTGGCCAGAGCGCTGTGGTCGCAGCCGCCCAGACCGCCGGCGCGGAGGTTCTGCAGCAGCTCCATCACGTTGGCCGTCATGGGCAGCGGTGCACCAGTGGCGTGACCCACCTGCAGCGCATTGTCCAGATCCTTGATGTGCAGGTCGATCTTGAAGCCGGGCTGCACATTGTTGGCCAGCATCATGGGGCCCTTGGCCTCCATCACCGTGCTGCCCGCCAGGCCACCGCGGATGGCGCTGAACACCACGTTGGGATCTACGCCCGCCTTCCTGGCCAGCATGAAGCCCTCCGCCACGGCGGCGATGTTGGCCGCCACGATCACCTGGTTGGCCAGCTTGGTGGTGTTGCCGGCGCCGATGTCGCCGCAGTATACCACAGATGAGCCCATGGCGCCCAGCACCTCCCGGCACCGCTCAAAGATCTCAGGTCTGCCGCCCGCCATGATACTCAGCGTACCGTCCACCGCCTTGGGCTCGCCGCCGGAAACGGGGGCGTCCAGCATCTCGATGCCCCGCTCTGCCAGCTCCGCGGCGATGGCGCGGCTCTCCAGCGGGTTGATGGAGCTCATGTCCACCAGCACCTGCCCGGGCCGCATGGCATCAGCCGCGCCGCCGGCGCCCAGCACCACCTCCCGCACCTGGGGCGAGTTGGGCAGCATGGTGATAAGGATCTCTCCGTAAGCCGCCGCCTCGGCATAGGTTCCCGTCTTGCCGCCGGCCGACACCGCCGGTGCGCACTTGTCTATACTGCGGTTGGACACCATCACGTCGTGGCCCGCCCGCAGCAGATTTAGAGCCATGGGCCGGCCCATGATGCCCATACCGATAAAACCGATCTTCATTCTTCTGTTCACCTCTGCTCTCTTACAGCTCTTCGAACTTCATCACAGCGCCCTCGGCACCGGAGGCCGCTACCTTGCAGTACAGGCCCAGCCAGCCCTTGGTGAACTTGGGTACCGGCGCTTTCCAGACTGCCAGGCGGGCGTCGATCTCCTCCTGGGGCACCAACAGATCCAACCGCCGCTGCTCCACATCGATGACGATGCGGTCGCCGTCCCGGACGATGGCGATGGGGCCGCCCTCGGAGGCCTCCGGTGAGATGTGGCCCACGAAGCAGCCGTTGTTGGTGCCGGAAAAGCGGCCGTCGGTGATGAGGGCCGTGGACTTGCTCAGGCCCCGCCCGTACAGATACTTCATGGCCTTGTACATCTCCCGCATGCCGGGCCCGCCCTTGGGGCCCTCATAGCGGATCACCACCACATGGCCCTCCCGGACCCGGCCGGCCAGAATGGCCTCCTCGGCCGCCTCCTCGGAGTCGAAGCAGATGGCCGTGCCCTCAAAGTGGTGCAGGCTCTTGTCAAAGGCACCCGGCTTGGTGATGCCCGTGTCGGGGGCCAGATTGCCCCGCAGCACCGCGATGCCGCCGGAGTAGCCGAAGGGATCGTCCCGGGTGTGGTTCACCAGCCCCGTGGCCGGATAGCTGTACCGGTGCGCGGCGATGTTCTCAGCCACTGTCTGCCCGGTAACAGTCATAGCGTCCCGTTCCAGCAGCTCGCCCAGGTTTTCCAGCAGCCGCGGCACACCGCCGTCCCGGTAGAAATCTGCAATGTTGTAACTGCAGGCCGGGTTCATCCGGGCCAGCTGCGGCGTGCAGCGGGACAGGTCGTCGAACTCCTGCAGCACGTTGATGTCCAGCTCCGCCTCCCGGGCGATGGCCGTCAGGTGCATGACGGCATTGGTGGAGCCGCTCATGGCCAGGCAGGCCCGGATGGCGTTGCGCACGGCACTCTCCGTAATGATCTGCCGGGCAGTGATGCCCCGCTGCACCAGCTCCATGATGAGGATGCCAGTCTCCTCTGCCTTGCGCATGCGCTCGGCCGAGGTGGCTGGCGCGGTGCCGCCGTCCGGCGGCGTCATGCCCAGCGCCTCAGACAGGCAGCACATGGTGTTGGCTGTGCCCAGATAGGAGCAGGAACCGCAGCCGGGACAGGCCGTGTTCTCCAGGGCAGTGTACTCCGCCTCCGTGATACGCCCGGCAGACAGCATGCCGTAGGCCTCTGACGCAGTGGTCTGGTCGGACTGTCGCCCGTCGAAGACCACGCCCCCCTCCATGGGTCCGCCCGGCAGCAGGATGCAGGGGATGTCCAGCCGCGCCGCCGCCATCAGCATGCCGGGCACGATCTTGTCACAGGAGCCCAGCAGCACAAGGCCGTCGAACTGATTGATCTCCGCCATGGTCTCCACGGAGTTGGCCACCAGCTCCCGGGAGGGCAGAATATAGTGCATGCCCGCATGGCCGTTGGCCATGCCGTCGCAGCCGCCCAGTACGCCGAATTCAATAGGCGTGCCGCCGGCGCGGTAGACACCGTCCCGCACTCGCTGGGCCACCTGGCGCAGGTTGTAGTGGCCGGGAACGCATTCGCTCCAGGCGTTGGCGATGCCGATGACCGGTACCTTCATGTCCTCCGTGGAAAAGCCCATCGACTTCAATGTAGCTCGGTAGTACTGGTTGCCCAGTCCCGTGAGGATCTTTTTGCTGCGCTCCATGGTATTTCCTCCTTGTCCGGCGGAGTTCCGCCGCTTTTTGGTCGATTTGTACTTCCGTCTCCATGATAAGGGCAATTGCGCCGCTTGTCAAACGGTTTGGCTGTGCTTTACAAACGGCGCAGGACGTGATATGGTAACTGTAGGTTCAGCGGCGAGGACCGCGGGAGGGGTGTTTTCATGACCGTCAAGGCCCAGATCATGGACGAGGCGCAGCTGCGCCGCTGCCTGGCGCGCATGACCCACGAGATCATCGAGAAAAACCGGGGCGTGGAGGATCTGTGCCTCATCGGCGTACACCGACGGGGCATCCCGCTGGCGCGGATGCTGGCGGAGAACCTCCTCCGCTTCGAGGGTACAGAGGTGCCGGTGGGCCGCATCGACATCACCCGCTACCGGGACGATCTGACCGCACCGCGCCCCGAAGCCGTGGAGAGCTGCATCCCCTGCGCGCTGGAGCGCCGCACCGCCGTCATCGTGGACGACGTGATTTGCACTGGCCGCACCGCCCGGGCCGCCATCGACGCCATCCTGGCACACGGTCGGCCCCGGGCCATCCAACTGGCGGTGCTGGTGGACCGCGGTCACCGGGAACTGCCCATCCGCCCGGATTATGTGGGCAAGAATGTGCCCACCGCCCGGGACGAGATCATCTCCGTCCTGCTGGAGGAGGTGGACGGCCGGACCGGCGTGCAGCTGCTGAGCCCCTGACGGGCAGACAAAACACGAGAGGTGCCCACCCGGCGCCTCTTTTTTGTACAGGGAAATGTGCTATAACGACCTATAAAGAAAAAAGATCTTTTATAGGTCAATACAAGCCGCAAAAAGCTGTCTATAGAGAGTGAAGGCCCTTCAAACACACGGGAGAGGAGGATGTACATGGAGGATTTCCAGATCATCGAGCTGTACTGGCAGCGGGATGAGCGCGCCATCGACGAGACGTCACGCAAGTACGGTCCCTTCTGCCACACGGTAGCTATGAACGTGCTGGGTGTGCGGGAGGATGCCGAGGAGTGCGTCAACGACACGTGGCACAGCGCGTGGAACGCCATGCCGCCCCAGCGGCCCCGACTGCTGCGGCCCTGGCTGGGCCGAATCGTGCGGAACGCCGCCATCAACCTGTGGAACAAAAACCACGCCAAAAAGCGCTATGTCGGCATGGAGCTGCTGCTGGACGAACTGGAGGCGTGCATCCCCTCCCCCCAGACCATTGAGCGCCAGCTGGAGGCGGAGGAGCTGGGCGGGATCATCAGCGCATGGCTGCGCACTCTGCCCGCCGACGACCGGACGCTGTTCGTCCGCCGCTACTGGAACGGCGAAGCGCTCCGTGAGCTGGCCCGCCTCTGGCACGACACACCGGCGCGGCTGGCCCAGCGCACCTATCGCCTGCGCCTGGCACTGAAGGCGGAACTGGAAAGGAATGGTGTATTTCTATGAATGAAAAAAGCAGCGAAAAACTGTATCACGGCATCACCCATATCGACGACGAATTGGTGGAGGCAGCCCAGGCCAAAGCCGCGCCCCGGCGGCGCCCATGGGTCAAATGGTGCGTGATGGCGGCGTGCCTGTGTCTGGTGGCGGCGGGGGCGTTTGCCCTGTCGCAGCCCCACGGCAGCCCCGCAGACAACACGGACCGGCCGGTGAACGAAAACGTCCCCACCCCCGACGACAACCGGGGCGATCCCAACTCCCTGCCCACCAGCAACCTCTCCGCCTTTTCGGTGGCGGAGGCCGTCTATCCGGAGCGGGTCACTTTCCCCTTGGAGGAGAACTATGTCAACGCCAACGGCGAATGGGACTACGACACCTGGTCCGCCGACTACAACACGTGGTACGAGGCCGATGAGGCCCGCCGCCAGCAGGCCGCCGGCTACGCCGGCACGCTGGACAGCTTCTGTGCCGACAGTGTGCGGCAGTTTCTCTCCGGCGCTGGCACGGAAAACCGTGTCTACTCCCCGGTGAACGTCTACCTGGCCATGGCCATGGTGGCCGAGGTCACCGACGGCCAGAGCCGCCAGCAGATTCTGGACCTGCTGGGCGCCGACAGCATCGAGACGCTGCGCGCCCGGGCCGCCGCCGTCTGGGACGCCAACTATCAGGACGACGGTGCCACCAAGCTGCTGCTGGCCAACTCCCTGTGGCTGTCTGAGAGCGTCGGCTATGTGCCTGAAACCATGCAGGCCCTGGCGGAGCACTACTTCGCCTCCGCCTACCGAGGCAAAATGGGCTCCGCGGAGTACACCCAGGCGCTGCGGGACTGGCTCAACGCCCAGACCGGCGGGCTGCTGCAGGAGCAGGCTCAAAACGTGGAGCCGACGCCGGATACCATCCTGGCGCTGGCCTCTACCCTCTACCTGAAGGCCGGCTGGACCGATGAGTTCTACGAGGCCGCCACCGCCCCCGACGTGTTCCACGGGCCGGAGGGCGACGTGACCTGCGACTTTATGCACGGCGTGGCCGAGGACGGCCAGCTCTACCGGGGCGACGGCTTCACCGCCGTGTGCAAGCATCTGAGCAGCGGCGGCGCCATGTGGTTCCTGCTGCCGGATGAGGGGTCCTCCCCGGACAAGCTGCTCGCCGGCGGACAGGCGGTTTCGTTCCTGCTGGCCGACAAGAACAGCTGGGCCGACCAGGACCACTACATCGTTCATCTGAACATGCCCAAGTTTGACGTGGACTCCGACATGGAGCTGGCCGAAGGGATGAAGGTCCTGGGCGTCATCGACGCGTTCGACTCCGATGTATCCGACTTCACCCCTCTGACCACGGAGGTGGATGAGCTTTATATCAGCCGGATCCAGCACGCCGCCCGGGTCAAAGTGGACGAGGAGGGTGTGGAGGCTGCGGCCTTTACCGTGGTATCCGTGGAGGCCAACGGCATTGATCTCAGCGACGAGGTCGACTTCACACTGGACCGGCCCTTCCTGTTCGCCGTCACCGGCGAGGAGAACGCGCTGCTGTTCACCGGCGTGGTAAACCAACCCTGACAGAGCAAAAAACACCCGGGACATATCCCGGGTGTTTTTTTGCTCTTTTTACAGTCGGATGGTATCCTCCCCCTTGGGGGCCTGGGCCAGCAGCGGCTGCAGCTTCGTCAAAAAAGCGTCCACCTGCTCCGGGCACCGGCCGATATACAGGGCCGGGTCCAGCACTGCGCGCAGTTCCTCCTCCGTCAGGGCAAAGGCCGGCTCTTGGGCCAACCGCTCCAGCAGATCGCATGGCAAGCCGTTTTTCATGTTCTCGGTGGCCGCCATGGAACAGCGGCGGATCACCTCGTGGAGCTGCTGGCGGTCGCCGCCCCGCTTCACCGCCTCCATCAGCAGATTCTCTGTGGCGATGAAAGGCAGATACTCCCGGCAGGCCCGGTCCACGATCTTCTCGTTGACCCGCAGACCGCCGGCAATGTTGGACACCAGCCGCAAAATCGCGTCGGCACAGAGGAATCCCTCCGGCAGGGAGACGCGGCGGTTGGCCGAGTCGTCCAGTGTCCGCTCCAGCCACTGGGCGGAGGCAGTCATGGCGGCGTTCTGGGCATCCGCCATCAGGTAGCGGGCCAGGGAACACACCCGCTCGCAGCGCATGGGGTTGCGCTTGTAGGCCATGGCACTGGAACCGATCTGCTTGTCCTCAAAGGGCTCCTCCACCTGGCGGTCGTGCTGCAGCAGGCGGATGTCGCCGGCCATACGGTAGCAGCTCTGGGCGATGGAGGACAGGCAGTTCAGGATGCGGCTGTCCAGCTTGCGGGGATAGGTCTGGCCGCAGACGTCGAAGCACTCGTCGAAGCCGAACTCGGCGGAGATCATCCGGTTCATTTCGTCGATCTTCCCGCCGTCACCGCCGAAGAGCTCCAGAAAGCTGGCCTCGGTGCCGGTGGTGCCCCGGCAGCCCAGGAACTTCATGTGGGCCGTCAGGTGGTCCAGCTCCTCCAGGTCGGTGAGGAAGTCCTGCAGCCACAGGGCGGCCCGCTTGCCCACCGTGACCGGCTGGGCCGGCTGATAGTGGGTGTAGCCCAGGGTGGGAGTGGCCTTGTAGCGGTCGGCAAAGTCGGCCAGCCGGGCCATCACGCCCAGCAGCTCCCCACGCAGATGGCGCAGCGCTCTGCGGTAGAGGATCAGGTCGGCGTTATCGGTGACGTAGCAGCTGGTGGCGCCCAGATGGATGATGCCCGCCGCACCCGGCGCCGCGGCGCCGTAGGCGTACACGTGGGCCATCACGTCGTGGCGGACCTCCCGCTCCCGCCGGGCGGCCAGGTCAAAGTCGATGTCGCTCACATGGGCGGCCAGCTCCTCCACCTGCTCCCGGGTGACAGGCAGGCCCAGCTGGTGCTCTGCCCGGGCCAACGCCACCCACAGCCGCCGCCATGTCTCGATCCGCTCCCGCTGGGAGAACAGACGCAGCATCTCCTCTGAAGCGTAGCGGGACGAAAAAGGGGATTCGTATCGGTCAAAGCTCATAACCATGTCCTCCCGTGCGCAGGTCTCTGTCAACGGATCACGATCTCATCCCGGGCGGGGCCCACGGAGACATAGCCGATGCGGCAGCCGATCTCCCGCTCCACGTACTCCACGTAGTCCCGGGCCGCCTGGGGCAGATCCTCCCAGCGGCGGGCGCCGGAGATGTCGCACTGCCAGCCGGGCACGTATTCGATGACGGGCTTTGCCTGCTCCAGCGCGGTGGGGAACGGGAAATCGCCGGTCTCCTCGCCCTCCACCACGTACTTGGTGCAGACGGGGATCCGCTCCATATAGCTGAGCACATCCAGCTTGGTCAGGGCGATGTTGGTGGCGCCCTGCATGCGCACGCCGTAACGGGTCGCCACCAAGTCGATGGGCCCCACCCGGCGGGGTCGACCCGTCTTAGCGCCGTACTCTGCGCCGGCCTTGCGCAGCTCCTCGGCCTCCTCGCCGAACCACTCGGCGGTGAAGGGGCCCTCACCCACACAGGTGGAGTAGGCCTTCACCACGCCGACCACCTCATCCAGACGGACCGAGGGGATGCCGGCGCCCACGGGGGCGTAGGCCGCCAGCGTGTTGGAGGAGGTGGTGTAGGGATAGATGCCGTAGTCCAGATCCCGCAGGGCGCCCAGCTGAGCCTCGAAGAGGATGCTCTTGCCCTCCTGCCGGGCCTGCTCGAAGAAGGTCGTGGTGTCGCACAGGAAGGGCTTGATGGCGCCGCCGTAGGTGTTCAGCCAGTCCATGATGCCCTTGATGGTGTAGGGCCGGGCACCGTAGACGCCGGTCAGCGTCAGGTTCTTCCACTCCAACAGGTCAGCCACATGGGCCTCCAGCGCATCGGGATACAGCAGCTCGCCGGCCATGATGGTCTTCTTCTGGTACTTGTCAGAGTAGAAGGGAGCAATGCCCTGCTTGGTGGAGCCGTACTTCTTGTCCTTCAGCCGGGCCTCCTCCAGCGCGTCCAGCTCCCGGTGCCACGGCAGCAACAGCGAGGCGCGGGTACTGATGCGGAAGTTTTTTGGGGAGATCTCCACGCCCTTGGCGCGGACATCCTCGATCTCCGTCCAAAGGTTCTCGCAGTCCAGCGCCACACCGTTGCCCATGACGTTGACCACGTTCTTGCGGAAGATGCCGGAGGGCAGCAGATGCAGGGCGAATTTTCCGAATTCGTTGACCACCGTGTGGCCGGCGTTGCCGCCGCCCTGATAGCGCACCACCACGTCGTAATCCTGCGTGAGCAGATCCACCATGCGGCCCTTGCCTTCGTCGCCCCAGTTGATGCCCACGATCGCACAATTTGCCATGAACCATTACCTCCTGTGTGATATGTGTCCGTCACAGCATAACGCCGCAACGATAATTCCCATCATACTTTACCCCACTCCGCCGCACTTTGCAAGTGCGGATTGGCGCGCGGCGGAAATTTCGCGCCGAAAACACAAAAAACACCCGGCCTAAGCTACCCGGGTGTTTTTCGCCCGCCACGTCAGAAGCAGGCGATGTTGCTGTCGGTGCGGGACTCGGTACCGCCAACCAGCACGCCGTTGTCCAGCCGGACGATCATCTGCCCCCGGCCGAAGCTGGGGGTGGACAGTTCCACACGGACGTCGTGGCCGCGGCGGCGCAGCTCCCGGGCCAGCTGGCTGTCGAACCGGGTCTCCACCGTGACGCTGCCGTCCCGCATCCACTGCCAGCGGGGCGCATCCAGCGCCTGCTGGGGATCCATGTGGAAATCCACGTAGTTCATCACCACCTGCACATGGCCTTGGGGCTGCATGTAGGCGCCCATGACACCGAAAGGCCCCACGGGGGCGCCGTCCTTCAGCAGGAAGCCGGGGATAATGGTGTGGTAGCTGCGCTTGCCCGGCTGCAGACAGTTGGCCGCGGCCGGATCCAGCGAAAAGTCCGCGCCCCGGTTCTGCAGCGACACACCGGTGCCGTCCACCACGATGCCGGAGCCGAAGCCCATGTAGTTGGACTGGATGAAGGAGACCATGTTACCCTCCCCATCGGCGCAGCAGAGGTACACCGTGCCGCTCCTGGGCGGAACGGCATGGGACCAGATGCGGGAGGTGTCCCCCATCTCCCGGGCACGCATGGCGCCGTAGGCGGGATCCAGCAGCGATTGATAATCGATGGTCATGTGCGCCGGGTCGGTCACATAGTGGAAGGCGTCAGCAAAGGCCATTTTGATGGCCTCCAGCTGGCGGTGGCAGGTCTCCGCGTTGTCCCGCCGGGGAAAATCGAACTCCTTTAGGATGTTGAGCGCCATCAGCGCCACGATACCCTGGCCGTTGGGTGGGATCTCACAGACCTCGTATCCCCGGTAGTTCACCCGGATGGGCTCCACCCACTTCGCCTCAAAGGCGGCCAGATCCTCATAGCGCAGATAGCCGCCGAACTTCCGGCTCTCGGCGTCGATGCGCCGGGCGATGTCCCCGGTATAGAAGGCGGCCGCGTCGGTACTGCCGATGGCCTCCAGCGTGGCGGCGTGGTCGGGCAGGCGAATCATGTCGCCCGCCTCTGGCGCCCGGCCCTCCGGGGCAAAGGTCCGGAACCAGCCGGCAAAGGCCGGGCCGGTCAGCTCCGCCTGATAACGGCGCAGGTCCTGCTGCCAGATGTGGGCCAGGTTGGGCGCGCAGGGGTAGCCCTCCCGGGCGTAGCGAACCGCCGGTGCCAGATCCTCCGCCAGCGGCAGTCGGCCGAACCTCCCGGCCAGCTCCGCCCACGCCCCGGGCGCGCCGGGCACGGTGACCGGCGTCCAGCCGCGTCGGGGCATTTTGCCGCCGCAGTCGTTCCCGTCGGAAAGGACCCGCTCCGCGCTGGCCAGCATGGGTGCCGGGCCGCTGGCGTTCAAGCCGAAGAGGCGCCGGTCCTTTTCGCTCCAGACCAAAGCAAATGCGTCCGAGCCGATGCCATTGGCGGTGGGCTCCACCACGGTGAGTGTTGCGGCCGCGGCCACGGCGGCGTCCATGGCGTTGCCGCCCCGGCGGAGGATCTCCAGCCCCGCGGAGGCCGCCTGGGGACTGGAGCAGTTCACCATGCCGCCCCGGGCATAGATGGGGTATCGCTGGGAGGGATACCGCTGGGCCAGCGGGTCAAAGGTCGTTTTCATGTCTCTCACACTCCTGTCAACATCCGGGCGGTCTCCACTTTCACGGCGCAGACGGCGCGCCGCCGGAAAGGCCCCGGCGGCGCGAAGGTTATTCTGTGGGACCGGGTGCGCTTATGCCTGCTCCGCGTCCGCCATGCGGCGGTATTTGGCATAGCGGGCCTTCGCCTCGCTGACCATTTTGCCGTAGAGCGCATCCGCCTTGTCGGGGAAGTTGTTCTTCAGGGAGGCGTAGCGGTTCTCACCCATGACATACTCCATGATCTTGCCGTCGTCGGGCTCCGGGGAATCCAGCTGGAAGGGGTTCTTCCCCTCCGCGGCGCGGCGCGGGTCGTAGCGGTACAGGTGCCAGTAGCCGCATTCCACCGCCTTCTTCATCTCCGACTGGGTGCAGCTCATGCCGGCCTTGATGCCGTGCTCCAGGCACGGGCAGTAAGCGATGACAATAGACGGACCGGGATAGGCCTCTGCCTCCCGCAGGGCCCGCAGCGTCTGGGCCTGGTCATAGCCCATGGCCACCTGGGCCACGTACACATAGCCATAGGTCATCAGGATGGCGCCCAGATCCTTCTTGGCCACCTGCTTGCCGCCGGCGGCGAACTTGGCCACGGCGGAGGTGTTGGTGGCCTTGGAGGACTGGCCGCCGGTGTTGGAGTACACCTCCGTATCCAGCACCAGCAGGTTCACATCCCGGTTCTGGGCCATCACGTGATCGATGCCGCCGAAGCCGATGTCATAGGCCCAGCCGTCTCCGCCGATGGCCCAGATGGATTTCTTGGTCAGATACTCCCGGTTGTCCAGCACAAAGGCCACCTCAGGAGTGCGCTCCGCCTGTTCCAGCGCCACCAGCAGGGCGTCGGTCACGGCGCGGGTGCGCTCCTTGTCCTCCCAGTCGGCCAGATAGGCATCCACCTGCTCTACGGCCACGCCGCTGTCGCGGATCGCCGCCAGGCGCAGCAGCAGTTCCTTGCGGATGGCATCCTGTGCGTGGAAGAAGCCATAGGCGAACTCGGCGTTGTCCTCGAAGAGGGAGTGTTCCCAGGCGGGGCCGCGGCCGTCCTTGTCGCGGCAGTAGGGCAGGATAGGCGCACCGCCGCTGATGGCGGAGGAGCAGCCCGCCGCGTTGCCGGCGTACATCCGGTCGCCCACCAGCTGGCTCAACAGCTTGATATAGGTGGTCTCGGCACAGCCGGCACAGGCGGAGGAGAACTGGAAATAGGGCTTGGAGAACTGGATGGTCTTGACACTCTTGTCGCTGATGACATCCTTCTTCAGATAGTCCTCGTTCATGGCTACCTGATCGAACAGCGGCTGCTGGTCCTTCAGCTCCTCGAAGGGCTTCATGGTCAGCGCGCCCTTTTCCTTTGCCGGGCAGACCGTCAGGCAGACGCCGCAGCCCAGGCAGTCATAGGGCGAGACCTGCATGCGGAAGGAGTAGGCGGGGGCGTCCTTCCCCAAGCCCTTGGCCGGGGCGGTGACGAAGCCCGCCGGCACCTGCGCCTTCTCCTCCTCCGTCAGCAGCACGGGGCGGATGGCCGCGTGGGGACAGGCCATGGCGCAGCGGTTGCACTGGATGCAGCTCTGGGGATCCCAGGCTGGCACCGCCGTGGCCACGCCGCGCTTGGAGTAGGCCGAGGTGCCGTTCTCCCAGGTGCCGTCCAGCACGCCGTGCTTCTTGAACACGGACACGGGCAGCTTGTCGCCTTGCTGCCGGTCCATGGGCAGCACGATGTCGCGCACGAAGGGGGTAGCTGCGATCTCGGCGGCGGGGGCGTCCGGCGCGTCAGCCCAGTGGGCGGGGATCTCCACTGGCACAGCAGCGGTGATGCCCACATCCACGGCCCGGTTATTCAGATCCACGATCTTCTGCCCGGCCTTCTTGAAGTAGGAGTTGTAGTTGTTGCGCTTCATGTCCTCCACGGCCATGTCCAGGGGAATCACCTTGGTCAGCGCGAAGAAGGCCGCCTGCAGGATGCTGTTGGTTCGCTTGCCCAGACCGATCTCCGCGGCCAGCTTTGCCGCGTCGATGATATAGAACTGTGCGTGCTTGCGGGCCAGATCCCGCTTCATCTTCCCGGGCAGGCGCGTCTCCAGCTCTTCGACGCTCCACGGGCAGTTGAGCAGATAGATGCCGCCCTCTTTCAGATCCCCGGTGGTATCGTACTTGTTCACATAGGTAGGGGCATGCACCGCCACGAAATCCGCCGAGGACACCAGATAGGTGGAGCGGATGGGCTCGTCGCCAAAGCGCAGGTGGGACTGGGTCAGTCCGCCGGATTTCATGGAGTCATAGGAGAAGTAGGCCTGGGCGTACTTGTTGGCCACCAGACCGATGGTGCTGATGGCGTTCTTGTTGGCGCCCACCGTGCCGTCGCCGCCCAGGCCCCACAGCTTGCAGGAGACCTGGCCGGGATGGGCAAACTCCACCTCCTGATAGTCCAGAGAGGTGTAGGTCACGTCGTCATTGATGCCGATGGTGAAATTGTTCTTGGGCCGGTCCTTGGCCAGATTGTCGAACACGGCAATGAACTGGCCGGGCGTGGTGTCCTTGGAGCTGAGGCCGTAGCGGCCGCCCACCACGCGGATGTCGCCCCGGCCCGCCTGATTGAGGGCCGTCACCACGTCCAGATACAGCGGCTCACCCACGGAGCCGGTCTCCTTGGAGCGGTCCAGCACGGCGATCTTACGGCAGCTGGCGGGGATGGCAGCAGCGAAATGCTCCACGGAGAAGGGCCGGAACAGATGCACCTGCAGCAGGCCCACCTTCCGTCCCCGGGCGTTCAGGTAGTCCACCGTCTCCTTCACCGCCTCGGCGGCGGAGCACATGACCACGATGACCTCCTCGGCATCGGGGGCGCCGTAGTAGTTGAAGAGCTTGTAGTCCCGGCCTGTCAGGCGACTGATCTCGTCCATATAATACTGCACCGTCTCCGGCACAGAGGCGGCCTTCTCGTTGGCTCCCTCCTTGCACTGGAAGTACACGTCGGGGTTGACGTTGTTGCCGCGGTTGGTGGGGTGCTCCGGGTTCAGCGACTGGCGGCGGAACGCCCGCACGGCATCCATATCCAGCAGGCCCCGGAGATCCTCGTAGTCCAGCACCTCGATGCGCTGCATCTCATGGCTGGTGCGGAAGCCGTCGAAGCAGTGCATGAAGGCATACTTGGCGCGGATGGCCGACAGGTGCGCCACCGCCGCCAGATCCATGGCCTCTTGGGGAGAGGAGGACATCAGCATGGCGTAGCCGGTGGTACGGCAGGTCATGAAGTCCGTGTGATCGCCGAAGATGGAGTGGTGGTTGGAGGTAACGACACGGGAGGCAATGTGCATCACGTTGGGCAAGAACTGGCCGCCCATGGCGTACATGGCCGGAATCATCAGCATCAGGCCCTGGGAGGAGGTGAACGTGGTGGTCAGGGCACCAGCTTGCAGCGCGCCGTGGCAGGTGCCGGCCGCGCCGGCCTCCGACTGCATTTGGATCACGTCCACCGTGGAGCCGAACAGATTCTTGCGTCCCTTGGCGGACCACTCGTCCACCTTTTCCGCCATGGGGGAGGACGGGGTGATCGGATAGATCGCCGCCACCTCGGTAAATGCGTAGGCTACGTGTGCCGCAGCCGTGTTGCCATCCATCACATCGTACTTTTTCATTTTTTCAAACCGCCTTTTTCATATCGTGGAATTTCTTTTTATAATATGATAATCTGCACCGTTATTATCTGCCTACACGAGTTGTTTGTCAATCTCTCTTTTTTCACAATTTTTTGGGAAAATACTGCATTCTTCCCACTGCCGACTGGTACAGGCCGCAGAAGAACAAAACGCCGCTCCGGAAAGCAGCGTTTTGGCGCGGCGCGGAACCTCTTCCCGCGCCGGACGACACTGGCTCAGAGTTCCGATCTGTTCACATACAGGGAGCTGAGATAATCCCGCAGGGCCCCGAAGGTGGGCGTATTGGCCCGCTGCTTCAGGCACATCAGATACAGCGGCACATACTTCTCCGGCACGATGGGCACCGTGGCCACCGAAAAGTAGCTGCTCAGCGACTCGGGGCCGATGGTGATGCCCTCCCCTTTGCGGATCAGTTCCATCATCACGTTCAGGCTGTTGGTGCGATATATGTTTTCCGCCAGGAGATCGTGATCCTGGCCCACCTTCTGCATGGCCAGGTCGTCGGAGGAACCCTTCAGGCCGGTGATCAGTCTGCAGCCCCGCAGATCGTTGAACTGCACCGCGGCACGGTTGATCAGCGGCGAGTTGGGGGACACCACGGCGCACTGACGCTCCCGCATCAGCTCCACCAGCGTGAAATAGTTCAGGTCGATGGTCTGGCGGATCGGCGAGGGCGGCAGCCGGTCGATGGCCAAGTCGATCTTGCCCTGCTGCAGATACTCCAGCGAGTTGCCGTCTATCTCCATAAAGGTAAAGAAGACCTCCGTGTTTTCCTGATTGTCGTAAAAATTCACGACCTCGTCAAACACGCCTGTAGAGAGGGCGCGAAAGCCCACGCCGACCCGCACCTGCACGATGCCGCCCTTCTGATCCGTGCCGAATTTCTTCTCGAAATCGTCCCAGGCCGACACCAGCAGCGCCGCCTCCCGGCAGAAGTTCTTGCCCTCCTCCGTCAGCCTTACGCCCTGCGGGGAGCGCACAAACAGCGTCAGCTTCAGCTCTGTCTCCAGCGCCTTGATCTGCGCCGAGAGGGCCGGCTGGGAGATATACAGCGTCTCCGCCGCCTTGGAGAAGTTCAGACACTTTTCCACCGCCAGAACATACTTCAGCTGTATGACCGTCATCATGTTTCCTCCTCTCCCTGGCTCTGTGGGTTTCCACATCACCACTCTATATATCATACGTTTTTTTTCGCCGTATTGCAACTGAAAAATGCCGGGAACACCGTTTTTGTTCCATCGTTCCGCTGTCCGCTCCCCACTTTCTTCCACAGTTCTGAACGATACATCGTAAATCTGTTTTTCCTATGGCAATGATAACAAGTATATATTTCCATACAGTATCATCTTTGTGGTATTTTAACAATAGAAGCTTATGCGCTTCGCAAAACACATATATTAGGAGGAAGAAAGCATGATATTCGGCGTAGCAAAAGAGATCAAGGATCATGAGACCCGCGTGGGTCTGCTGCCCAGCGATGCCAAGGAGCTGATCGACCTGGGGAGCAAGGTCATCGTGGAGACCGGCGCAGGCGCGCTGT
>SVKQ01000013.1 GCA_015068325.1 Oscillospiraceae bacterium | reverse complement strand
TACCCCAGGGGTACTTGCCTTTGTTGCCGCTCGTACCTCGCGGACAAAGGCTGGCGCGAGTGACTTTCTCCAACAGCGGAGAAAGTCACCAAAGACGCCGCCCAAACCTGCGGTTTTGGGATTTCCCTCACGCGCTGCGGCGTTGTGCGGTGTCGATCATGCATACCGCACGATCGCGGGAACTGTGTCATGTTCGCATCAAGTATGATCCCCTGTGGGTCTGTTTTCGCTGTCGCTGGCGCTGCGCTCTGCTCTCAACGGTGGGTGCAGATGCTTCTACCGTTCCGCCTGACTGCGGCAGCAAGGGGGTGCAGAGGGCATCATATTTGCAGGAAAAACGATGGGTTTTCCGCGATCGCGCGGGACAGGGCGCCGACTCTGCACAGGGCCGCAGCGCGGAGGAAATCTTTAGAAACGTAGTTTCTAAATGGCGCTTTTGGGCACTTTTGCCGCCACGGGCAAAAGCGCCTCGCGCCAGCCTTTGTCCGCGAGGTACGAGCGGCAACAAAGGCAAGTGCCCCTGGGGCACGCCCGGAGAGCGAAACAAAACCTCTTGGTACAAGCCCCCTGCTAGGCACCATGCCGCATCGTGCCACATCGGCCCACCTTGCGCCGCATGCTTCCACCACATCGACACCGCCCCCGGGGCGGAGAAAGGACAGATCCTATGACCGATCGCATCGACAACGCCCCCGCGGCGGAGGTGAGCGCCTCCGCCGCCCCTGCCGGAGCGGAGAAGGGGGCCGCCCCCGCCGGGCCGAGCGCCCCTGCCGACACCGCCCCCGACGCCGCCGACTTCGAAGCGCTGATCCGGGGCCGGTACAAGGAGGCCTTCGACGCCCGGGTGCGGAAGATCCTGGACGGGCGGCTGCGGGGCCTGCGGCAGGAGAACGAGCGGCTGCGCCGCCTCTCCGACGGGGCCCGGGACACGGCCGTGGCCGCGCTGGACCGTCTGGCCCGGGACGAGGGCGACATCCGGGCGGTGTACCCCGGCTTCCGCTGGCAGCGGGAGCTGGCCGACCCGGCCTTCGCCCGGCTCATCGGCGCCGGGGTGGACGGCCGCACCGCCTACGAGGTGGTGCACCGGGAGGAGCTGCTGCGCCGGGCCATGCGCTACGCCGCCGGCCGCGCCGTGACCC
The DNA here is from genome assembly GCA_015068325.1 of Oscillospiraceae bacterium. Lineage (GTDB taxonomy): Bacteria > Bacillota > Clostridia > Oscillospirales > Oscillospiraceae > Vescimonas. The sequence goes on along the minus strand of SVKQ01000013.1, from coordinate 20,025 downwards.
AGACGGCCCGGTCCATCGCCAGCGGCGCCCGGCCCGTGGCGGAGAACGGCGGCCGCAGCGCCGCCGTGACCCGGCCCGACCCCCGCCGCCTGACGCCCACCGAGCTGGCGGACATCCGCCGCCGGGTACAGAACGGGGAGAAGATCCGGTTCTGAGCGGAGGGACGCCCCGCGGAGGGCATGGGAGGACGCGCCCGCTGCCGTCGCGACGTCCCCGCGCCGCCCCCGCACCGCGTCCCGCCGCGCCGGACTGACAGGGTCGTGACCTGCCACGGATACCGCATCCCACCACCGGGCGCACCGCGCCCCCGACGCCGGGGGGCTCCACACCGCACAGCCACGAAAGGAGATATACCATCCATGAACGACCATATCTACGACCTGCAGCTCTTTGCCGACAGCAACGTCCAGACCACCGGCGGCCTGAGCGCCGAGATGAAGACCTACTACGGCATGGAGCTGCTGGAGAACGCCAGGCCCCAGCTGGTCCACAACCAGTTCGCCGCCACCAAGCCCCTGCCCACCGGCGGCGGCAAGACGGTGGAGTGGCGCAAGTTCGGGTCCTTCGACAAGGCCCTGACCCCCCTCACCGAGGGCGTCACCCCCGACGGCTCCGGCATCTCCGTCAGCTACATCACCAAGGAGCTGGCCCAGTACGGCGACTACACCACCGTGTCCGACATGCTGGACCTGACCGCCATCGACGACGTGGTGCTGGAGATCACCGACCGCCACGGCGCCAACATGGGCCTGACCCTGGACACCGTGACCCGCAACGAGATCCAGCAGGGCAACCAGGTCCTCTACGCCCCCGACGAGGAGGGCAACGAGATCACCAGCCGCTACGACCTGACGGGGGCGTGCCGGCTCACCAGCCAGCTGGTGGCCCGGGCCGCCACCCATCTGAAGAAGATGAACGCCCCCACCATCGACGGCAAGTACGTCTGCATCCTCCACCCCAGCGTGGCCTTCGACCTGCGCCAGGACCCCGACTGGGTGGCCGCCCACCAGTACGCCGCCGCCAGGGAGCTGTTCTCCGGCGAGATCGGCGAGCTCCACGGCGTCCGCTTTGTGGAGACCACCGAGGCCAAGATCTTCCGGGGCGCCGACCTGGCCTCCGACAGCCGCACCCTGACCGTCAAGACGGCGGTGAACGGCGGCAAGACCGTCAGCTTCGAGGGCGGCGCCCCGGCCGCCGGCGCCCTGGCCGGCCGCTACGTGCTCATCGGCCGCGTCCGCAGCCGCGTGGTCAGCAACACCGCCTCCGCCATGACGCTGGAGGACAACGTCACCGCCGCCGTGGGCGAGACCATCTATCCCGGCGAGGGCGGCGCCGGGGGCTGCGCCGTCTACGGCTGCCTGTTCCTGGGCAAGGGCGCCTACGGCGTGGTGGACCTGAGCGAGGGCACCGAGGTCATCGTCAAGCCCCGCGGCTCCTCCGGCACCGCCGACCCCCTGGACCAGCGCTCCAGCGTGGGCTGGAAGGGCGTCCACGCCGCCGCGATTTTGTACGACGAGTACATCCTGCGCGTGGAGTGCGGCAGCTCCTACTCCGGCCAGGACAAGGCCAACTGACGAGATGCGGGGCGCGGAGCGGTATCCGCGCCCCGCACCGACAAGCAATAAGACTTTACATCCATTTGCCCACAAGGACAGGAAAGGAGCAGCTTATGAGACAACACACCGGCGGCACCGTGACCGTGCTGATCCCCCGGGGCCGCAAGCAGGAGGAGAACTTCGTCATCGTCTCCGTCAACGGCCGCAGCTGGAAGATCATGCGCGGCGTGGAGGTGGAGGTGCCGCGCCACGTGGCGGAGGTGCTGGAGAACGCCCGCATGATGGCCGAGGCGGCCCGCAGCTATGTGGACCGCATGGCCAACTGAGGGGAGGGAGCCGACCATGGCCCATCTGACCGCGGGCGCGGTGCTCTCCCAGGTGGACGCGCTGCTGCCCAACCAGTACACCGACGCGGAGAAGCGCCGCTGGCTGACCCAGGCCGAGGGCTTCGTGGCCCGGGAGGTGGTGGCGCCCTGCGCCGGGGGCGGGGAGGTCGCCGTGCCGGACACCCTGGCCGACGGCGACGCCCTGCTGGCCCCGCCGCCCTACGACGAGCTCTACCGCCACTACGTGGAGAGCCAGATCCACTACGCCAACGGCGAGACGGAGCGGTACAACAACGCCGCGGCGGCGTGGAACAACGGCCTTTTGACGCTGCGGGACTTCTGGTTCCGCACCCACGCGCCCCGGGGCCCGGCGGCCCTGCGGCTGTGCTGAAGGGGGGCGGGCGCATGTTTTTTCCCCGCCTGACGGCGCCGGCCCTCCGCCGCACCGCCGTCACCGCCTTCGCCGGCTATGACCGGCGCACCCCGCTGCAGCCGGGCGCCTTCGCCCACACGGAGAACCTGTGCGCCGACGGCTGGCCCGCCCTGACCGTCCGGCCCCGGCGGGCCGTGGCCGCCACGCTGCACCGGCCCAACGGCCTCACCGCCAAGGACGCCCTCATCTGGGTGGACGGCGGCACGCTGTACATCAACGGCCTGGCCACCGGCCTGCAATTGACCGACGGGCCCAAGCAGCTGGTGGGCATGGGCGCGTATCTGGTGATCTGGCCGGACAAGATGTACATCGACACGGCCCGGCTCAGCGACTTCGGGCCCCTGGAGCGCACCGTCACCACCTCGGCGTCGGTGAGCTGGGCCCCCTGCCGCGCCGACGGGGCGGCCCTGACCTACGCCAGCGGCGCCGCGGAGCCCGCCGGGCCCCGGATCGGCGCGCTGTGGCTGGATACCGGCGTGTCCCCGGCGGTGCTGCGCCAGTACGGCGCCGACGGCTGGCAGACACTCGCCGACACATACACCGCCCTCCGCTGCCCCGGCATCGGCGCGGGCTTTTCCGCCGGCGACGCCGTGGACATCAGCGGCTGCGCCGCGGAGGAACTGAACGGCAGCTTCCTGCTGCAGTCCGTGGCCGACGACGCGCTGGTGGTGGCGGCGCTGGCGGAGGCGGGCAGCCAGAGCGGCGCCGTCACCGTCTCCCGCACCGTGCCGGACATGGACTACGTGGTGGAGTGCGGCAACCGGCTCTGGGGCTGCAAGTACGGCCTGGCGGACGGCAAGACCGTCAACGAGATCTATGCCAGCAAGCTGGGGGATTTCAAAAACTGGCGCGTCTTCCAGGGCCTCAGCACCGACAGCTACGCCGCCGGCCGGGGCAGCGACGGCGCCTTCACCGGCGCGGCGGCCTATCTGGGCAGCCCCCTGTTCTTCAAGGAGCACTGCATCGAGCGGGTGTATCCGGAGGCCTCCGGCGCCCACCAGATCGTCACGCTCCAGTGCGACGGGGTGAAGCAGGGCAGCGCCGCCAGCTTGCAGGTGGTGGACGGGACGCTGTACTACCACGGCGTCCACGGGGTGTGTGCCTTCTCCGGCAGCCTGCCGTCGCCGGTGTCCGCCGCCCTGGGGGACACGGTGTACCACGGCGCCGTGGCCGGGGCGTGGCGGGGCCAGTACTGGGTGTCCATGGCCGACGAGAGCGGCGCGTGGCACCTGCTGGTCTACGACGTCCGCCGCCGGCTGTGGCACCGGCAGGACGCCACCCGGGCCGCGGCCTTCGCCGCCGCGGACGGCGAGCTCTACTGCCTGGAGGGGGACACCGGCCGGCTGCTGGCCCTCCACGGCCTGGCCGGCACGCCGGAGGAGGGGAGCGTCCGCTGGGCGGCCGAGAGCGGCGACCTGGGCCTGACGGAGGACCGCAGCCGCTACCTCCAGCGGCTCACCGTCCACGCGTCGGTGCCGGCGGGGGCCTCCGTCACCGCCGCCGTCAGCTACGACGGCGGCGAGACCTGGGAGAGCCAGGGCACCGTCACCGGCGGCGGCGCGGCGGCCCAGCGGGCGCTGCTGCACGTGCGGCCCCGGCGCTGCGAGCGGCTGCGGCTGCGGCTGAGCGGCACCGGCGCCGTCAAGGTATACAGCCTGACGGCCCTGTACGGAAAGGGGAGTGACGGCCCGTGAGCAAGGTACAGATGCCCCCCGCGCCGGCGGGGGAGCTGCAGGAGCAGGTGCGGGCCCAGTACGCCTATCTCTTCCAGCTGGCCCAGCAGCTGAACCTGGCGCTGGACCGGGTGGACGTATCGGTGCCGGCGGCGCAGCAGGCCCGGCAGTCGGCCGCCTCCGTGGGCGCGGAGCTGACGGAGAGCTACGACCGGCTCAAGAGCCTGATCGTCAAGACCGCCGCAGTGGTGCGCCAGGAGATGGAGACGCTCCGGGCGGAGCTGGCCGGGGAATACATGGCCCTCTCGGACTTCGGCAGCTACGTGGAGCGGCTCAACGCCGTCATCGAGGCGGACCCCAGCGCCCTGACCCAGTACTACGACTACTTCTCGGAGCTGCGCGCCGACGTGGAGGCCGTCAGCGCCGGGTTCACCGCCTGGCGCACGGCGGTGGAGGGCAGCATCCGCACCGGCATCGTGGACTACGACGGCGCCACGCCCGTCTACGGCATGGCGGTGGGCCAGAACCTGGTGACCAGCGTGGACAGCGACAGCGGCGACACGATCATCGAGAAGAAGAACTTCCGGGCCGTCTACGCCGCCAACCGCCTGTCCTTCTGGCAGGACGGGGTGGAGGTGGCCTACGTCAGCAACAACCAGCTCTACATCACCGACGTGGTGGCCCTGCAGAACCTGTCGGTGGGGCCGTGGCGCGTCAGCGCCGGCGCCGACGGGCTGGCGGTGAAATGGATCGGGGGGTGAGGACATGGCTTCCATCTACGGCACGGCCGTGAACGGCTGGCAGCTGCGGCTGGACTACACGGTGAGCCAGGACGCGGCGGCGGGCACCTCCGCCCTGGCGGTGACGCTGTACATCTGCAACGGTACCGGCCGCTCCTACAACGAGAATGCCGACAGCTGCTACTACACCATTGCCGCTGACGGCAACAGCAGTAAAGTATATAACCCTTACAACTATCCCGCCAAGGGATGGTACACGCTGGGCAGCCGCGCCGTCACCGTGACCCACCGGAGCGACGGCACCGGCAGCGTGACGCTCGCCGGCACGTGGCACAGCGGCTTCGTCAGCAGCTACACGCCGGCGGAGCTGTCCGTCTCCGGGGCGGTGACGCTGCCGGCGATCCCCCGGGCCAGCACGCTGGCGGCCCCCGGCACGCTGACCATGGGCGCGGCCAAAACGCTGACCATCCGCCGCGCCGACAGCGGCTTCACCCACACGCTGACCTACCGCTTCGGCGCCGCCTCCGGCACCGTCGCCGCCGGGACGGCCGCCGCCTCCCTCAGCTGGACGCCGCCCGCGTCCCTGGGGGCCCAGATCCCGTCGGCCGCCTCCGGCACGGTGACCTTCACGCTGCAGACGTACAGCGGCGGCGCGCTGATCGGCACCACGGAGCGCACCGCCGTGCTGCAGGTGCCCGCCTATGCGCCCACGGCGTCGCTGGCCTTTACCGCGGCGGCGACGGCGGGGGACATCGTCAACGCCAACGCCGTGGTGGACGACTGGCGCGTCGGCGGCGACCGGGTGGCGGTGAAGGGCTTCAGCCGCCTCCACTACCGGATCACCGGCGCCACCTCCTACGGGGCCTCCATCACCGGCTACCAGGCGGTGATCGCCGGCACCGGCCAGACGCTGACGGCCCGGGAGGCCACCTCCGCCGTGCTGACGGCCGCCAACGGCGCCGTCAAGGTGCGGGTGAAGGACAGCCGCGGCAAGTGGTCGGCCTACGTGAGCCGGTCCGTGACCGTGTACGACTACGCCCACCCGTCCCTCACGGCCTCCGACGCCTTCCGCTGCGACAGCGGCGGCGCGCCGTCGGACACGGGGTCGTATCTGCGGGTGCTGTGCGCCGGCAGCGTGTCCCCGGTGGGCGGGTGCAACAGCCGCACCGTGCGGGAGCGGCACCGCGCCGCCGGCGGCGGCTGGAGCGCCTGGACCGCCCTGACCGACAGCACGGCCAAAACCGTAAACGCCGGCCTGTCGGCCACCGCCTCCTACGAGGTGGAGCTGTCGGTGACGGACGCGCTGGGCCACAGCGCCTCCACCCGCTATCAGATCCCCACCGCGTCGGTGACGCTGCACCTGCGCGCCGGGGGCGGCGGCGCCGCCTTCGGCAAATACGCCGAGTACGACGGCGCCCTGGACTGCGGCGACTGGAGCGTGATGGGCCGGGTGCTGGGCCTGGGCCGTGCCCGGGCCGCGGTGCCCGCCGGCGCCGACCTGGACGGCTACACCGAGCCGGGGGTCTACGGCGTCACCAGCGGGACCACCGCGCAATCCCTGGCCCACTGCCCCTCTTCCAACGCCGGCACGCTGCGGGTGTGGATCGCCGGCGGCTCCGCAGGCCTGACGTATCTGGTGCAGGAGTATGTGACCCGCCTGGGCGCCTCGATCCGGCGGAGCACGGCGGACGGCGGCGCCACCTGGACCGGCTGGGAGACGCTGGCCACCCGCGGCTGGGTGGAGGAGGCGGTGTCCGACGCCGTCTCCGCCGCGCTGTTCGGCCCGGGCACGGCGCTGGCGGGCACGGAGACGCTGACGGCGCTGGCGCCCGGCCGGTACGAGGCGGCCAGCGGCGCCGTGGCGGCGGCGCTGCGGGACGTGTCGTCCGACAACTGCCCCACCGCCTCCAACTTCGCCCTGTGGGTGTATGACCGGGTCTCGGCGCCCCGCAGGGGCCTGCTGCTGCTGGATGCCGCCGGCGGCCTCTATCTGCGCCAGCAGTCCGGCGCCTCCGCCTGGACCGGCTGGAAGCGCTTCACCGGCGCCGAGGCGTGAGGGGCGCTTTTTCAACGAGGAAAGGAGATATGTGAACATGCCATCTACGTATCAGCCGCTGCTGCAATACGGCAGCCGGGGCGACGCGGTGCGCCGCCTGCAGAGCCTGCTGAACCAGCGGGGCTACAGCCTGGATGTGGACGGCGGCTACGGCCCCCTGACCCGGGCCGCCGTGACGGACTATCAGAAGAAGAACCGCCTGCGGGTGGACGGCGTGGTGGGCAGCGAGACCTGGGGCCACCTGCTCTCGACCCCCGCCGCCGCCGGGACCGCCGCCCCCACCACCGGCAAGCAGGTGCTCTCCGGCGTGTCGGACGAGACGGCCGACCGGCTCTACCGGCTGGAGCAGGGCTACAGCCCCTCCGCCGAGGCGCTGGCCGCCCGCTCCGAGTACGACAGCCTGGCCGCCGCCCGCCCGGCGGCCTACCGCTCGTCCTTCGACGAGCAGCTCGCCGCCCTGTACGACGAGATCGCCGGGCGGGAGCCGTTCTCCTACGACCCCGCCGCCGACGTGACCTATCAGCGGGCGGCGGAGGACTATCAGCGCCGGGGCCGCACCGCCATGGAGGACACCGTGGGCCGCGGCGCGGCCCTGACGGGGGGCTACGGCTCCAGCTACGCCCAGGCGGCGGGCCAGCAGGCCTACGGCCGCCAGCTGGAGGAACTGGCCGCCCTGATCCCCCAGCTGGAGGAGAACGCCCGGGCCCGGTATGAGGCCCGGGGCGCGGCGGCGGAGCGGCAGTATGACCGCCTGCTCCGGCAGCAGCAGGAGGAGTATGACCGCTGGCAGCAGGGGCAGGAGGACTGGCGCGACGCGCTGGAGTCGGCCCGCAGCGCCGCCGAGACGGCCGAGAGCGCCGACCGGGCCGCCTGGCAGCAGGCCCTGCGCTACTACGCCGACCGGGCCGCCGCGGAGCAGAAGGCCAGCGACGCCGCCGCGGAGCGCACCGGCACGCCGGTCCGCGCCAACAACGGCAGGGCGCCGTCCCCGGAGAGCGGCAAGGGCTCCCTCAGCTCCACGGCGGCGGAGAGCCTGAGCCGGGCCATGGGCAACTACCTCACCGCCGGCAACGCCGACGCGGCCGAGAGCCTGGCCCGCCAGTACGCCGCCCGGCTGACCCCGGCCCAGAAGAAGAGCTTCCGGGCCCTGTTCGCCAGACACGGCGTGCAGATCGCGCTGTAGGCGCCCCGCCCCTGCGGAGCCCTCACCCCCACAGGCCCTCCGGCCCGCCGCCGGAGGGCCTGCGCCGCGTCCGCACGCCCCGACCATAAACCACACTTATGCCTCCTATCAAAAAATGCACGGAAACTTTTCTCCAAAAAACGGTTGACAGCGGCGCTTTAGCGTGCTATCATGCAACCAATCCGCCCAGGCGGACGAGAAACGGGGAAGGGAGAACGCTGACGATGACGCGCTGCAACGCCATGATGATGCGCCTGATGTGCATGGACATGTCCATGTGCATGATGCGCCGCGCGCAAAATCGTCAAAGCCTTTCCTGACACCGGCTCCGGCCGGGCCACAACAGCCCATGGCGGCGGAAAGCTTTGACTTTCCGCCGTTTTTATTTTGCCGAAGGGAGATGACGCGGCATGGCCGCCTGCTACGAGCTGCGAATGTGTCCGCCGGACACAGAGCGATGAAAGAGAGCGCCGCGATCCGCGGCGGGATGAAAAAAGTTTTGTACAAACCAAAAAATGATGAAATAAAAGGAGATATCACCATGAAAAAGCACATTCGCGCCTCTGCGCTGATCCTGTCCCTGCTGCTGACCCTGTCCCTGGTGCTGACCGGCTGCGGCGGCAAGAAGACCACCATCCAGATCGCCGTGCCCAACGACACCACCAACGAGGCCCGCGCCCTGCTGCTGCTGGAGGCCAACGGCATCATCAAGCTGAAGGAGGGCGCCGGCATCACCGCCACCAAGAACGACATCGCCGACAACCCCTACAACGTGGAGATCGTGGAGGCCGAGGCCGCCCAGCTGCCCAACGTGCTCAAGGACGTGGACTACGCCGTCATCAACTCCAACTTCGCCATCAACGCCGGGCTGAACCCGGTGAAGGACTCCCTGCTGATCGAGGGCGGCGCCTCCGCCTACGCCAACATCCTGGCCGTCAAGGAGGGTCGGGAGAAGGAGCCCGTGGTGCTGGCCCTGGTGGCCGCGCTGCAGAGCCAGGCCGTGGCCGACTTCATCGCCCAGCAGTACGGCGGCAGTGTGGTCAGCACCGTGGCGACCCCCGGCGACGGCTATGACGCCAGCCTGGACTACGCCGCCCTGAACGGCGCCGCCATCACCGTGGCCGCCTCTCCCACGCCCCACGCCGAGATCCTGGCCGTCGCCAAGGACATCCTGGCCGCCAAGGGCATCACCCTGACCGTGCAGGAGTTCAACGACTACGTGGTGCCCAACACCGTGGTGGAGGACGGCACCCTCGACGCCAACTACTTCCAGCACGTGCCCTATCTGGATGACTTCAACGCCGAGCAGGGCACCCACATCGTGTCCGTGGCGGGCATCCACGTGGAGCCCATGGGCCTTTACGGCGGCAAGCAGTCCGACCTGGGCGCGCTGGGCAAGTAACATCTGTCCATATCTTCTCCTCAAATATATGGAATGCCGGCAGATCCCGCGGCGCCGTGTCCACAGCGGCGCCGCGGGCATCCGCGTCCTTGAGGGGGAGTTTTTTTTGCGCGCCGCGCGGCCGGGCCGCGGCACCCGCTTGACAGCCGCCCCGCCGCTGCGCTATATTGAATGGTGCGCGCATCCCACACCCACGAAAGGATCACCTCCCATGATCGAGATCAGACATCTGTGCAAGACCTTCTCCTCCGGCGAGGACCGGGTGGATGCCCTCAACGACATCAACCTGACCATCGCCGACGGGGACATATACGGCATCATCGGCATGTCCGGCGCCGGCAAGAGCACGCTGGTGCGGTGCATCAACATGCTGGAGCGGCCCACCTCCGGCACCGTCGTCGTGGACGGGCGGGACATGGGCGCCCTGTCGCCGGCCCAGCTGCGGGCGGCCCGGCGGGACATCACCATGATCTTCCAGCAGTTCAACCTGCTGATGCAGCGCACCTGCCTGCACAACGTGTGCTTCCCCATGGAGCTCTCCGGCGTGAAGAAGGCCGAGGCCCGGAAGCGGGCCATGGAGCTGCTGGAGCTGGTGGGCCTGCCGGACAAGGCGGGTGCGTATCCGGCCCAGCTCTCCGGCGGCCAGCAGCAGCGCGTGGCCATCGCCCGCGCCCTGGCCACCGAGCCCCGTGTGCTGCTGTGCGACGAGGCCACCAGCGCCCTGGACCCCAACACCACCGCCCAGATCCTGTCCCTGATCCGGGACATCAACGCCAAGCTGGGCATCACCGTGGTGGTCATCACCCACCAGATGAGCGTGGTGCAGGAGATCTGCCGCCACGTGGCCATCCTGGACCGCGGCACCGTGGCCGAGGAGGGGCTGGTGTCCGCTGTGTTCGCCGCGCCGAAGAGCGACGCGGGCCGGCGGCTGGTGTTCCCCGGCCGGGTGGACGAGTCGGTGTCCGACCGGCGCAGTGAGGGCCGGCTGCGGCTGATCTTCCGCGATTCGGCCACCACCGGCATCCCCATGGTGGCCCGCATGGCCCGCGAGCTGGGCATCCTGGCCAACGTGATCTCCGCCACCACCCAGCCCATCGACGGCGAGACGTACGGCGGCATGCTGCTGGGCATCCCCCATGAGCAGATGGAGGCCGCCAAGGGCTTCCTGGCGACGATCCCCAACCTGACGGTGGAGGAGGTGACCGACCTTGTATGAGAACATCTTTTCGGCCAAATCGGTGGCCGAGGCGCTCCAGTGTCTGCAAAACGAGATCCCCTTCGCCATCTGGGAGACGTTCTATGTGACGGTGGTCTCCACGGCGCTGGCGGTGGTGGTGGGCCTGCCCCTGGGCGTGCTGCTGGTGGCGGGGGAGAAGGGCGGTGTGCTGCCCCTGCCCGGCTGGCTGATGAAGGCGCTCAATGTGGTCATCAACCTGCTGCGGTCCATCCCGTTTTTGATCCTGATGATCATGGTGTTCCCCCTGAGCCGTCTGCTCATCGGCACCACCGTGGGCACCACGGCCACCATCGTGCCGCTGGTGGTGGCGGCGTTCCCGTTCATCGCCCGGCTGGTGGAGAGCAGCCTGCGGGAGGTGGACCCCAACATCATCGAGGCGGCCCAGTCCATGGGCGCCACCCCCATGCAGATCATCACCCGGGTCATGATCCCGGAGAGCGTGCCCTCGCTGCTGAACAACGTGACCATCGCCCTGACCACCATCCTGGGCTACAGCGCCATGAGCGGTATCATCGGCGGCGGCGGCCTGGGCCAGATCGCCATCAACTACGGCTACTACCGCTACAAGTATCTGGTGATGGTGGTGGCGGTGGTGGTGCTGATCGTGCTGGTGCAGATCTTCCAGACGGTGGGCACCCGCCTGGCGGTGAAGAGCGACAAGCGGCTGAAGAATTGACGCGCCGGACCGTTTTCACGGCAGGGGCGGGGCAGAGGCCCCGCCCCTTTTTTGCCGCCGTCCCCGCCGTGTCATAGACCGTATATCTGCCGCATATACCGCAGGGGAGGGCGATCCGCCATCCCCGCTGGTTTTTGTGGTCGCCGCCGGCCTCCGTGCCCTCCGCAAGCGCGATGCCTCCCGACCCGTCGCCGCCGGCAGCCCGCCGCCCCCGCGCATCCCCGCCGCGCCGCAAAACCCCCTCTTTACACCCGGGGAAAAATCCGTTATAATAAGCTGTCCGTCTGCGCGCCGGTGGGCGCCGGACGGGAACCGACGACCGGGAAGGGAGGTGCCGCCGTGGCCGCCAAGCGCCAGATCAACCAAATACGTGTGGGCGCCATTTTGTCCTATGTGTCCATGGGGCTGAGCACCGCGATTTCTCTGGTCTACACGCCGGTGATGATCCAGCGCCTGGGGGACAGCGAGTACGGCATCTACCAGGCGGTGCTGCCCATCATCTCGTACCTGAACCTGCTGAACCTGGGCATGAACAGCGCCTACATCCGCTACTACTCCCGGGCCAAGGTGAAGAACGACCGGTCCATGATGGCCAAGCTCAACGGCATGTTCCTGCTGACCTTCACGGCCCTGGGCCTCATCTGCCTGGCGGTGGGGTTCATCCTGTCCTTCCACGGCAGCGTGATCTTCGGCGCCAACACCACGCCGGAGGAGGTGGCCCTGGGCGAAAAGCTGCTGCGGATCATGACGGTGAACTCCGCCGTGTTCCTGCCGCTGAGCGTGTTCAACTCCCACATCACCCTCCACGAGCGGTACCTGTTCCAGAAGATCGTGGCCATGGGCAAGCAGGTGCTCAATCCGCTGCTGATGATCCCGCTGCTGCTGCTGGGCTACCGCTCCGTCACGCTGACGGTGGTGACGCTGGCCTTCACCCTGGCCACCGGCGTCATCGACGTGTACTACTGCTTTGCCCGGCTGGGCATGCGCTTCTCCTTCCGCCGGTACGATTTCGGCCTCATGCGGCGGATGTTCGGCTTCACCGTCTACGTGTTCATCGGCATCGTGGTGGACAACTTCAACTGGTCCATCGACCGGCTGCTGCTGCTGTGGTTCCACGGCACCACCGCCGTCACGGTGTACACGGTGGCGGCCCAGCTGAACGTGTATTACCAGTCCTTCTCCGCGGCCGTCAGCAACGTGCTGATCCCCCGGGTCCACCGGCTGGTGGCCCAGCGTGCCCCCATGCGGAACCTGGACAATCTGTTCATCAAGGCGGCGCGGCTGCAGTTCATGCTGCTGTCGGGCATCTTCCTGGGCTTCGTGGCGGTGGGCCGCACCTTCGTGGTGCTCTGGGGCGGCGACGCCAAGTTCGCCGTGGACTACTACACCACGCTGCTGCTGTTCTTCGCCACCATCTGGCAGAACGTGCAGCTGGTGGGCTATGAGATCCTGCGGGCCAAGAACATGCACAAGTTCAACGCCCTGTGCGGCGCGTCGATCGCGGTGTTCAATGCCCTCATCTCCATCCCGCTGTGCATCGCCTGGCAGGGGCTGGGCGCCGCCGTGGGCACCATGATCGCCTGCTTCCTGGGCGGCGTGCTGCTGATGAACTGGTACTTCCACCGCCGGGTGGGGCTGGACATCCCCCGGTTCTGGCGGCGGATCTTCCAGCTGCTGCCCAGCATGGCGCTGCCGCTGGTGGCGGCGGTGGCCATCTCGCTGCTGGCCCCGGTCCGCGGCTATCTGGGCGTGGTGCTGTGGGGCGTGGTGTTCATGGCGGTGTATCTCCCGTCCCTGTGGCTGTTCGGCATGAACCGCTACGAGCGCGGGCTGGTCACCGGCCCCCTCCGCCGCCTGCTGCGCCGGTAGCGGTCCGCCGGCCCTCCAAACGGCCCCTTTGACACCGCAAATAAGCAGACGCCCTTCGCGCACACTTCATAAGGATGTTGCTTTGAGGCAGTTGTCACTGACGAAAAGAATATGAACCAGGCGTGACCGAAGTGGTCACGCCTGATTTGATTATTGCGGTCTCCGGATTTTGTGGGTCAAAATCCGATGCTCGCTAAAACTGCGGACAAGAAATAGCATCACTCGGTAAATGAGAGTTTGTCTCTATTTTATCTCTTTGGAATAAAGGACTTCCTCTGTGTCAAAAGCCGGCTTTGAAATGCCAGTCAGTGTAAACCCTATTGCTTCGTAAAAGGCTCTGGCGCGAAGGTTATCTCGGAACACCCACAATACCACTTCAGAGTATCCGGCTTTCTTGATATCCTTCAGAACCCGATCCATCATTTGACTGCCATAACCTTTGTGCCAGTTAACCGGCAAGCTGTGGATGCAGATCAACTCCGCCTTGTCGGCAAACTCCTCGTCACGAGCCGCATCCCAAAATGCAATACAGTGGGGTTCCCCTTCTACGGAAAGCATATATCCGTTTCCGATGTTCTCCTCCAAGAGCCGCTTATACATATTGGTCGCTCGGTCGATATCCGTACAATCGGCTAATGTCTCAACGTCAAGAATCCCCACAAACGCCGCCTTCCAGCTTTGCGTTTGAATATAGGCCAAAGCGTTTTCGTCGCCCTGCCGAACCCTTCGAATGGCTGCTTCCACGTTTATGTCCTCCGCATTACCGCTTTGTTGTATGATATCAACGCTGACCGGAGTTGTCAATCATCCTGCTTTTGAAGAAGGGGGCACTTCCTTACGAAGTGCCCCCTTTCGGCGCGTCTGCCTTTTTGCTGCATACCATATGGTTTACCGTTTGTTCACTTGCGTCCGGAGCGGGGGAGAGGTATACTGTGAGTGGATGGTCTCACGGCTCCTCCGCCGGCGGCTCCTGCAGGGGGATCAGCCGCTCGGCCAGGATGCGGGCGAAGGACGACACCAGCACGCTCTCCAGCGCCAGGCGCCGCACGCCGCTGCGGTCGCCGCCCCCGGTCAGGCCGGAGAGCACCTCCGCTACCTGGGCGTGGAAGAAATCCGCCGTCTTGCGGAACTGGCCGGCAAAATCCTCGTACGCCCGGTGCACCGCCGATTCGTCGGCGTCCGCCGGCAGGATGCGGGGGATGTCGGCGATGGAGATGCTCTGCTTCATGGGCAGGATCATCAGCAGGTACGCCAGGTGCACCCGGAAGTACTTCCGCTTCACCGGCGCCGGCATGATCTTCAGCCGCACATAGTTGTTGATGGCCGAGGCCGAGACGATGCTCTCGCCCGCCTCCGGCAAAAAGGACAGATAGCCGCTCAACAGCGTCACCACCTGGTCCATGTACACGCCGAAATCCGGCAGCTCCTCCCACGCGGGCAGGGCGATCCGGTCCAGCGGCTGCGCCTGCTCCGGCTGTCTGGCCGCCGGCTGCTCCTTCTTCTGCGCCATGTCCGCGCCTCCCTTGTCCCGTTCTGGGGCATATTATAGCAGAAAACAGCCGCATCTGCAACAAAATATTATCAAAAACGCCGTTGACTTGCCTGTGCTAATATGCTATATTAGCTTTAGCGAGGTGATATATCATGTCATGCGGTGTGTACATCTACGGCGACTCCCTGATGAAGGCCACCATGCCGGATCAGGCCTTTCGCTATCACTTTCATCTGGACGAGCTGCGGGATCGCTACCGCAGCGCGGACTTTGCCCTGACCAACCGGGCCAAGATGGGCGCCACGGTCAGCAAGGGCCGGGCGCTGGTGGCCCATGACGTGGGCCGCGGGCTGGACGCGCGCTACGCGCTGGTGGCCTACGGCGGCAACGACAGCGACTTCGACTGGGCGGCCGTGGCCGCCGAGCCGGAGCGGGAGCACAAGCCCCGCACGGAGCTGTCCGCCTTTCGCCGCCTGCTGGGCGAAACGGTGGACGCGCTGACCGGCGCCGGCGTGCAGCCGGTGCTGATGACGCTGCCGCCCATCGACGCCGAGCGCTACCTGGGCTTCATCTGCCGGGAGGGGCTCAGCCGCAGCCGCATCCTGCAGTGGCTGGGGGACGTGCAGCGTATCTACCGCTATCAGGAGGCCTATTCCGAGACGGTGGCCGGCTTCGCCGCCCAGCGGCGCCTGCCGCTGATCGACGTGCGCCGCCCCTTCCTGCTGGACCGGCAGCTGCCCCGGCTCATCGCCGCCGACGGCATCCACCTGACCATGCCCGGCTACGTAAAACTGTATGACATCCTGACCGGCTGGCTCCGGCAGGAGATGGGAGGAACCGCAACGTGATCCGTATTTTCACCGACCTGGCGGCCAATCTGCCGCCCGAGCTGGCCCAGCAGCGCGACATCGCCCTGCTGCACCTGACCTATACCGTGGACGGCGTGGAGGCCGACCCCGCCGCGCCCTTCGACGCCATCGCCTTCTACGAGGCCATGCGCCGGGGCGCCGACGTGAAGACCTCCATGCCCAGCCCCGGCGACGTGCGGGAGCTCTTCGTCCCGCTGCTGGAGCAGGGGGACGACATCATCTGCATCTGCCTGTCCGGCGGCATCAGCGGCACCTACGGCATGCTGTGCATGGTGCGCGACGAGCTGGAGCGGGAGTACCCCGGCCGCGCGGTGCGCATCATCGACGCCAAGGGCGCCTCGCTGGGCGAGGGACAGCACGCCCTGGAGGCGGCGGAGCTGCGGGACCAGGGCAAGACGGTGGATGAGATCTGCGCCCATGTGTACCGCCAGATCGAGCGGATGAACCAGTACTTCGTGGTGGATAACCTGAAGTATATCCGCAAGACGGGCCGTCTGTGGGGCGGCGCGGTGCTGGCGGGCCAGCTGCTGCAGATCAAGCCCATCCTCTTCGGCGACGGGGAGGGCCACATCGTCATGCGGGACAAGGTGCGGGGCAAGAAGCGGGCGGTGGAGCGCCTGGCGGAGCTGTACGCCCAGAAGCGCACCGACCCGGCCGAACCGGTGAGCATCGCCCAGGCGGATTGCCCGGCCGACGCGCTGCACCTGCAGCACCTGCTGCGGCAGGCGGGCCAGACCGGCCCCATCACCATCGTGGGCTACGAGCCCGTCACCGGCTCCCATGTGGGCCCCGGCACGCTGGCGCTGTTCTTCTACGGGAACGAGCGCTCAAAGGTGCTGTGAGAAAAAGAGAAGAAGCTCCCCCGGCCGCTCGGCCGGGGGAGCTTTTTGCCTGTATATCTCTCAGTCCGTGCCTCACTCCGCCAGGGACCGGGCCCACTCGCCGTATCTGGCCAGGTTGGCGTCCCGCTCCGCGGCGTCGGCGCCCCGGGTCAGCACGTAGACCTTCACCTTGGGCTCGGTGCCGCTGGGCCGCACCAGGATGGTGGTGCCGTCCGTCAGCTCGTAGCGCAGTACGTTGGAGCCCTGCAGCTCCATGGAGCTGACGGCACCGTCGGCGCAGCGGACCACGCTGCCGTCGGCATAGTCCTTCCGCACGGCCACGGCCGTGCCGGCGATCCGGGCGGGGGGCTCGGCGCGCAGGCCGGCCATCAGGGCCGCCATCTTCGCCACGCCGTCCAGCCCCGGCATCACCAGGTTGTGGGTCTGCTCGCCGTACCAGCCGTACTTCTCGTACAGGGCGTTGATGGCGTCATAGAGCGTCATGCCCCGGGAGGCGTACCAGGCGGCCATCTCTGTCAGCACCATGGAGGCGGTGACGGCGTCCTTGTCCCGGACGAAGTCGCCCAGCATGTAGCCGTAGCTCTCCTCAAAGGAGAGGATCACCTTGCCCTGGCCGCTCTCCTCCAGGGCGTTCTTCTTCTCGGCCATGAACTTGAAGCCGGTGAAGGTGTCACAGCAGGTCACGCCGTTCTCCTCGGCCACCCGGCGGGCCATCTCGGTGGTGACGATGGTCTTGAGCAGCACGGGACGCTCCGGCATGGTGCCGGCGCGGCGCAGCGCGCCGATGAGGTAGTCCGTCAGCAGCACGCCGGTCTGGTTGCCGGTGACGGGGAGGAAGGAGCCATCCCGCGCGCGGACCATAATGCCCACCCGGTCGCTGTCCGGGTCGGTGCCCAGCAGGAAGTCGGCGCCCACCCTGTCGGCCAGCTCGACGGCCAGGGCGAAGCCCTCCGGATTCTCCGGGTTGGGGGAGACCACGGTGGGGAAGTCGCCGTCCAGCACCATCTGCTCCGGCACGCAGTACAGGTGCTTCACGCCCAGCTCCCGCAGGGCCCGGGGCACCAGCTCGTGGCCGCAGCCGTGGAAGGGGGTGTAGACCATCCGGAACTCGTCGGCCACGGCGGCCATGGAGGCCCGGTCGTTGATCATGCCGTACACCTGCGCCATGAAGGCCTCGTCGGTCTCGGCGCCCATCCACCGGATGAGGCCCCGGGCCACGGCCTCGTCGAAGTCCATCCGGCGCACGCCCTCGAAGATGTCGATGTCCTCCAGCGCCCGGGCGATGGCGTCGGCGTGGGCGGGGGGCAGCTGGGCGCCGTCGGCCCAGTAGACCTTGTAGCCGTTGTACTCCTTGGGGTTGTGGCTGGCGGTCACGTTGATGCCGGCCTGGCAGCCGTAGTGCCGCACGGCGAAGCTCAGCTCCGGCGTGGGGCGCAGGCTCTCGAAGATGCGCACGCGGATGCCGTTGGCGGCGCAGACCTCGGCGGCGGCCCGGGCGAAGTCCATGGAGTGGTTGCGGCAGTCCATGCAGATGGCCACGCCCCGCTCCCTGGCCGCCTCGCCCTCGGCGCAGATGATCTGGGCGAAGCCCTGGGTGGCCCAGCGGATCACGTACACGTTCATCTGGTGCAGGCCCATCTTCATGGTGCCCCGGAGCCCGGCGGTGCCGAACTCCAGCGGGGCGTAGAACCGGCTCTCGATCTCCTTCTCGTCGCCGGCGATGGCCCGCAGCTCATCGCGCTCGTCCTCGGTGATGGCGTCGCTCCGGAGCCACTTCTCATATTCCTGTCGGTAGTTCATGGGGTATCCTCCTTGTCGTTGTCGTCCAGCACTTCGGCGGCCAGCAGGGCCGAGGCCTCCTCCAACCGGCTGCGGGGCACATACAGCGCCGCGCCGAAGCCGGAGAAGCCGCTGATGATCTTCCCGGCCAGGCCCTCGCCCTCGTAGTAGGGGAAGCAGGGGATGCCGTAGGCGGAGAGCAGGGAGATGACCATGTCGGCCTCGGCGGCGGAGTCGAAGGTGTGGCGCAGCAGCTCGGCGGGCTCCTTTTCGCCGTCGGGCCCGGCGGGCCAGAGGGGCACGTCGCGTCCGCGGCCCCAGCGGGTGATGTCGTCCATAGATGTCGGCCTCCTTTGTGGTGGTTCAAAATGTGGTGCAGCCGTCCGGCCCTCACTTGTGGTACCGGGTCCCGGCCTGGATCTGATACGCCCGGTAGAGCTGCTCCAGCAGCATGATGCGGGCCAGGTGGTGGGGAAAGGTCATGGGCGACATGCTCAGCCGCCAGTCGGCGGAGCGCTTCAGCTCCTCGTCCAGCCCGTAGCTGCCGCCGATGAGGAAGGTCACCTGGGTCCTGCCCGCCACGGCCAGCTCCTCCAGCCGGCGGGCCAGCGCCTCGCTGGAGCAGGCGTCGCCCTCCACGCACAGGGCCGCCACGGCGCCGCCCTTGGGCAGCCGCTCCCGGATGGCCGCCGCCTCGGCGGCCAGCGCCTGCCGGACCTGGGCGGGGGAGGGGTCCTCCGGCAGCCGCTGCTCCGGCAGCTCAAGGAGCGTCAGGCCGCACCAGCGGCCCAGCCGCTTGACGTACTCGGCCGCCGCCTCGGTGTAGAACTTCTCCTTCAGCCTGCCCACGCACAGCACGGTTATCTTCTGCATAGCGCTCCCTCCGCCGCATAGGGGCGGCTCACGGTGTCCCGGGGCGCGGCGGTCACCGCCGCGCCGGTGCCCAGCAGGGCGGCGCCCACGGTGTCCAGCGCCTGCTGAGGCGTGTTGTTCTGGCGGCTCAGGTGGGCCAGCACGAACTGCGCCGTGCCCAGCGCCGCCATCTCGGCGGCAAAGGCCGCCGCGTCGTCGTTGCTCAGGTGGCCCCGGTCGCTGAGGATCCGGGCCTTCAGGGAGTAGGGATAGGGCCCGCTGCGCAGCCACTCCACGTCGTGGTTGCTCTCCAGCACCAGCAGCTCCACGCCGGCCAGCGTCCGCCGGGCCGCCTCCGTCACCACGCCGGTGTCGGTCAGCACGCCGGCGGAGGCGCCGCCGCAGTCGAACCGGTAGCCCAGGGGGCCGGCGGCGTCGTGGCTGTTGGGAAAGGCGGTCACGGTGATCTCCCCCAGGGGCAGGGGCACGCCGGGCTCCACCGGCCGGATGAGCCCCTCCAGCCCGGCGGTGCGGTAGCACAGCTGCCGGGCGGTGGCGGCGCCGGTATAGACGGGGACGGCGAAGCGCCGGGCCAGGACCTCCAGCCCCCGCACGTGGTCGGCGTGCTCGTGGGTGATCAGCAGGGCGTCCAGGTCGCCGGGGTCCAGCCCCAGCTCGTCCAGCGCCGCGGCGATGCGTCGGCAGGAGATGCCGGCGTCCAGCAGCAGATGTGTGTCGCCGGCGGAGACCAGGGCGCAGTTGCCCTCGGACCCGCTGGCGAAGGTGTGCAGCGTGATCAAAGTCTATGTACCTCGCAGTTGTTTTTATCTCCCCGGCGCCATCATGGCATGAGCCGCCGGCTCATGGGACACACGAGGATCCCGCCGGTCATTCTGTCCCGCCACCCCTCTTGCATGGGGTGGGTCCGGGAGGGGAGGGGACTCCCCTCCCGGGATATGAGATCCTACGCGCGCCAGCGGCGCGCAGCTGTCTTTCCATGATTACCGTCATGGCATGAGCCGCCGGCTCATGGGACACAC